>NZ_JBIADZ010000042.1:0-62873 GCF_042868035.1 Streptomyces sp. NPDC007875 | reverse complement strand
CGCAAGCAGTTCGGCAAGCCGATCGGCGACTTCCAGGGCGTCCAGTTCATGCTCGCCGACATGGCCATGAAGCTGGAGGCCGCCCGCCAGCTGACGTACGCCGCCGCCGCGAAGTCCGAGCGGGGCGACAGCGACCTCACCTTCCAGGGCGCCGCGGCCAAGTGCTTCGCCTCGGACGTGGCGATGGCGGTCACCACGGACGCCGTCCAGCTGCTCGGCGGCTACGGCTACACCCGCGACTACCCCGTGGAGCGCATGATGCGCGACGCCAAGATCACGCAGATATACGAAGGCACGAATCAGGTCCAGCGGATCGTCATGGCCCGCAACCTGCCCGGCACCCGGGGGAGCGCACGATGAACACGAACGACCCCGTCATACGCAAGGTCGGCGTGGTGGGCTGCGGACTGATGGGCGCCGGGATCGCCGAGGTATGTGCGCGTAACGGCCTGGAGACCCTCGTGTACGAGGTCGACGGCGCGGCGCTGGAATCCGGCCGAGACAGGATCACCCAGTCCCTCGCCCGAGCGCTCGAACGAGGCAAGCTGACGGCGCGGGACCGTGACGCCGTCGTGGGCGCACTCGCGTTCACGACCGATCTGAACGACTTCGCCGACCGGGACCTGGTGATCGAGGCCGCGCCGGAGGACGAGGCACTGAAGACCGACATCTTCGCCACCTTGGACCGGGTCGTTCTCCGGCCCGACGCCCTGTTCGCTTCCAACACCTCGTCCATCCCCATCATGAAGCTCGGCGCGGCCACTTCACGGCCGGGCCAGGTGATGGGGCTGCACTTCTTCAATCCCGTTCCGGTGCTCGATCTGGTCGAGCTCGTGCCGTCTCTGGTCACCGCCGACACGGCATGGGATCGAATGCGCCACTTCGCTGCCGACGTCCTGGGGCGGCATGTCATCGTCTCTCAGGACCGGGCGGGATTCGTGGTCAACTCCCTGCTGATTCCTTATCTTCTCGCGGCCATCCGTATGTTCGAGTCCGGATTCGCCGTTGCCCAGGACATAGACGAAGGCATGGTGCGCGGCTGCGCGCACCCGATGGGTCCCCTCGCGCTGGCCGACCACATCGGCCTCGACACGACCCTGGCCGTTGCGGAGTCCCTCTACGGCGAGTTCAGGGAGCCGCTTTACGCACCGCCGCCACTGCTGTCCCGGATGGTCGAGGCCGGCCACCTCGGGCGCAAGGCCGGCCGGGGCTTCTACACCTACTCAACACCTGCGGGCCGATGATCGCGCTGTACGGATCGTCGACGGCCGCCGTGCGTTTCCGTCCTGCGCAGGGGGGCCTTGTCACACCCCTGAACGCCGTTACCCGGCACAGCTCGGTCCTCCACAAGGAGGTCGAAGCGAGGAAAGTGGATGGGGGGCGAGCCACCCGCGAGGCGTGCGTCCCCCGAGTACCACGGTGGTGCATGGTGCGCGCACCATCCCGCACTGAAGAAAGCGCACGTCACATGCCCACATGGCTGATCACAGGATGCTCGACCGGACTCGGCCGCGCCCTCGCCCGGACAGTGCTCGAACGGGGCTGGAACGCGGTCGTCACGGCACGCAACGCGGCCTCGGTCCAGGACTTCCCCGCGCTGTACCCCCGCACCGCGCTCGCGCTCCCGCTCGATGTCTCCGACACAACGCAGGTCGCCGAGGCAGTCCGGGCGGCGGAGGGCCGGTTCGAGGGTGTGGATGTGCTGGTGAACAACGCCGGGCACGGTTATCGCGCCGCCGTCGAGGAGGGCGAGGAAGAGGACGTCGCCGAGCCCGCAGCACACGGGCCTCTTGGGACCCGGCGGTGTTCGGCCTCGGAATGCGCTCGGCTCGGAAGGGGCAGGGCATCGTTCAATGCGTACCGACCGGTCAGGTCCTGCCACGGAATCGACGCGCTGAGCTGATCGGTGCCTGCTCGGGCACGTACTGCTCGCAGCGCGGGTTGTGGCAGGGCCCCGCGGTCCAGACAGGGACGAAGATGCCCATGGTTTTGCGCCGCTCCACAACGGTGTCCACTTCCTGCTTGCACGAGCGGCAGACACGCGGGGGTGATGAGATCGCCTTGCCTTCTAGTCGGCTGCTCATATATGCCATTTTAGTATAGCTTTAATATTCCTTGAGGGTAATTTGGGATACTGGTCGCGGAAAGATGTCGGTTTCCGCAGGCCGCAACGTTTTTTCGGTCTTCTCACCCGTTCTCAGGCGGTTCGGCGGCGTTGTGTGGATCGGCTGTGGGCTCCGAGGCACGGGAGGCTTCCGTCCGGGGTTGGCCGTCGGCGTGGCCGGATGGCGGGGGACGCAGCACACTGAGCCCGACGGAGATGGCAAGGACGGTGACGATGACGGCGAGGCTGAGAAGCGAGGGGACTTCGGGTATGGCCGGGCTGATCGTCTTGTGGGACGCCTGGAGGATGAGCTTCACGCCGATGAAGGCCAGGATGAGCGCCAGGCCCTTGCTGAGGTAGTGGAAGCGGTCGAGAAGGCCGGCGAGCATGAAGTAGAGGGCGCGCAGGCCGAGGATGGCGAAGGCGTTGCTGGTGTAGACGATGAAGGCGTCATTGCTGACGGCCAGGACGGCGGGCACGCTGTCGACCGCGAAGACGAGGTCGGCGGCTTCGATCGCCGCGACGACGGCGAGCAGGGGAGTGGCGACGAGTTTGCCGGCTTCCTTGACGAAGAAATGGGTGCCGGCGTAATCGTCCCGCACAGGGATGATCTTGCGGAGCAGCCGTACGGCGATGCTCTTACCAGGGTCGAAGGAGTCTTCTTCCTCCTTGAGGATCTTGTAGGTGCTGTAGAAGAGGATGGCGGCGAAGACGAACAGGATGGCGGTGAAGCGGCTGACCACGGCGACGCCGGCGGCGAGGAAGAGGCCACGGAAGACCAATGCGCCGAGGACGCCGAGGAACAGCACGCGGTGCTGGTGGGCGCGCGGTACTTTGAAGTAGCCGAAGATCAGCGCGAAGACAAAGAGGTTGTCGACCGACAGGCTCTTCTCCAGCAGCCACGCGGTCGTGTATTCCACACCGGCAGTCGTGCCGACCACCAGGAAGACGACCGCGCCGAAGGCGATCGCGAGCCCCACCCAGACTCCGCTCCAGGCGGCGGCCTCCCGAAACCCGATGACGTGTGCCTGCCGGTGGGCGAGCAGATCGACTGTCAACGACACCACCACGGTGGCGGCGAACGCCAGCCACAGCCAGAGCGGCACATCCATGCGCAGGTCCGACCTTTCAAGCGCGATCGATCGGCAGCCTCCATTCGAGTCTGGAGCATCCGATGGTGGTTGTCTTCCCGACGGCTGGGTGCGCCGGCCCGGGGAGCGGTGCGTCTCAGAGTGCTTCGGGAAGCATCCTTGTGCGGGTTGATCGAGGCCGGCGTCGTCGTCAGCGCCGGCCTCAACGCCCAGGTCCCCGAGTTGCGCGACGTGAGGGCCCAGCGCTACTGGGCGGCCTCGTCGACATGCCCCCGACGGCCTACCGATCATCGACGACTTCAGCCTCTCCCGCTTCACCAGCGGCCCTGCTGTCGGCCGACCTCGCCATCGGGGCTGCCCATCGGCCTTCCCCCCACGGGACGAGGAACATGAGCAGCTCCGCGACGACCGGGTCCCTCGATCCCGGACTCCGCGCACTTGATCGTCGGCACCTGCGCCCGGTGCTGTTCGAGGCGCAGTGGATCCACCGTCCGGCGAGTCCGCCCGCCACCGTGTCGGATCTTGCCTGGGACGTGGCAGACGACCCGGACACGCTGCGTGCCTGGGCGCTCGCCTGGGACAACGGGGACGGCAACGCGGACCTCTTCCGGCCCGAACTGCTCCACGACCCAGCCATCTCTGTGCTTGCCGGACAGTCCGCCGATGGCCGAGTCGTAGCCGGAGCGGTGGCGAGCCGCAGCGACCACGTGGTCAAAATCTCCCATGTCTTCGCGCTGGACGGCGGCGCTGACGCGACCTGGCCGGTCGTACTGGACGCGGTGAATCGGCTGTCCCCCACCCTGCCGGTGGTCGGCTACGAGCAGGGCGACGACCTGGCGGCCGCCATTCGCCATGGCTTCGCCCCGGTGGGCAAACCGCGGATCTGGCAGGACCTGGGCGACCGCCAGGCACAGCAGTTCGCGCCCGTCAGTTTGGCGGTCGCCCGGTCCGGCGGCAAGGGGCCACATGGTCGTCGATGAACACGTACAGTGCCGCCAGAAGGGCGTCCGAGCCAGAAGTCACACTCAGGCCAACGGACGCCCTTCGCCATGGTGGCGGCCGTCCCGGACATCGGACTCACTCATCCCGTGCGCCCGCGACCCTCTCGACGGATCCCGTCTCGCGGGGCAGGCGGGACTTCGGCGTCAGGGCGTACGGGACTGATCGAAGAGCCAGTCGATGACGACGTCGTTCTCATAGGCCTGTGCCCACGCGAAGTGCGGGCTCACCGGCGTCGTTCCGGGCGTGTAGCTCGTGAACAGCACCTGGCTGCCGGCCCGGCGAGCCCGGTTCAGCAGGGCCCTGGACCGGGCTTCGAACTTCGCTTTCGGCAGGTCGTTGGCCCACTCCCCGCGGGTGATCTGTGCACCGGCGCTCTCCAGGGCGTTCATCAGCGTCCAGGTGCCGGGTCTTCCGAACCGTCCCTCGCGGTAGGGGACCACCGGGTCGTCGATGGAGTGATCGGCCCAGATCGGGATGTGTGTGATCCCACCCATGGTGGACGGGTCACCCCAGCCGGCGGTGGCCAGGGCCGCGGCGAAGGTGTGGGGATGCCTGGGGAGCAGATTGAAGATGCCTCGCGCACCCGATGACAGGCCGACGAGATAGATCCGGTCCGCGTCGACGGGGCGCTGCGTTGTGAAGGTGTCGATGAGTTCGACCAGCGCCGCTCGGACCTTGGGGTCGGTCCAGTCCGTACCGTCGGGGCCGTCCATGGGGCGGGGGAGTGGGATCTGGGGAGCGAGCACGAACGCCGGGTGGCGACGCTGGCGTTCCGGCTTGGCGAAGGTCACGGCGATGCGATTGGCGGTGAGCTGGGTCATGTTGTTGTCGGCGACCTCGCCGCCGCCGTGCAGGGTGACGACGAGCGGATACCTGGTGGCCGCCCCCGGACTCCGCACGAACCCTTGCGGCTGGTACAGCCGGAAGGCCAGCTCGAATCCCGTGGAGTCGGTGAACGATCCCGCCGTGAAGTCGTCGACCACCGGTGTGATGACGTCGTCGTTCCGGGTCGCCAACGGGCCGGCCGCGAGCACCAGGTCGCCGCCGGGGGTCCGCACATCGGCCACCTGCCTGATGGCGTAGGCGCGATGGAGCGGAAGCGGGTCGGTGCCGGAGGCCTGCGCATTTGCGTCGTCCGGGTCGAGCTCGATGATGAGGTATCTGCCCGGCCGTCCCGCGTTGGGGAGGGCGTTCGTCCTGGCCGCGGTGTTCGGATAGACCCGGGTGACCGTTCGGGCCGCGCTCTGCCCGCCGAGGTCGGCGGTGACCTGGAACGCGGAGGGCGGGATGATGCCGCCGCGCAGGACAATGGGATTCGCGTAGTGGACGGCGACGGCGGTCACCCGCCAGTTGTTCCTGGGCGTCACCCGTGTGATGAGGGCGGTCCGCAGAGCGGGCCCGGCTCCGGACCCCGCCGGTCGGCGCGGCGCCGGGGCATCGGCCGCGGCGGTGGCCGCGTCGCTCAACGTCGAGGCAGTGACGGTCCCCGCGGCGATGGTGAGCGCCGTACGTCTGGTGATGCCGCGCATAGGTCCTCCGTAAGGTGTCGGGCGGCCCGAAGGAGGGCCGGATGTGGAGCCGTTCGCCTGGTGCGGTGAACCGAGGAAGAGCCGTACGGCGTGGCGAGCGCCGACGCGTGGCGGGGCAGATGGCGAGGCAGGCGGTGGAGTGTCGCCGTATCAGGGTGAGTCTCCAAGCCGTGCTCGAACGGTGTCCAGCATCCGGACCGGGATCTGTCGATGCGTCATGTGCATCAATCCGGCCGTCTGCTCGTGCTCCTCGGGCAGGGGAAAGACAACTCCGCGGTGTGCACGACGGTCTTATGCGCAAAGGACAGCTTCATATCCGGGGGCGAGGGGTGGCCCTGCCTCCGTGCGAGTCCGAAGCTCTTGTTGTATGCATGCCAACAGGTGGGCCCTATCCGCCGAAGGGATCGTCAGATGCGTTCAGCGCCGCCTCCCTCTTCGCCCAGCGGCGCGCCCGCTGAGAAGGAACCAGCCCCCCGCTCGGTGACGGGCCGGGTTCTGAGCGTGCTGGACGCGTTCGCCGGAGAACGCCGTCGGCTGACGCTTTCGGATATCAGCCGGCGAACGGGGATGCCGCTGGCCACTACTCACCGGCTCGTCGGCGAGTTGTTGTCCTGGGGTGCGCTCGAACGCAACCGGAACGGTCGCTACGAGATCGGCCTGCACTTGTGGGCGGTCGCGGCGATGGCCCCACGGCGGCTGGAGCTGAGAGACGTGGCGATGTCCTTCCTCCAGGGCCTGCACCGGAGGACCGGGCGGCAGCAGGTTCGGCTGACGGTGCTGGACGGCCTGGAGACGGTGCTCGTCGAGCGGATCGGCGCCCCGGACGCCGACGGAGCGGGCGAACCGGTCGGCGCACGCCACCGGTGACGGCCTGGTGCTCCTCGCGTACGCCGGGGCGACCACCCAGGAACGCTATCTGGCTCACCATGCCCCGGCGACCGGCCTGCGTCGCATGCTCGCCGAGGTGGAGGAGACGGGCCTCGCGGTGATCGGCCGGTGGCCCGGTCCGGCGGGCACGGTGTCGGCCGCGGCTCCTGTACGGGACGCGACTGGCGAGGTCGTGGCCGCCGTGTCCGTCGTCCCGGGGGCCGCTGCCGCCGGACGGAGCGTGCTCGCGCCCGCTGTCATGGCCACCGGCCGGGCCATCTCCCAGGCGCTGTGCCATCGGCGGAACGGCGCATGAGCCCGACACCTCCGCAGGGCGCGGTCACGGACGGAGCGGGCAGCACGGGCTCGTGAGGAGGGCTCCCGCGGCGGACCGCGGGAGCCCTGCGAGGACCCGCTCAGAACGGGCAGGTGTCCTGCCAGCGCGTGACCAGGGTGGGGCTGTTCTTGTCCGCTTCCCGCGCGGCACCGCACAGGAACGGGCTGAAGCGGGTGTCGCCGTGCAGCCAGCGGCTGAAGAACGACACGATCCACTTGCCCTGCTTGGCCTTGTTGCCGTAGCCGGTCATCGGGCAGAGATGGTCGCCGGGAACCTCGATGTAGAGCTTCTCGGCCCGGGACATCGAGTTGTACCAGGGCAGAGCGTAGGTGTTGCCGTGAGCGACGGGGTCGCTCTGGCAGGTCATGAAGAAGGTGGGGTCGGTGACTCCGGAGAAGTTCTGGTTCGGGTAGTAAGGTGCCAGGGGTGCGCCCGCCCTGAAACGGGAGTCGTCCCGGAGGGCGGCCATGACGCCACCGCCGCCCATCGAGTGCCCGGCCGCGCCGAGCGTGCCGTTTGCCTTCCCGTAGATCGGGTTGCCGACGGTGGAGCTGAGCGAGATCAGCTGGGTGCCGGCGGCGCTGATCTGGCGGCCGCGCGACGCGGGATCGTCGCCCAGTGTGGAGGTGCCGACGTTGATGACGACGAAGCCCCAGGAAGCGAGCCGGGGCGCGAGCCACTGCAGGTTCTGCTGGGTGCCTTGATAGCCCGGCATCAGCACGACGCCGGGGTACGAGCCGCTGGCCGTCGGGTAGGTGATCGTGCCGGACCCGTACCCGCTCGGACGCGGAACGGTGTAGGTGGCGGTGGTCAGCGGCCCGTTCGTGGCCTCGAGTGAAGCGGTGGTCGGATTCGGGGTCGCCGCGCGGACGGCAGCGCTCTCGGTGGACGGTCCGGTCGCGGGCCTGCTCTGGGGCTGCCGCACGGCGGCCGCGGTCGGTGTGACCGAGACGGCGAACAGCGCCGAGGCGAGGGTGGTCGCCAGCACGAACAGCACGGCCACGACACGGGGCCGGGACCGTAACGGCGAAGTCCTTCTGGACGAACGACGGGTTGGACGCATCGATGGACCTCCAGGATGCGGCGCGGGTGCGCGCTGCCGGAAGCGCAGCGCGCCCCGCAGCGTAAAGTGCGCCACAGACAGCCTGAAGTCGGGTTTCTACCCAGCGGAAGGGAAATGAGTTGTCCGCGGTGACGGTGCCGCGGGGTTCGCGGAAGTCGGGTTTGGGCTTGGCGAGGGCCTCCGGCGAGGTGTTCTCACCGATGGTCTCGTCCCGGACGAGCTCGGTGTCCGGACAGGGCAGGACCTCGGCGTCGTACGCCCCGCCCTTCCAGGCTCGTGCCGCTTCTCGTAGTTGGTGAGCGCGAAGGCGTCCTGGGTCTGGCGGGTGATGCCGTGCGCATCGATTCCACCCGCCGGCCGCGGATCGCCCGCCGGCAGGCACGGGTAGCAAACACGGGTTGCGCGAGGGGTGTTGACGTCTCTCGCCGCCTGCCTATCATCCATGCTTGTCCGAACTTCCGATTGTTGTTCGGTATGTCGAATAGTCATTGGGTGGGACGGGCATGCCCGTGGCGCGAGGCTCATCCACGCGCATGTGATGCCGTACGTACATCGTCGCCCCTGTGACTTCTCCGCTCATGCCAGAAGGAGAGTGATCCTCCGTGCCATGGCGTCGTCACGAGCACAGCCGCCGCGCGGCCCTGGCTATGACCACCGGCGTGATCGCGGGGGCCGCGGCCCCCGCCGCCTTCGCGGCTCGCGCCGCCGCCTCCAGCGGCAACGCCGCGACCACAGCCCTCTCGGCCACTGCGGCGCAATACATGAATCCGGTGATCTGGCAGGACTTCGCGGACATCGACATCATCCGCGTCGGCAACGCGTACTACTACTCGGCCTCCACGATGCACTACTCGCCGGGGGCGCCCATCCTCCGCTCGTACGACCTGGTCAACTGGGAATTCGCCGGCCACTCGGTGCCGGTGCTGGACTTCGGCCCCGCGTACGACCTGGGCGGCTCCCGCGCCTACGTCAAGGGCGTCTGGGCGTCGTCGCTGGCCTACCGCCCGAGCAACCGGACGTTCTACTGGCTCGGCTGCATCGAGTTCTCCAAGTCCTACATCTACACGGCCCTGTCCGTCGAAGGGCCCTGGAACAGGCTCACCACCATCAACAACGCCTATTACGACGCGGGCTTGCTCATCGACAGCGACGACACCATGTACGTGTCCTACGGGAACACCATCATCAGCGTGGCCCAGCTCTCCGCCGACGGGCGCACCCAGGTCCGAGCGCAGCAGGTGTTCACCGCCCCGTCGAGCGTCGGGACCCTGGAGGGCTCCCGCTTCTACAAGATCAATGGCAACTACTACATCTTCCTCACCCGTCCGGCGAACGGTCAGTACATCCTGAAGTCGACCAGTGGCCCGTTCGGCCCCTACACAATGCGGCAGGTGCTGCTCGACCTGCGCGGTCCGGTCCCCGGTGGCGGGGTGCCGCATCAGGGCGGGCTCGTGCAGACTCCTGGCGGCGCCTGGTACTACATGGCCTTCGTGGACGCCTACCCCGGCGGCCGGATCCCGGTGCTGGCCCCGGTCGGGTGGACCTCCGACGGCTGGCCGGTGGTGGAACTGGTCAACGGTGCCTGGGGCGCCTCGTATCCCAGTCCGGCCGTCGTCCCGGCCCCACCCCTCCAGGCCGCCCCGCTGACCGGCGTCGACACCTTCGACGGTACGTCCCTGAAGCCGACGTGGGAGTGGAACCACAACCCGGACAACACCAAGTGGTCGGTGAACAACGGCCTGACCTTGCGCACCGCGACGGTCACGAACGACCTGTACGGGGCCCGCAACACCCTCACTCACCGGATCCAGGGGCCCACCTCCACCGCCACCGTCCAGCTCGACCACTCGGCGATGCGAGACGGCGACCGGGCCGGACTGGCGCTGCTGCGTGACTCGTCCGCGTGGATCGGTGTGAAACGGGACGGCGGGGCGACCCGGGTGGCGATGGTGGGCGGGCTGACCATGGACGGCAACTGGAACACCACCGGCACCGGAACGGAGCTCGCGAGCGCCGCTGTCCAGGGCGGCCGCATCTGGCTGCGCGCCACCGCCGATATCCGCCCCGGCGCGGGACGGCAGGGAACCTTCTCCTACAGCACCGACGGCACCCGCTTCACCCGCCTCGGGCCCCCGTTCACCATGGGCAACGACTGGCGGTTCTTCATGGGCTACCGGTACGCCATCTTCAACCACGCCACCCAGGCGCTCGGCGGCTCGGTCAACGTCACCCGGTTCGAAATCACCACCCCCTGACCGGCCCTCTCCGGGCCACTGTCCGAACAGGGTCGCGAACGCACTCGTACGGCCAATTTTGGGAGCGCTCCCATCACCCCGGACGGGCCGGAGACCGGGACGCCGACCGACTTCCACCTCACCCACCTGGCCAGCCGGGCCGCCGGCGGTGCCGGGCTGGTGATGGCCGAGGCCACCGGGATACGGTCCGACGGGCGCATCACCCCCTGGGATCCGGGGCTGCGGAACGAGCGCCAGCAGCAAGCGTTCGCGCGCATCACCGCAGCCATTCGCTCCCACGGGTCGGTCCCGGCCGTCCAGCTCGGCCATGCCGGCCGCGAGGCATCCGTCGACAAGCCCTGGCTCACCGGCCGGTAGTACCTACCCGAGGCCGAGGGCGGCTGGCAGACGGTCGCGCCCAGCCCGGCGCCGTTCGCCGGGCGGTCCGTGCCGCACGAGCTCACGGTGGACGAGATCCAGCAGCTGGTGCGGGAGTTCGCCGAGTCGGCGAAGCGTACCCTGGCCGCGGGCTTCCAGGTGGTCGATTGCACGGCGCCCACGGCTTCCTGATCGACTCCTTCCTTTCTCCGGCCTCCAACGACCGCACCGATTCCTACGGCGGCAGCTTCGAGAACCGTCTGCGTTTTCCGCTCCCGGTGGTCGAAGCCGTTCGTGAGGTGTGGCCCGACGACCTGCCGGTCTTCTTCCGCACGTCGGCCACGGACTGGCTGACCGAGAATCCGGAGGACGAGCGTGAGGGCTGGACCGGCGACGACACCGTCTGCCTCGCCAAGGAACTGGCCGCGCACGGCGTGCGGGTGTGGAGGCGGGCTACTTGGGCGAGGCCGAGGTCGGACGATCATTGCCGTGCATGGAGAGGCTGCTTCGTGTACGTGTCGGTGGGGGCCCTGGGGACACAACGGTTTCGTACGACGCGGCCGGCTCGCTGGTGATGAAGCCAGTCGGGCAGGCGCTGGCGGGGCCGCTCGCGGTCGTCGCGGGGACGGTGCCGCTGCTGTGCGTGTCCGCGTCGATGGCGCTCGTCGCCTGCGCCCTGCTGTTGGCAATCCCGGCCGTGCGCGGCCTGAAGCGCGTAGAGGGCTAGCAGCCTGTACCCCGGTATGGTCTGTGGGCCACGCCGCACACCCGCTTTCGCCGCTGGGCGGCGGACGGCACTTTCCAGCGGATGCTCCAGGCGGCCCCGGCCGGGCCGACGCCGCCGGGGGCATCGAGTGGCTAGTGGCGGTCGACTCCACCAGCGTCCGCGCCCGCGAACATGCCGCCGGGGTGCCTACCCGCCAACACCCCCGACCGCGAAGAGCCGATGAATGTCGCCGATCAGTCAACGTAGACGTACTGATTGAGGACGTTGATCGAAGGCGACAGATGGCTCTCAGGGGTGCCGTTGGAGTGCACCCAACGCGACAGATGTGTCGCCGGCGTGGGGCCCACTTTGGATGTACCGAGGTACGATCACTCCGCTGGTCTGGGATTTTTGCGCTGGTTGGCATGGAAGCGCGCTTTCTTCTGACGATTCCCACACGTGTTCATGTCGCACCATTTGCGAGTGCGACTCTGGCTGGTGTCGAAGAAGGCGGCCTGGCAGGTTGGTGATGCACACAAGGCCAATTTTCCGTCTCGTTCGCCTGCGATGATGCTGATCGCGTCGGCGGCGATCACGCTGAGGGCATCTTCCACGCAGGAAGCCGAGCTGAGTCGCCATCGCCGCTTACCGTCGGGCGTCAGGATCGCCGCGGCCCGACCCTGAGCGCTGCGGTCATTGATGACTTGGACGGCAGACGCAGGGAGAGCGTCCTGGAGCGCGGCCGCTGTCGCGGCGGCGTGAATCGACTCCCTCAGTTCCCGGGCGAGGTCGAGCTGGGCAGTGGTGCAGGAGTCCACGGCGAGGCCGCTCACTGCCAGCCAGTCGATGAGTCGGTGCGGCGTGGGGATGCGCTCCACAGCGTCGCCATGACGCTCGGACAGAGTCCCCGTGAAGCTGGTCGCCAGCACGTTACCGAGGCGGAAGTCAGGGAAGCCAGCACGCATGGAACCACCTTAGCCGGTTGCGGCGTGGCTCGGAGAACTGCTAGAACCGCCTTAGCCGGTTCGCGGTAGGTCGTAGCCGGTTCCACGATGGCCAGGAGGTCTCATGCCCCGTCCAACCAGCGACGTGCAAGCATTTGAAGCCCGCGCCACTGACACTGATCTCGACGATCTGCGCGCGCGACTAGCCGCGGCGCGGCTACCGGAGGCTGAGACGGTCCATCGCGCCGCGCCCGACCCTCGCCGATGGGAACAGGGCGTTCCTCTCGCTGACCTCGTCGATGTCGTGCACTACTGGCGCACCGCGTACAACTGGCGGTCGTTCGAAGAGCGCCTCAACCGTATCGGCCAGTTCCGTACGGCCATTGATGATCTGGGAATCCACTTCCTGCACCGCCGATCCGCGCGCGCGGATGCCATTCCTCTGATCTTGACGCACGGCTGGCCGGACAGCATTGTCCGGTTCATCGATGTAGTAGACGAGCTGGCAGATCCGAAAGATGCAGACGCGCCGGCGTTCCATGTCGTGGTCCCGTCGCTACCCGGCTTTGGTTACAGCGACAAGCCGGCCACCACCGGGTGGGGAACCGAAAAGATCGCGGCCGCATGGGTGGAACTGATGGGAAGGCTCGGCTACAGCAAGTTCGTAGCCCACGGCGGCGACTGGGGAGGCAATATCACCACGGTTCTCGGCGGGAGGTTCCCGGCACACGTTCTCGGCATCCACACGACGTTCGCGGAGGGACCGCCTGGTTTGACAACGGACGGGCTGACGGCGGTGGAGCGCAAGTGGGCCGAGGAAACCCACCATTTCTGGCGCCATCGCGCGGCGTACGCGAAGCAGCAGGCGACCCGACCGCAGACCATCGGCTACTCGCTCGTCGACTCACCGGTCGGGCTTCTTGCCTGGATCCTTGACAAGTTCGCCGAGTGGTCAGACACCGAAGACAGCCCGTTCGAGACGATTTCCATGGACCGCGTTCTCGACGACGTCACCCTGTATTGGCTGACGCGGACCGGCGCATCGGCGGCCCGCATTTACTATGAAAGCCACAACTCGCTCGATCCCGGACTTCGGGTCGACGTCCCGTCGGCACTCACTATGTATCCCCGCGACGTCGAGAAGTGCCCGCGCCCCTGGGCGCAGGAGCGGTACCGACAAATCGTCCGATGGAGGTTGCCCGAAACCGGGGGACATTTCCCGTCGCTGGAGGTTCCCGAGTATTTCGTCAGAGATCTGCAAGAGGGCCTCGCGGCAGTGCTGGCCGCCCATCGGTGAACGCGGCTCGGCGCCCCGGCACTCGATCACCGCCTGATCCGGCTCAAGGCGTTGCCCGACGGCTTCCGGACCGAGCTCATCGAGACGGCAGAACGTGGTAGGACAGGGCGCAGCGCGTCAATCTCCGAAGTCGATCTCGCTATGACCACCAACGGGGTCCTGCTGCCTGCCAAGGCCGACCGTCTCGCGGCTGCTGGCTTGCGCCGGACAACGGTGAGCCTGGGCTCCGGCTCGTGCACGTCGACCAGTACTACCTGCGCGCCGACACCATCGCCGCGGCGAACGCGAGGCTCATCGAGGCCCGGGCAGCCGTGCCCATCGTCCGGTTCTGGGGCGAGGGCCTGCTCGCGCCCGTGGACGGGCTGCGGGGTTCGTCGTCCCCGTCCGGATCGTCAGCGCGGCGCCGTCGCCGAAGTACTTCGGCTTCAAGCGGGGCATCACCTGGCTGAACGCCCTCAACGACCCGGTCGCGGCATCGGGTAGAGGGTGGTCCCCGGGACCCCGCACGACTCCCTGCACATCATGGACGCGCTGCTGAACCTGGACGGCGGGACGGAGATGGTGGCCACCGACAACGCCTCGGCTGAAGGTCACCGGCTCCGTGGTCACCAACCAGGCCCGGGCCTACGACCTGCAGCGGATACTCGGACGGGAGAACCGGCCGATCCCGCTGGGGCAGGCGTTAGCCGAGTACGGGCGGATCGCCGGGACCGAGCACCTGCTGCGCGGGGTCGACCCGGTCGACGACACACCGACCGGCGGCAGATGAACCACCAGCTCACCGCGCAGGAGGCCCGCTGCGCGACCCGGACGCGCCGGAACTGGGGAAGGACGACGACGGCGCGCACTGACCCGGGTGGACTGCTGCACAGCCGGCCCGGGGCAGTGCCCCCGGCGGGAGGATCGATCAGGTGAGGAACTCGGTCACCGTCTTGGTGAACCAGTCGGCGTCTTCCCCGGCGATGAAATGCCCGGTGGGGGCGACTGTGCCCTGCACGTTGTCGGCGTGGGGGGCCAGGGCCTGGGCGGTGGAGGTGCCGGAGTGGGCGGTGCCAATGGCCAGGACGGGCATGGGCAGCTTCTTCTCGGCGAGCAGCGCGCGGTTCTCGCGTCCGTCCTCCAGGAGAGTGCGGTAGTGCTCGAAGCCGCCACGCAACCGGTCCCGGCCGGTGTACTCGTGTGCGTAGGCGGCGAGGTCGGCTTCGCTGAAGGTGCCGGGGCTGGACATGGCGGTGAACGTGGCGGTGACGAATTCCAGTTCGTGGCCGTCGAAGAGCATCTCCGGCACGTGCGGGGTCATGAAGAACCCGAAGTGCCACATGCCGCCCTCGGCGACGTTCATGGCCTCTTCCAGGCCGAGTCCGGGCAGGAGGGAGTCGACGAGGACCAGGTGGGATATGTCGTCGGGATGGGCGGCGGCCCATGCGAGGGCGACCATGGAGCCGATGCCGTGGCCGGCCACGGCCACCGGCCCGGTCAGCTTCAGCGCGTGAAGCAGGCCGCGTATGTCGTCGGCCTGGTTGGTCTTGGCGTAGCCGCCTTCGGGCCGGTCGCTGGCGCCGGCGCCGCGCAGGTCGGGGACGACGACGGTGTGGTTCTGGGCGAGGGCGGGCATGACACGGGCCCCGGCGCGGGAGGTCTGCGGCCAGCCGTGGAGCAGGACCAGGACCGGTCCGCTGCCGCCGACGGCGACCGAGAGATGAGTGTCATTGGTGGCGATCCGCTGGACGCGGAAGCCGTCGGGAAGCCAGTCGGCAGTGCTCACGAGAGGCCCTTCCATCAAGGGTGAAAGTGATCAAGAGGTGTACTGGGGGAGCCGTATCGAGGCGGCTTCGAGGGCAGAGGACTTCGCCACCGCCGCTGTTCCGCGGCGGTGGCGAAGCCGTGGTCAGGCGCTGAGTGTGGCGAGGCGGCGCAGGCGGTCTTCGCCGATCATGGTCAGCATGTCGGTGTGCTGGGGCTGCCGGCCGAGTTCCTGCTGGGCGCTGACGGCGCGGATGCGGCTGGAGGCGGCCATGATGAGGGCGCCGAACTCCCCCCACACCCCGGCGGCTTCCCCGGGGTGACGCTGCGCGCCTCCACATCGAGGTCGGCGGCGACGCGTTCGGCGATCCAGCGGTTGGGGGTCTCACCGGCCACCGCGTGGTAGAGCCCTCCCGGCCGGCCCTTCTCCAGCGCGAGGCTGAACAGGCGGGTCACGTCGTCGATGTGGACGTGGCTGTAGGTGTTCAGCCCCTCGCCGACGTAGCAGGCGGCACCGGTCGCAGCGACGGACTGGTAGATCATCGATGTGTGGCCGTGGTCGCCGGGGCCCCAGATCAGCCCGGGGCGGATGACCATCGCGCGCGGCCCTTCGGAGGCGGCGGCCAGGACCGCGTTCTCGGCGGCCTTGCGGAATTCGGCCGGCGGCTCGGGCGTGAACGGCTCGTGCTCGGCGTACACCTCCGGGCTCCAGGCACCCGCGGTGCGCTGCAGCAGCACCCCGCTGCCCGACAGGAAGACCAGCGTCTTGCCCGTCCCGGCCGGCGCGCGGGTGAGGTCCTGGACGGTTGCGGTCTCCTGCTCCGCTCCGGCCTGGGCGGCGTAGATGACCGTGTCCGCCTGCAGGGCCGCCTCCACGACGGCCGGGCGACGCTCGTCCAGGTCTCCCGCGACAGGGGTGATGCCCTGGGCGTGGAGGCCGGCGGCGGCGGTTTCGGTGCCGGCCAGGCCGGTGACCGTGTGGCCTTCGGCGGCCAGGTGGCGAGCGAGGGCGCCGCCGACGAAGCCGGTGGCACCGATAACGAAGATGTTCATGGCGCGGTACCTCAGACGGTCAGGCCGGAAGGTTGCTGCGCTCGCCGCCGTCGGCGAACAGCACGGCACCGTTGACATACGAGCTGGCGGGGCCGGCCAGGAACGAGACGATCTCGGCGACCTCCGCCGGGTCACCAGCCCGGCCGCGCGCGTTGGTCGCGTCCAGGGCCGCGATGTGCTCGCCGAACATCGCCTGGGTGCCTTCGGTGTGGACCGGGCCCGGGGAGACGGTGTTGACGCGCACGCCGGATGCGCCGAACTCGGTGGCCCAGTAACGGGTGAGGATCTCCACACCCGCCTTGGACGCGCCGTAGGCGGCGCCGATCGGGGCGGGCTGGCGGGCCGCGCTGGAACCGACGATCACGATCGAACCCTGCCCGCGCTCGGCCATACCCGGTGCGAGCGCGCCGACCAGCAGGAACGGGGCGCGGGTGTTGACCGCGATGTGGCGGTCGAAGCTCGCGGCGTCCGTCGCGGCGGTCGGGGCGAACTCGTACAGGCCCGCATTGCTCACCAGGATGTCCACCGCCCCGGCCTCGGCGGCCAGGCGCAGCGTGTCGTCCGCGTCCGCGAGGTCGGCGGCGACGAACCGCGCGGCGCCGCCCTCGGCCGTGATCTCCTTCATCAAGGCCTCGGCCCGCGCTTGGTCGCGGCCGTGCAGCACGACCGTCGCGCCCTGGCGGGCCAGGTTCTGCGCGACGGCTTTGCCGATCCCCGAGGTCGCCCCGGTCACGAGTGCGGTACGGCCCTGCAAAGGGGTACTGGTGCTCATCATCAATGCCTTCGGTAGTGGTCATGGCACGCCGCGTGGATCACACACGCGAAGCCGTTACTCAATCCACTATGCATCGCAGATGTTCTGTCGACAAGAACATCTGTTGACAAGCTCATGCTGGTAGGCTGTGCGCGTGAGCGCATCCAAGTCCGAGAAGAAACCGAGCGGCGAGACCGCGGACCTGGCACTGGATACCGATCTGGGCTGGGCGATCCGCATGGTCTCCTCGGCGTTCCGCCGCGTGGCCACCGAATCCGTCGCCGACCTGCCCGGAGGCGCGCGCGCCTACCTCGTCCTGGTCGCCCTCGCCGGCGGCGAGCCGCCCTCTCAGCTCGCCCTCGCCAAAACGGTCAGCCTGGACCGCACCGTGATGACCTACCTCCTCGACGACCTCGAAGCCCACGAGCTGGTCACCCGCAGGCCCGACCCCCGCGACCGCCGCGCCCGCCTGGTCCTGATCACCGACACCGGACGCGCCCGCCTCGACCAGGTACGCCACAGCCTCGCCGCCGCCGAGGCCCGCCTGCTCACCGACCTCGACGACCACGACGCCCATCAGCTGCGCACCCTGCTATCCCGCGTCGCCCAGACCGCACAACGCGACTCCATCGCTCCTGACGAAGCAGACTGCTGACGCGCCCGCCCGCGCCCGCCATACCTGTCGTCAATCGTTCGATTGACGACAGGCATGGCGGGCGCCCAATGACCCCTGGCTTTCCGGGGCCCCCGGAGCTGCCGGTCGCTCTCGACATGTCGGGCAAGGTCGCCGACTTCCTCCGCACCGCCTATAAAACTTTCGCGCGTGCCGCCGTCCGGATGCTGAGGTGGCATGGTGACCAACCACGATGAGGCGGCGGCTGTCCGACCGTTGACACTGGCTTGGGTGAGCCGACACCTGGAGGCCGGTGAACGGATCGTCGGAACGCAGGCACTGCACGGCGGCATCACTGCCGAAATGCGGAGGCTGACCATCGGCAGGCGGGACGGAGGCACTCGTGACCTGGTGCTGCGGAGCTTCGTCAACGTGGAGCACGCTGAGGACCGGCTGCACAGGGAGGCCGGCGCCCTGACCCTGCTCACGGAGACCGGCGTGCCGGCTCCTGGACTGGTCGCGGTTGATCCGACCGCGGCGTATTGCGAGTATCCATCGCTCCTGATGACGCATCTGGCGGGCCGGACGGTCCTCGACGATGAAGGGTTGGAGACGCACGTCCCTTTGCTGGCCCGTCAGCTCGTGGCGATCCACGCGGTGCGACCTGCCGTGCGTCCCCGGAAGTATGTGGCGTTGACGACCGCCGAGACCGTCGTGATTCCGAAGGGGGTCGACGTGGCGGTATGGACTGCGGCGATCGACGTGATCCGCAAGCCCGCGCCGCCCTATGAGGGGCGATTTCTGCACCGGGACTTCCAACCCGGCAATGTGCTGTTCGACGTGCCGCCCTCCAGGCCGGCAGGTGCCCGGATCACCGGCGTCGTCGACTGGGCAGCGGCCTCCTGGGGCCCGACGGATCTCGATGTGGCGCACTGCTCCACCACTCTCGCGCTGCTGCACGGCCCGGCGTGGGATCTGCGGTTCGCCGAGGCGTATGAGGACGCAGGCGGGGTGCCGGCCGCGACCGCGAGCGAGCGGCTGTACTGGCGGGTGCGGAGTGGGCTGGCGTTCTCGGAAGAAGTGCGGTTGGTGTCGCAGCCATGGCGGGAGGCGGGGAGGACGGAGCTGACGACGCGCGCCGTGGAGGAGCGGCTGGATGCCTATGTCACCGCCCTGATGGACGCACTGGTCTGAGCCAAGGCGGTCCGGGGCGCGGCCCCGGCCTGCTCAACCAAGTGGGGGATCAAGCAGACCCTGGGGATTTTCGGGGCTCTGGCCGCAGTTCCGTGAAGCGCAAGTCAGCGACGGAAATGTAACATCCTTCGTCTGGGTGTTCGCTTCGTGGCGATCAGTCGGGGACGTGTGGATAGCGGGGGGTCGGCTGTCTTGCGATGATCGATGGTGCGGCCGGTTCATGCCTGGAACTCGGTGAGATCGATGGTGTGAACGCGCAGCGGATAGGCATACACCGGGTGCGCCGTCTCTCGCTCGGGCACCATGCCGAGCTTGCGGATGACGTTCTCGGAGGCGTCGTCACCCACCCGGATGATGCTGATGATGTGGTCGAGGCCGCGGTCCTGGAGCGCGAACTCCAGCGTGGCGTGGGCGGCTTCGGATGCGTATCCCTGGCCCCAGAACGGGGAGCCGAGCCGCCAGCTGATTGCCACGCCGGGCAGTACCTCCGGCAGGAACTCGGGCACGGACAGACCGGTGAAGCCTGCCAGTTCACCCGAGGCCAGCAGCTCGACGGCGAAGAGTCCGAAGCCCTCCTCGTCCCACTCCTCCTCCCACCGCTCGATGGCCTCCGCCGTGTGGTCCAGGTCGCGCACCGTGCCGTCGTCAATCCAGCGCATGACCCGTGGGTCCGCGTTGATGTCCGCCATCGGCGCGAGGTCGTCGTCATGCCAGCGACGGAGGAGGAGGCGGGGTGTGCGGATCTCGGTCATGGCGCCCATCCTGCCGAAGACAACGGCCTTATCGGTAATCCGGCGCTCGCCCGTGCTGCCGCTGCGGGACGCAAGGCATCATGCCGCCTGCACCGCACACCGTGACGGGCGAAACATCGGGCCGACTGCCGGGCAGATGACGTGCCACTTCGACGGCGCGGTCGATAGGTGAGACCGATTCGGTGGCAGCTGCACCCACCTCGGACCACATCGGCAGGTGGAGATGGCACCACCAGCCGCCCCGAGGGCCGGGGCGCCGGAGGCGGCCGAAGAACTGGGCGGTCACGCTCTGGCCGTCGGGCCGGTGCCGGATGGACCTGTCCCATGAAGTCACCATCGATGATCGAGTGCGAGACGGCCGCGGCCCGCAGTACGGCCGATACCTCTCACCCCACCGTCGTCTTGCCTACTCCGGCTCGCCCTCCGATGAGCAGTACTTCCCCGTGATCCATGGGGGCAGCCTGCCAGCTCACATCCGTCTGAGGCGATCCGATATCGATCGGTTCCGTGGCCACCTGGCTCGCCGGCAAAATCACGAGCTGCGATACCTCCGCCTGCGCAGAGGCCCGTCGTCAACGGCATACCTCCGCGCGCGGAAGAGCTGCGCCGCAGTAGTCGGGCATGGGCTCTCCGGCTCACTTCCGCGGGCGGGAGAGGAGAGCGGACCGGGGGAGCGGCGTGGTGGTTGCGCTCGGCTCACCTGCACCAGCGCATTGCATGGCAGGGGCGGCAGGATTCGAACCTGCGGCGCGCGGGTTTGGAGTCCGCTGCTCTGGCCGGGCTGAGCTACGCCCCTTCGACGCGGTCAGTCTGGTACCTACCGATCGTGACGGCTACAGGAATTTTGAGCGGCTGAGTGGTGGATGACGACCAGTGCGCCGATGGCCGGGCGATCCGGGCCATAGAGAGGCCGGGAGGGCGTCCGCCCTCTCGCGGGCCGACGGGCCGGGGCGGTTATGGTTCCATCACCCCCGGCGCTACAACCGGACCGGCCGACGGGAATCCAGATGGGGAAATGCGCCGGGCGGTATCGCGCCGCTCGGCCGACCAAGCACAGTGGGGAAGGCACATCACGATGACGAGCGGTGACACCGCGGCACTCGACGACCCGGTGGGCGAGTCGCTGCGCGGACGCCACGCAGGTCTCGGGCGCAGACTCGGCCGGGCTGCCACCTACCTGCCGGGAGTCGCGACCTTCTCGGCGGTACCCGCCGACGCGGACGCGGCGGACTGGGCCGGCCTCGCGGGGCTCCTCGGTCGAGAGGCGTTCGCCGACATGTTCAGCTGCCAAACGCCCCCTCCTCCGGACTGGGAGCCGGTTTTCACCCTAGAGGGCCGGCAGATGATCTGGCCCGGCAGCGGCCGTCCCGACCTGCCTGAGGCCGCGGCAGGCGCCGACGTGGTGGAACTGGGTGCGGCCGATGTGCCCCAGATGCTCGACCTGGTCGCACAGACCCAACCGGGACCGTTCTGGCCGCGTACCCGCGAACTCGGCACCTACCTCGGCGTCCGCGATGGCGGCAGACTGGTGGCCATGGCGGGCGAACGGCTCCGACCCCCGGGATGGACCGAGATCAGCGCCGTCTGCACGGCCCCCGAGGCCCGCGGGCGAGGCCACGCCGCCCGCCTGGTCAGCACTCTCGTCGCACGCGTCCTGGCTCGCAACGAACGCCCCTTCCTGCACGCGGCCGAGACGAACACCGGCGCGATCGCGCTCTACGAACGGCTCGGCTTCGCGAGCCGGAAGCACGTGACCTTCCGCGGCTTCCGCACTCCGTGACCGCGCCGCCCCGCCCGGATAGCGCGCGCCGTGTCGGCAGGGCTGACCACTACAGGGCCTGGCCGAGGCATCAGCCACCGGACCGAGGGGGGTCCGGCGCCCGGCAACAGCAGCGATCCGCATCCGCACTGCCCCGGGTGCTCGAGCGCCACGCGTCGGTCCGCACCTCCGCGAAGCGACTCGGTCCAGCAGCCGTCGCGCGGTCGTCGGTGACGCAGCGGTGATTCACCGGTGACGACGCCGTCGGCCATCGGGGCCTGCGGAGGTCGCAAGAGCATCTGTCCCCATGTCTTTGCGCATGGCTGGCGTTTCCGTGTGGGTGGACGGGCTGCCGCCGCACCCGACGGGGGCGGGTCACGGCAGCGGCCCTGGATGGCCCGGAGCCGGACGGGAACCGACTGCCACCGGGCCGGTCTCGGTGTCGGGATCAGAGCAGCGCCTCGGCGGTGATGGGCAGTTCGCGGACCCGGCGGCCGGTGGAGTTGAAGACCGCGTCGGCGATCGCGGGCGCGACGCCGACGTGGACGACTTCGCCGAGTCCTTTGACGCCGAGCGGGTCGGCTTCGCGATCCTCGCCGTCGAGGTAGATGGCTTTGAGATCGGTGACGTCGGCGTTGACGGGGACGAGGTAGTCGGCCAGGTTGGCGTTGACGATCCGGCCGTCGCGGTGGTCGGTGACCGTGTGTTCAAGGAGGGCCGTGCCGATGCCGCCCACGATGCCGCCGATGGCCTGGCTCTCGGCGAGCTTGGGGCTGATGATGCGGCCCGCGTCGTACACGCCGAGCATGCGCCGCGCCCGCACCCGCACCCGCACCAGGCCCAGCGTCGCGTCGACGGAGACCTCGGCGAAGGTGGCGTTGTCGGCGTAGAAGGAGTGCCGGATGCAGGCTACAGCTGTGCGGTAGCAGGCCTCCACGCAGAAGCTGCCTACTTCATGCCATGTCCGCATGTGCCGCCGTTATGGCACATTTACCTGTCTTCTCGTCTCCTCCACTGTCGTACCGTCGATGGTGTGACGCGGCCGGCTGGGTTCGCCTCCGCGGCGGATACGAGGTGGAAGCGGCGCCCTTGGGCGGGACGGGGGCGATCGGCCAGGCCGACGGCGTCCGCCATTGGTCGTATGGAAGAGGAAAGAAGGCGATCCACACCGTGGCGTCGCAATCCCGCGCCGGACATCCGGCGCTGTATGGACTGGAATTCGGCCTCAACGAGTGGCTTGTGGACGAACAGTACGAGCGGTACCTGCGCGACCCGGGCTCGGTCGACCAGGCATGGAGGGGCCTGTTCGCCTCCTCCGCCCCCGGGACGGACCAGCCGGAACGCAACGATGTGACCACCGAGGGTGACGACACGGGCGGGGCGGCAGTCAAGGCGGTTCGCGTGGCGGCGCTCATCCATGCCTATCGCGTGCGTGGCCACCTGATGGCCGATACCGACCCGCTTGCAGCAGCGCGGGGGAGCGCACACCCGGAGCTCGACATCATGGCATTCGGGCTCGGCGACGAGGACCTGAACAGGACGTTCGTCGTCGACGACTTCGCCGGACAGGTCACCATGACTCTTCGCGACGTTCTGCAGATCTTGCGGGAGTCCTACTGCCGGAGCGTCGGCACCCAGTACATGCACATCCAAAGCTCAGAGGAGCGTCGCTGGGTCCAGCAGCGGATCGAATCGCCGCACCCCAGGGCGGACCGTGCCGAACAATTGCAGATCCTCTACCGGCTGGGCGCGGCAGAGGCCTTCGAGACGTTCCTGCACACCAAATACGTGGGCCAAAAACGCTATTCGCTCGAAGGCGGTGAGTCCGCGATCGTACTGCTGGACGCCCTGCTGCACCGCTCCATCAGGCACGGGGTGGGGGAAGCCGTCATCGGGATGGCACACCGCGGCCGGCTCAATGTTCTGGCCAACATCGTCGGCAAGTCCTACGCGGAGATCTTCCATGAGTTCGGGGACGCGGTGGACATCCGGTCGGTCCAGGGATCCGGGGATGTGAAGTACCACCTCGGTGCGGAGGGGACCT
Organism: Streptomyces sp. NPDC007875; assembly: GCF_042868035.1. NCBI lineage: Bacteria > Bacillati > Actinomycetota > Actinomycetes > Kitasatosporales > Streptomycetaceae > Streptomyces > Streptomyces sp. NPDC007875. The sequence continues at coordinate 39,409 of NZ_JBIADZ010000042.1, read as the reverse complement.
ATCGTGCCCTGAACGGCGACACCATCGCCGTCTCCGTCGTGGCGAACCCCTCGCATCTCGAGATCGTGGGGCCGGTGGCCCAGGGAGTGGTCCGCGCCAAGCAGGAGGTGACCGCAGGCGGTAGCGACACCTTCCCTGTCCTGCCCATCGTCGTCCACGGGGATGCCGCGTTCGCCGGTCAAGGCGTGGTCGGCGAGACGTTGAACATGTCACAGCTGCCCGGCTACCGCACCGGTGGGACGGTTCACATCGTCATCAACAACCAGCTCGGCTTCACGACCTCACCCGGTCACGGCCGTACGAGCGGTTACGCCACCGATGCGGCACGGACCGTCGAAGCCCCGATCTTCCACGTCAACGGAGACGATCCCGAGGCCGTCGTCCGCATCGCACGGCTGGCCTTCGACTACCGTCAGGCGTTCCACAAGGACGTCGTCGTCGATCTGATCTGCTACCGGCGCCACGGCCACAGCGAGGTCGACGATCCCTCCATCACGCAGCCGGCGATGTACGACCGTATCGTCGACAAGCCTTCGGTGCGCAAGCTGTACGCCGAGGCGCTGGTCCGCCGGGGAGACATCAGCGAACGGCAGGTGGAAGGCGCCTTGCGGGACTACCGGGAGCGCCTTGAGCGTGCCTTCGTCGAGACCCAGGCGCTGTCGGTGCCTGGCCACTCCCCGGAGCGGACCATTCCCATGGACGCCGCTATCCCGGCCGCCCCTCATGTGGCCACCGCGATCACTGAGGCGACCGCCCGGCATGTCATCGCGTCCCAGACCAGTTGGCCGCAAGGCTTCACCGTGCATCCGCGCGTTCTGCCGCAGCTGCACAGACGTGCCACGATGCTCGATGCGGGAACGATCGACTGGGCTACCGCGGAAGCTCTCGCCATCGGCTCTCTGCTGCTGGACGGGGTTCCGGTGCGGTTGGCCGGACAGGATTCCCGCCGCGGCACGTTCGGGCAACGGCACGCTGTGCTCACCGACCGGCACACCGGCGTGGAGTACACACCGCTGAGCTCCCTCGGCGCGTCGGCCGCGGACTTCACGCCCTACGACTCGATGCTGTCCGAACTGGCAGCACTCGCGTTCGAGTACGGCTACTCCCTGGCACGGCCCGATGCCCTGGTGCTGTGGGAGGCCCAGTTCGGCGACTTCGCCAACGGTGCACAGACCGTCGTCGACGAATACATCGCGTCATCCGAACAGAAATGGGGGCAGCGCTCCGGGGTGACGCTGCTGCTGCCGCACGGCTTGGAAGGGCAGGGACCGGACCACTCCTCCGGCAGGATCGAGCGATTCCTCCAATTGTGCGCGCAGCGGAACATGGGCGTTGCGATGCCCTCGCTGCCCGGCAACTACTTCCACCTGCTCAGGCAGCAAGCGCTTGGTGAGCGCGAGCACAGAAGGCCACTGATTGTGTTCACTCCGAAGTCGATGCTGCGGTTGAAGGGAGCCACCTCCACGCTGACGGAGCTCACCACGGGCGCGTTCCGTGCGGTGCTGCCGGACGAGACGGCCGATGCCGCCCGGACCGGGCGCGTGCTGGTGTGCTCGGGCAAGGTCTTCTACGACCTCGACGCCTACCGGCGAAGCTCGAACCTGACGGACACCGCGATCGTCCGCGTGGAGCGTCTCTACCCCTTCCCGGAGCGAGAGCTCAGCGCGGAGCTCGCCCGTTTCCCCGCCGACGCCGAGGTGCGGTGGGTGCAAGAGGAGCCGGAGAACCAAGGAGCCTGGTCTTTCGTGGGACCACACGTGCAGCGGCTGGCAAACCGTCCCATTGGGTGCGTCAGCCGACCGCAGGCGTCGGCCCCGGCCGGGGGCTCTGCCCGGCGGCATGCCATCGAGCAGAAGGATCTCGTGGCATCTGCTTTCCGCTGACCACATCGCCTGCCACGGCGCGGAAGGCGGGCTCCCGCGCACATACGGACTCAGCGAGAAGCTACGCCGGTCGAGCGGAAACTGGCCCGGTACGCACCAGGCGTCACCCCCAGGTGCCGCACAAATGCTCTGCGCATCGACTCGGGTGAGCCGAACCCTATACGCCGAGCCACCGCCGCCATGAAGTCATCACTAGTCTCCAGCAGCACTCGGGCGGCTTCCAACCGGACCTGCTCCACATACCGGGCCGGAGTGGTTCCCACCTCCTCGTGGAAGAGCCGGGCCACGTGACGGACGCTGATGCCTCCCCTGCGCGCCATGGCCGACAGTGTGTGGTTGGCCCCGGGGTTCTCGGCGACCTCGTCCAGCACGCGGCGGACCGTCTCCCGGCGGGAGTGCGGGACCTGGGAGCGCGCGCTGAATTGGGACTGGCCCCCCGGCCGTTGCATGAAGACGACCATGTCCTTGGCAACCGCTCGAGCCACCTCTGCACCGTAGTGATCTTCAACGAGCGCCAAGGACAGGTCGATGCCGGCGCTGACACCTGCCGAGGTCATCATGGGCCCGTCCCGCACGAAGATGGCGTCCGGCTCGACCCGCACGGACGGGAAGCGCAGGGCCAGTTGCTGTGATTGCCGCCAGTGCGTCGCGGCGCGATGCCCATCCAATAGTCCGGCCGCTGCCAGCAGAAACGCTCCCGTGCACACCGATGCCGTGCAGCGGGCCTTCTCATGCAGCCGCCGGACGACATCCAAGAGCGCGTCGTCCTTGAGCAGCGTTTCCCATTCCGGGCCGCCCGGGATCACCAAAACGTCGCACGGCTCACGTACATCATCGACACGCAGGTCAGCGCCGAGGCGCGTTCCGGCGGAGGTGATCACCTCCGCCCCGTCCTCGGACGCGGTCTGCACCCGATACCGCCCGCCGAACTCGTTCGCCGAAGCGAACACCTCGATGGGGCCGGTCACATCGAGCAGCCGCACCCCCGGGAAAACGAACACTGTCACGGTGAGCGGGCCCGTTCCAGGACGCTTGTGGTTCATTGGATGCCTCCGGGCCGTGCGCGCTGTAGGCACCGGCGCCCCGTTGAGCACTGCCCGGCGAGTGTTCCAGGACGGATCAGGGAGCCGATCACAGCCGACGCCGGACCCTCGTTCGTCGGATTTCCCTGCCTGCAGTATGCGCCTTCGACCAGAACCCGACTACGACCGGCTAGCTCCCTGCTGGGAGGCAAAGCCTCCCAGTCCGCTCCTCGCCAGCGGAGTGAAGGGCGTCGGCGGCCGCTTGCTCCTGCTGGGCCGTTCGTCCGCCGCAAACCCGCCACAAGATCGCGAACCCGGACTCGAGTACTAGCCGCGCCTTGCCGACGCTGCGCCGTGGAACCAACGCCGGGTCTGGGAAATGTGGGCGGAGCGATATCGGCTGGACGCGGAGGAGGTCCATCGGGTGGCGCTGCGGACGCGACCGATGGAGACCTTCGCGCAGGTAGCTGCGGACCAGGATCCAACGGAGTGCCTGGCTGCGCTGCACGAACTGGAGGACGAGGACGTCCGGTCCGGCGTCTATGCGGCCTTCGACGGTGCATCGGAGCTGCTGAACACCCTGCCGGCGGCTTCGTGGGCGCTCGTGACGTCGAACTACGAGCACCGGGTACGCGGGCGATTTGCCCGGATGGGCTTGCCGCTCCCGCGCGTCATTGTCGACGCCGCCGCGGTGGAGGAAGGCAAACCGTCGCCCGTGCCCTACCTGTTGGCCGCTGAGCAGCTCGGTGCCGAACCCGAGGACTGCCTGGTCATTGAGGATGCTCCCTCCGGAGTCGAGGCAGGGCTGCGGGCCGGCATGACGGTGTGGGGGGTCAACGCCGCGGTTGCGGTGGGCGGCCTGCACCGTCACTTCGGGAGCCTGCGCGAAGGAGTCCCCGACATTCTCGCCTTCGCCCGCTTGAGGGGATCAGCCAAAGTGGAATGATCACGGTGTGGCTGGTGTGATCACGGCGTCGGAGCCGTCCCGGATAGCCCCGTTCACCGGGTTGAGCCCGGTCCGCAGGGGGCGGCCGTGGAGACTTCTTTGAAAGACCGGGCGCTGATCACATCGAACATGAGGGGCGGGCGATGAGCGCCGGAGGCCGAGGGCCCGAGCATCACCTCGTCCAACCCTTTCCCAGTCACGTGATCACGACTCCGAACGGGCCCGTGCGGCTGCGGGGCGGATTCGACATGGCGCTGAGACATCCAGGTCGTGCCTGCGCCGCGTTCGCGTTCTCACGCCGAGGCCTGGGAAGGCCAAGCGGCCGCGCCGGGAACAGCCGGTCCGGCCGGCGCTGTTGCATCGACCGAGGGACCGGCGTCGCACGGGTGGGAAGAAGGTCATCCGCCCCGAGAGGATCCGGGCCCCGGGACCGCGGAACACCCGCCGCGCGCTCTGACCAAGACGTATTTTCTGCAGGAGGACTGTTTCATGACTGACCGGCCCTTGACGCTCATGGCAGTGCATGCCCACCCCGACGACGAGGCCACCGGGACCGGAGGGGTCCTCGCGCGGTACGCGGCGGAAGGCATCCGTACGGTTCTCGTGACGTGTACCGACGGCGGTTGCGGTGACGGAGCGGGGGGTGTCAAGCCAGGCGATCCCGCGCACGATCCGGCGGCCGTCGCCTTGATGCGCCGTCAAGAACTCAAGGCGAGTTGTGACGTCCTGAAGGTCAGCGATCTGGAGATGCTGGACTATGCCGACTCCGGGATGACGGGCTGGCCGAGCAACGACGCCCCAGGGTCCTTCTGGCAGACCCCCGTGGAGGAAGGCGCCGCCCGACTCGCGGAACTCATGCGGCACTACCGACCCGATGTGGTCGTCACCTATGACGAGAACGGCTTCTACGGCCACCCCGACCACATCCAGGCCCACCGCATCACGATGGCGGCGCTGGAGATGACCGCGCTGACACCGAAGGTGTACTGGACGACGATGCCCCACTCGATGGTGCGGCGGTTCGGGGAGATCGTGCGCGAGTTCGATGAGGACATGCCGGAGCCGGATCCTGCCGAGGCCGCCGCGATGGCCGAGATCGGTCTCCCCGACGATGAGGTCACCACGTGGGTGGACACCACCGCATTCAGCGGTCAGAAGTTCGACGCGCTGGCCGCGCACGCCAGTCAGGGCGAGAACATCTTCTTTCTCAAGATGGGCAAGGAGAAGTTCGGCGAGTTGATGGGCATGGAGACCTTCGTACGTGTCCAGGACGCCACCGGCGCGGCCGTACCTGAGAACGATCTCTTCGCCGGACTGCGCTGATCCGACCGTCCGACCTGGGCCTGGGAAAGCTCATCAGCCCCTGCGCCAGGCCCAGTCGGGCAGCGGGAGTGAGTGAATCCGCTCGCCGAAGCCGGGCAGCAGCTCCTCCTGGCCGTGGACAATGTCCGGGAAGAGGCGGATGCGCTCGCACCGAACGCCGTGGCCATCAATCGCCTGCTCCCGCACTTCCCACGGCGCTTCGGGCAGGCTGACCTTCTGGATGTACCCGTTGCAGCCCTGGTGCAGGTGAAGGTGCCCTCCCACGGCGTGACGTCTTCGGTGCTGCCCCAAGGCCCGCAGTATGAGTGAATCGCTCGGTGGTGGGGGCATAGTTTGAGGTGTCCACGACCTGGGAGGGGGCCCGATGAGGCGTACGGAAGCGGCCAAGCAGTTGGGGAGATTCGTGCGGGAGCACCGTACCGATGGCGCGCGACGCCTGCGGCAGGCTGGGATCTGGCTGATGGCCGGGGCCGTGGGCACGGCCTTCGGGGTGCCGGTGGCGATCGCGTCGGTGGGCACCACCGAGGGGGCCCCGGGGCTGGCGGGGTTGCTGCTCGGGGTCGGCCTGGTGGGGTGGGGCCTGGGGATCTGGCGCCTGGTGCAGGCGTTCCGTACCCGGGAGCAGTGCTTTGACATTCATGAGCGGGGTTTCACCCACCGGGTGGCGGGCACCGCCACCGTGATCCCCTGGGAGGACGTCGCGCAGGTGAGTACCACTGGCGGTGACGGCCGTCCGCTCGCCGACGCCCGGGGCATGGGCTCTACGTGTGAGATCCGGCTGCACAGCGGACGCCGGATCCGCGTCGATGCCTTCACCGAGGACATCCGGGGTCTGGCGGCGGTCGTCCATCGTGCGGTTCACCTCGGGCAGTTCCCTCAGGGCCGGGGAGGACGCTGACCGGACCCGGCTGCCGCATCCCAGCCGACGCCGGGGTGCGACAGGAAGCGGTCGTTGTAGCCCTTGCGGTTCGCCAGGGAATCGCGGCTCACGGTCTCAGCGTTCGGCGGGGGAACGGGGTGAATGGCCCGTCTCCGTGACTACGGGTATGGCTTCTCGCCCTTCGCCAGCATCGCGACGTACTTCTCGGTCCGGCGCGCCCGGGTTTCGGGTGGTCGGGCCGAACGGGCGGTTCCTCGACTACATCTCCCAGGTCCTGCCCTCGCTCGGCGAGCGCGACGTCCGTCTGGCGACCTGCCAGGAACTGGCCGCAGTGTTCCCGGACACCATGGAGCCTTTCCACGTGGCGCGGCTCGAGGACGGCTCCGCGCTGGCCGACGCGCTGGCCGGCCTGGTGCGCTTCCAGCAGGCACAGCAGGCACAGCAGGCACAGCAGGCACAGCAGGCCCCGGACGGCGGCTTCGCCGTGCGCGTCGGACAGGAATCGGTGTGCCTCCCGGATGACGTGGTGGCCACGGCACGCGACGCCGCCGTGGCGACCGGGCTGGGGCACTGGACGACGCTCACGCCGACCGCGCCGTGGAGAAGCTGTGGCCGCGCCTGGTGCCGGGCGATCTCGTGCGGGCGCTGCTGACCGACGCTGACGCTCTCGCCGAGCACCTGCCCCGGCTGACCGATGACGAGCGGTCCTGCCTGCTGCGCGATCCGGACGACCCGTGGACCGACGCCGATGTACCACTGCTGGACGAGGCGGCGAGCCTGGTCGACGGCCCGCCTGGGCGGACATACGGGCACGTCGTCGTCGATGAAGCACAGGAACTCACCGCCATGCAATGGCGGATGATCGTACGCCGCTGCCCAGCGCGGGCGATGACACTGGTGGGCGACTCGGGCCGCCAAGCGGCTCTGCACGATGACGGTGCAGCCTCCTGACGGACCCCCGTCCGCTTCGATCCCGCACGCGCTCGGCACTTCGCGCCGCACGCGCCGGAGAGGCACGTAAACACGCCGCAGACGGAGAGAAGGTGACATGGCAACCGACCACGACGCCCCCACGCGACGACGGGCGTCAGTTCCGATCCACACGGCACGTGGCGCAGGCGGGCGGAGCGTTGGAGGGGGGCCGAAGGTGGCGACGTCCCAGGGGGAGGGCGAGTCGCCGTCCACGATGAGGTCGCCGAACGCGGTTGGGTTGCTGTGAGCTGACGGTTGTGGGAGGTCGGGGGTTTTCGATGAGCGGAAGATCCCCGGCCGCATCCGATCCGGTCGGGTTCCGGCCGCCGGCTTCGCTCCCCATCGGGCGCGCGGTGCTTTCCCTTGCTGACGCCGAACGCTGCGTGGGCAAGGGGGACCGTCCTCCACGTCGACGACGGATACACCGCCCACTGAGCCGGAAGACAGCGGCGCCCGAGTCGTCTCGCGCAGTCTCGGGTGGGTGGCTTGGGAGTGCGGTCGCCGCGAGGCTTGGGCGGAGTGCAGCGGGCTCTCGCTCGTGCTGGTCCACGGTGATGCGTGCCAGCGGTCGTGTGCGAGAGGACGGGCTCGTCCCGACGGCAAGCTGAGTCCTTATCGTCGGCGGGCCTTTGTCCTACGTGGAGGAAGCGGTTCCTGGCGCGCCGTGAGGTGGGTCGGTGGCCTCCCAGGCGGCTTCGATCATGTGGAAGATTTCGTCTACGGCGGCCTGTGGGTCGGCGGCTTCGCGGGCCAGTGAGAAGGCGTCGATCGCGAACCTTGCGATCGCGCGACAGGCGGTTGTGGTCTGTGACAGGTCGGGATCGGCGGCGATGGCCGCTGCCAGCGACTCGGCGTGACGCAGCCTCATCGATTCCTCGTACTCCCGCAGGGCGGGTGATGCGTCGATCATGTGCCAGATGGGGGCGGCGCTGTCCGCCATGCAATGTCGCACCATGGCCTGGATCTCGCGGCGCAGTGCGGGGATGAGGGGCTCGTGCGGCGCCCGGCCGGTGACGGCCTGTGTGAGGCGTTGTTCGAAGTTTTCGTCCTGCTCGAATACCAGGGCCTCTTTCGAGGCGAAGTGGGAGAAGAGCGTGGTGACGGCTACGTCGGCCTCGGCGGCCACGTCGCGGATGCCCACCGTGTCGTATCCGTGTTCCAGGAAGAGCCGCAGGGCGGTGTCGGCGATCTTCTGGCGGGTCGCGGCCTTTTTGCGCTCACGGCGTCCGGTCGGCACGGTCATGCTCTGACACTATCAGATACGAATCCAGAACGGTTCTTAAATCCTAACCGTTAGTGTTACGGTCGATGGCATGAAGAAAGTGAGCTTCGCCGAGTTCGGCGGTCCGGATGTTCTGCAACTCGTGGACGCCGAGGAGCCCCATGCGGGCCCCGGCCAGGTACGTATCGCTGTGCGGGCGGCGGGTGTGAATCCCGTCGACTGGAGGATCCGGGAGGGCCAGATCCTGGGGGCCCATCCGGTCGAGTTGCCCTCCGGGGTCGGGCTGGATGCCTCCGGGGTGGTGGACGAGGTCGGTGAGGGGGTCGAAGGGGTCGAGATCGGTGACCATGTGTTCGGCGAAGGTTCGAGCACTTATGCCGAGTTCGCCGTGCTGTCGGCCTGGGCCCGTATGCCCGAGGGCCTGTCGTTCGAGGAGGCGGCCGGATACCCGTCCGTGGTGGAGACCGCGCTGCGCATCATCCGCGAGGTCGGTGTGCAGCCCGGGCAGACGCTGTTGGTCAGCGGTGCGTCCGGGGGAGTCGGATCGGCGGTGCTGCAGATCGCCCGCGAGCGCGGCATCTCGGTGATCGGCACGGCCGGGGCGGCGAACCAGGACTATCTGCGGAGTCTGGGTGCCGTTGCCACGACGTACGGCGAGGGCTGGGTGGAGCGGGTGCGCCGGCTCGGTCGTGTCGACGCGGCGCTGGATCTGGCCGGTTCGGGGGTGATCCGTGAGCTCGTCGAGCTGACCGGGGATCCGGGGAAGGTGGTCTCCATCGCGGATCTCGGTGCGCCGGAGTTCGGTGTCCGGTTCTCCGGTGTGGCCGGGAGTGTGCCGGAGGCGCTGGCCGAGGCGGCCGGTCTCATCTCGCGGGGGAAGCTCCATATCCCGGTCGAGAAGTCGTACACGCTCGCCGAGGCGGCCGCGGCGCACATCGACAGCCAGGCCGGTCACACGCGCGGGCGCCGGGTCGTGGTCATCTGAGCCCTCTCCCGCGCAGTCGCAGGGCCCGGCAGGCTGAAATCCTTGGCGGTGGAGTACGTCGGCGGCCGGCTCGGCCGGAGCCACTATGGCCGCCGGTCCCGGCCGTACCGACCTGACCTCCACGCGGTCTCCGGGCCGGGGCCCGGCCGCCCTCCGGGCCCCGGCGGGGCTCACGCCCTCCGGGCCCCGGCGGGGTGAGCGGCGCGGGAGATATCTTGTCGCTTTCCCTGTCGCTCCAGGCGCCCCGGGTCAGTTGTGCCGGCCCCAGTCCAGGCGGTCGGCCAGCCCGGCGGCGGTGAAGGCGGCCGTCAGGTCGTCGCGGCCCTCGGTGAAGTGGGCCCAGCTGTCGTAGTGGACGGGGACCACGCGGCGGGCGCCGAGGATCGTTGTGGCCTCGGCGGCCTGGGCGCTGTCCAGGACGATCAGCTGGTTGTCGAAGAGGACGGGGAAGCGGGGAGCCCCGGCGAAGAGGAGGGCGGTGTCGACCGCGGGGAAGCGGCCGGCGATCTCGCGGACCGCATCGAGTGAGGCGTTGTCGCCGCTGACGTAGACGGTGGGCAGGCCCTGGCCGGTCAGGACGAATCCGACGACCTGGCCGGCGACCGGCTCGACCTCCTCGCGGGGGCCGGGGCCGTGGATGGCGGGGACACCGGTCACGGTGATCGTGCCGCCGCCGGGGCGGTCCAGTTCGATGGACTCCCAGTCGGCCAGACCCCTGGCCTTGTCCCCGAGTTGCCCGCCCAGGCGTTCGCCGCCGCCGGGTGTGGTCAGGGTGAGGGGGACGTCGGCGAGCAAGGTCCGGCCGGAGTGGTCGAGGTTGTCGGCGTGCTCGTCGTGCGAGAGCAGCACCACGTCGATGCGGCCGAGGTCGGCGGGGGTGGTGGCGGAGGGGGCGGTCTTGGTCAGGAGCGGGCGGCCGGGCCGGCCGTAGTCGCCGGGGCCGTCGAAGGTCGGGTCGGTCAGGAACCGCAGGCCGCCGTACTCGAGGAGGGCGGTCGGGCCCCCGAAGACGCGGACAGGGAACCGGCTGGTCGTTGCGGGGAGAGAAGACACCAGGCACCTCACGGATAGATGCAGTCGAACCGTGAGGCGAACGTAGCCGCTTCTCACGGATGCATGCAAGCCGTACCATGAGGAACGTGAAAGAGCCCGTGATCGAACCCCCCGGCCTGCCGCCCGCACAAGGCGAGGAAGACCATCTCTCCCTCGCCCTCGCCAACAGTGCGATCGCGCTGCCCGGCGGGCACACCCTCGATCTCCTGGGCACTCCCGCGCAGGCCAACCACTGGCTGACACAACGCGGCCTCGCCCCGGCCGACGCCGGCATGCGCGAGATGTGCGCGACGCAGCTGCGCTCGCTGCGCGAACAGATCAGGTCGCTGTTCGCCTCCCACACCGCGGGGCTCCCCGCTCTCCCCGCCGCCGTCACGGCCATCAACGACGCGATGACCCGCGTCCCCACCGCACCGCTGCTGCAGTGGGACGCTACGACCGGTCCCTACCGCACCACCCCCCACCCCACCACCGCGATCGTCGACCACGCACTGGCCACCCTCGCCGCCGACGCCGCCGACCTGCTCACCTCCCCCGACACGCAACGCCTCACCGCCTGCGGCTCCACTCCCTGCAACCGCTACCTCCTCCGCCAAGGCCGCCGCCGCTGGTGCTCCACCCGCTGCGGCGACCGAGCGCGTGCCGCCCGCGCCTACGCCCGCCGCACCAACCCCGCGTGACCCTGCCACCCGGCACCAGCCCCTGTGAATGATCTGAACCTGGGACAGCACGCGGGGGTGTGTACGGAGTGGCGGGCGGTGACCAGGTCCAGGAACCGGTCGATGTTGCGGACGGCCGGGGCGACCGGGCTGGTCTGGTCGAAGTCCTCGCGGGCTTGCCGGCCGCGTTCGGCCTGGGCACGGTTGACCTGGAAGCGGGTGGTGTCTCTGTTGACCGGACCACCGGACGACACTCCGAGGCATTGGAGCGATCGGGTATGGGCTGACCGATAGATCTCAGGCAGCGAACAGAAGGAGAGCTGCGTGAGGTCGTTGGATGAGGTGGAACGTGATCTCGGTTCGATCCGTCTGCCGCGGTGGGGCAACGTCGTGCCGTCGGAAGGCGTGGGGCCCTGGCTCGTGATCGATCCAGCTGGGGCGCTGCTCGAGCCTGTTCGGCGGTACCTGCTGGACTTTGTCGCTCGGAACCGGCCCGGCTCCGTACGCAGCTATGCGTACGCGTGGCTGCGGTGGCTGCCCGTTGTTCAGGTCGAGTGGGACAGGGCCACGTCGGCAAGGCTAGGCCGCGCGAGATCCCCGACGAGCGGTGGAACGACCTCTTCGGCGCCCTTCGCTCCAACCGGGACCGCGCGATCTCTCCTTGGACATCAGCTGTGCACGGCCCTACGGAAGTCCGTGCCAGCATGAGCACTCGTGCCTGCGCTGCCCGATGCGACGGGTTTCCCCGAGACAGCGGCCCGGCTGGTCGAGATCATCCGCAACCTCGCCGAGCGCATCGCAGAAGCGCGGACGAATGGCTGGCTGGGCGAAGTCCAAGGATTTCACGTCAGCCTCGCCAAGGCTAAGGAGAAGCTCGTTGCCCTCGAACGCAGTCGAAGCACCGGCCAGGGCGGTCCTACCGATCTCGGCATGCCCTCGACCACCAAGCTCCGCTCCGGCGCGCGGTGAGAATGAAAACCGCTGGTCGTTCCCTCGCGGGTGGAAGTTGCTGCCGGGGTGATCGACCGTGATCGCCGTCCGACAGGTGGAGGCGCAACTGGAGCGTGAGTCGCCGGGGCGGCTGCTAGTGACGCGTGTGGAGGAGCGCGCGCGGGCAAGGTGCTGTTGCGGGCCCGCAGGCCCGCAGGCCCCTCGCGCGTTGATGTGCGGGTACTCCCAGGCGGTTCCGTCGCAAATTCAACCGGAGGGCGTGACCGGGGACCGCATGCCGAGCCACTGCTCGGCGCCCCAGGCCTCGAACCGCTCTACCTCAGTGAACCCCAGCTTCGCCGCGAGACGCATCGAGCCGGCGTTGGCGGTCTGGGTGGTGAGCACCACCGGCTCACCGGGAAGCGCGTCGGCGAGCCAGCCGAGTGCCGCCGCGCACGCCTCGGCGGCGTACCCGAATCCCCACGCCCGCGGCAGGAACAGGTAGCCGAGATCGGCCTTCCCCGCGGCAGCCGGGCGACGGTGCCCCGTTGCTCTCCTGAGCAGGATCTGGCCGATCATCGACCCGTCGAGATCAACGACGAAGTTCCCGGGCCACCGCTCGGGCACCTCAGGTGTCTCGCGCTCAAGCTCGTCACGCGGCCGGGGGCCGCCGAGGTAGGTGTGCACCTCTGGCGAGGCGAGCAGCTTGATGAACGCCGCACGGTCCCGGGTCTCAGGCTCACGGAGCACGAGCCTCTCGGTCCTGATCGGCTCAGGCGGCCAAGCCACGGGTCCCAGGTCTTCCATCCGCGCACGCTAACAGGTGGTCAAACCAACCGAACGGGAAACGCTCAACTGCACCTGGTGCCGCATCAGGCAACGTTCGCCTTGTGGTGAGGTGTCGTCCGGGTGCCGCGCCGGGCGACACCGGCCTGTTGACCGGACTACGGGAGGACACGCCGGGCGGGAGCGCATCCCCCGCTCGGGCGTCGACCGCTTCTACGACTGGGCGGTGGCGTCGGACGGCCGCTTTGCCAGGATGCGCCGGTTCCCGCCCGGAGCCGGCCGAGTGGTCAGCCCAGTGCGGGGCGTGTGCGGCGTGCGGTGTGTGCGGGCCGCCCGACTGCGGCGTACCAGACCAGGGCCGCACATATGAAGGCCGTCGCCGCGGAGGTTAGTGACCTTGCGAGGGTGTCGTTCCGTGCGCCGGAAACGAGGGCGACGGCCAGTGCCAGCGTCAGGGTGATGACGGGCAGCGCACGGGGGCTCCGCGTGGCGCCTGGCGCGGCGGCTGGCGGCAGCAGCCAGGTCGCGAGGCCGTAACAGGCACAGGCCAACAGTGTGGCTCCCAGCACTTCGCTGGGCCGGTGGCCGCCCATGGTCGCGCTGGCGGCGGCGATGCAGGCGAGCCACAGCACACCGGCCGTGGCGACGTAAGGGCGGATGCGGGGGGAAACCACGAGGACGGCGGCGAGGGTCAGCGCGGCGGGGATGGCCGTGTGCCCGCTGGGGAACCCCTGATCAAGGAGATTCTCCGGCGCGCCCACCAGATCGGGGCGGGGCAGGATGGTCGATTTGAGCACCTCCTTGCCTCCGGTCGTGAGAATGACGACCCCGAGCGCCGCGCACCCCTGCCCCCAGCACCGTCGCACCAGGGTGAGGACCACGATGACGGCCAGGCCCACCATCAGGGTGGGCTTGGCGCTCAATTCCAGCGGCGGCAGGGGCGTCGAGCCGTAGGCCGCTCCTGACAGGGGGTAGATCCATGCTTCTTCGCCGCCCTGTTTACCGAGATCAAACAGGGCGTTCTCAGCTCGTTGCCCCCACGGGGTGCAGATGGCGAGCAGGTAGACCGTCAGGAACCCCAGGGTGTACAGCAGAGCCGGCATCCACGGCCGTGTCGTACGCGACGGACTGGGGTCGTCGGGGGCCTCGGGGGCCTGCCTTGAGGCCCCCGGACGGTGCGCGGGCAGGGACTGAGAATCGTGCTGAGTCATCGCTCTGTTTCTTCCGTTGGGGGGAGTTCGGTCACGCACGTCTTGCGGCACGACGTGGGCCGCCGGGCTCGGCTGGCCCACCGGGGGTCCGCTCCTATTCGGCGAGTGCCTGCCCCTGTCGGCGCTGGGCGGCGATCGCCAGGGCGGGGAGGGGTGCGATCAGCAGGATGAGGACGACCAGGTCCGGAAAGGACTGCATGAACGCGTCCGGCCGGACGACGATCGCCTGCGTGCGGACGATCGCGAACGCCGCGACGGGGATCAGCCACCGGTGGTCGCCGGTGGCGGCCGTCGCCACCCACGCGGCGATCAGCGCGGCGACTTCGAGCACGAACAAACCGCGCTGGAAAGCCGGACTGACGGAGATGATGTGCAGGCCCCCGGCCACGAACATGGCGAGCACGACGGGGGCCAGCCAGCGGTACGAGCGGCGTCGCAGACGGCTGGGACGGCAGAGCGCCAGCACGGCGCACGCGGCGCACAGTGTCCCCGAGAGCACCAGGTCACGGGCCGTTATCGGGGCGCCAAGACCGTAGTAGCCCAGGCCCGCCTTGCCCTCGTCGCCGAAGAGGGTGCGGCCGTGGAACGTGGCGCCGGCCCAGATCATGGCTGCCGCGGCCGGCAGCGCGATCCACGGTCTGCCGCGCAGCAGGGCGATCAGGCAGCCCAGCGGGAGCAGCCCGTAGGGCAGCAGCCGTATCCGCGTGGGACCTTCGGCCCACGGGTACCAGCCGGAGAAGTGGAAGGCGATGGCGTGCTGTCCGGGGTCGATGTGCAGTGCCCAGTGCCACACATCCTGCAAGTACGGAACCAGCGCCAGCACGGCGAGGGCCAGGGCGGCCAGATGGATGCCGTCCAGCCACCACGGCCGGGCCGTGTCGTCGACGACGGCACGGGCGCGGGCCTGCACCCCGGCGCGCACCAGGGCGGCAACTTCCCGCGGCGGGGGCCAGGAGCGGCCGGGATACGCCTCGGACAGGCAGGCCAGCACCTCCTCTCCCTGCCGGGAACGGTAGGGCTCGGGATAGGCCGCAAGCAGCAGACGATTCATGCCGGGGCCGCTCCGGCATCCCGCGAGCGTCCGATGACGACGGCCGCCGCCTGCTGCATCCGCAGCGCCTCCCGGCCGAGCGCCTCGGTGCCGTCCTCGGTGAGCCGGTAGTAGCGCCGCGCCCGCCCGTCCACGATCTCCTCATGGCCGGCGGCCACCAGCCCGGCCCGCTCCATCCGCTCCAGCGCGCCGTAGAGCGTGCCGACAGCGATCCGGAGCCGCCCGTCGGTGGCCTGCTCGGCAGCCTTGATGATGCCGTAACCGTGCAACGGACCATCCATGAGTGCAGCAAGGATGAAGTACTGCGGTTCCGTCAAGGGCGGATTCTGTTTGGTCATGCATCGAGCATATATCGAGCTACGAAATATATCTGCCAGCCCTGGGTGATCACCGGCAGCACCTCCACGCCCGCGGCGAGCGTCACCCTCTCCCGGCCGGCGGGCGCGACGGCGGTCTCCTCGACGCACCCGCGCGGCGTTGGCGGATGCTCGCCGTGACCTGGTCCGGGCCGAGCGGAATGTCATTCCCACCGTGTCCGCCGGACCCGTCTCGCCTCCGTTGAATCTTCCATGGACTCTGTTCGCCCGGCCCGGCGGGGAGATCAAGAAGATCGCCAAGTCCAAGCCAGCCGAGCACGGCCTGCCGTTCTCGACCTGGAGCCTGGCCAAGCTGTGCGGTTGGCGTGCTTGAGCGGGGAGAGCCGGGAGACGTCCTCGTCCAGGACGTCGTGCCGGTCGTCCAGTCCAGGTCGTCGCTGTCGCCGAGATGCGCGGCGACAGCCTGGCCGGGCATGGTGCGGGCAGGCGGCACGGCTCGGCGGCCACGGCGGTCCCGCCGCTCTGCGGTCGCTTCGCTGGCGACCTGGTCCTGGGCGATGTCCGAGGCACTCGGTTCGTACTCGCCGTTCAATGGCATGCGACCTCTCTCCCCCATCGGATCGGTGAAGGCCGTGGGCATCAGCAGCCGCTGCCGCATTGGGTCGCACGCCTGCGCGTTCGGTGGGACAGGCCGTCGCGTCCCCCGAGCCGCGGCACCAGTACGCAGACCGCCTGATTACGGCACCGAGTAACCGCCGTCGATCGGCAGCGCTACGCCCGTGATGAAGCCCGCCTTCTCCGAGCAGAGCCAGACCACGGCGTCGGCGACCTCCTGCGCGTTGGCGATCCGGCCCATGGGGTGGGCCGCGATGATCGACTTCATGGGTTCCTCGTTCGGGTCCATCGTCGCGATCATCGGGGTGTCGACCAGACCGGGGCACAGCGCGTTGACCCGGATGCCCTGCGATGCGACCTCGAGCGCCGAACTCTTGGTCATGCTGATCTCGGCGGCCTTGGTGGCCGTGTATCCGGAGAATCCGGATACACCTACCAGGCCCGCGCCGGACGACATGTTCACCACCGAGCCGAAGCCCTGCACCACCATCTGCCGGAGTTCGTACTTCATCGACAGGAAGACGCCGCGGATGTTGACGGCGATCATATGGTCCAGCATCTCGGTCGAGTAGTCCGTGGTGAGCTGGAACTCTCCGTCATAGCCCGCGTTGTTCACGGCGAAGTCCAGTCGCCCCGTGTCACCGACGGCCGCGTGGACCATGGCTTCAACCACGGACACATCGGACACATCGGCCACGATGTAGCGGGCGGAGCCGCCAGCGGCCTCGACCAGGCGCACGGTCTCCTTCAGGTTCTCTTCGGTACGTCCCGAAATAGTGACGAGCGCGCCCTCGGCGGCGAGCGCCAGAGTCGTCGCCCTCCCGATACCAGAACCACCTCCCGTGACCAAGGCCGTCTTGCCCGCGAACTGCTGTGACATGGATTTCCTTTCCGGCTCAACGGCCGGGTGTCGTGATGTACGTGTCTGAGTTGGTGAGCGGGGAGCTGGATTCTCGGCGCCGACGTCCTGCCGTTCTCGGGCGGGACGCTTGGCGCGGGATCGGGCAGGTTGTCCAGCGCGCCTCGCTGGGACTTGGTGAGGGGCATGTCCGGGGCACGCGGACCGGCTTCCGTCTCCGCCGGAGAACTTCGTGCTCGATGCGTCCGGTGACGCGGCGCCGGCTGGGGCCTGGCGGCCGGCGGCAGCCGTGAGGTCAGCCTCGCCCGGCGGCGGCGAGCATATCGAGTGAGACCTGCCACAGACGGGCGGCCGCCTCGGGATCAACGGCGTGGCTGGCAACGCCCTGCGTCGGCTTGCCAGGGGTGAAGGGCAATGCCTCGTTGCAGTCCTCGAAGTACCGGCCGCCGACACCTTCCAGCTCCGGCCACGTCGCGAGCAGCACGGAGGAAGCGGCGCCCTGTTCCGGGGTCCTGTAGGCGAACGCTGGCAGTTGTGCGATGTCCTCTGCGGTGAGGTGACGCCCGAGGTTGGTGGTGACCGCACCCGGGTTGGCGGCATTGACGGTGATGCCGTCGACGGACCATCGCCTGTTCGCCTCGACCGCGAACAGCGAGGTGGCAGTCTTCGACTCACCGTAGGCGAGCATGCGGTCGTACGGCCGCGTCCGGAAGCCGATGTCATCGAAGACCATTGGCGCGTACAGGTGGGCGTTCGAGCTCAGCGACACGACCCGGGACCGGCCGGCGGCTGCCAGCGCGCCGCGCAGGCCGGTCGCGAGGACGAAGTGGCCGAGGTGATTGGTGGCGAACTGCAACTCCCAGCCCTCCGGCGTCCGCGCCTTGGGGGCCGCCGCGATACCGGCATTGTTGATCAGGATGTCCAGGGGGCCTTCCCAAGCGGTGACGAACGCGGCGACCGACCTCTGGTCGGACAGGTCGAGCGGAGCGACCCGGACCAGTCGGCTCGCGGTGGTGGCGCGGATGTCCACTGCCGTCTTCTCGCCCGCCTCGACGTCCCGAACCGCCAAGGTCACCTCGGCGCCCGCGAGGGCCAAGGCCCGGGCGGTCTCCACGCCGATACCCGACGAGCCGCCGGTGACTATGGCACGTCGTCCTGTGAGCCGGACGCCGGCCACGATCTCGGCGGCGGTGGAACCGGCGGTGAACGGGGTGGTGATACGGGGTGCGTTCATGATCTTCCCTGTTGTCGCGCATTGTCGTTGCCTGATCCGGACGCCGACCGGGGGAAACCCGCTGACGACCGGGCACGCACGGCTCTTCGCCCTGCGAGTCGTCGACTCGCTGTCCGAGCGGACCGTCTGCCGGTATCGGCTCGGTGACCACAGTGCGCGACGGTCCGTGTACCGGTCCAACAGATGCTGGCTGCCGGAGCTACAGTCTGTTCCTGTGACCACTCCTGAGCTGCGGCAATTGCGCTACTTCCTCGTTCTCGCGGAGGAGCGGAGCTTCACGCGGGCCGCCGGGCGTCTGATGATCGCGCAGCAATCGCTGTCCCAGCAGATCAGCGCCCTGGAGCGCCTGCTCGGCGCAAGGCTCTTCGACCGCGGCAGCAGAGGAACGGAGGTGACGGACATCGGCGCCTTGTTCGTCCAGGAGGCGCGGGCCGTCGTCGACCGGGCCGACGAGGCAGTCGCCGTGGTGTCCCGAGCCCTGCGGGGTGAGGTCGGCAACCTCCGGCTCGCGTTCCTGACCACCGTCGCCAACCAGCTCCTGCCGCCCGTCGTCCGGGCCGTGCACCGCGAGCTGCCGGACTTGCACCTGACGACGGAGTCCACGAGCATCGCGCCGCTGGTGCAGGGTGTCCTCGACGGACGCCAGGACGTCGCCTTCACCCGCCACCCGCTCGTCCCCGGCCTGGAGTCGAGGATTCTGACGACCGAACCGGTGTGCGCGGTGCTGCCGACGGACCACCCGCTCTCCGCCCGCACGGAACTGGAGCTGACAGAGCTGGCGGAGGAACCGTGGGTGATGACTCCGCGCAGTTCCTGGGCACCTTGGCACCGCGCCTACGACGAGCATTTCCGTGCAGCAGGCTTCACACCGAACGTTGTCCAGGAGGAAGCCAGTGTGCAGGGCCTCCTCGGTCTGGTCGCCGCCGGGCTTGGAGTCGCCCGGCTCGTCCGCTCCTCACGGAGCCTGCGTCGCACCGGCGTGGTCTTCGTCCCGCTCAAGGACGCGTACGCGCACACCGAGATGGTGTGGCTGCCGGGCAACACCTCCCCGCCCCTGCACCGGCTACTCGACATCGTCACCGACCTGGCCGCGACCACCGACCTGACGGAGGGCGGCTGACTTCGCGCCCCGTGACCGACTGGGCGAATTCGACCCGATACGGGGCAAGGCCGGCGGCCCCCATGGAGCAGCTGCGCGCGTGGTGGCGGACGTCCGTGATCCTCAACTTCGGCAAGCAAGTAGCTGGCAGTGGCTTCTTATGCGTTACCGGGCGGCCGGATCGGCGAGACGGGCCCGGCTGGACCCGCTGGTGGGACACCGCGCTCGCGCCATCGACGTCGCCGCGGTCGTCTTCACGGTGCGCGGCGGCAGCGGGTGTCGGGGCCGGATAGGCTGATGTTCCCCGGTCCCCTCGGGCCGCGTCCACGACAGGTACGGCTCGTGATGACCCGCCCTCTTAACTGCGGCGACGGGGCAGTTGGAGCCGGTGGGCTGGCTCTACGGCTGCTCGTCTTGTGTTCCTAGGGGCTGGTCGGCGACTTCCTCAGTGAGCGGCCGTGGGCGCAGCGGTTTGGAGATGTAGGCGTTCATGCCCGCTGCGGCCGAGGGATGGATAGGAGCCGTCTCTGGATCGCCGTGCAGGCGCAGCAGTACGTGGTCGTCGCCGACCAGGCAGTCGGTGTGCGCAGGGGTGCGGGACAGTAGGCGGGCGAAATCGTCGCAGGCCGCCTGGACGTCCACCTTGTCGAGGCCGAGCCAGACGTGCGGTGTGCTGTGCTGAACCGTCAGCTTGACGTCGATGCGGGTGTCGGCCGCCTCGGCGGCTTCGCCGCACCATGTCAGGGTCTCGTCCAGTGCGCCGAGGTGGGCGGGGAGCGGGCGGAAGACTTACTGGCGCATGTCGTCGCGGACTGTGACGCCGGTGGCCGGGGCCTGTTCGCGCCACGAGTCCTGCACGACGTCGCGGACCGAGGCGGCCTGTAGCGTGCGCACCGAGTCGATCAACGCTCGCCCGAGCCGCCTGATCACCAGTCTCTCGGGATTATCCGGCCCGGGTCCTCGTCCTCGCCTCTATGGATTGCCCGCACACGGCTCTCGATCACGGTGCTCATCGTGCCGCGCATCTTGGTAGCGCCGTCCTGGCGGTACATCAGTTCTCGCAAGCGGTCCGGGCTGACTCGAGAGCCTGAGAGCAGGTTCTCCCGGATCAGGTCTCGATAGGCCCTCAGCGCAGTCGTGACTTGTGCGTTGACCGAGGTCTCATGGCGTCCCCCCGGCCCAGGACGGTCGTACTTCGACTGCGGGATGAACCACTCGTCATGCATGACGGCGTCGATAGCCCGCGAAGCTTTCCTGCTTGCACTGTTCTCGGCATCATCGAAGGTTTCAAGATCAAAAGAAGCGCCGCTCCACATGTGCTGAACCGCCCGGTCCAGCACCTCTTGCCATTCACGGAGTGCCGTACGGATCTCAACCAGGCGACTGATCTTCTCCTGCTTCGCGACTTCCTTGCGCGCCTCCTCCGCTTCAGCGCGAGAGGCTTCGATCTGCATCGCCGCCAACCTACGGTCGGCTTCTCTTTGGTCCTCAGCCTCTCTCCGGGCCCGCTCAGCTGCTTCGCGCTGCTGATGCAGAGGACCCCAGTAAGCGACTCCGCCGTGACGAGTGAGCCCCCGAGCGCACCCACCAGTCCATAGAGAGCATCTGACATGTGCCCAACCCTGTCTGATGTCAACCGCCCAGGCGACCCTTCCAAGGGAATACCGGATCGAAAACTCAGTGCGCCGCCGTGGTGACCCGCCCGGCAAACCCGCCGCGGGCAGTGTGGCTGGCTCTTCCTGTCTTCCTCCTCAGATGTGGGCACGGGCGTTTGCCTCGTGCGCGAGCTTCCGCCAGGCCCTCGTGGGTGCCTTGCGTGATCGGCTGATGAACAAGGCATCGCGAACCGGCAGGAGGCGTGGAGCATCGCCCGCACGTGGCCCACCACGTCGCCAGAGTCCACGATCCTCGGCCGCCTCCATCGCGGTGTGCAGTCAGGCGAACTCGTGGTCGGTGAGGCCCGCTACGAGCGCGGCACGATCGGTGAAGTGCTGGTAGATGCCGGCCGGCGCGATACCGGCGGTGCGGGCGACGCCGCGGATGGTCAGCCCGTCCTCCCCGTCGAGCTCGGACAGCAACCGGCTGGCCGCGGCGAGGATCTCCCCGCGCAGCCACTCGCCCTCCCCCAACGGTTACGCGTGCGCCCGGCGCTGACCTGGACCCCTTTTGGCACGTACCTATTCTTACCACCCAGCCGCCCGGCCGCGGCCCGGCGCCGGAGCAGTGGACCAGGACGGCCTTCAGGCGAAGTTGTTCGACCTCGGTGAGGGTGTCCGGATGGCTGAGGATCCAGCCGGCGACCGCGCGAGGGGACGGCGGGGGTGCGGTGCCGGATCTGCCGACAGACGCTCGGTGCGGAAGTAGGCCGCGGACGCGCTGGTAGCTGCCGGTGTAGCCGAGCGGCATGATCTCCTCCCATGCCTTCCAGGCGTTGGTGCAACCCTGGTTCCAGCGGTCGTCGAGGTAGGGCTTGTGTCCGCCTCACCGCGATCGAGGGCGACGTTGAGGTCGGCGGGATGGGCGGCCCGCGGAGGTCGGCACCGCACGGGGCGGCATCCGGATCGCCGCGACGGTGCGCGGCGGGGTCGTGCTCGGCACTCAGTCCGGGGACATCTCGGGCGGCGCCGCAGTCGGTGTTTCGGCCGCCCTGGACGCCGGCGCCGGCTGCGGCCGCGTCGGCAACGTCCTCGAGGACGATGGCGCCGCCGAACTCGGCATTCGCGCGACCACCTCCCATGGCGACATCACCACCCGCGGCCTCCGAGGGGGCAGGACCAGGAGTGCTCGGCTGGGGTCGGAGAGGATTTCCCGGCCATCGCCCGCAGGCATTGACATGTTCACGAACGGTCCTTATGGTCCAGGCCATCCTGTCCGTATGTGGGAACTGTGTTCTCATCCATGAACAGAAGAGGTCATCGGATGGCACGAACCAGAACCGCGTTACTCAGTGTTCTCGCCCTGCTGGCGGGGCTGCTGAGCCTCCAGCTCAGCGGACCGGCCCCGCGGGCCACGGCCGCGCCGGCCGCCTTCACCCACCCCGGGGTGCTGGTGAGCCGGGCCCAACTCGACTACGCCCGTTCCAAGGTGCAGGCCGACCAGCAGCCCTGGAAGGCCGCCTACGACGACATGATGGGCAGCTCCTACGCCTCCCTGTCGCGCACCCCCCAACCGCGCGCCGTCGTGGAGTGCGGCTCGTCGTCGAACCCCAACCACGGGTGCACCGAGGAGCGCCAGGACGCCATCGCGGCCTACACCGACGCGCTCGCCTGGTACTTCACCCGGGACAGCAAGTACGCCAAGAAGTCGATCGAGATCATGGACGCCTGGTCCTCCACGATCACTGATCACACCAACAGCAACGCCCCGCTGCAGTCCGGCTGGTCAGGCGCCACCTGGCCACGCGCCGCCGAGATCATCAAGTACACCTACGACGGCGGCTGGCCGGGCGCCGGACGCTTCGCCACCATGCTGCGGAACGTGTACCTCCCCGAGGTGATCAACGGCGCCGCCACCAAGAACGGCAACTGGGAACTGGTGATGACCGAGGCGGCCATCGGCATCGCGGTCTTTCTCGATGACCGCTCCGCCTACGACAAGGCGGTCAGCATCTACCTCGACCGCGTCCCGGCGTACGTGTACCTGACCAGCGACGGCGACCTGCCCAAGCCGCCCGCGGACAGCAGCATCGACACCGAGGCCGAGATCATCAAGTACTGGCAGGGCCAGAGCACCTTCGCCGACGGCCTCGCCCAGGAGACCTGCCGCGACTTCGGGCACACCGGCTGGGGCATCGCCTCCATCGCGGACATCGCGGAGACCAGCCGCATCCAGGGCCAGGACCTCTACCCGAAGATCCAGGACCGGCTGCGCTACGCACTGGGCTTCCACACGGCCTACGAGAACGGCACCACCGTGCCCTCCTGGCTGTGCGGCGGCACCGTCAGGAAAGGCCTGGACCAGGTCACTGAGGTCGGCTTCAACGCCCTCCACAACCGCCTCGGCATCAGCATGTCCAACACCCAGAAGTACACCGAGGCCCACCGCCCGTCCGGCACGGACAACTACTTCAACGCCTGGACGACCCTCACCCACGCGGACAACCCGTCCTGACCGAGCCGCACCCCGGCCCCCGCCGCAGCCGGGGCCGGGGTGCGGGAGCGGTGGACGACTCATGACGGTGGCGGTGAGCACGGCGACCAGGACGGCGGCGAGCCACACCGGCCCCGCCGGCAGCCCGCCGTAGAGCACCGCGGCCACGGCTGGCAGGATGCCCGACAGTCGTGGGGCGCCCACCGCCGCCAGTTGGGACACGATTCCGGTCGCCATCACGGGGGCGAAGGCTGGGCGGCAGGAGGGCGTGTTCACCCGGGCCCTGCAACAGATCCAGGCCCGGGCGGACGTCGCCGGTGACATCGACTGGCTCGTCCGGATCGACTCCACGATCGTCCGCGCCCACCAGCACGCTGCCGCCACGGGCCGAAAAGGGGGCAGTACCGGCCGGCCGAACCAGACGATCACGCCCTCGGCCGATCCCGCGGAGGCCTGACCACCAAAATCCACCTCGCCTGCGACGGTCTCGGCCGTCCCCTCGCGATTTTGGTGACGCCGGGCCAGCGCCACGCACGGTATCTGCGCACGCCCTCTCCGCGAACGCATCCGCGTTCCCCGCACCGGCCCTGGTCGACCCCGCCGCAGGCCGGATCGGGTCATCGAGGATAAGGCCTGCGGCTCCCGGGGCTTCCGTACCTAGCTGCGAAAACGCGGCATCGCGCACACCATCCCGGAAAGAACGACCAGCGACAGCACCGGCACAATCGCGGTTGTCGTGGAGGGCGGCCACGGGGATTCGACCCGGAGACCTACCGCCGGCGCAACATCACCGAGTGCTGCTTCAACCGGCTCAAGGGCTTTCGTGGATCGCTACCAGATACGAGAAGACCGCCACTTCCTGCGAAGCGGCGGTTACGCTCGCGTCGTTCCTGCTCTGGGCCAGATCCGTTTGAAGACGGACCCAAGTACTACAGCCGGTGGTTTCACGGTGAGTGAGCGCGTGCGGCTCGGGAACGGGTGACTGGATGGCTGCCCGTGTTCGGGGGCATGCCTGATCGGTGGGACCGGTGGAGATCAGGCGGCGGGCGTCCAGGGTCTGCTGCGCATGGCCTGGCCGAGGACATCGGGCATGTTCTGGCCGTGGCGGTCGGTGGCGGCCAGGTAGGTCCGGATCGCTGCGAAGTCATGGGCGCCGAGCAGGGTCCGCCGGCTTCCGGAGACCTTGATTCGCAGTTTCGCTATCCTGATCGTCCGCTCGGCCGGGTTGTTGTCGAAGGGCAGGATCAGGTCGTGGACCCGGCGCAGGTAGTCGTCCCGGCAGATGTGCAGTCGCTTGAACAGGGCGTTGTGTTTTCACTCGGTCTTCGAGGAGCACGCGGCGGTGGCCTCCACTTTGTCGCGGACCGCCGCCCGCAAGGCCTTGAGCTCCCCGGCCTTGACCCGGTCGGCGACCCTCTCTACGCCCGTGGCGCGGGCGGCGTCGGCGGTCCTCAAGGCGGCGTAGTACCTTCCGTGGTCAGGGCTCGGCCGTCAGGGCTCTACGGAGCCGGGCGAGAAGCCGCCTCGTTGACGAGGGGAGAGTCATGACGACAGCGAAGCCGTCCGGGGTCTGGGCCACGGCCGTCGGGGTCGCCCGGGTGCGGGCACGCGAGACCCGGCGCGAGAACCCCTTGTTCCTGGACCCGCTCGCGGAGGCATTTGCCGCCGCCGGCGGCCTGCCGTTGGACGGGGAGCCGCCGCGAGTGCCCGTGGACGACGCGGCCCGGCGGCGCTGGGGCACGGTCGCGCTCTCGATCGTGGTCCGCACCCGCTTCCTCGACGACCTGCTGCGCGACGCGGCCGACGCGGGCTGCCGCCAGGTGGTCCTGCTCGGTGCCGGTATGGACAGCCGGGCCTACCGGCTCGACTGGCCGTCGGGGACCCGTCTGTTCGAGATCGACACGGCGGAGCCGCTGGGCTTCAAGGAGTCGGTGCTCCGGGCCGAGCGGGCCGAGCCGCGCTGCGAGCGGATCACCGTACCGGTCGACCTACGCGAGGACTGGACCGGTGCCCTGGCCGCTGCCGGGCACGATCCGGCGCTACCCACGGTGTGGATCGCCGAGGGCCTGCTGATCTACCTGCCGCAGGATGCGGTCGAACGCCTGCTCGGGCAGGTGGGGGAGCTGTCCGCGACCGGCAGCCGGATGGGCCTGACGCTGGGTCAACCCGGTGTCGTCCAGCGCTTCGCGCAGGACACCGGCACCGCGGCGTCGATGTGGGTCTCCGAGATGCCGCCCGACCCGATCGCCTGGCTGGCCGGTCTCGGGTGGGACGCCCGCGCGTACACCCTGCGTGAACGCGCGGCGGCGTACGGACGCCCGGTCACGGCGCCCGAGGAGCGGCCGCCGAGGCACGGCGGCCTGATCTCCGCGGCACGCCGCTGAGCACGGTGCACGTCCACGCACGGCACTGGAGAGCCGCGACAGCAGCGCGCGGGCGGCGCGGTACAGCAGCGACACGATCATCACGACAGCGTCCCAGCCACCACCGACAACCACGGCCACCTCTGCTCACCTGCAGCGATGACTTTGCGAGCCGCACACCACAGGGTGGACACCCCGCCATCCATTCCGAGCCGGTGTGATCGTCGGGGTCGGGGAGGTCGTTGGCGTGCGGGGCCTTTCACCTCTCACGAGCCTCCCGCTTCTGGCGTGGACGCCGATCCAGGTGACCGGGCCAAGGATGACCACGCCGACGACAGCATGGAAGCCGCCGGCCCAGGAGGCGTGTGCCCTCCTGGGCGAGGGCCCCGGTGGCGCCCGTGGCTACGAGCAGCAGGGCCGAGGCCCGGACGAGAAGGTGGAGTTCTGGCCCAGCCGGACCTCAAGGTCCGCAATCCGGGTCCGATCCTGGGCCAACTCGGCGCGGGCGGCAGTCAGCTCGCTCCGCAACTCGACCAGCGAGCAGTCGGGCAGGGTCCCGTCCCACCAGCCCTGTTCGGCCGAGGCGGTGGCCCGGATCGGACGCTCGACGGCCTGCGGCCGGGCGTCACCGCCGCCGCGGCTTCCGCATTCCGGGCCGTGATGTCCAGGACTACCAGGCCCGGCTCGTGCACGGAGAGGTTTGACGCACGAGGCGCATCAACCTGAGCGGTCTTGCCTGAGTTGTTGATCACGGAGCATCCCTGACTGCGGATGTAGTCCGGCAGGTGCTTGACGCTGCCATCGGAGGCGCGCTTGACGTACGGCTGTCCACCGAGTTGCCGCCTCAAGGCGAAGAACGCCCGGCTCAGGGAGTGTCTGACCCGATCGGAGCAGACGGTCACCGAGCTCACGGACTTCCACACCCCGGCTCTGGCCCGGCTCGCCGCCCAACACGAAGAGATCGTCCACTTTCGGACCACGGCCACTGAGACGGCATCGGTGACTCGGCTTCCCGGCGCCCGTATCACCGTGATCGGATCATGCCGTTGACAACGCGGGCGGCAGGCAGCGTGTCCTGGTCCTCAGGCCGCAGTGCCGGCCCGTCGTATAGGCAAGTGGCGCTCCCTGGGGAAAGGAGACCGAGCCGGAAGGACCCGGTGAAACCCGTATCCGGCCTTCTCCGCAACCCGGCACGAGGCGGGTTTGTCCACCTGATGGAGCAGGTCGAGACGTTCCCGACCTTCGACCGCGAAGACATCGAAGGCCCAGCTGGTGAGAGCTTCGAGGGCGCGAGAGGCCACCCCCTGGTCTCGGGCGTGGGCTGCCGTCCAGTAGCCGACTTCTGCGGATTCGTGGCTGGACCGGTCCGCTTCATGACCACGCTGCCTGCCAGTCGGCGCCGGCGAGTGCCGGAGTGATCTTCATGCACGGCGGTTGAGGCGGTCCGCGCACACCATGAGCGGCAGGTCCATCGGGCCGGAGTGCCGGCGGTCCCGGCCGCCGGGTACCGGACAGAGGCCCCCAACGATCCGTTCGGGAGGGGCCGGTGAACGTCCGCGTCCGGGAGATGACCAGGTCAGTGCGGGTCCGGGCGCCAGAGAGGCCGCCCGTTCCACAGATCGCGGGCGGCATGCCGCAGCAGGCCCGGGCACGGTTCCCGGCTCGATCCGCCGGGACACGATGGCCCACGACGTGCCGCTCTACGGCCATCGTTGCGCTGCCGGGCGGCATCAGCGCGGACAGCCAGGGCGAGCTGGGGTAGCCCTCGGAGAAGACCAGGCGTCGGTTCATTTCTGTTTGCGCGATCTTGAGCGCTCCCGCGTATGCGGGGGAGTGGTACCGCTCGCGTGCGCGGTCCATGGTCGGGAATTCGACGTTGGCGAGGTTCGTGTCGGGCTCCCCGTAGCCTTCGGCGACGTCGGGTGTGTTGCTGGCGGCGACCATGGGTCCGCCGGGCTGGCTGATGGGGCTGATCGAGAAGCGCATCCCGAAGTGGTAGCCGCGCGCCGGGGGTTCGCACCTGGGCGAATAGGGGTGGGTTTCCGTTGGGCGGGGTGATGGTCTGCCCGCGTCCTCATGCGGGTGGGCATGTTTCAGGCGGCGAAGCGCTTGGTGAGGAGTTCGCCTTGCTGGGCGGCCTGTTCGTGTGCGGTGGCCAGGGCCGTCTCGTGGAGCGGGATGAGGTCGGCCATCGCGGGGACGCGGGGGGCGTGGGTGAGTTCGGGCAGGATGATGCACAGGTCCAGGCCGAGCATCCGGTTGAGGATGGCCTCGAGGGACGGTACGAGGTGATCCAGGCCGTGGTTGGGGGTGCCGGGTCCGAAGCTGCCGCCCCGGGCGGTGATCACGGTGGCGGGGCGGCCGGCGGTGGGCGCAGTGGCTCCGATGGCCAGGGTTCGGCCGAAGATCATGATCTGGTCGAGCCATGCCTTGAACACCGAGGGCATCGTCAGGTTGTACAGCGGGACGGTGAACAGGTAGGCGCTCGCGCCGAGGAACTCCTCGATGAGTTCGTCCTGGAGGGCCTGTGCCTTGGCCTGCTCCGGGGTGTGCTGGGCGGGGTCGGTGCTGCGGGCGGTGATGCTCTCGGCGGTGAGGTGCGGGACCGGTGCCAGACCGAGGTCGCGGTGGATGACGGGGCCGGTGAAGGAGGCACGGAAGGACCGGGCGACCTTGCGGGAGACGGATCCGTCGCCGGGAGTGGCCGAGGTATCGATGTGGAGCAGGTACGACATAGCTGTGTGGTCTCTTTCGGTTTCGGTGTGTGTCAGGACGGACGGGCAGGCGCGTCGGCACCCGTCGCTACGCGCATGCGGACCGCGCAGCTCTCGGGCCTGCGGACGGTGCGGGCCGCGGGGATTGCCTCAGGAAAACGCGCGGGGTGCCGGCTTCCCGGCCGGGAAGCGGCCGGTGACGGGGTGCCGGAGGTGATGAGCGGCGTCCGGGGGCGCCCCGGCGGGACCGGGGCGGTTTTTCCTGTCCGCCGCGGCAGGTAGACGAGACGCTCAGCGAGCTGCCGTGCCGGGCGCGGCAGCGGCCTTGCGCAGCGCGGACAGGAACGTATCGACCGGCTGCGCGCCGGAGAGGCCGTATGCGCGGTTCAGGACGAAGAACGGCACTCCGCTCGCGCCGAGCGCCTGAGCCTGGCGGGTGTCCTCCAGGACGTCGGCTGCGTAGGCGTCACCGGCGAGAACCTTGCGTGCCTCGTCGGCCGGGATCCCGGCCTCGTTCCCCATCCGGACGAGGGTCTCGACGTCGTCGAGGACCTCGCCCTCGATCAGGTGGGCGCGCATCAGCCGTTCGTGCATCTGGGAGCCGAGGCCGTGGGCATGGCCCAGCTGATTCAGGCGGTGGGCATCGAAGGTGTTGACGAGGACGGCCCGGTCGAAGTCGTAGGCGAGCCCTTCTGCCGCCCCCAGCTCCACAAGCTGCCCGGTCATCGCACGGACCTGCGCCGGCGAGCCGCCCGTCTTCCTGGCAAGGGCGTCGTATACGGGCTCCCGCACGCCTTCACGGTGAGCGGGGTCGAGCTGGAAGCTGCGCCACACCACCTCGACCTCGTCGGCGTGCCCGAACTGGTCGAGTGCCTTGTCCAGCCGGCGCTTGCCGATGTAGCACCACGGGCACACGACGTCCGACCACACCTCGATCCGCAATCGCTGCTGCTCGCTCACAGCGGGCACACCCCGTCCGAGCAGAGGGGAGCGTCGTCGGCCCCGACGACGACCAGGGCAGGGGCAGGGGCGGGGGCGGGGGCCGGTTGCTCGTCGGACGGCGCGGGACCGGGCTGCGCCCCGGGCCCGGGGACTTCATCCAGTGAGGTGCTCACGGGATCCTCCTTGGGTTACTTATTGTGCGCAACCTCAGTCTGCGGCAGCATGGGAGGAACTGGAAGGAGGCACTTTGATGTCAGTCACGAACATGAATGTGCCCGAGACGATCAAGCCGACCGACGACTGCGCCGTCCGTGAGGTGCTCGACCTGGTCGGCGACAAGTGGAGCGTGCTGATCGTCGTCCTCCTCGGCCGGCGCACACACCGCTTCTCCGAGTTGCACCGCGCCATCGAAGGGATCAGCCAGCGCATGCTCACCCTGACCCTGCGCGCGCTGGCCCGTGACGGCCTCATCACCCGCACCCCGCACGCGACCGTCCCGCCCCGGGTCGACTACGAGCTGACCGACCTCGGCCGGACCCTGCTGGGCCCCCTCACGGCGCTGGACACCTGGGCCAACACCCATCGCGAAGAGATCCGGGCCGCCCGCCGACGCCACGACCAGGCCTCCTGAAGCGTGCTGTGGAAGCGTGCGTCCGGCCAGGACTGCACGCGGCTGTCGCACTGTCAAGGCAGGAGCCGTCACCGAGGACGGCCGTCTCCCGAACGGGACGGCCATAAGGGGCCAACCGCGTCCGTTGCCGGTCGGCCGGCGGTTCTCCCTCGCCCCGACTTCGACCGTGCTCTCCACGAGAAGCCGCAACGCGGAGCCGTCCCGTCGCCGGCCCCTACCCCCAACGCCCCACCTGCCTGGGCCGGCCCCGCCGCGCCTGCGGCGCCCCCTGTGATCCCGGCGAAGGAGAGGCCGCCTGTTCCGGCGGATAAGGAGCGCGGTCGCGTCATCAGTACCTGGGGTGCCGTGATGCGGCTCGACCGGACCGGGCTGGCGGCGGAGGCGAAGTGCGTTTGTTCTTCTGCAGGTTCCGGCCTGTCAGGGGCGCACTGGACGGCGGAACCAGTGACCGGACCGCCGCTGGGACAGCAGGATCACAATGGTGACACCAGCTGCGCACAGGACCAGCCCGACGGGTTGCCCCTGCCCCATGGTGCCGAACCCGATGAAGAGCATCAGCGAAGCGAGGAAGATCGCCGTACCCCGTGAGTTGGGCTTCCGCTTGGGAAAGCGCAGAGCGCAGAACAGGCCGATGAACGCCGGGAGAGACGTTACGGAGATCGAGCCGGCCGCCTCCGCATGCCCCCTCACGATGGCGAGCACCATGGCGAGCAGGCCGAACCCGCCCATCACGAAGAACAGCACCTGCGCGGCCCGGACCTGCCCCGGCATCGCCATCGGCTGGAGGTGGTGGTACTCGCGCAGGGCCCCGGGGCCGTTCGGATACGGCTGGTAGGGCGGCTGCACCTGATGCGGAGCGGGGCCGTGCCCAGTAGGCCCCCCTTGACCAGCGTCGTTCCATCCTGGCTGTTGTTGACTGGACATGATCAGGACCCTATCAGCGCCTCCAAGGATGCACTGATGTGCGGCAATTACCCCTCTGAGGGGTCGCTCCTCGGACAGGCGTGGACCTGTCCCCAATGCCTCCGCACTGGGCGGCAGCCGGACTCCTGACTCACGGACGGCGAGCACGCCTCCCCGACACCGCGGCCGGCGTCTGCACCGCCTGCTTCACCAAGCCCAGCAAGCGCGGACCCGCCCCGCCCTCGGCCCGGTGCCAGCCCTACCACCCAGTGTCATGCTGTCGGTTCCCCGCAGCCCACTGCAGACGGTCGAGTGCGGAACGGACATCGCGCAGGGCGATCACCGCATTCGACGCGGCCTCCGTGAGGTCCGGCTTCTCGGGCCAGGGTTTCAACGTAGCCCACCGCCCGTCCTCTGCCTCAATCCTTGATTCATCTATCGATATTCGATAGATTCCCATCGTAACTCGATGGAAGGATGGGGCATGGGACAGCTGGCAGTGCGTGCGCTTCGTGCCGTGCTCGTGGTGGTGCTCGCCGGCACCGTGTTCGTGCAGGCATTGATGGTGTGGGTGTTGGTCGGCGGGAGCGACCCGGAGGACGGGTCGCTCCCGCCGACCGCGCTGCGCGTGATCACGATCCTGGGCATGGGCTCGGCCCAGGTCGCCCTGGTCAGCGTATGGCGGCTGGTGACGATGGTGCGACGGGGAACCGTGTTCTCCCATGCCGCCTTCCGGTACGTGGACGCCGTGGTCGGCGCGATCGTGGCGGCTGCCCTCCTGTGGTTCGCGGTCACGGCCCTCAACGCGCCGGGCCAGCGGGCCGACCCGGGCGTCACCCTCATCATGGGCGGGGTTGGCGTGGCCATCCTGGGGGTCGCCCTCATCGTGCTCGTGCTGCGGATGCTGCTTGCCCAGGCCGTCGCGCGCGACGTCGAAGCGGCACAGATGCAGGCCGAGTTGGACGAGGTGATCTGATGCCGATCGTCGTCGACATCGACGTGATGCTGGCCAGGCGGAAGATGTCCGTGGGCGACCTCGCGGACCGCGTAGGGATCACGCCCGCCAACCTGGCGGTACTCAAGAACGGCCGCGCCAAGGCGGTGCGTTTCGCGACGCTCGCCGCGCTCTGCGAGGTGCTCAAGTGCCAGCCGGGCGACCTGCTGCGCTGGGAGGCCGAGGACGCCGCGGGCGAATGACGTGCCCCCGGGCGGGCGTGAAAACGCCTGGCACCACCGGCCCGCGACACGGCATGTGGACCGCACGGACGTCTGTGATGACATCCACTTCGACTCCACGCACGGCTGGGCTTACGGATTCATCGAGGGCCTGGACGCGGTCCTCGCGCCCCGCTACCGCCTCGAGTTCTGAGTCCGTCGCCTGGCCACCTGCCCCGATCACGACCGAACGGCTCGTGCTTCACGCGCCCGAGGCCCGTGCGGTGTTCATCGAGCTGTCACCTCGCCGGAGGTGGGCCTACCTAGGACTTGTCCGGTCGATCAAGTTCGCAGCCAGACGACGAGGGCCGCTGCGGTGGCGGTGCCGAGGAAGACGTAGCCGCGTTTGTCGTAGCGGGTGGCTACGGCTCGGGCGTGCTTGAGCTTGTTGATGGCCCGTTCGATGGTGTTCCGCTTCTTGTGCCGCTCTTCGTCGAAGCTCGGTGGCCGCCCGCCGCGTGAGCCTTTGCGTAAGCGGGCTGCCTGGCTGTCGGTCTTCTCCGGGATCGTGTGCCGGGTGCCCCGGTGCCGCAGGTATTCGCGACAGGGCTGGGCCTCGCGGGGATCGGGAATGTCGTCGGCCTGCCGCAGGGTCTGAAGGCGTCGCTCGAACTCGATGCGAAGGTGAGCGTAGGGGCGGGTGCCGTTGAAGGCGGTGCGGTCGACGTTCGCTTCGCGGGCGAGGGTCTTGATGTCGCACTTCCCGCCGGGCGGGATCTCGCTGCGCAGGAGCCGGTCCATGGCGGCCCGGGGTGCCCTTTACCTGGTTGCCGCGGTTGGATATGCCATCCAGCAGTTCCGGGCGAGTAGAAAACGGGTGTGCGTAGAAGGGCGCGTGGTGATTTCCTGAATATGTGCACCGACCAGCGGAAGCGTCGCCTTGATAATGGGCTGGGACTTATCTGACAACATGGCGGTATCCTGCGACGAGTTGCAGGTGTGATCACGCACGGCTCGTTGCTCCCCGCCAGGTCGCCCCTGGATAGCTCCGCTCTCCGCAGGGCCACCCATTCGGGAAGAACAACTGATCGCGGCTGGTCAGCCACCGGTCAGCGCAGCAGCCCGAGTTGCGGAAGCCGCAGAAGCACAATCAGTTCAGGATCGCGGTCGAGCTCGGAGGCTGTGCAAAAGAGTGACCTGCGGAGGATTGAGCTAGCCTAGGCCTACAGTCGGCCATCACAATTCACTCCCGAGCTACAATTCACCCCTGCATGTGAAAAGACCCCTGGGGTTCGTCGCTATCGCATTGTGGACTACGTGCGCTGTCCGGCCTGCAGAGACTCGGCAGCCGTGAGCAGGGAAGCCCCCAGCAACACGATGTCTTTCACCAGGAACTGGCCGGCGAGAGAGAGCTTTGGTTCTCCGCGCCTCTCCTGCCATGCCTCGGGCGTTGTGGCCAGGAAACTGAGAGTCGTGGCGAATATCCCAGCAGCCCCCAGGCTTCCTAGCGCCGAGGCTCTCGGCGCGAACGGTCTCGCCGCAATCAGGGATCCGGTAACCATCTCTGTTACGCCGATGACCCTGGCCAGTTTTTGTTCGCCGAGTCCGGTGAGGAGTCGCGAGAATACAGGGCTCGCGGTGACCAAGGGCCGAATGTTCTCGACCTCATAATTTTCGAACTTGAGCCGCCCAATCGACAGGAGATTGAGCGCCAGTCCATAGCGGATCGTTGAGAATCCTGTGCTCTGAAGGCCCTTACCGACCGTGGAACGCATTCTCATACGGGTGTCCCTTCACATGTGCACCGCAGAACTCCCTGCATCTGCTCAGCGTACGTCAGGTCCCACCTACTGGCACGCCGACTCCGGAGCCTTTTCCGCATTTACTGAGAGGACGTCTTATCTGGTGAGGTGCCGGTGCTCAGCCGGGGGGACGCCCCCGCGCGATTAATTCATTTTCTTGCCCGCGGAGCGCAGGTTCTCGCAGGCCATGCCGACCCGGGTGGCCATGCCTGCCTCGGCGGCCTTGCCCCAGGTGCGCGGGTCGTAGGCCTTCTTGTCGCCGACCTCACCGTCCACCTTCAGTACCCCGTCGTAGTTGCGGAACATGTGGCCGACGACAGCACGGCTGAAGGCGTACTGGGTATCGGTGTCGACGTTCATCTTGACCACGCCGTTGTCCAGGGCCTCATTGATCTTCTCGATCATGGAGCCAGAGCCGCCGTGGAAGACGAGTCGAACGGGTCAGGCTTACCGTGCTTCTGTCCGACCGCGTCCTGCAGCTCGCGCAGCAGACCCGGGCGGAGCACGACGTGGCCCGGCTTGTAGACGCCGTGCACATGCCGAAGTGGGCAGCGAGCAGGTAGTGGCCCTTCTCGCCCAGGCCCATCGCCTCGGCGGTGCGGTGCGGTGCGCATCCTCCACCGTGGTGTACAGCTTGTCGTTGATCTCCTGGGAGACGCGGTCTTCCTCACCGCCCGTGGGGGTGATCTCCATCTCCAGAATGATCTTGGCCTTTGCGGCCTCGGCGAGCAGCTCCTGGGCAATGGCGAGGTTGGCTGCGAGGGGTTCCGCCGAGCCGTCCCACATGTGTGACTGAAAGAGCGACCCTTGGCGACGCGCTCCCAGGACATCGCCAGCAGCGGGGCGCACGTAGCCGTCCAGCTTGTCCTTCGGGCAGTGGTCGGTATGGAGGGCGACGTTCACCGGGTACTTCTCAGCCACTATGTGCGCGAACTCCGCCTGGGCGACGGCACCGGTGACCATGTCCTTGCTGTACTGGCCGCCCAGGAACTCCGCACCGTCAGGTGAGATCTGGACGATGCCGTCGCTCTCCGCCTGGGCGAAGCCGCGCAGAGTGGCGTGCAGCGTCTGCGACGAGGTCACGTTGGTAAGACGGGTAGGCGAACTTGCCAGCCTTCGCCCGGTCCAGCATCTCGTTGTAGACCTCGGGGGTTGCGATGGGCATTTGTCCGCTCCTTACGGTGCGGCGGCATAGAGCGCGGGATGCCGGAGACGCCATCAGCTTTCATCTTCGTAGGCCCCGGCCAGAGTTCCACAGTAACCGCGCCGAGCATCCGAAACATTCGTGCTGAGCTTCGCTGTGGAAGCTCCAGGTCAGTGACGGCCGCCAGGCTGTGGGCCGGGCAGCAGAGCGGCCTCTGCGTTCTGGCCAGGCGGCGTCTTGGGGCCTCCGCGGCGCTGTCGGCGTGCAAGTGCAGCAGTGATTCCAGTCGGCTCATGCGGGGCGCTGCCTGTGGGCAGAGAATGGAAGGCGTGAGCGCGGTGTCACGGGGCTTCGATTCTCCGGAGAACTGGAGGCATCGCTGTCCTGCGTACACGCGGATCTTTCGATGGTTCCGTGCTCGCGCCGCGGGGCCTTCGCCGCTGCGACGAGCGGTGCGAATCGGAGTTGTCATGCCCGCAGTCGTAGCGATTGCCGTCGAGTTCGTCGGCGACCGGGATTTTGCGATCTTCGCGGCATTTGGTGCCCTGGCAGGTCTGCTGTTTGTTGACTTCAGCGGTCCGATGCACGTACGGCTGTCAGCGCAAACCGGTCTGGTGCTGTCCGGGGCCATCTTGGTCTGCCTGGGAACACTGGCGTCCCAGGTGATCTGGGCCGCTGCGGCGGCCACCCTCGCCATCGTCTCCACGCTTCTGTTCGTCGGCGTGGTCAGCTCTGTGCTGGCCAGCGCGACGACCGCCCTCCTTGTGAGCTTCATCCTGCCGGTCACGATGCCTGGCTCGGTGAGTGCGATCCCGGACCGGCTCGGCGGCTGGCTGCTGGGCGGGGCGGCCTCGCTGATCGCCATCGCCGTGCTTTGGCCTGCACCTGTGCGCGAGCCATTGCGGCTGTCGGCCGCTCACGCGTGCGGATTGCTTGCTCGGCGGCTGCGCGCCGAGGCCGAATGCGTTCGCGGAGATTTTGAACCGCAGAGCAGAGCGGCGCTCGACGCGCTGACCGAAGAGGCCGCCGCTGCCGTGACAGCCGTGCGCACGTCCTTCTTCAGCACGTCCTACCGGCCAACCGGACTCAGCACGGCAGCGCGCGCCCTGATTCGGGTGATCGACCAGGTGGTGTGGCTGAATACGATTCTAAAGCGAGCGCCGCTGGAGTCTCAGCCCGGGCCGGCCGCGACAGCGGTTTGCTCAGTGAAGTTGGAATCTGCGGCTCTGCTGGAGCGGGGCGCTGTATTGCTGGAATCAGTCGTCGGCGATCCGAGCGAGCTGGACGCCGGTCTGAGGCGTCTGGAACAGGCACGGGGAGCCATGGAGCGCACGGTCACGTCTCTCGTTCCACTGCACCGCGGCGAGACATCCCCGTGGGCGGTTCCGGACGTGGCGGTGTCGGAGTTTGTCAGGTCGTTGCAGCCGAGCTTTCACGCCCAGCAGATGGCCTGCGCGATCTCGGCCATCTCCGTGAATATCGAAGTCGCCGTGGCTGCCCACCAGCGCAGCTGGTGGCAACACCTTCTGGGGTGTCGGACCGAGGGGGTGGAGTCCCCGCTCTCCTCCGCGCGGGAACGCGTGAGTGCGCAGGCCGACCGGCATTCGGTGTGGCTCCACAACAGTGTGCGAGGGGCGACCGCCTTGTGCCTCGCCGTGCTCGTGGCCGAGTTCACCGGCGTCCAACATTCGTTCTGGGTCGTCTTCGGCGCGCTGACCGTGTTGCGCTCCAGTGCGCTGAACACCGGACAGAACGCCCTACGCGGCTTGCTGGGAAACGCCGTCGGGTTCCTGATCGGCGGAGGGCTCATCATCGCTCTGGGCATGCACCCCATAACCCTCTGGCTGCTACTCCCGCCAGCCGTGGCCTTCGCCGGAATCGCACCCGAAGCTGTCTCGTTCACCGTCAGCCAGGCCGGTTTCAGCACCGCACTGTTGATCTTGTACAACATTGTCGAGCCCGGGGGATGGAACATCGGGCTCGTTCGCCTTGAGAACGTGGCCATCGGCTGCGCAGTGAGCCTCGTGGCCGGGGGGTTGTTCTGGCCACGGGGGGCAGGTTCCACACTCGGCAAGGCCCTGTCCGAGACTTTCTCCGACAGCGCTCGCTACCTGCGCAGCGCGATCGAATGCAGCCTCACCCGCTACGACGCACGCGTGCCGACGGCTCCGATACCAAGCGACGACAGAGACCGTGCAGTAGCGGCGGCACGCCGACTGGACGAAGCCTTCCGCGGCTTCCTCGCTGAACGCGGCACGAAGCACGTCCCCCTGGCGGGTGTAACAACATTGATCAATGCGGGCGTCATCATCCGGCTTACAGCCGACGCCGTCCTCCACCTCTGGAGGGGCGAGGACTCGGCGCCCAAAGGGGATCGTACCGCGGAACGCGCAGAGGTCCTTGAGGCAAGCGTGCCGCTTGTCAATTGGTACGAGAAGACAGCACGAGCGCTGGCGGGCACGGGCACCGTTCCCGACCGCATCGAAAGCCGGCTCCCTACCTGCCTCCTCGTCCAGGCGGTGCGCCGCGACCTCAGCGAAGCGGACGGACGTGGAACCGCAGCAGCCGTGAAGATGATATGGACCGAGGACCACATTGACGCCGTCAGACGCCTGCAGGAAACAATCCTGGGACCCGCGCAAGCAGCGTCTCGGCAGTGCCTGCCCTGGTCATGGCTTGGCGGACGCCGAGCCATGACCAGTCAAGGATGAACCCCGGTTCCAGGTGACCAGCCAGCGGTATCTGAAGTAGTCCACGATCCTGACGGCCAATGTCGGCACCATCCCCACATTGTTCAAGGCCGAAGCAACTGACAGGAAGAGCATCACTGCCGATTTCGAGGAGCCCCTCATCCTCTGCGAATTACGCGATGTCGTCTCGTCCGGGGCCTGCTCCGACGGCCGACCTGTCGGTATTGCCGTTCACGGACTCGGGGATTAACGAGCAGCAGAACGGGCATGGAAAATCATGACAAGACCGGGTATCCCGGATGCCATATGCGCGTGTCTGTCCGATCTGGATGGGGTATTGACCAAGACTGCGGTGGTGCATGCGGCGGCCTGGAAGGAGCCCTTCGACGAATTCCTCCGCCGCCGGGAAGGCCCGGGTTGTCGGCCCTTTGATGCAGCGGTGAGCGCCTGTGCGCGGAAGCGGCAGGACTGTATCTGGACTACTCCAAGAACCGGGTGACCGACGAGACGGTGCGCCTGCTGTGCGAGCTCGCCCGGGAGTGCGGACTTGAGGAGCGCAGAGACAGGATGTTCCGCGGGGAGCACATCACAACGTCTCCGAGGACCGCCCGGCCCTCCACGTGGCCTTGCGCATGCCGCGCGGGCACTCACTCGTCGTCGACGGCGTCGATGTCGTCGCCCAGTTGCATTCCGTCCTGTACCGCGTGGCCGCGTTGGCCCAGCGCATCCGGTCGGGCCAGTGGAGAGGCCACACAAGGAAGACGATCAAGAACATCGTCAATGTCGGCATCGGTGGCTCCGACCTCGGGCCGGTCATGGCGTACGAGGCACTGCGCCACTGCAGTCAGCGTGACCTGCCGTTGCGTTTCATCTCCAACCTTGACGCGACCGACTTCG
Organism: Streptomyces sp. NPDC007875; assembly: GCF_042868035.1. Lineage (NCBI taxonomy): Bacteria > Bacillati > Actinomycetota > Actinomycetes > Kitasatosporales > Streptomycetaceae > Streptomyces > Streptomyces sp. NPDC007875. The sequence goes on along the minus strand of NZ_JBIADZ010000042.1, from coordinate 1,032 downwards.
TGGAGGCGACCCGCGACCTCTCCCCGGAGGAAACTCTCTTCATCATCTCCTCCAAGACCTTCGGCACCCTGGAGACCCTGACCAACGCCCGCTCGGCACGCGACTGGCTGGTGGGTGCGCTCGACAGCGACGAGGCGGTCGCACGGCACTTCGTCGCGATCTCGACCAATGCCTAGCGCGTAGCGGATTTCGGCATCGACACGGACAACATGTTCGCGTTCTGGGACTGGGTCGGCGGTCGCTATTCGATGGACTCCGCCATCGGCCTGTCCACCATGATCGCGATCGGGCCCGACACGTCCACGACATGCTCGCGGGTTTCCACGCCATGGACGAACACTTCCGCACGGCTCCACTCGAGGCGAACCTCCCCGTGCTCATGGGGCTCCTCGCCGTTTTGGTACGTGGAATTCTTCGGGGTCCAGACCATCGGCGGCATGCCTTACGAACAGTATCTGAAACGGTTTCCGGGCCTACCTGCAGCAGCTCACCATGGAGTCGAACGGCAAGCACGTCACCGTGGACGGCCACGCGGTCGACTACGACACCCAACCCGTCTACTGGGGAGAGCCGGGCACCAACGGCCAGCACAGCTTCTACCAGCTCATCCACCAGGGAACCCGGCTTTCCGCTACAACGACTCCTTCTGCCAGGCCCACGGACTTCAGGGCTACGAACGACTGATCCTGGACGCCATGCTCGGCGGCCAGTCGCTGTTCACCCGCTCGGACGGAATTGAACACATCTGGGAGGCGTCGACCCCTCTGCTCGACAACCCCCCGCCGCTCCAGCCGCACGCCCCTGGCTCGTGGGGCTCCGAACCGGCCGTCAGCGAACTCATCGCGCCACACCAGTGGTATCTGCCAGGCGCCGGCGAAGATGCCATCGGGGTCCTGGCCGAGGCCGACTCTGAAAGTGTGTGAGGCGGGTAGCTCCATGAGGTTCCCCCGAGATGCGGGGAGAGGTGACAGCAGGTCAGATGGGGCTCACGAGAGGAGCTCTGACGATGCCTGCCCCGAGGAAGTACCCGCT
>NZ_JBIADZ010000041.1:0-64724 GCF_042868035.1 Streptomyces sp. NPDC007875 | reverse complement strand
TCGACGCGGTCTTCAAAGCCGACGACATCCAGGTCATGAGGACCGCGCCACGGTCCCCACGGATGAACGCGCACCGCGAACGTGTCATCGGCACCATGCGCCGCGAGGCCCTCGACCACCTCTTGATCTGGAACGAGACGCACGCTCGGCAGGTCCTCGATGCTTACGCCCGGCATTACAACGGTCATCGCCCCCACCAGGCTCGTGGGCAGCTCCCTCCCCTCCTCCAGGAGCACCCGACGTCCATGGTCGGCCTGTCCGCTCACCGGGTTCTGCGCACCCGAATACTCGGCGGCGTGATCAACGAGTACAGATACGCCGCCTGACCGGGAACGACGAGTTTCCGAACGGCACAGGGTGCAGACCTGCAGACACGAGCTCCTGGACCGGACCTTGATCTGGAACCAGCGCCACCTCCTCCACGCCCTACGGGAGTTCGAGGAGTTCTACAACTCCCATCGCCCGCACCAGGGCATCGCGAACGCCCGACCGCTACACCCACTACCCACACCAATCGACGACCCGGACAAGCTCAGCCACCTCGACATACGACGCCACGACCGCCTTCGCGGCATCCTCCACGAATACAGACGGGCCGCGTGACCTGCATGGACGAGGTATTCGGCAAGCGCAACCCTGGCGGCACCGCCCCAACGCTCACCGGCTGTCATCACGTCGCCATCACGTGTCACACGAACGCAATCAGCGGGTCTGCCATCACTGGCAAACCCGCTGGTCACACCGCCGGGACGACAGGATTTGAACCTGCACCCCCTTGACCCCCAGCCGCGCGGCAACTCTCCGCAACCATCCGTACCACTCTGTAGCAGTCCGTTCAGGGCCATACGCCGCCGCGCGAAGCCCGAGAAGTGCGCACCCCGCACACTACGCGCCAGCCGGCGTCGCCCGGGGCGCAGTCGGGCGACGCATCTCTTCTTCAAATGACGCGGACCACGGTCCGGCGACTTCGACCGCGTGGGCCCGAGCCCCCTCCCCCGCCCATGGGAGCCGACGCGGGGCATCCCAGCCGAGGCGCCTTGACGTCGACCGCGCGACACCTGCGCCAGCACCACCGATAAGGGATTTATTATCCTTGGCAAGGTGCCCAGACATTCAGGGCGGACATGATGGCCAAGATCACCATTGAGATCGACGAGGAGCGCCTCGCCGAGGCCAAGCAACTCCTGCACACCGAGGATGACACCGAGGTCGTGGCCAAAGCAGTGGATATTGCGGTCGGTGCGACCTACCAGCGTCGCGCGGCCCGGCAGCGGCTGAGCGAGCTCGCGGGTGAGGGCGGCGCCTTCGGCGAGGCCCGCCCGGCGTGAGCGAGTCTTATCTGATCGACACCAGCGCCTGCAACCGCCTGTTCCGCAGCCCCGCCGTGGAACGACACTGGGCGGGCATCCTGGACGAGGGCCCGAGTGGCCGTGCGCGAGAGCACCGAACTCGAACTGGTCCGCGCCACCGGCGGCCGCGACGAGCGGGCCGTGCTGGAGCGCTACCTCCACGACGCCTTCGGCTGGACCCCCGTACCCGACCGTGCACTCACCCGGGCCCGGCAGGTGCAAGATCTCCTCGTCGCCACAAGCTGGCACCAGGGACCAGGAGCAGTCGACCTGATGACCGCCGCCACCGCAGAACTATGCGGACTGACCTTGCTGCACTACGACGCGGACTTCGAAACCATCGCCAAAGTGACCGGACAACCCCACCAGTGGATCGCCCCACGCGGCAGCGTCGACTGACAAGGACAACGGCCACCATGGACAACACCACACACCCGGCCAAGCACACCGACACGGCACCGCCCGACAAAACCACCACCCACACCTGGGGGGCATTCCTGAAAAGAGCCCGGCGCAGCCGCGGGATGAGCCAGCGCGCGCTGGCCCGGGAACTGGGCGTCAGCCAGGCCCGGATCGCACAGATCGAAAACGGAGCCAGCACCCCGCAGATCGACACCATGGCCGCTTACATCACCGCCCTCGGCGGCGAGCTGACCCTGCGAGCCGACTTCCACGACCACGTCACCCAGACCACATGGCCCGAACAACACCCCACAGAAAGCTGACACGCACAGGCAGGGTTGTTCACGTGACGGTGGCACTCTCCACGCTGACGGCCCTCGCTTGCCCGATCCTGTTGCCCATTTGCTGGTTGGGTTGGTCGGGGTGTTGATCGTTGCGGCAGGCTGGTCTGGTGGCCGGTCCTTTTTGTTCCCGGTCACGGAGCGGGAGGGGTTCCGTGTCGATGGAGCCGCAGTCGCCGCCACGCGAAGGCATCCCTGAAGGGTGTCTTTATTGCCGTACGGTGGTTGACCTGGGGCTTTACGATCGCCCGAGTATGGGCATGATCAGTGATCGTGGGTCTGCGACTGCTCTACCTGATCTTCTGCCGTCTGCTGGGCTGCTTCCTTTTGCTGGGCCGCTCGACCGCCGCGAACAACGCCGAGATCCTCGCGCTTCGCCATGAGGTCGCCGTGCTTCGCCGGCAGATCGAGCGCCCGCGGCTCTCATGGGCCGATCGTGCAGTGCTCTCCGCTCTCGCACGGCACCTGCCACCCGTCTTACGCCGCCATCGACTGGTCACCCCGGGCACCCTGCTGAACTGGCACCGCCGTCTGGTGCGCTGGAAATGGCGCCAAGCACCGGTCAGACCCGGTCGTCCGCCGTTGCCAGAAGAAACAGTCGCGCTCATCCAGCGCCTCGCGCGAGAGAACCCGACCTGGGGGTAATCCAAGGGGAGCTCCGACGACTCGGTCATAGAGTTGCTGCCGCCACGATCCGGCGCGTTCTACGCCGCTCCGGTCTGCCGCCCGCACCGCAGCGCGCAAGCCAGCAGACCTGGCGTACCTTCCTCCGCACTCAGGCCCACACGCTGCTCGCCTGCGATTTCATGCACGTGGACACCGTCTTCCTCAGACGTCTCTACGTGTTCTTCGTCATGGAGATCGCCACCCGGCGCGTGAACGTCCTGGGCGTCACCGCCCGTCCCACCGGTACATGGGTCACCCAGCTCGCCCGCAACCTGCTCATGGACCTCGAGGAGAGGGCTGGGTGCTTCCGGTTCCTCACCCGCGACCGGGACAGCAAGTTCACCGCCGCGTTCGACGCCGTTTCGCCGGCAACGGCACAGCCGTCATACCGCCCCCGCCACAAAGCCCACGGTCCAACGCGTTCGCCGAACGATGGATACGCACAGCCCGCGCCGAATGCACCGACCGACTCCTCATCACCGGCGAACGACACCTGCACACCGTCCTCACCACGTACGCCAAGCACTACAACACCGGACGAGCCCACCGCAGCCTGGACCTTCGTGCCCCCGACGACCACGCGAACATCATCCCCCTCCCTGCTGGCACGGTCAGGCGTCGGCAGGTGCTCGGTGGACTGCTCAACGAGTACCACACCACGCCGCTCCGACTGCCTCACCATCGACAGAGAACGCCCAGCTCAGCAGCCTGATCGGAATAATGACACCCTTCACGGGACAAGTTCATCTCCGGCAAGAGCAAGCAGAACGCCGTCAAGGCCATGGTGGTCACGGATGAGGACGGACGGGTGCTGTTCTGCAGCCCGGCCAGGCCCGGAAGCTGCGAGGACATCACCCAGGCCCGCCAGTTAGGGCTGGTCAAGCCGCTGGCCGGAGAGCCCCTGGTGGAGATCCTCGCGGATGCCGGCTACCAGGGCCTGGGAGCCCAGACCGGCGGGCGCGTGGTGACACCACCGCACCGCAAGTTCAAGAAGAACGCCCCGGACTGGTACGAGGAGATGCATGAGCGGCAGCGCAAGGCACATTCCTCGCGACGTATCCGGGTCGAGCACGGCATCGCCCACCTGAAGAACTGGCGGGCCCTTGCCCGCCACCTCGGCCGCCGCGAACACATGAGCGACACCGTTCAGGCCATTGCCGGCCTGCTGTCCCATCAGCAGACCGCGGACCTGAACCCGACACAGCAGGTGTGAACACCGAGCCTGCCGAAGGCATCGACATCTCACCACCAACCATGCACGAGCTCGTTAGAGTCGGAACAGCTTCTCGGCGTTCAGGTGGGTCATCTTTTCCTTGGCCTCGTGGCTGACGGGCAGCTCCTCGACGAATGCCCGCGTGCCGTCCAGCGCCAGATACGGGTAGTCGACGGACCAGATGATGCGGTCGGCGCCCACCACCTTGTGCACGAACTCGAAGTGGGGCAGCCCCCAGATACCGCTGGGGGTGACCCAGACATGGCTTCGGTAGATCTCGGTGATGGTGTCCGGCAATCCGGTGGTTCTCGGCGGGAGCGCATCGTCGAGGCGCTGCAGGAAGAACGGCACCATCTCTCCCCAGTGGCCGCTGATGACCTGTAGGTCGGGGTGGCTCTGGAAAGCTCCGGAAAGGATCAGCCGCAGAACGTGCACTCCGGCCTCGTTGTGCCAGCCCCACGCGCCGAGCGAGAGCCATGAGCTCACAGCCGGGGAGAAGCCGCCGTAGTAGGCTTCCTGCACCTGCGGCAGTGGGTGGTACGGATGCACATAGAGGGGCACCCGCAGGTCGCTGAGCTTTTGGAGCACGGGTGCGTAGCGCGGGTCGTCCAGGAACGTATCCCTCGGCCGGCCCACGATGAGCACGCCTTTCAAACCCAGTTCGCCTACCGCCCTGTCGAGTTCGGCGACCGCCGCCCGCGGATCCTGCCACGGCAGGACCGCGAACCCGCTCAGCCGGTCCGGGTACGCCTTGATCGCGTTGGCGAGCCGGTCGTTGGCGGCACGCGTCAGCGACACGGCCTCGTCGGGTGGGGCGAGTTGCGCCGGCGTGGTGAAGGAGACCACTTGCATCTGGATGCCGTGCTTGTCCATGTTCCTGATCCGGCCCTCGCCGAGGTCCGCGGCCAGCTCGTCGGCCTCCCGCATCGACAAGACCGTCGGGTGCCCGCTGCCACGCGGCCAGGGCGCTTCCGCGTCCTGTTGAGCGCCCATATAAGGCGCTTCTTGCAGCAGGGCGGGGGCGGCGGCCTTCGCCATCTCACGGTCGACCGTGTGTTCTTCGACGCAGATGAGTTTCATGCCTTCATGATCCGTTCGGCCGAAGCGGTCCGTCCAAGACCTTCAGCGGCACCTGCCATACCCTGAAGGCATCACCGCAGGGTAGGAGGTGGGTGCGACGGATCTGGACCTGCGCAAAGTGCGCTACTTCGTCGCCGTGGCCGAGCACCGGTCCTTCGTCCGGGCTGCCGAAGCGCTGCACATCGCGCAGCCAGTTCTGTCCCGCCAGATTCGTTCGCTGGAACATGACCTGAAGGCCACCCTGTTCGACCGGGACACCAAGGGAACGCGGCTCACCGCGGCCGGTGAGGCGTTGCTCGAGGAAGCGCTCAGTCTGCTCGCTGCGGCGAATGCTGCCCGCCGCCGCGTTCGCGACGCGGCCGCGGGTTCGCGCAGATTCACGGTCGGGTTCACGCCCGGCGTGTCCATCGCCCCCACTGTCCGGAAATTCTCCGCCCGCCACGCCGACGTCTCCGTGGAGGTGCGCCGCATGGATTTCAAGCACCGGGCCGACTCCGTGAGGGATGGCCAGGTCGACGTCGGATACCTGCGGCTGCCGGTCCGCACTCACGGCCTGTCGATCGAGCCGTTGTTCAGCGAGCCACGCGTGGTCGAGTTGCCGACCGGCCATCGGCTCGCGCAGCGCGCCACGGTGCGCATCGCCGAACTGAGGGCCGAACGCATGCTTCTCGACGACGTGGCCCCACCACGCGACGGTTCACCTGCGTCGCCGGAAGAACACACGGAGCGGCCAGTCCTCGCCGCCCGGAGCATCGAGGAGCTGCTCGAGCATGTCGCCGCGGGACGCGGTGTCGTGGTGGTTCCGCTCTCGACCGCCCTGTACTTCGCTCGCCCCGACATCACCCACGTCGTCATCGAGGACCTGGGCCCGTCCCATGTCTGCCTTGCCTGGAGAAGTTCCCGGCGTGACGCGCTCATCAGGGAATACGTCGACATCGCCCGGTGGACGGCTTCAGCGCGCCGGCTCGGCGGCAACGGTTCGGTGAGCGACCACAGTGCATCCGACACGATTCACGGCCGCGACTGACGCTTCCCCATGACCAGACCAACGAGCAGACAAACCGGCAGTCACATGACCGTGGCTCTTGTGGGAGCCGGGAGGAGCTGGGCCCGGTCGCACCGTGAACGGTCCGCTGATGCGCCCCGCCCGGCTCACGTGCCGCAGCGGGCCCACCAAGCCGTCCTCCCTCACCCTGACCAGGCGGCCCTGCGCCGCACCCAGGACGCCATGCGGCGTCATCGCCCTCTCCCGGTCCCGGTGCGGCTCCCCGCTATCCCTCACGGCTTTCCTCCCGGCAGCCTGAACCGGGAGGGAACCCGTTCGCAGACCTGGCCGAGTCCCGTCAGGCCGGTACCGCTCGGCCGTCGCTGTCACCATCCAGCCGAGGTGGGACGACCCGCGGCCCGGGCCGGGAGGTGGTCAGGGCGAGCCACTGCACCGCGACGGCGACAGCGACGGCGATCGAGGTCAGGCCCTCGTGCCCGCCGATCGACCGCATCCCGTCGTTCGTGCGCGCCCGCCGCCGGGTCTACCTGACCGCGACGCTCGCCGACGACAGCGCCGTGGTCACCGACTTCGGTGCCGACCCCACGCTCGTCGCGAAGCCCGTCACGCCGGGCGACGTCGCTGTCGTGGGCGAGGCCTTACAGTACGCGGAGCCGCTGGTCATCGGGCGGCGGGCGTGGTCATGCGGGCTCTGCGTCCGGCTGCCCGTTCAGGCCCAGGAGCTGCGGGGTGCGCACTGCGGCGGTGCAGCGCTCGGCGAAGCCGAGGACTTGGAGGCAGTACTCGCGGCCGACGACGCTGTCGGCGAGGCCGTGTGCGGAGCCGGGGAACAGGCTTGCGTCGACGTAGGGTGAACGGGTGCGCAGTGTGTCGGCGAACTCGGCGACGAGGTCAGGACGGGCAGCCCACAGTGTGTCGAACTCACCCAGCCGGTAGTGGACGGGCACGGTGATCCGCGAGGCGACGCGTTGCCACTCCCGCGGCCAGCCGCCGACGATCTCCAGCCCCTCGGCCCGTACGACGGGTTCCAGAATGCCCGGCAGGCTGTGCAGGCCGAACTGATGGGGGGCCAGTGCCCACAGGGGAGGCGCGGCGATCTTGCCCTGGAGTTTCGACATATCGATGCGGTCCTCGGCCGGGGTGGAATGCCAGGCGTCAACCACGTTTTCCGGCGGCAGTTGGCCAATGTCCGCGACGGCCAGACCGAGCAGCGGCCAGCCCGGCCGTTCCTGGGCACTCCACCGGGCGGCCAGGTGGGTGCCGACTGCGCCGCCGATGGAGCAACCGATCACGACGACCCCGGGCGCGGTCGTGGCATGCCGCCGCCACAGTTCGGTGACGGCCAGGTCGAGCCGTTCCGCGGCGGCCCGCAGTACCCCCGTGTCGGAGTCGGCGGGGAGGCCCAGAGGCTCACTGCCGCCGTAGCCGGGGCGGTCGAGGGCGTAGGCGGGGAATCCGTTCCGCGCAGCCCGCAGGATCTGTGAGTGGCCCGGAATGTCGAACGACCGCGCGGTGGCACCACCGCCGTGCAGGAACACCAGTACGGGCAGGTCGGTGGCCTCGTCCGGCAGTGCGGCGATGCCGGTCGTCCTGCCGCCGAGCAGCGTGATGTCACTGGAAAGGATCTTCATGGATCACTCCTGGGTGGGGGATGCGGTACCGGCGGGACGTCGCCCTGCGGTACGGACCACCGTAGGAGTGTGTGCCGTATAGTGGCAGTTCAAATGCCAATGAATGGAACAGGAAGGCTGAGGCATGGCTCAAGCGGTCCCGCCCGGTCAACCGGCTCCGCGGCGCGGACGCAGGCCCGCGCAGGGGGACGCGGTCGTCGACCGCGCTTTCACACTCCTGGGCGCCTTCGACCCGACGCACCGGACCCTGTCCCTGGCCGAGCTGACGCGGCTCACGGGTATGCCGCGCAGTACCACCCTGCGCCTGGCGAAAAAACTGGTCGGCACGGGAGCACTGGAACGACGCGACGACGGCCGGTACGCCATCGGCCTGCGACTCCTGGAGATCGCCTCGCTGGCACCTCGCGGCCATGGCCTGCGGGCCGTCGCCATGCCGTTCATGGAGGACCTCTTCCACATCACCCGCCAGCACGTCCTGCTGGCCGTCCGCGACGGCGACGAGGCACTGCTGGTCGAACGGCTGTCCGTCCACAACGCCGATCCGGTGCTCTACCGCGTCGGCGGCCGCATGCCGCTGCACTCCACGGGAGTCGGACTGGTTCTGCTCGCCGGCGCACCACCCGCCGAGCAGGAGCGGATCCTGGACGGCCTCTCCGCCCAGCCCGCCAGACCGCAGGCGCCGGACATCACGGAACTGCGCCGGATCCTGGCCGACGTACGCCGGGGCGGGTTCGCCACCGTGACACTGAGCACTCCGTGGCCGCGGACCTCCGTGGCCGCGCCACTCCTGGGCCCCGACGGCGCCGTCTGCGGCGCCCTGTCCGTGGTCCTGCCGAGCGAGACCGTCGACCACAGGACGATGACACCCGCCGTCCGCACCTGCGCACGAGCGATCTCCCGCGAACTACGCAGCGGGCCCTGCGAGGACAACCCCAACCACAAGCGCCGGTAACTCGCGACACCATGTGAGCGGTAGGCGAAGGCGCGCACGTAATGCTCGGTCTGTTGCATGCGTCCACGCACGGCGCCGGGTGCGGACCTCTCCCGGCGCACGTGCGGACAACCGTCCGCGCGGCCGGTCGCACCACCATCCTCTTTGCGGCAACCCTGCCCCGCGCGGCGGCGGAGCCGACGCGCAACACGGCGAGCGCGCTCCGGCCCCCAGCCACGTCCGCGCCGGCCTTCCCGCCCCTCCCTCATCTCAACTGCGGCCAGGGACATGGGCGAAAGCGGCCGCAACGGAGATGCCGGCACCCCGTCCACACCAAAACCGCGTACTGACCTGCAAGGGGATCGACGAGTCCCGCGACACCCGGAGCAACGCCCGGCGCGACATCCGGGGCGGCACTTGGCGCAGCACCCAGCGCACTCGACGACCTCAAAACAGGCCTCGTCAAACGCCGTGCTCGGGCAGAAGCCGAAGGCTGGGCCGGTGAGCTCGAAGGGCTCGACCTCACCCTCCAGCTCCTCCGCGCCTAGCGCGACGACACCCAGCGCAGAGCGCACCGCCAGCCCATCCAGCTCGGCATCCCCGAACCTCGCAGGCAAATGGAGGGGCAATGAACCACAACATCGCCACGTCTCCGGCATAACGCGTCCAAGACCGCTTTGTCAGGCTGTCTGTTCGCGGGCAGGAAGCTGAAAGGCTCCATAGACCAGTCCGACACAGCCGATCGCGAGGGTCCACATGCCTGGTCCTTCGCGGTCCAATTCGAACCGCCAGAAGGCGAGCACCGCGATCAATGCGATGGTGACCAGCAGGTATAGTCCTCCAGCCCAGTAAGGGACCGACGCGTAGGGGGCCCGCTGGATCATGTACAGCAGTGCAACGCAGACAATGAGACCTGCCAGCCCTGCGACGCTGATGAACTCCTTCTCCTGCAGGCCAACGGGAGCGAAGTTGTCTGGTAGGCGCCCGCCAGCGAAGGGCAGGAAGATGGTCAGCAGTACCGCCGACGCGGCAACCAGAAGAGGCATGAGGCGCCGCAGGTTTACGTGTGGTGCCTGAAGACGTCTCTGCGCAACTGCGCAGTAGATCGAGGAGGCGCAGCCCACGGCGTAGAGCAAGCCCCCCGGCCCAAGGGCCTGCCCGGTTTCGTCATATGCACGTCCGATCACGAAGCCGACGAAGACTTCCGTCGTGAAGACGGTGCTGGCCGCGTACAACAGGCTCCTGCGGTGACCTGAGGACGGCGAGGCGCCGCGCAGTGAGGGAACCAGGCAGGCGGTTGCAACGAGGCTGAGGAACCCGGCCAGAAGGAGCAGCCAGCCTTGATCCACGTCATCCCAGACGAATTCCTCAGCGTGGAACGGGGTGATCGACGAGAGGGTGAGTGCAGTGGCCGCCGTCCAGAGGGACACGGTGACGCGCCAACCCGGCCGTGGCCGGGGGGCATCTGGTGCAGCGCCGACGGCCCTGGGTGGGGTGGCAGGCGCGGGCGAAGATAGTGGGGCTTGCTGTGCGGCTGGGGACTGCGATGAACTTCCATTCGACAGAGTGGTCAGTGTGCTCGTGGTGGCCGGCAGTGCACGGGCAACATGCTCAGGCAGCCAGGCCGCCCTGACGAGAGCGATCTCCGTAGGAACGCGTCCGTCCTCGGTTACGGCGGGTGCTAGCTCTTCCACAAGTTCCGCCACCGTGGGCCGATGGGTCGGGTCCTTGGCCAGACAGTGCTTGATGATCTCCAGGTTGGGTACGGAAACCCCCGTGAGGGCGGGTTCCTCGTACGCGATGCGGAAATTGAGCGCCTGGGCGGGGCCGGTACCGAAGGGCCCGTTGCCGGTGGCCGCGTACGTGAGCAGCGCGCCCAAGGCGAACACGTCGGCAGCAGGCGTGATCGGATCGCCTTTGAGCTGTTCCGGCGCCATGAAGCCGGGTGTTCCCACGATCAGTCCGGTCGGGGTGAGCGCCGTGTCCTCCGCCGCCACGGCGATGCCGAAGTCGACGACCCGGGGCCCGTCGGCCGCGATCAGCACGTTGGCGGGCTTGAGGTCCCGGTGCACCAACCCCTTCATGTGAATGGCTTCCAGGGCCTCAGCCACTCCGGCGCCCAAGGCGCGGACTGCTTCCACGTTCCAGGGGCCGTGTGCCTCGATTGCCCGATCCAGTGACATGCCGGGCACATACGCTGTCGCGAGCCACGGAGTTGCAGCGTCAGGGTCAGCGTCGACGACCGCGGCCGTGAAGAATCCGGTGACCTGTTGCGCCTTTTCGACCTCGCGTGCGAAGCGTTGGCGAAAACCGGGGGTGTCCGCCAGCTCCGGTCGTACGACCTTCACCGCGACCAGCCGCCCGCTCGCCGAAGAGCCCAGGTAGACCCGACCCATACCGCCGGCTCCGAGCCGTGCGGTAATCCGGTAGCGGCCTACTCGGCGAGGATCCATGGGCTCCAACACGTCCACGCAAATTCCCCCATCTCACGGCACTCGAATGGCTCTGGCAATTGAACACCGCCCCAGCTTGAGTCCACAGCAGGATCCCATCAAGAAGCGTGTAACCAGTGAGTGTGGGCTACCAGCCAGGAACGAACGCTGCCCGCTCACTCCGCGCAAGGAGTTCCAGTGCCGCGCCGGCGGAGAGGACGCAGCACCGCATGGCGCCACCGTGCCTCCGACAGATCCAAGCAGGGTAGACGTTGCCTAATGCGGGGACCGGCCCACCGATTCCCATCCATCTGGGTGAAGTGCAGATAAGTACCGACTGCTGGAAGGCGGCGCGCGACGCCGACACCGAGTCCAAGGAGGAGTGACTCGCGGCCAAGCGAGCCGCAGAGCAGGAGGCTGCCCTCGCGTGGACGAAGCAGTTCGACATGCCGCAGTTGGAGGGCCCCGCCAAGGCCCTGGACTGGGGCGAGCGTGTGGGGCTCGGAAAGTCGTCGCTGCAGGTGGCGTCAGGTATTCGGTCTCGGCTGGCAGCATGTCCACGTGACTGTCTCGCTGGTGTACAAGGTCGTTCGCAAACTGCTGTCCATACCCCGGGTACTGCTTCGCCGGGAAGCGACGAAGGACGCGGAGTTGCTCGTGCTGCGGCACGAGAACGCGGTGCTACGTCGCCAGATCAGCGGCCGGGTCCGGCATGAGCCCTTTGATCGGTTCTGGCTGGCTGCGCTGTCGGGGCTGATACCCCGCCACCGGTGGCGTGAAGTCTTCCCGGTCACACCCGGCACCCTGCTGGCCTGGCATCGCAGGTTCATCGCGGCGAAATGGGACTACAGCGTGCGACGCGCTCGGGCCGGGCGACCACCGACCAAGGCGGCGCTCAGGGAGCTGATTCTGCGGCTCGCCCGGGAAAACGCGGGGTGGGGCCACAGACGGATCCAGGGCGAGTTAATCGGCCTCGGGCATCCAATCGCCGCATCCACCGTATGGGAGATCCTGAACGCTGCGGGTATCGATCCGGCCCCACGCCGCGCCGGCCCAACCTGGCGCGAGTTCCTCACGAACCAAGCCGAGGGCATCATCGCTGCAGATTTCTTTCATCTTGACACCGTGGTCGGACTCAGACTCTACGCGCTGGCGTTCCTCGAACACGGCACCCGGCGCCTCCACATCTCAGGCGTCACGGCACATCCCTCCCGGGACTGGGCCGTGCAGCAGGCCCGGAACGTAGCCGCTGACTTGGACACACGTATGGAATCCCTGCGGTTCCTGCTCCGTGACCGCGATGGCAAGTACGGCCAGTCCTTCGACGCCGTCTTCCAGGCCGACGGCATAGACGTGATCAAGAGCGCGCCACGAGCGCCGAGGATGAACGCCCACTGTGAACGGGTTATCGGCAGCATCCGGCGCGAGGCCCTCGACCACATCCTGATCACGAACGAGTCACACGCCCGACATGTCCTTGCCGCCTACCAACAGCACTACAACACACACCGTCCTCATCGAAACCGAGGCCAGCTACCTCCTGACGCCCACCAACAGCCCACCACCCCGCACGACCGCGACGCACGCAGACTCCTGCGTACACGCGTCCTCGGCGGCGTCATCAACGAGTACCGCTATGCCGCCTGATCAGCAGCGATGACTTTTCGAGCCCGACAGGATCGACAGGCGTGCCGATTACTCCTGCAGGCAGCCCCTACCTCGCGTGAACTCGCACGGAATAACCGGTGGTTTCTTCAACGGGTGGTGCGGACTCTCGCTGATGAGCACGGTATCCGGCAGTTCATCGACTTCGGCTCCGGCTTGCCAACCCAGAACAATGTGCATCAGATCGCACAGGTCATCGATCCGGACTGCCGCGTCATCTACATCGACAACGACCCGGTCGTGCTGTCACTCGGCCAGTCACTTCTGGACGAGAACGACAAGACATTGCGGGTGCCGATAAATCATCCACGCAGGTCGGGAGCCTGATCACGGATCTTCGGTTCTCCTCGACATTCGCCCAAGTGTCTTCACCTGCGCAGGGACCCGGCGGCATCACGGTCTGTCGTGCTGCTGCGCCTGGCCTACCTCGCCGCGACCAACGCCCTGGCGTTCCTACGCCTCCTGCCGATGAGCGACAGAGACAAGGACGTCGAGATCCTCGTACTCCGGCACCAACTGCTGGTCCTACAGCGTCAGGTTGGCAAGCCGACCCTCACTGACAGCGACCGTGCCATCCTCGCCGGCCTGCTCCACCACCTCCCCAAAGACAGACTCCGGCGCCTTCTGCTGCTGGTCCGCCCCGACACGGTCTTGCGCTGGCATCGCGACCTGCTCAAGCGGCACCATGCCGCATCCTGCGTACCCAGACGACGCGGACGCCCACGCACCATCCGATCGATACGCGCCCTGGTCCTGCGCTGGCCAGGGAGAACACCTCATGGGGATACCGACGGAGCCACGGCGAACTCACAGCGCCGGGAATCAAGATCGCCGCTCCACGGTCTGGGAGTCTCCATGGCCGTTGAGTGCTGGAGTCGTACGCTGGGTTGGTGGGGAGCCGGCTACCGTGCGACTGCCGTGCGATCGGGCGCGTTCACACCAGGAGCGAAGGGAGCCCCGTCGGGGTGGGGTGACCGAATGGGTCCCCTGCCCCGACGGAGCTCGGCCGGCCGGGCGGCGGGTTACCGGCGCCCGGCAGAGACCGGTGCCGTGTGCGGCGCTCCCCTGCTCAGCCGAAGTTCACGTCGCTGCACCACATCTAGGCCTGGTCGAGGTGCGAGGCCTGCCAGATCACGAACAGGATGTGGTGTCCGGTGTAGCCGGAGGTGCTGACGTTGAACGTGTAGTCCGTCGCCGGGCCGAAGCGGCCGGTCTGCGTGATGAAGTCGAGGTTGCCCCAGCCCAGGGTCTGGGTCTTGGGGTCGAAGCCCTGCTTGCTCACATAGGCCGTGAAGTAGTCGGCACCGTGGGACGCCTGGTCGTGCACGTGAACCGAGAAGTCGTTGCCGACGGTGGTCGTCTTCCACTGCCCGGGCTTGTTCAGACTGGCGTTCCTCGAGAGGTTGTTGCTGCAGAGCGTCCCGTTGGGGGTCTGCGACTGGAACTGGCCACCGAGGCCGTCGCGGAGCGCGCTCATCCAGTTCCACATGGTGTCGGGGTTGGCCTGGAAGGCCCGCCAACACATGGGGTCTTCGGTCTGCATGGCCGGGTTCATGTGGTCGTTACCCCCGTAGCGCTCCAAAATGCCTTCACCGGGGTTGATCTGAGGCAACGCACCTGACCAGCAGGTACCAGGCATGATCAGTCCTCGTGCTGGTTCGACTTGTCTACCTCATCGGCACGCGAATCTTCGCGTGGCTGTTCTTGATGTCTCGATCTTCTGCGGCCAAGAATGCGGAGGTATTGATCCTTCGGCACGAGCTCGCGGTTCTGCGTCGACAGGTCACCGCGCCCAAGCCCGGATGGCCGGACCGCGCGCTGCTCACCGTTCTGACCCGGCTGATCCCCCAAGCCCTGCGCGAACGCCGGATCGTCTCCCCACGCACCCTGCTGGCGTGGCACCGGCGTCTGGTGAAGCAGAAGTGGACGCAGCCGCCGTCTACCGGGCGACCGCCCCTGCCGGAGGAAATCCGCAACCTGATCATCCGGCTCGGCACCGAGAATCCTCGATGGGGATTCCGACGCGTGCACGGCGAACCGCGCCGCCCCGGGCACAAGGTCAGCCCCGCCGCCGTCCGGCGTGTGCTGCGTGCCGCCGGTCTCGGTCCCGCGCCGCGTCGCCAGCCGGCGCGCGGTGAGTGGGCCGCGTTCCTTAAAGCCCAGGCCAGCGGCCTGCTCGCCACCGATCTCTTCCATGTCGACACCATCGGCCTGCAGCGGCTCTACGTGCTATTCATCATGGAGGTGCGCACCCGCACCGTTCATATCCTCGGCGTCACCGCCCACCCCAGCGCCGCATGGGCCACTCAGCGGGCCCGGCAGTTTCTGTGGCAACTCGGCGATCAGGCCGCCGAATTCACTCACATCATCCGCGACCGGGATGCGAAGTTCACCGCCGCCTTTGACGCCGTGTTCGCCAGTGAGGACATCACCGTGGCCAAGGCCCCTCCACACAGCCCCAACTGCAACCCACACGCAGAACGCTTCATCCGCTCAGCACGGGAAGAGTGCACCGACCGTGTCCTGCTCTTCGACCGTGGCCACGCCGAGAAGATCCTCCACGACTACGCACACCACTTCAACAGCCACCGACCCCACCAAGGCCGTGACCAACTCGCGCCCAGCGACAATCCGAACGTCATCCCCCTGCCTGCAGCCCGGATCAAACGCCGACAAGCCGTCGCAGGCCTCATCAACGAGTACCACCGAGCCAGCTGACCATAGGAAAAATCCCAGCTCACAACCAGTGAAGCCATTCTGACGCGCTACGCGCAGGCACCACGTGGCAGCACAACGGGCACGTGTTCACCACTCCCCAGGGCAGACCGATCGACCCGACCAACCTCACCCGCACCTTCACCACGCTCCTCCGCAATGCCGGCCTCCGCCGCATCCGCTTCCACGACCTCCGACACTCGACCGCCACCCTGCTCCTGGAACAGGGAGTCGAACTCGTCGTCATCAAGGAACTCCTCGGTCACGCCCACATCGGCGTCACCGCCACCGTCTACGCCCACGTCCGACTCCGCCTCCAACGCGACGCCATCGACACCCTCAGCACCGCCCTTGACGGTCCTGCCAACGACGAGTCGACCCGCGACGACGGCGATGACCCGCCGCTGTGCGGAGCCACCGTCCGCTGACGTTGCCGTCAACTACTGCCGTCACCCCATGCAGAAGCCCCGCCAGGACGCACCTGACGGGGCTTCAACTTTGCGGCTGCTATCCAGTGCGAGGGTTGCGGGATCGGGCAGCGAGGCTACACCTCACCCTCCAGCCAACGTTCGAATGGCGCAACCTCCGACAGTTCGGAATTGATCGCCTTCAACCCTCTGGCGAAGTCTTCGGCCAATTTCGAGAGCATCGCGACTAGCTCGCTCTGTGCAATGCTCTCGCGCTCTGGGTTTGGAACCCAGTTGGTCCGCGAATCGCAGTGAATCATCACGAGATCCCCGCTTGGACGGAAGGTCAAAGTCCTCTCGATACCCTGCGAGTAGAGATCCACCTCGACTTCGCGACGGTCGCGCACACCCACCAGAAGCGACGGGAGCTGCTCCATGAAGGCAGACAAGTCATACGCGACATCGAGCGGCCACTCATCACTCCCGAAGCCGCCAATGTGGAACCTGCTGCCTCCAGCATCAGAGAGGGCGCTACACGCCTCCATGACCAGGGTTTCATAACCGTCACCCGCCTCCAGACTCGCTGAAGAAGGAGCCACAGCACCAGACGGCACGGCCGGATTGAACGACACAGAGAAGCTCATCTCTCCAGCCTCCTAGTTCGGACCAATGATCGGGAATCCCGTCTTGTACAGCCCATTTGGACTCGGGACGATGGTAGCCGCCCGCGCTTGGACGATACTCCCATCCGGCATAATCACCTGCCCCAACCCGTCGGGAATGCGCACCGACCTGGGCCCAGCTCCTTCGACATGGAGCCCCTTCAAGAACTCCGCAGCGGCGTCATTGTCCAGCCACTGACCTTGCTGATTCCCGGTGCTGCGAGCGCGATCGGTCAGAGCCTTCGTGTTCTTCGCTCCGGCGCCATGAGTCTTGAATGTATGACCCCACGTTTTCACGCTGTTGGCGGCCCAGTTCACGCATCCATTGCTGTTGTGAACCAGGACCGGCGTCTCACCCGCCAGCACATAGTACGTGTGCAGACCGTTGACGGTGAGGTCGTGTGTGCGTTGCGGGCCCTGCTGGTCGCGGACCTCGGTCACGGCCACGCTGGCGCCGTTCGGGGTGCGCAGTTCATCGCCGACCCGGAGGTCACCGGCGTCCTTCCACCGCTGGTCGTCTTCCAGCCAGAACGGGTGATTGCCGGTCGCCGTGACCTTGGCCGGCCCCTGGTCAGTGGTGACGGTGAGCCGAGTGAAGTCCTTGTCGCCCTCGCTGGTGAAGGTGTTGGTCACCTGCCGCGCGGCGGTGGGCTGTACCTGCGGGTCACTGGCGGCGACCCGGTCCCCGACGCGTATGTCCTCGATGGCCCGGGTGGTGCCGTCGGCGAGCAGCACCTGGGTGCCGGAGGGGAAGCTGTGCGGCTTGGCACAGGCCGCGGCGCCCCGTTCCGACTTCGCCCGGTCGGCGAGCTTTTCCGCCTCGACCTTGGCCATCGCGCGGGCGTCGATCCAGGTGTTGGCGCGGAGCGGGTAGGTCAGGCGGACCTTGCAGCCGCAGGCCTGGGCGTCGGCCTCGGCCTGCGCCTTGACGCGGGCCGCGACTGAGGAGTAGAGCGGTCCGGCTTCTGAGCTGGAGCACTTCAGGGTGCCCGAGACGTTGTTGCCCCGGACGGGGAAGGTGCGCTGTGGGCTGGTGCACTGGCCGGCGGGCTTGCCGTCGATGGAGAAGGTCGCGCTCATCACGGCGGCGACCTCGCCCTGGGTGACACGTTCCTTCCGGGCGATGGAGGTGACCTTGCCGGTGAAGTTCTGGGTGGCGGTGCAGCCCGCGGAGCTGCAGTCCATCTCGCCCGCGCCGTCCAGGGTGAAGGTGATGCCTTTGTCGGTGGCGTCCTTGAGCTGGTCGGCGTACTCCACCAGGGTGTCGAACATCTTGTCGACAGCGGCGTCGGCGAGGACCGGGGTGAGGTCCATTCCCTCGCCGTCGCCGGACGCCAGCGGACCGGTGGTCACCTTGCGGGGCGCTGCCGGCACCTCTCCGTTCTCCAGCCGGTCCTTCATGTCGGAGAGGTCTGCGACGGCATCGTAGGCTTCCAGCCGCAGTACCCGGTGCGGCTTTTCCTTCGTCACCAGCAGGCGGCCGGCCGAGGTGTCGATGCCGAGCGCGGGCGTTCCGTTCACGCTCAGCGGCTGCTGCCCGGACGTGCTCGACGTCTTGGACTCGTTCGCCGGCGGTGGCGACTTCTCCAGGTCATCCAGGGCTTTGGCCAGCACGGTCGCCAGCTTCGACGGGGCGATGGTGCGGGCCAGTGCCTCGTCCATAAGTTCGGAGCCGTCGTCCATCCCTACGATCCACTCGCTGGGCGGCGCCTTTTTGCCCGCCGCCACGTCCTCCCTGGGGGCGGGGTCGACCTGCCACCGCATGAACGTCTTGTCGCCGATACGCAGAACGTCCCGGCCGTTGTCGTTCTGCCCGGAGGAGGTGGTGCCGAACTGGCTGCCGCTGGCGGTGACGGTGATCTCGTTCTCGGTGATGCCCAAAGCCGAGGTGTCCTCATAGCGCAGGCCAGGGGCGACGGCCAGGTCGCCAACGGCTTCGCGGAACGGCTTGAGGTCCCGCTGAGCCGCTTGCGCCTCGGCAGAATCGGAGGACGAGGCTGTCAAAGACAGGAGCCCGGCCACCAATGCCACAATGACGACACCGACCCCACCGACCAACCAGCCCCGTTGACGACTGGTCAGGGACTGGAGTCGCACCAACCACGGACTGCCGGTCGGTCGGCCGGCAGGCACCGGAGGCTGAGCGGGGGCCGCAGGTGCGGTCGTCCCGTCCGGGCCGGCGGCGGATGGTGGCGAGAATGCCGGAAGGGGTGGCGGGTCAACGACGGGTGGCTCGGAGGATGTCGAGGGGACGTCCGGTGCCGGTGGCCTGCTCGGCTCGTCCGCCGCGGGGCCGTCCAGGAAGGGCTGTTCGCCGCTCGGCTTCGGTTCAGTCATAACTTCCTCATATCTTTTCTCTGACGTGCTGCCAGAAAGCGTTGACAATGAGCGGCGGGCACGCCGCGAGGTGGCGACGCCAAGCCGACACCTACGCCAACAGTCCGGCTTGACCAATTTCACAAGGAGGCGGATCGAAAAGTTCGTGTCGTTCGACAGCGCACCTCGTCCAGTTGCCACGGCGATCCGTCAGTCGCCACCGCCGCAGCCGCCACCGCAACCGCCGCAGCTGCCGCCCCAGCCATCGTCACCCCTGCCGCTGTCACCGCCGGCCCCGTCGCTACTTTTGCGGGAACCGCCGGAACCGCCGGAATCCTGAGACAGTTCCTCGACGAACGCGATCAGGCCACTGCCGAACCAGATCACCGCTTTAACTATCCAGAACAACAGAAGAATTCGGGTAAGCCAATTCTCCCACATAGTCTCGAAAATGATCCGGACAATCACAACACCGTATTCGATAGGGTTGTCCGGGTAAGGGTCGTCCGGATTTTGCAAAACGTCGCCTCCGTTCGAAGGATTGCATGAATGGGCTGACTGTCACTGATTACCGCTGACATGAGACGATGATCAGAATCAGGAGGAACGCAATTCCGAGCAGCGGGAGGAAGCCGAGAAAGTTGGGGTTCTTCCTGTTGATTTCCAAGCCACCGCCGAGGGCGAGTCCAGGGTGGCGTTCGGCGTAGTGGGCAGCGGCGAGATCCTCGGCCTCGGATTCGGTGGTCCATCGAGTGGAGAAACCGCATTCGCCGCACCGGTAGCGGTGTGCCATGTCAACTCCTTGATGTCGCGAATGGAGGAGGGTGGTGCAATGACGGCTGCGGGGGAGGTGCGGATAACGGGCCTGGAGACCAGTCGCCGAGGCCGGCCACCAATGACCGACCGGCGAGGCTTCTGCGCGTTCCGCTGTGTGGCCACGTGGCGAAGGCAGGCGGCCGTTCGGGGAGGACGTGCAGGGCAGGGCGGATGCTGGAGGAGGCGCCGGCGTGCGGGTGGGGGGCCGGCGGGCACATCCTGATCGCCGCGTCGGAACGCATCCACGGGCACGCGGTCCGACGAGCGCTCAGCAACGCGATGCGGGGGTGCCCTACCGAGGTTCAGGTACCTGCGCTGCGGTGCCCGGACATCAGGAGCGCCGCGGTGCGTTCTCGCACAGGGCGGTGTCCATCAGTTCGACTGCTTCTGCGGACGGCCGGCCGATCCCGAACGCTACGTTCGTGACCAGCGAGGCATGGCGGCCGTCGTCGGTGGTCAGGGTGTAGCTCTCGTAGCCCGGTACGGCACCGGGGTGGCCCCACGCCGTTCCGCCACAGGACAGATCACGCCTTTGGATCCCCAGGCCGTAGGCCGAGCCGGTACTCACATCCCGCACGGTGCGCATCTCGGAAAGGCTCGCGGGGGAGAGGAGATCTCCGGCGGCCAGGGCCTGGTAGAAGGCAGCCAGGTCCTCCAGTGTGGAGACCATTCCTCCCACACTGCTGTAAAGGGAGGGGTCGTAGGAGGTCACTGGGGTCCACAGGTAGATGGGGCCCACCCGGGCGCCGTGGTAGCCGTTGACGGCCGGGGCGGGCAGAGCACGCTCGCCGGGCGCGGGGAAGACGGTGTGGGGCAGACCGAGGGGTTCGATGACGCGCTCGGTGACGGCTTGGTGCACCGGCTGCCCGGTCAGCTCCTCGATGAGCATGCCGAGGATGTAGTAGTTGGTGTTGGAGTAGGTGAAGCCGGCACCGGGCTCGGCGACCGGGGGCGAGGAACTCAGTCCGTCCTGCACCAGTGCCGTCAGGCTGAAGGTGCCGTCCGGGTTCGGCTGAGGCGTGTTCACTTCGGGGTAGGGGTTGTAGGCGGCGATGCCGCTGGTGTGCTGGAGCAGTTGGCGCACGGTGATCCGCGTGCCGTCGTAGCCATTGCCGGTGACGACGCCGGGCAGGTAGTCCTCGATCGGCGCGTCCAAGGAGAGGCGGCCTGCCTCGGCCAGCTGAAGCACCACCACCGCGGTGAAGCTCTTGGTCTGACTGCCGATACGGAAGTGCTCGTCCGACCTGATGGGCCGGTCGATGTTGATGGTGCCCGTGCCCGCCGACAGCGTCCAGGATCCGCCACCGGCCCCGGCATGGATCGCGGCGCCCGGTCCCGCTTTCGCCTGGTATGCCTTGAGCGCCGCGAGCGTGGCGGGGTGGTCGGCCTCGGCCGTGTCGGCATGCGCCGCCGGGCTCGACAGCGCCAGCATCGTCGCGCACGCGGCGCCGATGACGGCGGCGCTCTTCTTGTTGCTGTTCCGTGTGATCACCATGGTGTCCGTTCTTCGGAGGAGGTCTTCGCTCGGTCAGGTCCGTGCTCGGTCAGCCGGTCAGTGCGTTGCAGCTGTGAAGGCGGCTTCCAGGCGCGGGACGTGGTCCGCGAACGCGGGGCCCCGGCAGTGGTAGTCGCGGTCGCCGTCGCACCGGAGCCGAGACGGCGTCGCTGTCGACGTACGGGCCGTAGCCGGTGCACTCACCAGAACCGTCATGTCCTCGGAGCGCAGGACGGGGCCGGCCACCGCGTCATCCACGCCGCCGCCCCGTGCAGAAATACGTCACGGACAAGCGCTTGTCGGGTCGGCGGAGTGCTGGGCAGGAAGACGCGGATCCTGTGCGGCCCGGACACCTTCGGTGTGATGACGGTGATCGTCGAGTCGGGGACGGCTGGTGTGTCCGCCCGAGCGGCCGGCCCGATGAGCGCAGCCGGCTCCAGAGCCGCGGACGGAACGCCGGTGACGCGACGGCGGCGAGGCGATGGAGATCTCCACCCTGTGTCTCCCTGATGCGAGGTGACCGGCGCACCGCCGGCCCGACCACGATGGGGTCCGCCCAGCTCAGAAAACAGCTCATACACAGGTCAGGGGGAGGTCATCTGTGACCGGTCATGTGTGACCGGTCGTCCCACCTGACGGTGAACATGACAAGTTGGCAGCGGGCCGGGAGGGGCTTGAGGTTGAGGACATCGCTCTCGTCGATCTTGTCGGGGTGCGTGGTGATCAGCCAGGTGGCCTTCCCGACGGTCGGCGCCGCGCGCTTGTCGGGGGCGGGCCGGCCGCTGGCCCGGAGCTCAGACGTGCGAGGAGGGTACCCGGCGGTGGAGCAGAGGAATCGGGCACCAACAGGTGGGTCACGACCGTGCGGCCAGCCACCGCCGAAGTGGATCAGACCCGAGCGAAATGGCCGTTGGCACCCGCTACGCTCATGCGGCACGCGCTATCCGTAGGAAGTGGGAACCCAGAGTGGCCAACGAGCTAGGCACGCTCTTACGCCAGTTGCGCACACGCGCCCGCCTCACCCAGGAGGAGCTGGCGGAGCGATCCCAGGTGAGCGTGAGCACGATTCGCCGATTGGAGACGGGCAAGCCCACTGACCACCGGCTGAGGACGCTGCACCTGCTGGCACAGGCCCTTGAGGCCGAGCCGGAGGAGCGGCACCGGCTCACCGCGATCCTTGACAGGGCACAGCCGGGACCCGCCGGCCGGCGGGAGGAACCGGTACCGGCCGTCCCAGCCCCTATCGCTCCGGTCGAGCCGCCGACTGGTGCGATCGCCGATGCCGCCGCGTCGCTGACCCGTGAGGTCGGACGCCGCTGGCAACGCGAGGAGAAAAACCGCCGCGTCCACGACCCGTTCCCGCTGCCCGTGCGGTATCAGCCGGCCCCCGCCGACCTGATGGACCGTCCGGAGAACATCCAGCGGCTACAGCCAGGAGCCCCGCTCCAGAATCTGGACCTGAGCGGCGATCTGCAAAGTGTTGCCGACACCTACCGGAGCGTTGAGTCGCGGAGACTGGTCATACTCGGCCGCGCCGGCTCGGGAAAGTCGGTCCTGGCCATCAAGTTCGTCCTCGATCTCCTCGCAGCCCCCGGATCTCCGGCCCAGGTACCGGTGATTTTCAGCATCGGATCCTGGGACCCGCTCACGATCACATTGCGGAATTTCCTGGTCGACCGTCTCCTGCGGGACCACCCGCATCTGGCCCGCCGAACATCTGACGGGGCGACGCTGGCCGCCGAGCTCGTCGACGCTGACCTGATACTGCCGGTCCTGGACGGCTTCGACGAGCTGGCCGAAGCCCTGCGTGGCCCGGCGCTGGAAGCACTCAACGCCACATCCCTTCCACTGGTCCTGACCAGCCGCCGGGACGAGTACGCCCAGGCGGTCCGCGGGGTTCACACACCTTTGGTGTGGGCCGCCTGCATCGAACTCACCGACCTGACCGCCGAGGATCTCGCCGCGTACCTTCCCCGGACCGACCGCCTTGCCGTCTCCCTCGGCAACCGCAGCGGCGTGGGCGTGTGGGATGCCGTCCTGGAGCGGCTGCGGGTCCATGACGCACCGGCGAGCGTCCGGCTCGGGCAGGTCCTGGGCACCCCGCTGATGGTCACTCTGGCGCGGACGATGTACAGCGAGACACCCGGGAAGGACCCGGTGGAACTATTCGACACCACACGCTTTCCCACCGGGCGCGACATCGAGGAACATCTGCTGGCAGGCTTCGTCCCCACGCTCTACCGACACCGCGCTCCCGAGAGGACCGACACCGCCCGCGGGCAGCGCGATCGCGACGCGGAGCAGGCCCAGCGCTGGCTCGGCTACCTCGCACACAGTCTGACCCACGGCACGCACGACCGGCAGGACCTCGCCTGGTGGCGGCTCGGCGAGTCCGTACGGCTATCGACGCGCATCCTGCACACCGCGCTGCTCTCCGCACTGTGCATGTTCGCAGCCAACTGGCTCGTGATACTCCTCGCCTCCTCCTTCGGGTACCTCCCCACCCACACGCAGGGGACGCTGCTGCTGGGGGCGCTGGCGCTGACCGGGCTCCTCTCCGCGGTCGCCTTCGTCCTCGGGCACTGCGCTCTGGCTCTGTTCGGCCGATCCGCAGCCGTCCCGTCCCAGGTACGGCTCAGGCTCTCTGCCGCGAACCGCCGGTTCGGGCGCAGACCGCTCCGCGAGGCCCTCGCCCGCGTCGGGGCCGGCCTGCTGGGCGGCTCAGTGCTGGGGATCGGGTACGCCTGGACGAACGTCCTGGAACGCGTGTTGGCCGGATCGCTCCCGCACACGGAGGTGATCAGAATCGCGACCGGCAACATGCTGTTCTTCGGGCTGGTCTTCGGCCTGACGGCCGGACTGGCCTTCGGGCTCCTCGCGGCGTTCGAAGCACCCATGGACATCGCCGCCGCGGCTACTCCGATCCGGCTGCTGTCCGTCAGCCGTGCCACGGCGACCCAGCAGCTCCTCGTGCTCGTTCCAGCCCTCACCCTCGGATGCGTCCTTGGCGGGCACGTCGTGGTCCGCCTGCTCCAACCGGTGCTGCCCTGGACAGTGATCTGGCCGTCGGACTCGGCTTTGTTCCTGGGCGCGGTCGGCGGGCTGGGAGGCTCAACGTCCTACGTGCTCGCTTTCACCGCGTGGGGGCAGTGGCTGACGGTGGCCCGGGTCTGGCTGCCGCTGACGCGCAAACTGCCCTGGGACACCGTCGCTTTCCTGGAGGACGCCTACCGCCGGGGGGTGCTACGCCAAACCGGTGCCGTATACCAGTTCCGGCACATCCGGCTGCAGAGGCACCTCGCTCTCGCCTATCAGGCCGCGCAGAAGGACAAGAGCTGCCGAAGCCGAGGCAGCGGCGATCCTCTGTGGCGCAAGTGACCGGCATTGACCGCGGGTTGGCAAACAGGTCGACCACAGCCGGCGGAAGAGCTCAGTGGGCGGTTCTTGAGTGTTTGAGTGATCCCGGGCCGCCGACGGGCTGAAGAACGGCGGATGCTGCCGAACCGTCCGGGGCATCGCCAAGGTGGCGGGCCGCCGGCTCGTCTTTCCCATCGACCGACTCGGGGAATGGGTCCGCACGCACACCGCGCAGCACAAGCGGCGCCCCAAACGGCGCTCTGCGTGACTCATTGTTGTTCGCGGGCATTCACGAGGTGTCCCGGTGGCTCGGGCACCGGTCGGTCAAGATCACGGTCGACCGCTTCGGTCCCCTCACCACCGACGGCCGGGAGCGGTGCCGTCAGGTGGCGAAGTCGACGTTCGGGGGCTGCCTGCCCGCAGAGCTGAGTTCAGCTCCGGTCACAGGATCCCCAGCTCCCGCAGAACGCGGCGCTGAGCCGCTGTCGGCCTGGCCGGGAAGTACAGGTAGCACACACCTCCGGTACCGCTCTTGACCTGTGCGCTTGCCGATAATGTCATCCGCCCTGGTGGGGCGGTGCGCGCGGTGTACCGGAGATCGACCGGCAAAGTCGCCAGAACAGGCGCTCTCGCGAGGCTGGCGCTCCACGCGGCAAGATGATCGGCCATGCTGCTGCGACTGGCTTACCTCGGCGTGACGAACGCGTTCGCGATGCTTCGCCTGCTGCCGATTGCCGACCGGGACAAGGAGGTGGAGATCCTCGCCCTGCGCCACCAGATCACCGTGTTGGAACGTCAACTTGGCGAGAAGCGGGTCCAGTTCACGCCCAGCGATCGGGCATTCCTGGCGGCGCTGCTGCACCGGTTACCACTGCACGTCCTGCGAAGATTAGCGCTGCTCGTCCGCCCCGACACGGTGCTGCGTTGGCACCGCACCCTCGTCGCGCGCCGCCATGCCGCCTCCTGCCTGCCCAAGCGCCCGGGACGGCCGCGCACGGTGCGCTCGATCCGCCTCCTGGTGCTGCGCTTGGCGAACGAGAACCCGAGCTGGGGGTACAGGCGCCTGCACGGCGAGCTGCTCGTGCTGGGGGTGAAAGTGGGCGCGTCCACCGTCTGGGAAATCCTGAAGGATGCCGGCATCGACCCAGCACCCGAGCGGAACTCCAGTACCTGGGCCACCTTCCTTCGCACTCAGGCTGAGGCGCTTCTGGCCTGCGACTTCATGGAAACAGTCACACTGTCGGGGATGCGGATGTACGTGCTCGTGGTGATCGAACACGGCAGTCGCCGGATCCGGATCCTGGGCGCCACCACGCATCCCACCGCCTCCTGGGTAGCGCAAGCGGCGAAGAACCTCGTCATGGACCTCGAAGACCTCAGCTGCCGGGCACGGTTCATGATCCAGGACCGGGACGGGGAGTTCCCCGCTGTTCGATGCCGTCCTCAACGACGCGGGGATCGACGTCGTGCTCACCGGCATCCAGATGCCAAGAATGAACTCGATCATGGAAGATGGATACAGACCTGTCGCCGCGAGCTCCTGGACCGGACGTTGATCTGGAACCAACGACACCTCCTCCACGCCCTACGCGAGTTCGAGCAGTTCTACAACAGACACCGACCACACCAGGGCATCGCCAACGCCAGACCGCTGCACCGCCTACCCCCACCGATCGACGATCCGGACACGTTAGCCCACCTCAACATACGTCGACACGATCGCCTCGACGGCATCCTCCACGAGTACCGGCATGCTGCTTGACCTGCACGGATGAGGTTTCCAGCAAGGGCAGTGTGCCCCACCAGGAACAGTCGCTGGTGGGGCACACTGGCATTTTCCGGCCTCCCGTAGGCGACCAAACGTGCTTCCTAGAACGACGTTGAAAACCGGTCTAGATCTCTACGAATCGGTCCAGAGCACGGAATGCGCGTCCACCACCATCCACGCGCTCTAGCCTCATCGCCATCAAGCCGAGGAAGGATGTCAAGTTCATCGACTTCCGTATATGAGAGAAATCTCGAATCCACCTCGCCAAGGGCGGCACTGAACTTCCTCGACTCCCTCTCGGGAATCATCTCCAACCCTCTGGCGATGAAATCCCGCAGAGAGTCAGCCGCAATCAGATCATGCGCACCCCAGGCAGACCTGTCGGAGTCAGGCAGGTCAAGTTCCCTTTCCATTCGCGCCACATGCTCATACCAGCCGAGCAGCAGCGTGACCAGGCCCAACGAACGAGCAGGGGCTACGCTTACCGCGGTTCTCTCCAGTTGGTCTGCCTCAGCGGCTCCCAGGTGACGGCCAAGCCACTCACGCGCCTGAACTTCCGCCATGACATCACCTCCCCGGGTAATAGGCTGTCGATTTCCACGGCATGTCCCAGTTCACGATGACGCGGACCCCATTGTGGTCAAATCGGGATGAATTCTGCCCTTCAAGCTGACGTGGTCCAGCTTGCCTCAACGTGGTTTCCACTTCAGCCGCCGAGGGCCTACCCATCGTCGGATTACCGTCTCCCGTATGCCCATTCACCAATTCAGTGATCTCATCCAGGGAATATTCGCTTCCATGGAAGTCCTCTCCGCCAAAGTGGTCACCATTCTTCCCCCCAAGCGGAACCCCACAGTTGGGCCCTGAATTGTGAACGAGGACCGGCGTCGCACCCGCGAGTACATAGTACGTGTGGATTCTGCTGACTGTGAGGTCGTAGGTGCGTTGCGGCTTCGTGAAGTGGCGCACGGAGGTGACCGTCACGGCCTTGCCCTTGTCCGTGCGGAGCTGCATGCCGGTGATGACGTCGCCGGCGTCCACCCAGCGGGCCTCGCTCGTTACCCAGAACGGGTGGGTGTCGGTGGCGATGATCGACGCGGGTCGGTCACCGGTCTTCACTGTGAGGTCGGTGAAGTCCTTGTCATCGTTGGTGACGATCGTCGCAACGACCGGGCGGGCCTCGCTCTTCCCGGTTTCGGGATCGGTGGCGAGGACCTTGTCGCCGACCTTGATGTCCTTGATGTCACTGTGGCCGCCGTCTGCGAGTTCTACTTGCGTTTCTTCGGTGAAGCTGTGGCACTTCTCGACGGCCTTCTCGGCTGCGTCGACCGCAGCGTCAGCCTTCTTCTCGGCCTTGCGTGCCTTCTTCCAGATCTTGACGCCCTTGAGGGCCTTCCCCGGGCCCGGCAGATCAGCCGCAGCCCAAAGACACCCGGAGAGTTTGAAGTCTCCGCACTTCTTCCATTCCGATGTGTCCGGCCCGAAGAAGTCCACCGCCAGTTTTAAGGCACTGAACAGTCCCGTGCCGGCTTTCTCATCGTGATAAGGGCCGGGCACAGGTGGAGGTCCGGGACTCGGCGCGGGCGTCGGGTAAGAAGCTGAAGTGGACGCCGTGCCCCCACCTCCACCTCTGCTGCCTCCGCCTCCGCCACCGCCGCCGCCATGGTGCCAACCACCACCGCTGGGGTAGTGGTTCTCCGGTGGGGCGTCTTTGCCGGCGTCTCCGCCGTTGGTCGGCATGCAGTGGCCGTTGCCGGGATCTACACACAGGCCGCTGGGGTCCGAGTCAGTGACCGGATTCTGGTTGGCATAGCTGTAGCCGTTGAGGGACTGTCCCTGGTCGGGAGTGAGGAGCGGGTCGAGGCTGAGGAATTGGCCCGTGACGGGGTCGTATTCGCGGGCGCCGATGTGGGTGAGGCCGGTGACGCCGTCGGCCGGCTTGCCGAGGAACGCCTTGTCGTCCGGCCACGTGGTGGGCTTGGTACCGCGCGGAGCGCCGAAGGGGGTGGTGTAGCGCTTGGTGACCGCGCGGGTGCCGACGTCGACGGCCAGGGTGCCGGTGCCGTGGTGGTCGGCGGCGAGGAAGGTCAGCTTCGTGGTGGACTGGCCCTTTGTGCCGGTGCGCTCCGCGATGGTCTGCCCGGCGCCGGTGTAATAGCGGGTGCCGGTCAAGGTCTTTGCCGAACCCCGGGCAGTGAGACGGACCTCGGTGGCGCCCAGGTAGAGGACTGTGTCCCCGTCAGCCGTCGTGGCACGGCGGATGAGGAGCTCGCCGTCGGCGTCGTAGAGGTAGCCGGTCCCCGTGGCCGCTTTCCCGCCCTTCGCCGGTTCTGAGGAGGCCGCGAGTCTGCCTTCCGTGTTCCAGGCCAGGGTCTGTTCGGCCTGGGTACCCGGCCGTGTGGTCGTGTTACCCGCGGCGTCGTACGCGTACGCGGCAGTGGCGGACGGTGTGCTTCCCGGCTTGACCGTGCGGGTCTCGGCCAAGGGGTGCGGCTGCCCCTTGGCCGTGCCGTACGCGTAGGTTGTCGTCGTATCGCCCGCTACCGCGTGCTGAGTCTCGGATTCCCGCTGGCCCGCCACGTTGTAGGTGTAGGACGTCCAGTACGGGGCGGCGCCGCCGAGGTTCTCGGTGGTCCGACCGGAATCCGCGCAGTCCGCCGCCTTCGGTGTCCACGCCTCGGCCAGGCGCCGATAGCCGTCGTAACCGAAGCATTGGTAGTCGGCCTTGCCGGTGCCGCCGAGGTTCGTGCTGTCGAAGATCGACGTCACGTTCCCGGCGTCATCCTGCGTGTACTTCAGGTCCTGAAGCAGGTATCCGTAGGTCTCATCGCGTGTGAAGCCGCGGGTCAGGCGTCGAGTTCCGTCCTCGTACTCATAGCTCGTGTACAGCTTCTTGCTGTCCGAGGCGGGGGATGTTCCCAGCTCCAACTGGCGCAGGTCCCCGACAGGGGAATAGACGGCTTCCAGCAGATATCTGGAAGCGCCCGTGGCGGTGAGCTGCTGGCCGGTCGCGTTGTATGTGTAGGAGACCGACTCGCCCGACAGCCCGCCCACGGCCGGCTCTCCGGTCTTCTTGACCGTGCCATCGAGCCTGTAGTCGGTGGAGAAGGCCAGTGTGGAGGGTACGCCGGCCTGTACGAGCGGGTCGTTCCCCGGCAGGAGGAGTTGGGAGTCGGTCGGCTGGTACAGGCTGTTGTATTTCGTGACTTTACGGGTGTACGCCTTGCCATCGACGCCGCCTTCATAGCGGGTCGCCGAGTCCTGCTGCCCCATTGCGACGGTGTCGAAGGTCCAGGACGCCAGCTTGTTGGCGGCCGTCTTGGAGGACTGCCACATGCCGGTTTTGCGGCCGAGTTCGTCGTACTCGTACAGCAGGGTGTTCTTGTTCGCGTCGTCCGTGGATGTGATGTGGTCGAGCTCGTCGTAGTGCGTGGATGTCTTGCCCTTGTCGGGGTCGTCAGCCGTGCTCAGTCGGCCGAAGAGGTCGTAGGTGTACGTCCATGTGGCGTTGTCCGGGCCGACGATGGTCTTCTGGTCGCCGTCCGGTGTGTAGGTGAACTTCGTGGTCGTGTACTTCGTGCCGGTCGGGCTGGTGCCCGGGTACTCACGGCGCTCGGTGACCCGCCCCAGGGCGTTGGTGACCTCGGCGACGGCTGACCCGCCCGCCGGGGCGGTGGTCGCGGCGGTGTCGCCGGTGTAGGTGGTCGTCGTGGTCCAGCGGTCGGCGCCGCGGACCTTGGTGACCGCCTGGACCGGGCGGCCGGCGCCGTCGTACTTCGTGTCGGTCTGGGTGGGCGCCTGACCGCCGTCGGTTTCCACCGCCTCGCCCGACGGGCCGTTCTTCTCGTCCCAGATGTCGGCTTGAGAAGAGACGGCCAGACCACGGTCGTCGTACAACGTCTGCGAGATGACCCGCCCGCCGACCGGCGAGGGCTTCTGCGTCTGACGGGGGCGCAGCAGGCTGTCGAAGATTTCGTAGGTGGTGTTGTATCCGGAGCCGTCGCCCTTGAGTGTGCCCGTGGAGATCCACGGCAGGGCTGCGTTAGTGACCTTGTAGCCGTATACGTAGTTGGGCTTCTCCTTGACGGCATTGGACCGGTTGGGCAGCCACACCTTGGTCACCCGGCCGAGGCTGTCGTACTCGGTCTCGGTGATCTTCTTGTTGGGGTCGGTGACCTTGAGCGGCGAACCCCGCGCCGGCTCGACCGTGGTGATGGTCGGGAAGCCCTTGGCATCGGCGGTCACGGTGGAGGTCAGCGGACCGGCCTTCTCGGGCGTGTAGGCGGTGGTGGTGTTGGTGCGGTCGAGAGCGTCCTTGACAGTCTTCGGTCGACCCAGCATGTCGTAGGTGGTGGTCTCGACCTTCTGCCAGCTGGGGTTGTTGGTGTCGGCGTAGCCCTTGGCGCGGCCGGTCCAGCGGATTTCTCCCCGGGTGGGGGTCTGGTCCTCCGACCAGGTGGTGCTGTCGTACGCGGTGGCCACATCAGAGACGACGTCACCGCGGCGCGAGGAGTCAGCGGGAAGATCGAGGTTCGCGGCCGTGACCGTGCACTTCCGCGACACGGTCTGGGCGCGCGCGATCAGTGAGCTGATGCCCGCCTTGTCGTTGCGTGCGTACCAGTTGCGGGTGCAGGTCTCGTCACCGCTGACCGCGTCGTCGCCGCCGTCCTCGACAGTGGCGGGCATGCCGAAGTCGTCATAGGTGGTGGTCCGGGTGCGGACCCTGTCCACCGGGCTGATGCCGCTGGTAATTCTGGTGCGATCGTGGGTGGCCCTGGTCCGAACGTAGTATGCCTCGGTGTCCGCATAGGACTTGTGCTGGGTGGCGGTGCGCTTGGACCACGGGTCGCTGATGCTGCCGGACACCTCGGCGTCGCCGTTGTAGGTCACCGACTCGCGTGTGAAACCGGCGTACGGGTCGGAGTCGGTGAGCTCGGCGGCCGTGATGCCCGTGACCGTCACCGTTTTCCGTTTGTCCGGATCGACGCCCTTGCCGTCGGGTGTCAGTACGCGGTCGCCGTCCATGCCGCGCAGGTAGACGGTGACGGTCCTGGACTGCGTGCTGTCGCCGGCGCCGGTTCGGTGGATGACCTTGCCGTAGCCCCGCCACTCCGACCAGGTGCGTTGCTTCGCCGGCGTCATCGGGTCGTCGTTGTAGTGCCACGCCGCGCCTCCCTCGTACGTGTAGGAGTGGGCAACGGCTTCGGAGCCACCCTTGGGGTCGGTGGTCCGCACACCGGTCACCGGATACTTCTGGAACCAGTCGAGCTGCGGATCGGCCGCACCGTTGGGTGACCAGTAGACCGGGAAGCAGCGCTTGGTGTTCTCATCCGCCTTCGGCATCGTCCGGCCCGCGACGCAGTCGGCTTCCGCGTAGTCGACGACGGTCTGGGCACCGGCCTCGGAGGTGATGGTCTTCACCCGTGGCTTTTCCAGCGACAGAATGTCATCCGTCGCACCGTCCACACGGTTCGTGAGCCAGGTGTGAGTGAACTTCACCGGGTCCAGGGAGATGTCACTGCCGCGCTTTCCAGTGCGCTTGATCTCGTCCAGCCACAAGGACTGATCGGACGAGTCGCCCGTGTCGCCCGGGTCGAGATAGGTCTGCTTGAGCGCCCAGGAGTCGACGGGATCGTAAGCGGGTGTGGCAGCGTCCGCGTTCCAGAAGTAGGTGGTGATGTCCGTCAGGCGCTTGCGCGTGACGAAGGAAGGGCCGACGTTGCCGGTGCACTTGTCACCGTCCTTGCACACCGCGTCGAAGGGCACGTCCGGCCAGTTGTCACGGTGATCCTCGTTCAGCGAGTCGCAGCCGGTGCCGGAGGCCATGCAACGTTCCGCGACGGTGAACGTGACCTTGTTCGAGGCAGAGGGGGTCGCGGAGAACAGAGCATCGGCGCGCTGCCCGTAGCGGATCTCCCTGAGATAGCCGCCGCGTATGTAGTCGGTACCGGGGTCGTCCTTGCCGTTCTTGGCGTAGTTGTTGTGCTCGGCGTTGTACCAGTACGTCATGGCGTTGTTGTGGGTGTCCTCGACGTAGTCGAGGTTCCAGCGCCATGCCTGCTTCTTGTCGCGCTCGCCGAAGGACGAGCCCGAGGAGTAGCCGGGCTCTCCTTCGTCGTCGCCGAAGACCGGCACGGTCCAGACCGACTCCGTGCGGTCGTCCGCGGCCGCGCCGTCCAGCTTGTTGAGTCCGAAGACGTACTTGGTGCCGTCGCCCGTGGTGACGGTCCAGTACTCGCCGTTGTCGTCGCCGTTGTCGGCACCGGTGGAGTGCTGGACGGTGGAGGCGTCGTCGTTCTTCAGCCGCCACGTGCCGCTGGTGTCGTCCTTCACCAGTTCCGTCGCCTTGCCGTTGAGCACGAGCGAGGCGTTGTCGTACTTCCAGCACAGATCGAACTTGTCGTTCTGTCCGTCGTCGTTGCAACTGCCGTACTTGCGCTCGATGTACGACGAGGTGAGATCGAATCCCTCACCGATCCAGGAGCCCTGGTTGTTGGTGTTCGCCGTTCGTCCGTCGACGCTGCCGGAGTCGTACGAGATCGACAGATCCGGTGCGGGCCCGGCCGCTGCAGGAGGCATGCCGAGCGGATACGTCCATGTGAAGGAGCCCGAGGACCCACCCGCCTCCCATGTGGACGAGGCGGAAAGCGGCGTCGCCTTGTAGTCGCCACCGCCGGACTTGGCAGCGGCGGCCACCGCCAGGACCTTCACC
Organism: Streptomyces sp. NPDC007875; assembly: GCF_042868035.1. Classification (NCBI taxonomy): domain Bacteria; kingdom Bacillati; phylum Actinomycetota; class Actinomycetes; order Kitasatosporales; family Streptomycetaceae; genus Streptomyces; species Streptomyces sp. NPDC007875. The sequence continues at coordinate 31,760 of NZ_JBIADZ010000041.1, read as the reverse complement.
TCGCCGCCCGGCCTCGCGGCGAAGGTGAGCGGTGTGGAGAGCTGCTCCTTGTGCCGCTTGTTGACCGCCCGAAGGGGGCTCTGCGTACGACAGCCGGCCTTCTGTGGTGTCGTCAGCGCGCACGCCGGTAGCTGCACGAGGGTCAGACGTCCCGCCCAGTCACCGCCGTATGCCGCGGCGAAGTCTGCGTAGCTGATGCCGAGCTTCGTGCTTCCCCCCTCGGCCGAGGCGACGGCCTTGAGGAGCACGCCCTTGACCCCAACCTTCCGGGCTCGGCCTTCATCCATCACCTGGATGCTCAGGCTGGGAGTGGCGTGGGCCTTCCTGCCCGCCGTTCCGAGGGTGACGGGCAGGCCGCCCGGCCGGGCCGTGGCCGAACCGCTGCCGGACACCGCCAGGCGCGCGGTACCGGCCTTCGGCCAGGTCGCATTCCTGGCCTGGTCACGGCGCGCCGCCTCGGCGGCCGAGCGGTCTGCCGCCTCGCTCTCCTTGACCAGGGCGGCAGTCCTGCGGTCCGTCTTCGGGGAGAGGGGTATGACCTCGTCCGCCCGTGGGGCCTCCAGCTTGGGTCTGCCGAGCCCTTTTGCTTCTGATTCGAACGTGACCGGTGACAGCAGTCCCGGCACGAGTGACAAGCCGGCCACCGCGGCGACGCGCCCCAGCCAGCGGCCTCTCCGCGCTCTGCTTCTGACTAAGTCACCACGGGCCGACACGATCCGTTTCACTCCCCGTCCCCGTCGCGTGCGGTCCGCACCGCGCTCGTTGTCCCGCCTCGTCGGCCGTCCGTCACGGCGGCCGGGTATCACGAGTTCTCCAGTGGTCCGGCATCCAGGACCTGCGAGCGAATCTGTTCGGCGCTCATGGCTCCCGCCCAGATCCTCAGCTCCTCCACGGCCCCGGGCAGATAGTGGGCCGTGCTGCCGCTCCCGGTCCCCCGGCCCAGGGCCAGCTCACCGGTGCCTTGCTGTTCGGCCGTGAAACCGGCCCGGTCCAGGGACGCCTGGTCGGAATCCCCGACGTACAGGTGCACTTTCCCGTACCGGGTCTCGATCTTCTCCGGGTCATCCGGGTCGGCCCATTCCCATGCCTCCTGGGCGTCGAAGATGCCCGTCACCTGCACCCAGGTGTCCAGCTCGGCGTTTTCCTCTCCGGGTACGGAAGCGCTCTGGGTCGCCTTGCCGGTGCCATCGACGCTTGTGCGGGTGAAGCGCCATCGATAGGTGTCTTCCGCTGGCTTGGTCACCCACAGCGCCCAGGACGATTCGGTGCCCGTCCGCTGCCCGGTCACCTGGGCTTCGTAGCCGATGGGCTTGCCGGAGAGCTTGGCGCTGTCGAGGCGTACGCGAGCCGAGGCCGTGAAGGAACCGTTCTCGTCGAGCACCGGTCCGGTCGTGGAGGCGTAGCCGGAGGTTCCGTCCAGGAGAAGCGCGTTGTCGTCTTCGTTCAGTGTCGCCCCAGTGGAGGACAGCTTCATCGGGGCTGCGGGGTATGGAGTGCCTTCGGTGATCTCCGTTCCTTTTGCGGCGGAGGCGTCCCACATGGCCACCAGTTCGTTGGGCGGCGCCTCGCTTCCCATCAGCCGGGCCTCTGTGCGGATCTCGTCCGCGGTCAGCACGCGCTGCCAGAGGGCCGTTTCGTCGATGCGGCCGTGGAAGTACTCACCGTAGGTACCGCCCACCTTGGATCGGCCGAACTGTAGGCCACGGTTCGCGGTCCACGGCTCGTAACCGGCCGCTGCTTTCGACAGCACCACGGGGTCGCCTTGTGGCCGCCCGTTGACGAACAGCTGGATGGTGTCGTTCGACTTGTCGGTATCCCCCTTGGTGTCGAAGACTCCGGCCAGATGTGTCCAGACCTTGAGCGGAGGGTTCTGCGCGTTGGCGAAGGAGCGGATGTATGTGGGGTCGTTGCGGTCCTTGTCCGTACGGTTGAAGATCCACTTCTTGTACGTGGAGGAGTAGTACAGGGTGAAGCCGGAACCGTCCTCTCCCGGCTCGGTCAGCACCACCCTGTTCTCGGTGGAGTCGGTGAGGTATGCCCAGGTCGAGACGGTGAATGAGTCCTGGGTGTTCACTGCCGCCGCGGATGTGGCGGCATATCCGCTGGTGGTCGAGGAGTCGTTCAGCCACAGCGAATAGTCGGCGTCGCCCCGCCGCCCGAAGGTCGACCAGCCCGTTCCCGCCTCGTCGTAGAGGGTGGCGTCATGGCGGGTCCCCTCCGTGGCGCTGTCGACGGCCTTGGTCACACCGGAGCCAGGTGCCCCGTCCGCGAAGTGCCATCGGCCTACGGGGCCCGCGGCCGGCGCCACAGCGAAGGTGAACTCCGCAGGGGTACCCCAGCGGTTGCGTACGTCCTTGGCCTCCACGGACAGCACCTGGGTTCCGGACAGTGGCGGAGTGACATTCAAGGTGACCCGTGCTCCGGCGCTCTGTTTGGTGTTCGCGGCCGTCGTGGTCAGGAACCGCCAGCGATAGCCTGTGATGTCCGTATCGGCGGCGTTCGGCTTGACGGAGAACGTGCCGGACACACCGGGACCGCCCATCCCCACGCACTGGTTCGGCAGGCACTCGGTGTAGGGCTTGCCCGCCGTGATCTGCGGTGCCTTCGGAGCGGTGGAGTCGATCTTCAGGTAGCACCAGGAGGAGTAGGACGAGAACAGATCACCCGACTTGCCGTTGTAAGCCCAGTGCGACTGCGTCCGCGCCTTGTAGCGGTATAGACCACCGTCGGCCCGGTCCGTTGTGCGCATCTTCTCCAAGGTGCCGTCCGGGTCCCAGCCGCTGTCCGGTCGGTAGCCGCTCCACACCTTGTCCCATGCCCCGTCGTCCTGTTTGCGCTCCATCCAGAACTCGGCCTGGAGCGAGCCCTTGTCCTCGCCGCTCTTCGGTTGCGTTCTCGTCTGGACGCGTGCCTGGACCATCGGATCCTTGCGTGTGACGACCAGCGGATCCGAGGAGGACGTCTTGCAGTAGCCGGAGGTTCCGTCCCCCGGAATCACTCCCACCGAGGTGGGCACACCGGGTCTGGGAACGTAGGTGACCTTCAGGGTCGCGTTGTCCTCGAATCGCTTCCATGCGGTGGCGTCGGTTTCGTCCTTCGCACGCAGCATCATCGTGAGCCGAGAGATCTTGCCGTCGGCGAAGGACCTGACCGTGCTCGCGAGGTTCTCGTCCGACTCGTCTGGGTTGTCGTTGAACTCGATCCATGGGTCGGGCTGTTCCGGACTGCAATTTTTACCCCGCCCGGCGGAAACGTAGCGATCGCCCATCTGATCAAGTTGCTTGGGACCCGGCCAGCGTGTGCCCTCAGAGATGTTGTCGGTGCGTTCCAAGTCCACCCAGTGCGGATCGCAATCGAATGACCATGCCTCGTGAGCGCGGAAGGTCGCATCCAGCACGTACTTCCCGACGAGCTTCGATGGCGCGAACTCGAAGTACATTCGGTCCACGTAGCCGGCCCCGCAGTAGTAGCCGTTGGCGCTGCCGCACTTGCCGACCCCGAGGCTGCCGTCGAACTGCCAGAATCTGTCCCCGTCGGACGAGAGCTTGGTGCGCTCTGAGGCGCCGAGGCCGACTGGCGGAACGATGTAGACCGGGTAGACAGTCTTGTCTCCGCGCAGCAATCCGAGGTCCGGCTTCACGATCACCGCACCGTCCTGCACTGTGACGGGCAGTACTGCGCTGGCATCACCATTGCCGGGCCGCGTTTGCGGAGCTCTCTCGTCCGGTGCCGTCGTCACCAGGGATTTCGGGGCTTTCGGACCATCCGCGGCGAGGCTCTCGGCACCTCCCGCCGAGTCCCACATCTGACCGGCCGGGCCCTTGAACACCGCGTTGCCGTCATCGTCCATCGCACGCAGCCCGCCACCCGCGCCGGGGGCGGCTTCAAGCCCGACCCCGGAAACCGACAGCTTGATCTGCTCAAGGTCGGGATTGGTGGCCGCCTGAGCCGTCCGCACGACGAGAACCTGTCGATAGCCCTCTGCCGTCGCTGTCAGCTGAAGGTCCACTCCGTCCAGCACATCCGGATACGTGGCAGTGACCCGTCCAGCCTCGGCGCAGGAACTTGCCGCCCAGGCCATGAAAGCCGAATCGACTTACCAGCCGTTCCCAGACGCAGGAGATCCTTGGCGTCACCGCCCCCGGAGAACGCCAGGTCGACCACCGCACTCCTGGGCCCGACACTGCCGTCAGAGCGGCGCTCCAGCGTGGTGTCCACATCACGCCATGATCCGTCGTCCGCCCTCACTCGCTGCGGGACCGAGGACTGCTCCAGCGTGAACGTCCCGTCCGGATTTGCGAACGTCTGCGAGTACTCGGCTCGCTGGGCAGTCACCTCCACAGGCTCGCCCGACGCAGCTGCTCGCTCCGACGCACTCATCGCCTGTGCCACGGGTAACGCACCCGCAGTTGCAACCGGTAACAAGACCAGCGACACGACGACGATCGCCGCGGCAGACGCCCCCGCGACGGCGCGACGCGCCGCACTCATCCCACCGCCGCGCACGCGACGACTCCACCTCAACCCCACAGTCCCCACCCCGGAGTCACAGAATCTTCATATGTGCGGCGAAGTAGATCCAACATAAAGGCACAGCGTCAAGAGTGATCCGTGTGCCTCATGGCGCCTGGGAGCGATTTCAAGCTACCCAGCGCCCACGCGGGAATCCTTCGGCCGGCCACCACATCTTCCCGTGGCGGCGACGTGTTTGATCGTGTAGGAGCACGCGCGGAACTGGTGAGCACTGCGGCGTGACGGTCCACCGCGCGATTGCCCCATTTGCGTGTGACCAGCATGTTCTCGGCGCTGCGCCTGAGGACCGTCCTGCCATCTCGATCGGCTGAGCCGCTTGGCACACTATTTCCCGGCAGTCACATTCGCCCTGTCCGCGCACACGCCGACTGGCCCACGCCGCACTCGCCACTCAAGGGGAAGGTCCAGGTCAGCCACGCCGCGGCGCCTGGGCGGTCGCATGGTGTGCGCGAGACGGAGGATGCTCAACGAGTACCCGTGTGCCGCCTGAAGTGCAGCGATAACTTCTCGAGCGGCGCATGTTGGTCTCGTGAGGCCGCATGATCAGTGATCAGGGCCCTTCGATCCAGCACCATCCCGTGTAATGCCCAGGTGGCGAAGGTGCGCTTCGGCATCTGCTGCTCTGCCGGTGTCGCCCACCACACGGGCGCAGACGAGTTTCACCCAGCGTGCGCGCACGAAAGACGGAGCCCGTTCCGCGGCGCGGACCGCTGCGGCGAGCGCGTCGGCGGGACGGTTCCGGGCAAGTTCCGCCTCAGCGAGCGCGTGCCAGCTCTCGCCCAGCTCGGGTGCCAGTCGCACCTCGTTCCGTGCGGCCCTATCGGCAGTCTCCAAATGCCCTTGGCACAGTGCTCCGTTACTCAGGAGGATCCAGGCGAGGGCGTCACCCGCGTCGGCGGGACGCTCCGTCAGGAGCTGCTCCGCCTCGGCCGTGCGCTTGCCGAGAATGTCATCCGCCCTGGTCGGACGCCTGCACCCGGGCTGGCGGTGGTCGGCCTCGTCGCTCGAGTCGGCGGTCTCGCGCAGATGGCAGTCGACGCGGCATGATGATCGACCGAGCTACTGCGACTGGCCTACCTGGGAGTGACCAACACGTTCGCGCTGCTGCGTCTGCTGCCGAAGAGCGACCGGGACAAGGATGCGGAGATCCTGACCCTCCGCCATCAGGTCACAGTGCTCGAGCGCCAACTCGGTGGTGATCGAGCACGGTTCACGCCGAGCGATCGGGCGTTCCTGGCGGCGCTGCTGCACCGGCTGCCGTTGCCGGTTCTGAGGCGTGTGCGGCTGCTGGTGCGTCCTGACACGGTGCTGCGCTGGCATCGCGACCTCACCAGGGGCCGTCATGCCGCCTTATCGCGTCCCAAGCGACCCGGTCGACCTCGTACAGCGCGGTCCATCCGGAATCTGGTGCTGCGTCTGGCGAGGGAGAATCCAAGCTGGGGGTACAGACGGCTGCACGGCGAGTTGCTCGTGCTGGGGGTGAAGGTGGCCGCGTCGACCGTCTGGAAGATCCTGAAGGATGCCGGCGTCGATCCGGCGCCCGACCGGAGCTCCAGCACGTGGGCCGACTTCCTGCGCTTCCAAGCCGACGCCCTCCTGGCCTGTGACTTCCTTGAGACGGTCACCCTGTCCGGCACGCGGATGTACGTACTCGCGGTGATCGAACACAGTAGTCGCCGCATCCGGATCCTGGGCGCCACCGCACACCCGACCACCTCCTGGGTCACACAGGCGGCGAAGAACCTGATCATGGATCTCGAGGATGTCGGATGCCGGGAACGATTCATGATCAGAGACAGGGACGGGAAGTTCCCCGCCCTGTTCGACGCTCTCCCCAAAGACACGGGCATCGAGGTCGTCCTCACCGGCATCCAGATGCCGAGAATGAACTCGATCATGGAAAGGTGGGTGCAGAACTGCAGACACGAACTCCTGGACCGGACCTTGATCTGGAACCAACGCCACCTCCTCCACGCCCTACGGGAGTTCGAGGAGTTCTACAACTCCCATCGCCCGCACCAGGGCATCGCGAACGCCCGACCGCTACACCCACTACCCACACCAATCGACGACCCGGACAAGCTCAGCCACCTCGACATACGACGCCACGACCGCCTTCGCGGCATCCTCCACGAATACAGACATGCCGCGTGACCTGCACGGACGAGGTATTCGGCAAGCGCAGTGCCGGGCTCCCTCTACTCAGAGGTGCTTCCTGCCCGTCGCCGCCAGCCGGCGACCACACAAGGTCATGACCGCGGCAGCTGGATGATCGGCTACACGAGAATCTGAAAGAGCTGCCGAAACCCCCACGGCCGGCCGTGCAGAGTCCCCTCACTCCCGCGGCCCCAGACCGTGTTTCAGCGGCCGCCCGAACTGCTCCTTTGGCAGCCCCGTGAATGTCTCCACCCACACGCGTTCAGCTCTCATCACCGCACATCCGCGCACCGGAGATGCCCAGTTCACGGCCTTGTGTAACACCCTTTAGGGTGCACCGCTGTGTGACTGTCAAGCCGGTTGAACAGTTCCCGTCAGAGCTTTGAGCTGGGCCGACCGGGAATGTGACTGAGAATGGACTTGGAGAAACCTCCATCGACGCAAACATCTTGGCCGGTCACATACCCTGCCAGCGGACTGACAAGAAACTCGATCACGTTCGCAATATCCATCGGGTCGCCAATTTTCGACAATGGGATGATACCTTCCCTCGCCTTCTTGACTTCTGGGTCGATGTACATTTGTTCAGTCATCTGCGTGCGAGTCATGCCCGGGGACACCACGTTCACGCGGATCCCGTCAGGTGCCCATTCCAGTGCGAGTGTCTGAGCCAACATCGTGAGCGCAGCCTTGGTCGGACTGTAAGCACCCGACCCGGCGTGCGGGAGTTGGCCGGACATCGATGAGGTGAAACAGGCGGACCCGCGACTGTCCTTCAGGTGCGGGTAACTTGCTTTGGCGAGCAGCCACGCTCCGCGGAGGTTGACGGAGAACATGCCGTCCCAGTCCTCCAGGGAGAGGTCCTTCAGTGCGCCAGGGTTGGCGATTCCGGCATTTGCCACCAGCGCATCCAAGCCGCCAAACTCGTCGACCGCAGCGGCTACCAGTTGACCGGGCACGGCAGGATCACCCAGGTCTCCTGTCAATGCAATGGCTTTGCCGCCCATCGACTGGATCGACCGGACGACCTCCTCTTGTCGTGCGTTCGCGGTAAGGCCGGATACCGCAATCATCGGCTGTTCGCTACGGGCAAGCGCCGCCTCTGCGATCCTCAGGCTTGCAGACGCACCGATTCCGCTGCTTCCGCCACTGACCAGAACTCTCATTGCACACTCTCCTTGCATATTTTCATCGGGCATAGTCAGCAGGCCACACGAGTCGTGACAGCTGCACCTGATGCTCTTCGAGGCACTTCGACTCCCGGGGTCGCCCAGAACCCCGAGGCGCCGATATCACTCTCCGAGATTCCAACCTTCTTCACTGAGGTCACGCATCGCCTTCGCGAATTCTTCAAGGGGCTTCTCTTCGCGGATGATTTCGAGCACGACGTTGTCTATGCCGATTGTCTCGTTGAGTGCTTTACCCAGCTCTTCCCAATCGATCACCCCAGTGCCGATGGGGTCATGGCCCCACGTTTCCGTACTCGTGTCCGAGATGTGCATGAGGGCAACCGATTCGTGATGTGAGCTCAGACCCGATACGGGATCGTCCCCGATGTAGGCAGCGTTCGCGACGTCGTACACGATTTTTAGTGCATCATCATTGACTGCGTCGACGATATCTGCCAGTTCCCCGATCGTCGGCGCAAAGCAGTAGGGGGTGTTCTCGAAGAGCAGTCGTTTCCCCGCCCGCTTGGCCAGCGGGATCAGTTCTCCCAGGCTTTCGTGCATCCACCCGTAGACATTCTCGAGCGGGGGCGAGATCATCGGACGCCGCGTGCCGGGTGAGATCACAACTTCCGAGACATCCCAAGCTACTGCAAGATCAATCACCGACGCGATGTGCTCGATGCTCTTCCGGCGCATGCTGGCACCAGGACTGGCCAGATTGATGTCATATCCGCCGGCATTCAAGGAGCGGATCTTAGCGCCGTTCTCGTTGAGCGTCGCCAGCATTACCGAACGCTCGGAGCTGGAGATCTCTTCGGGCCAGCAATGTGGAGAACTGATGGGAACCTCGAAGGTGCTGTATCCATTCTGAACCAACTCGGATACCGCGTCGATCGCCGTTGCCGACCAAAGATATGAAAACGTGTTGATGATCATTGGGTTTTCCCTTCAATCTTTGAGTTACCCCATCGTGCGCTCGGGGGCAGGGCGGTTACGACCGGGATTCCTTGTTGTGCAGGGGCTGAACGGGCAGCAGCGAGCTCCATCAACTGCCCATCCCCAGCCGCGCGCCGCCGGCGATATCCAGGCTCAGACCGGTCAGGTAGCGGTTGGCCGGGTCGGTGAGGAAGGCGATGGTCGCCGCCACCTCCTCCGGTTCGGCGAACCGGCCCATCGGGATCTGCGCGGCCCGGGCCTGGCGGGCGCGCCGGTCCCCCTCGGGGTCGCCGCCGCCGGCGCGGTCGGCGAGCTGTGCCCACATGGCGGTGTTGACCGGGCCGGGGCACACGCAGTTGACCGACACGTTGTCCGGGCCGAGTTCCAGAGCCAGCGACCAGCAGATGTTCAGCACGGCCGCCTTGCTGGCGTTGTACGGGACGTACGCGCGACGGGCCTCCTTGGCAGCGACCGAGGCCACCGCGACCATGGAGCCGGAGCGCTGGGCCTTCATCACGAGGCCGACTTCGCGCAGTACGGAGAAGGCACCCGTGGCGTTGATCGCCATCACCCGGGCGAACTCGGAGCTCGGGGTCGTAAGGAGGTCCGGCTCGTTGCCGAGGACGCCGGCGGCGTGCACCAGGACGTCGATCGCTCCGTACTGTGCCCGGATCCCGGTCACAGTGTCGCGTACCGCCTGCTCGTCGGTGACGTCGAGCTCACGGAAGTCCGCGAGCCACTTCGGGAGGCTGTCCGGTGCCGTGCGGTCGCAGCCGATGACCACCGCGCCCGTTGCGTGCAGACGTTCGGCGGTAGCGGCTCCGATACCTCCGCTGGAACCGGTGACCAGCGCGATCTGGGACGGGGCGGTCATGGGGCGTCCTCCGTCGATGCCGTGGATTTCGTGGATGCCGGGCATTACTCGGCCTCGGATGCCGCAGAGGTTGTGGTGTCGGCGGCGTGCGTGCCCGCACGGCCCGTCTCCGGCAGCGTCAGGTAGACGATGAGGCAGATCAGGACGATGGCCGTCATGTACACCGCCACGCCCATGGGGTGGCCCCCTTCGACGAAGGAGCTGGCGATGAGCGGGGCCGTCCCGCCGAGGGTCGCGATGACGATCTGGTGGGCCAGACCGATGCCGGACACGCGGACGGCGGCGGGGAACAGTTCGGCCTGGATCGTCGGGTAGACGCCCTGCCAGATGGCCAGGACCACCCAGCCGCTGACGGTCACCGTCACGTAGACGCCGAATCCCGGCTGCTGGAGCAGCAACAGCAGCGGGTAGAAGAGCACCACCATGCCCGCGGCCCCGATGATGGGGAAGGGCTTGCGGCGGCCGATGCGGTCGGACAGGGCGCCGCACAGCGGCACGATGATCACCAGCAGGCCCAGCCCGATGGCGTTCCCCGCCAGGGCGGAGTCCAGGTCACGTCCGGTGGTCAGGTGTGCGTAGGTGGGCAGGAACGTGGCCCAGGTGTAGTAGGCGACGGCCGGGGCCGACAGAGCCGCGGTCTGCAGCAGTGCCTTGGGGTGCCTGCGCAGCAGTTCCCGCAGACGCAGGGTCTCGGGCTTCTTGTCGGCGGCGGAGTCCTCGACGGCGGCCTCGAACTCCGGGGATTCGTCGGCGCGCGAGCGCAGCAACATCCCGACGATGCCGAGGACGCCGCCGACGGCGAACGGGATGCGCCAGCCCCACGTCTCCAGGTCGTGGGTGCTCAGGGAGGCGATGACGAGCGCCCCCATGCCGGTGGCGGCCAGCGTGGCCAGGCCGCTGGCCGCGTTCGACAGCGAGCCGAACAGGCCCCGCCGGTCGGTCGAGCCGTTCTCCACCATGTAGGCGATGGCGCTCTGCGACTCGCTGCCGGCCGAGATGCCCTGCAGTACGCGGGCGAGCAGGAACAGCAGCGGTGCCGCGTAGCCGATGGCGGAGAACGGCGGGGTGAGCGCGAGGATCAGGCTGCCCACCGTCATGCCGCCGACCGCTACGGCCATGACGATGCGACGGCCGTAGCGGTCGGCCAGCGGGGAGATGATGACGCCGCTCAGTGGCCGCACCACGAATCCGATCGCGTAGGTCAGCAGGGCGCTGATCAGCGACATCGCCGGGCTGCTGCCGGGAAAGATCTGGCTGGAGAAGACGGCGGCCAGGAGGCCGTAGACGTACCAGTCGTACCACTCGATGAAGTGGCCGACGGTGCCGGCCAGGATGTTCAACCGCCTTCTGCGGGGCGGGGCTTCTCCTTTGGCCGGGTTGGAGGGGGAGTTCGGTGAGGCTATTCTTGGTGCGTTCGCCATTGAGCGCTCCTCAGTGCAGTGAGGGATGGGATCTGTGCGAACAAGCGGCGGGTGAGAGCGCCGCGGTCCGGTTGTTGGGCCGAAAGTGTCGGCGGTTCCGGAAGCCTGCTTCGCGTGTGGATGCCGTCGACACCTGCCTCGGTGCGGTGCCGTTCGAGGCTCCCGGAGGAATCAGCGCGTTGCGTGGCTGGCCCAGGGATGGCCCTCCTGCTCCTTCACGGGCAGATCTGCGGCCTGCAGGATGTCGTCGAGGAGCGCCTGCGTGCGGGCGGCTTCCCGCCCCGATGTCAGCGGCGCGCCACGGTCTCGTACGCGGTCGAGGAAGTGGTGGACGGCGGCGGCGAAGCCGAAGGTGTTCGTCGCGGTGGCCCAGCCGAAGGCCTCGGGGCTCATCGAGCGCACGGTACTCACGCCGTCCTTGGTGAGGGTCACCGAGTCCGGAGCCACTACCTCGGCCGAGCGTTCGGCGCCGTAGGCATCGAGCTTTTCCGCCCACGCCCCGGCGGTCCGTGCCGCCGTCAGGACGCCGGTGCCGCCGCCGGCGAACCGGATCAGGGCGGAGACGCCGTCCTCCTGCCAGGGGTCGTCACCGGCGGCGTGGGCGGAGACGTCGACCGGTTCGCCCGGGCAGAACCAGCGCAGCAGGTCCACCATGTGGATGGCGTTCTCGAAGGTCGCGCGGTACTCGCTGCCGCGGCGGTTCTTCTGCGCGACGCAGAACGTGGCACCGGCGTCACCGAACTCCTCTCGGGCGGCGACGTAGGTCGGCGCGAAGCGGCGGTTGAAGCCGACCATCAGTACGCGCTCGTGCTCGTCGGCGAGGTCGGCGAGCTGTTCCGCGTCGCTGGTCGCGGTCGCGAGGGGCTTTTCGCAGAAGACATCCACGTCCGCCTCCAGCGCGCTGCGCACGCCGGCGACGTGCTCCGACCTCGGGGTCAGTACGAACAGGGCGTCCAGGTCGCGTTCCAGGGCCTGTTCGACGGTGGGGGCCGCGGTGGAGAACCCCCACCGGCGGACCAGTTCGGAGGGGTCCTCGCGCCGGGACACGAGGACGTCGAGCTCGACGTCGTCCCGCGCCACCAGGGTGGGCAGCTGCGCGATGTGCGCGATGTTCCCGGCGCCGACCACGCCGACACGCAGCGGGGTCGTGCTCATCGGGACACCTCCGCGGGCGCGAGGCCAGCAGCCTCGTCGAGGAGAGAACGCATCACACGGGCGGACCGGGCGAAGCCCTCCTCCGGAGCCGGGAGATCCTGGGGGTGCCAGCGGTATTCGTACTCAAGGCTGATCACGTCGTCGTATCCGCGCTGCTTGACCGCCGGGAGGATGTCCGACCAGGGCACGATGCCGTCGCCGACGACGCGGGAGCGCACGGCGCGCTCGTCCGCCTTCACACGGGCCGTCTCGGAGGCCACGAAGGGGGCGTTGGGGTCGGTGAAGACGAGGTCCTTCACGTGGACGTGCCCGATCAGGTCGCCCTGCTCCCGCAGCGCCTCCGGCCATGCCTCGTCGTGGGTGAAGGTGAGATTCGCCTGGTCGTAGAGGACGCGCACCGCGGGTGAGTCCACCTCGCGTATCAGCCGGGCCGTGTCCTTGGCCGACTGCGTCATGGTGCCGAAGTGGTTCTCCACGCACAGGAGCACTCCGGCGTCGGCCGCGTGCGGTGCCAGCTCCATCAGTGCCGAGCGCAGGCGCTCCCAGTGTGCGGCGTGGCCGGTTCGGTCCGCTCCCCAGGAACCCGCGTACACGCGGATCCGGGTGGCGCCTACGCGGTGGGCGCAGTCGATGGCCGACCGCAGTTCGTCGAGCGCGGCGCGGCGCTGCGTCGGGTCCTCGTGGTTGATGCCGGTGGTGTACGGGGCGAGCCCCATCACCGGTACGCCGAGATCGTCCGCCACGCGGGCCGCCTCGGCCGCGGCGGCGGTGTCACCGATGGGCAGTCCGCCGCGGTAGTCGTTCTGGTAGATGACCTCGGCTCCCTCCAGGCCTGCGGAGGCGAAGAGTTGCAGCGCTTCGGGGAGGGTCTGTTCCGGTGTGCCGAGGGTGTGGCCAATGATGCGCATTACAGGTTCTTTCCGGTTCGGGAGGGGTCGGTCCAGTCGTCGGGGCCGACCAGGGGTGGCGGGCTGTGGACACGGGAGCGGTCGACCAGTTCGATCAACAGGCCCCAGGGCGCCCGGAGATAGGTCCACCGGTTGCCCGCTACGCGGGGGCTGTCGGCGCCGACCTCCTTGGTTCCGCCCAGCACCCGGGCGCCGTGCGACCGGAGGTGTTCGACGGCGGTGTCGACGTCCGCCACGGTGAAGCACAGGTGGTGGCCACCCGCGTCCGAGTGGCGCGGGTAGTCGCTCCGCTGGTCGGTGCTCCACCACTGGAACAGCTCGACGTTGAGGTTCGGCGGCATGCGCAGCATGGCCAGTTTCAGATGGGCGTCGGCCGGGACCTCGAAGTGGGCGGGCATGAAGTCGGCGTCGGGCCCGCGCGTCGAGCGGTACAGCTCCTCTGCGCCGAAGGCATCCGTGAAGAAGGTGACCGCTTCGCCGAGGTCGGGCACCGTGAAGGCGACATGGTCGACGTGTTGGAACCCTGCGGGCAGGCTCATCGGGGCACCTCCGCGGTCGACTCACGGACCAGCAGGTCCGGAGCCAGAACGACATGGCTCGTCTCCCCGTCCTTGAGGAGTTTCTCGGCGAGGTCGATGGCGATCACTCCCATGTCGGCGATGGGCTGGCGGACGGTGGTCAGCCGTGGGTTGTACCGGGCGCCGAACTCCAGGCCGTCGAAGCCCATCACCGACACCTCGTCGGGGACGGACACACCGCGCACACCAAGAGCGGAGATGAGGGCGAAGGCGACCATGTCATTGGCCGCGACGACCGCTGTCGGGCGTTCCTCGACCGCCATGTCCATCAGACGCTGGGCGGCCCGCTCCCCCACATCAGGCCCGGCGCCTCCGTCCAGGACAGTCGTCGGCATGCCCAGCTCCGCGGCCAGCCCCTCGTAGGCGGCCAGGCGGTCCTTGGACGTGTACGCCCCGGAGATGCCGGATACGTAGGCGATACGCCGGTGCCCCAGGCCGCGCAGATGGTCCACGGCGAGTGCGATGCCCTCGGCGCTGTCCACCGTCACGGTCGGTACCTGTGCCTCTTCGACGCGGTCGATGACCACGACCTTGCTGCCGAGGGCGACGTTCTGCAGCTCGTCGAGGTCGACGGTGGTCGACGGTGCGACGATCCCGAAGGGCGCGTACATCTCCTGAAGGGACGTCAAATACGCGTTCGTCTGGGCCACTTCGCCGCCAGTCACGCACAGCACCAGCTGGTACCCGCGGTCAGCGGCCGCCGCAGCAATGGTCCTCGCGAGCTCCCCGTAGAAGGGGTTGGTGATGTCCGGGACGATCAGCGGCACCAGTCGGCTCGCACGACGGCGCAGGGCCTGCGCCAGTGGGTTCACCCGGTAGCCGAGGCTCTCCGCCACCTCCAGGACGTGTTTGCGGGTCTTGGCGTTCACGGCTTCCGGCCGGGAGAACGCGCGGGAAACCGTGGAACGATGGACACCCGCCCGGGCGGCGACGTCGTCGATGCTCACCTCAGCCATGGCTGACCTCCAGGGACGCGATGGAGGACCGCCCGTACGCGGCCCAGATGAGGCTCATTGTGTCCGCGAGGTCGTCCAAGGTCGGCAGCCCCGCGAAGCCGTCCGCCCAGGTGTCGGCCACCTGTCGGGCGAACACGCCGTACAGGGGGTCGCTGTCGACGTCGATGGTGTTCGACTCGGTGACACCGCCCGCAGTGTGCGTGAAGGAGACGTCGCCGGAGGTACTCACGTCGACGTATCCGCTGTCGCCGGCGCTGGTGAAGGAGCAGTACCGCTGGACGGGACTCACCGGGAAGGCGTAGCCGACCTCGATGATCGCCTCGCTGCCGTCGTCGCCCGCGAGGACGAGGGTGGCGTGGTCCTCGACGCCCTCGCCGTGCAGGCTCGCGGACAGGTTGGCTGCCACGAGCTCCACTCGGCGGGCGCGGCTGCGCTGCAGGAAGAGGTCGACGAAGTGCGGCGCGAGGTTCACCAGACACCCTCCGCCGGAGCGGGCGGGATCGAGCATCCAGGAGCAGCCTGCCGCGTGGTAGCGCTCCGGCGGGCCGGCCACAAAGCTGGACCGTTGGTACGTGGGCGCGCCCGCCTGGGACAGTGCGTCGTCCACGGGGCCGCCGCGCTGGACGAAGGGGACGGTCGCCGCCACCCCGGCTGCTGCGGCCGCGTCGCGAATCCGCTCCACGTCCTCGGGCCCCGTGCCACCGGGCTTCTCGACCACGAACGGGATGCCGCGCTCGATCAGGGCCAGGCACGTGTCGACCATCCGGTCGTGCGGACCGAAGACGTAGGCCAGGTCCAGGGGGCCTGCATCCAGCGCTTCGCCGACGTCCCCGTACACGGGCGCGTCGAGGCGTCGGGCGATGCCCGTGACCTGGTCGGGCTCCTCGTCCTGGACGGCCACGACTTCGTGAGTGTCCACCCAGGCGCTGACATGCAGGTGTACGTGCCAGTGCCGGGCACCCAGCACGGCCGTTCGCGGACGTCTCACGACGCGTCTCCCAACTTTCGATACAGAGCAGCTTCTACTGATTGTGCTCTTCGAGTCCGGTCACTGCAATCGATCTCCGAGATCGATTGCAATACCGAAACAGGGCTGCTTAAGCTCTGTCAACACCCCCGACCATCCGATTTCGTTGAGGTGACCCCATGCGCAAGCTGCGCACCTTGAATGCCATCAGTGACACGGGGACGGTGCTGATCGTGCGCCTCCCCACCGCGGAGGCGTCCTACGAGGTGGCCTGCGAGGCCATCGCGGGAGGGATACGCGCGGTCGAGGTCACGCTCACCACACCGGGCGCGCTGGACGTGATCCAACGGCTGAGCGAGGAGCACCCCGAAGCCGAGATCGGCGCCGGCAGCGTGTTCGACGCGACGTCGGCCTACGCGAGCATTCAGGCCGGAGCACGCTTCCTGGTCAGCCCGCATGTCGACCTCGGGATGCTGGAGACCGCGGGCCGCTACCAGGCCGTCAGTATCTGCGGGGCCGCGACCCCCACGGAGATCGTCCAGGCAGCTACAGGGGGCGCCGACCTGGTCAAGCTGTTCCCCTCCTCGGTCCTCAACCGCGACTACGCTCGTGCGGTACTCGAACCGCTCGGCCACATCCCCCTGGTCCCGGCCGGAGGTGTGTCGCCGGGGAACGTAGGCGAGTGGTTCGACGCCGGGGTCGCGGCGGTCGGCGTCGGAAGCTTCATCACCAAGGCGGCGCAGCGGGAGAGCACCGAGCCGCACCCGGTCCGCGCGGCGGCCCGCACCTTCCTGGAGGCGGTGGCCGATGCCCGCGCCTGACCCGGCCTCTCCCGCGTCCGGAGCACCCCCGGTCTTCATCGCGATCGGCCCCGCGGGCTCGGGAAAGTCCCACGTCGCCCGGGAACTCGCACGCCGGCTCCGCGCGGCCTACCTCGATAAGGACTCCCTGGCCGGCGACCTCGTGGACGCCGCCCTCGAACTGGTCGGACGGCGCGCGGGAGGCCGCGAAGACGACCCGACCTACGTCGAGCGGTTGATGCCGGCCGAGTACAAGGCGCTGTTCGCCACGGCGGCGGACAACCTGCGGCTCGGCCTGCCCGTCGTCCTGGACGCCCCCTTCGCGGCATACCTCGCCGACTCCGACTTCCTGACCGCCTCCGCCGACCAGGCGTCCTGGCCCGCACAGACACCCGTCGTCGTGGTCGAGGTACGGACCTCCCCGGAGAACGTTCGTACGCGGCTGACCGAACGGGGCCTGCCCCGCGACCAGGCCAAACTGGCCGACTGGTCCTCCTTTTGGCAGCAGCTCGGGGGCCGGGGGTGCGCCTGGTCCGGTGCTCGGCACATCGTCGTGAACAACGACGGCGAACCGGACCTCGATGCGGTCGTGCGGATCGCGGGCGGCACCGTGCCGATTGCCTTCCCCGTCTCACCGTGACGGTTGTTGGTGCCCCCCGGGGACGGCAGGTGATGACTCCGCTGCGCTCAGAAGTGTTGGGGCGCATGACGAAGAAGGGCGCGATCCGCGCCCTTCTCTTCGTCGGTCGTTGCTGTTGTATGGGCTCAAGTACGGACAGCGGAGGCGTATGCCCCATCACGTCGTGTCCGGGGAGACCGGCACGGCCCGCGGCCACCACGCGGCCCGCTCGATGCTGGCGACCTTGCGCGCGCCCCGCTTCGTCAGCAGCACGATCGGCAGGCCGTTGCTGACCTCGAGCGAACCTCGCGCGATTCAGCAGTTCGCTGGCTTCGAACGGATCGGCCTGTCCGCCATCGCGGCCGACCGCCCGTACGGACTGTTCGTCCGGCAGCAAACGATCGAGAACGCTCCGGAGCAGCGGCTCGTCGACGTCGGCCGGACAGCGCTGCGGCCGCCCAGGCCCCGGCGCGCTGGAATGGATGCGCGGTCAAGAGCATAGGCGGACCGTAGCGTCAGCGCCGTGGCAGCGAGCGCTCTGAACGGCGCAGGTCACCGTGTCGAGTGGAGATCGCTTGCCTCGTGGACCGTGGCGGCCAGCGCGGCCCGCCGCTGGTCGTCTTCGCGGATGATGCGCCCGACCTGTACGTCCGTCACGCCCAGTGGTGCGGCCGCGCGGCTCTTCCCTCCGCGTTCCGGGCCGACGAGCTCGCGCACCAAATTGGCGTAGGCCCGCTGCCACAATGCGTCCTGCCGGGTGAGCAGTTCACGTTGGCGGCGGATCCGCTGGGCCATCTGCTGCGGTTCGGCGGGCAGGGCCAGGCGCATGATCTCGGTGTATTCGTCCAGGACATCCTGGTCGCGGTCGAGGTCGGCGAAGCCCATGGCGTAGGCGGAGTCCGGGCGGGCAGCGTCGGCCATCCTGTCCTGGATGAGCTCAATGTGGTCGCTGAGCTGCTCGGCGGCGGCCTCGGGGGTGAGCTGCTCAACCGTCCATCCGTCAGTGTCCAGCGGCGCGTTGTCGTACGCCCACCAGACGGTCCGAGTCTCAGGGTCGATCATGAGCCGGTGCATAGAGGAGTCGAGAACCGCGGTTGTTTCGGCGAGGACGCGGGAGGCACCGCTGACATGCTCGGCGATATGAGCCACAGCGGCGGCCTGGTCGGCGACGGTAGTCGTGGAGAGCGGTGTGCCGGTCAAGGTGTACTCCCGGTGCTGGTGAGGTGTCGGACGGGTCGGCGTGGCGGCGAGCAGGCTCCGAGGCGACGCTCGGTGTACGGAACCTGGGGTCGGTCCTCGCGAGACGAAAGCAACGTGCCCCCGTTGGAAATAGCTGTCAACGGGGGCACGTCGGAAGCGGTCTCGATACACCAGGAGCGGCATGCGGTGGAGCCGAACGTCCTGATATCGGCCGCTACGGGCATCCTCAGTTCCCGGTCTACTCGCGGAGGAAGCGGCGTTCTGCGCGGCGGCGGCGCACCTGGTACCAGCGTGCGATGTAGGCGAGATCCTTCCGGCAGACGTCCAGGAAAGCCCTCTGCGCGGTGACCACGGCCTCGGCCTGCCGCTGGGATCGGCGGGCGCTCTTCTCGTCCAGCTCCAGATTGCTGATGGCCTCGACGAGGGTTTCCGCCGCGGCGATGACGTGGACGCTGCCGCACAGCCGGACCCCGTGCAGCGCGCTGATGAGCTCGCTGCTGACCTCCCACGCCTGGGGGGTCTGGCCCAGCAGCAGCTTGTGCGCGGCGCGTCCGACCTCGCGCTTCAGGTGGGCGAACTGGTACGCGTAGTTGAACGAGCGGGTGGAGGCGTCCAGCAACCGGCGGTACGCCTCCGCGCGGTCTTCCCTGCTGCCCAGCCGGGGAACACCCACAGGCCGGTACCGCCCGACCAGCGCGCTGGCCACGCTCCCTGTCGCTTTGATACCGGCAGCCGCCACGCCCGGCGTCAAGAAGGTCATGCCCGGTTCTACCATCCGGCGGGCCGGGCGTCGGCCGGGCCGCAGCAGCTGGTCGACCCGGACCGTCCCGCAGGCGACGTCTTCCCAGCGGGCGTCTGGGAGGCGCACTGCGCGGTGGCCACGTGGGGCCTGGAACAGCTCGGATCACCCCTGAAGGGTGTCAATATGCCGATCAGGCTGCTGAGCTGGGCTTTTCCTGTGGATGGTGAGGCAGTCGGAGTGGCGTGGTGTGGTGTGGTACTCGTTGAGTAGTCCGCCAAGTACTTGTCGACGCCTGACCGTGGCAGCGGGCAGGGGGATGACGTTCGGGTCGTCGTCTGGTGCTCGCAGATCGAGCCTGCGGTGGGCTCGTCCGGCGTTGTAGTGCTGGGCGTACTGGTTGAGGACTGTGCGTAGGTGTCGTTCGCCGGCGATGAGGAGTCGGTCGGTGCATTCAGTACGGGCTGTGCGTATCCACCGTTCGGCGAACGCATTGAACCGCGGGCTTTGCGGCGGGGTTGGGATGACGGCGATGCCGTTGCCGGTGAAGACGGCATCGAATGCGGCGGTGAACTTGCTGTCCCGATCACGGATGAGATACCGGAAGCACCCAGCCCTCTCCTCGAGATCCATGAGCAGGTTGCGGGCGAGTTGAGTAACCCATGCACCGGTGGGGTGGGCGGTGACGCCCAGGACATGGACGCGCCGAGTCCTGATTTCCATGACGAAGAAGACATAGAGACGCCTGAGGAAGACGGTGTCCACGTGCATGAAGTCGCAACCCAGAAACGTGTGGGCCTGGGCTCGGAGGAAGGTAGGCCAGGTCTGCCGTGATGCGCGCTGCGGTGCCGGTGGTAGTCCGGAGCGGCGAAGCACACGCCGGATTGTGGTGGCGGCGACCCGATGACCGAGCCGGCGAAGTTCGCCCTGGATCCTGACGTACCCCCAGGTCGGATTCTCCCTCGCCAGGCGCTGGATGAGCGCGACCATCTCGTCCGGCAACGGCGGACGGCCGGGTATGACCGATGCTTGGCGCCACTTCCAGCGCACCAGACGCCGGTGCCAGGTCAGCAGCGTGCCCGGAGTGACCAGCCGGTAGCGGCGTAAGACCGGTGGCAGGTGCCGGGCGAGGGCGGAGAGCACGGCACGATCGGCCCACGACAATCGCGGCCGATCGACCTGTCGGCGCAGGACGGCGACCTCATGACGCAGCGCCAGGATCTCGGCGTTGTTTGCGGCAGGCGAACGGCACAGCAGGAGGAAGCAGCTCAGTAAGCGGCAGAAGATCAGGTAGAGCAGTCGCAGTCCCACAACTACTGATCATGCCCATACTCAAACGATCGCAAAGCCCCTGGTCAGTCGCCGTACGGCAATAAAGACACCCTTCAGCCCTCGCCCGCCACCTCGGCCTGACGCAGACCGTGCGAGCCGCGGCCAAGCTGACGGCCCTGGCCGAGCTGCGCGACCTCGCCCCGGCCAGCGCCGCCCACCAGCAGCACGTCGACCGCGCCACCGCGGCCCTGAGCGGCCTGAACGTCCCGGCCACACCGGAGCCGTGGACGCCGCCCGGCGAAGGCGACCTGCTGCGGACGCCGGAGACCGGGCGCGCCTTGTACCCGCACGACACACGCTCCGGTGAGCACGGGCTGACGGTGTTCTCCTGCCTCGGCTCCCAGGTCCTCGCCACCCTCGACTGCGACGGTAAACAACTGCCCTACCTGCTCGACCTCGGCACCCTCAAGGGCCGGCGCATCGCCCTCGGCGCACAGTTCTCATCACCGCCCGCCGCCGTACAGTCCACGCTCTTTTGACCCTGTCCGAACGCCCGGCCTGCACTGCCGGGCCGCCCTGAGAAGCGAGGCCACAGCAACATGGCACCCCAGGACGCCATCCTCGGCTGGAACGAGGACAGCAACGCCGAGGCGTACAACGCCTTCACCCGCGCCCACCCCATGTACGACGCAACCAGCCGCGACCTCGCCCGTCGAGGCCATCTGGCCAACGCCAGCCTGGTGGTCGACCTGTGCGGCGGAGCCGGCGCGACCGCCCGCGCGATCCTCGACCTGATCCCGGCCCGGGCCCGGGTCGTCTCCGTCGACAACGCTGCCGCGATGCAGCGTGTCGGCCGCCGCACCCTGACCGACGCCCGCCTGACCTGGATCACCTCCCCGGCCGAACGACTCGCCGACCACCTGCACGCCAGCAGCGCCGATGCCGTGGTGTGCAACTCCGCGATCTGGAAGACCGATACCGCCGCAGTATTCGCGGCCGTCGCCCACATCCTGCGCCCAGGCGGGCACTTCGTCTTCAACATCGGCGGTGGCTTCGCCGGCGTCCGGCACCCCGACGAACTGTCCACCCGCACCGGGCCTTCCCTGAACGCCCTCATCCGCCAAGTCGCCGCTGAGGCCCACGGATACACCCCACCGCCGCGCGACGCGGACAGGCCGCCGAAGCTGCCGATGAAAACAGTCACCGAGCAGCTGACCGCAGCCGGACTGACGGTCGTCGGCACAGAGCTCACCGCCCAGCACAGCACCATGGCCGAGAAGAAGGCGTGGCTATCCATCCCCGTCTTCGCGCGGCCCGAGGGCGACTTCACCCACGCCCAGCGGATGCAGATCCTCGACACCGCCTACGCCATGACCACCCCCGATGCCCCGGCCGTGACGAGCTGGCTCGTCGTCGTCGCCCAACGGCCGGAGGCCGCCGCATGACCCCGGCCGCCCCGGCTCCCGGCGGCGGGGCCCGCCTCTGTGACCACGCAAGCGTCGGGGTACTGATCTCCTCCCCGAGCGGCCTGCTCGTCTTCGAGCGGGCGATTCCTCCGGCCGGAATCGCCCCGGTCGCCGGCCACGTCGACGAGCATGGCGGCCCCGAGCAGGCCGCCCGCGACGAGGTCACCGAAGAGGTCGGTCTCACCGTCACCCACCTGCACCTGTTGCTGGATCAGCGGCGGCCCAACCGCTGCCGCCGCACGCCCAGCGGTCCGGTCGGCCACCACTGGTGGATCTTCCAGGCCGAGGTTTCCGGGTCGCTGTGCCCCTCGCCCCGGGAGGTCCGCGCCCCTCGGTGGATCCACCCAGCCCAGCTGCGGCAGCACGCGCTGCGGACCGCCGCGTATGCCAACGGGTGCCTGGGCCGTGAGGAGTTCGAACGCGAACCCGGCCTGGAGCCGGTGTGGTGCCGCTTCCTGCACGACCTTGAGCTCGTCACCCTGCCCTCGGCCGACCTCGACCGGATCGAGGCCCTCCTGTGAACGGCGGCCAAGGGCCTACCTCAGCGGGAGCCGACCGCCCGGCCGGCTGCCAGACGGCGAGCGTGCGCACGGATCCGCTCGCGGTCCTCGGGGAAGACGCTGTCCCAGCCTGTATCCAGACGGAACCATGCCGCCGGCTGGTTCTGCTCCCCGGCGAGCGGCACATCGCGTCCCACGATCGCGGCGTAGGACAGGCCCAGCGTCGGAAACCAGTCGGCCCGGTAGGAACGCACCGCCACGGCCGCGGGCTCGGGCAGCAACTCGGTGCGCAGGCCGGTCTCCTCCAGCAGCTCTCGTGCCGCCGCCGCACGCGGCGCCTCGCCCGGCTCCACCTTGCCACCGGGCGAAGCAGGCGGGTTCGTTGATTTCTGGCCGGTGAGTCGCAGGAACCAACGCGTGAGTGGTTCACCGAAGTCTATGAGTATGGAGGGTTCGCGGCCGAACGAGCTCGGGGCGAGCGGTCCGTCATCGCTGCGGTGTGTCTGCCTGGTCGGCGATCTGGATGCCGTGGTCGGAACGGGCTTGACCTTGACGCTGGGTCAACCCTCCATCCTTCCGGCAGGGGCGTCCTCGCAGTCGCGTGGAACAGCTCCGCGAAGGAGGCAGATGACCATGACGGCCCAATCGATCGCCGGTCCGGCGATTCGCGTGCAAGGTCTCAAGAAGTCGTACGGGAAGCTCGAAGTGCTGCGCAGTGTGGACTTCGACGTGGCGCCGGGCAGCATCTTTGCCCTGCTCGGTTCCAACGGGGCGGGCAAGACCACGACCGTGAGGATCCTCGCCACACTTCTGAAAGCCGACGCGGGGGCGGCGAGCGTCAATGGCTTCGACGTTGCCACGCAACCGGCGAACGTGCGGGAGTCCATCAGTCTCACCGGGCAGTTCGCGGCCGTCGACGAGATCCTCAGCGGTCGGGAGAACCTCGCCCTCGTCGCCAGGCTGCGCCACGTCAAGGACCCGGGCGCGATCGCGGATGACCTGCTCAGGCGTTTCTCGCTGAGCGAGGCGGGCGCACGGCGAGTGTCCACGTATTCGGGTGGGATGCGCCGCCGGCTGGATATCGCGATGAGCCTCATCGGGAATTCGCCGGTGATTTTCCTGGACGAGCCGACGGCCGGTCTTGACCCCGAGGCGCGCATCGAGGTGTGGGATGCGGTCAAGGAGCTCGCCGGCCATGGAACGACGGTGCTGCTCACCACGCAGTACCTGGACGAGGCCGAGCAATTGGCCGACCGGATCGGGATCCTCCACCAGGGTCGGATCATTGTGAACGGCACCCTCGCCGAGCTCAAGCAGCTCTTCCCGCCTGCCAAGGTCGAGTACGTCGAGAAGCAGCCGACTCTCGAGGAGATCTTCCTCGCAGTCATCGGGGGCATCGACAAGAGCGACGTCACTGGCACGACAACTGGGGGACGAGGATGACCGCGTACTTCTTCAACGACACTGTCGCGCTCACAGGGCGGACCCTGCGCCATGTCACACGCAGCATGGACACCATCATCACGACCGCCATCACGCCGGTCGCCATGATGCTGATGTTCGTCTACGTGTTCGGCGGCGCCATTGATACCGGGGCGGTTTCGTATGTGAACTACATGCTGCCCGGCATCCTGCTTATGACCATCGCCTCAGGCATCTCCTATACCGCGTACCGGCTGTTCACCGATGTGAAGAGCGGAATCTTCGAAAGGTTCCAGTCCATGCCGATCGCTCGGTCGGGTGTGCTGTGGGCCCACGTCGTCACCTCGCTGGTCGCCAATCTGATCGCTCTCGTGCTCGTCGTGGGCGTCGCTGTGCTCATGGGCTTCCGCTCCGGGGCAGGAGTGTCGGCGTGGCTCGCGGTCGCCGGCATCCTGTTCTTGTTCACCCTGGCGTTGACCTGGCTCGCCGTGATTCCCGGGCTCTCTGCGTCGTCGGTCGAGGGCGCGGGCGCGTTCGCCTACCCGCTCATCTTCCTGCCGTTCGTCAGTTCGGCGTTCGTGCCCACAAAGACGATGCCCGGCCCGGTGCGCTGGTTCGCCGAACATCAGCCGGTGACGTCGATCGTCAACACGATCCGCAACCTGTTCGCCCAGCAGCCGGTCGGCAACGACATCTGGACCGCCCTCGCATGGTGCGTCGGCATTCTCGTCGTGGCGTACATCTTCGCGATGGCCGCCTATCGTCGGAAGATCGCCTGAGGCAGGCTGAGACCCATGCTCACCATCAGCCAGCTTGCGGCGTACGCCGGGGTGACGGTGCGGGCGGTACGTCACTACCACCGGATCGGGTTGCTGCCGGAGCCCGAGCGCGACCGGTCCGGATACCGGACCTACGACGCTGTCGCGGTCGTGCGACTGATCCGGATCCGCACCCTCGCAGACGCCGGCGTGCCGCTGGCCCGGGTGCAGGAACTCCTCGCCGCCGGCCCGGAGGAGTTCGCCGGCGGCGTCCAGGAGATCGACAAGGCCCTGCATGCCGAGATCCGGCGGCTGCAGAACGCTCGCAGCCGACTCGCCAGGCTCGCCGCCGGAGAGCACCTGGCGCTTCCGCAGAGCGTTGTGGACTACCTCGACCGGCTGCGCGGTCTCGGCGTTGAGGAGCGGTACATCGAGATGGAGCGGGACGCCTGGATCATGATCGCTGCCCAGGTGCCGCATTCGATCGACTCCGTGATCGCCAAGAAGCACGAGGAGTTGGACGACCCCGAGATGGTGAAGCTCTACAGCCTTCTCAGCGGGGCACTCGACTGGCCGGCCGACGATCCGCGGATCGTCGAGGTCGCCGACATCATGGAGCGCTTGATGGTTCGCGCTGTGGAGGCCGGCGAGGTGGGTGCCGATGACGGCATCGATGATCAGTTTGTCGACCTCCTGGACTCAACCATGGTCGAGTCCTCACCGCACGCCGCGCGGCTGTTGGCGATTCTGGAGGAGCGGGGCTGGAGGGGCTGGACCCGCATCGAGCGAGTGCCTGCCGAGAGACTCAACACTGGGCTGCCGCCATCGTGAAGGCAGGTCAGGGTCCTGGAGTGACGCTATTTGGGGGTGCACGTGCTTCCCGGGGGCGGCCGTCTGCCTCAGTGAGGAACAGGGCCGGCGCGGTGGGGGTGGGCAGCGTGGATGTACTTCATGGCAGTGGTGATGGAGATTCTCCTGACAGCAACACCGGTTTCCCGTTCCGTTCCCCGGGCCCCGGCCCCAGACAGGACAAAAGCCCGCCCCTTCGATCTGAAGGCTACTGGCGGGTTACTTGGCACCTGGTTCGCCGCTCGTTAAAGGCACCCCGAAGGGGCCGAGGGCCACAGGTCCGGTGATGCCGGTCGGGTGCCCAAGGGTCGCCGCAGCCGTCGCCGGAGTCGGGGAACGGGCGGACGAGTCAACCACGGTCACGCGATGGCTCTCACCGGTCCACGCCTCCCATCACCGGGTCGATGCCGGCCACGGCGACGATGACGTCCGCGACCTGCCCGCCCTCGCACATCGCGGCCATCGTCTGCAGGTTGGTGAAGCTCGGGTCGCGGAAGTGCACCCGGTAGGGGCGCGTGCCGCCGTCGGAGACTACGTGCACGCCCAGCTCGCCCCTGGGGGACTCGACCGCCGTGTAGGTCTGCCCCGGCGGGACGCGGAAGCCCTCCGTCACCAGCTTGAAGTGGTAGATCAGCGCCTCCATGGACTCGCCCATGATCTTGCGAATGTGGTCCAGCGAGTTGCCGAGCCCGTCCGCGCCGAGCGCCAGCTGGGCCGGCCACGCGATCTTCTTGTCCGCGACCATTACCTCGCCGCCGCCGCCCGTGAGCTGTTCCAGGCACTGCTCGACGATCCGCAGCGACTGCTCCATCTCGTGCAGCCGGATCAGGAACCGCCCGTAGGAGTCGCAGGTGTCGGCGGTCTCGACCTCGAAGTCGTAGCCCTCGTAGCCACAGTACGGCTGCGACTTGCGCAGGTCGTGCGGCAGGCCGGTGGCCCGCAGGATCGGGCCGGTCGCGCCCAGCGCCATGCAGCCCGCCAGGTTCAGATAGCCGACGTCCATCAGCCGGGCCTTGAAGGCCGGGTTGTTGGTGGCGAGCTTGTCGTACTCGGGCAGCCGCGAGCGCAGCAGCCTCACGCCCTCACGGATATCGTCCAGCGCGCCGGGCGGCAGGTCCTGCGCCAGCCCGCCGGGCCGCACGTAGCCGTGGTTCATGCGCAGGCCGGTGACCAGCTCGAAGATGTCGAGGATGACCTCGCGGTCACGGAAGCCGTAGACCATCAGCGTGGTGGAGCCGATCTCCATCCCGCCTGCGGCCACGGCGACCAGATGGGAGGAGATCCGGTTGAGCTCCATCATCATCACGCGGATGACGCTCGCCCGCTCCGGGATGTGGTCGGTGATGCCCAGCAGCTTCTCCACCGCCAGGCAGTAGGCCGTCTCGTTGAACAGCGGCATCAGGTAGTCCATGCGGGTCACGAACGTCGTGCCCTGGACCCAGTTGCGGAACTCCATGTTCTTCTCGATGCCGGTGTGCAGGTAGCCGATGCCGCAGCGGGCCTCCTTCACCGTCTCGCCGTCGATCTCCAGGATCAGCCGCAGCACACCGTGCGTGGACGGGTGCTGCGGACCCATGTTGACGATGATCCGCTCGTCGTCCGCCTTCTCCGCCGAGGAGAAGATATCGTCCCAGTCGCCGCCGGTGATCGTGTAGGTGTGACCCTCGGTGGTGTCGCGGGCGCCTGCCGGTTCATGCTCGGGGCTGCTCATCGGCTGTAGAACCTCCGGTGTGGTCGCCGATCGCGTCCGCGTGTGCGGGCTGCGCGCGACCAGACACATCATCCAGAATTGCGCATATTCGGCAGGAATGCCCACTCGTCCTGGACCTGGCCCACAACGCCGCCCCCGGCACCCTGTACGCGATCTTCCAGCTCCTCACCGCGCTGCTGCTGCTCTCGGCCGCGTCCTCCTCCTTCCAGGTCGGGCCCGGCCTGCTGAAAGCACTGGCCCGCCACCACGGCCATGGCGGCACCGATACCGGAATCCTGCCCGCCGTGTGGGGACGTACCAACTGCACCACGCCCCGTACTGGGGCGTGCTGCTCTTCCTGGCCGTCTCCGCGGTCGTGATCATCGCGGCCGGCGGTGACGACCAGCGGCTGGTCCTGTTGAGCGAACGCCGCTTCGGACACGCGGCGGTCAACCTCGTGGGCGCGGTCGCCGTCGCCTTCGTGCTGGTGGTCAACCTCTCCCGGGGCGAGCCGATCGCCTCCCTGGTCGCCGCGGTCGCGATCGCCGCGGTCCTGCACCGGATGTGGGTCAAGGCCGGACGCCCGCGCGGCATCCGCGACGTCACGGCCGAGGCCGAAGCCGGCCACTGAGCCCGCCCGGTCGCGTCAGGTCAGGGGATTCGGAGCGAATACCGAGCCGCACATGACGGGGTGCAGCATCGGGCCTTGGCGCCACTCCTCCGCCTGTCCCACACGCACGGCGCGTTCACGATCGAAGCAATCCACTGACACTTCCTGGCAGTACCACTGACGTTCTCGTGGCAGACGACATCGGCTACCGTCACTTGCGCTGCTTCAACGCCGACGTCGCTGCCCGGCTACGGGAGTTCTTCGCGACCCCGGGACTGCTGCTGAGGGCTCCGAGGATGTCGGCGATGCGAGGCTGCCGAGGAGCTCAGGCAGAGCCAGGGCAAGAAGACTCACCGCGGCCCTCTGGCCGTGCGCAGTCAGTCCCCATAGCCGTCCCCCGTGGGAAGAAGCCCCGGCAGACCGTGGCCTGCCGGGGCTTCTGATCGCCTGCCGCTACGGGGGAGGCAGCAGGCTGCTTTCTCAGGCGGAGCCGGTCTGGTCGATGTGCCGTAGTGCGTCGGACAGCTCGCCGGGGTCAACGAAACGGGGCCGGGTGGGGTGCGGGGTGCTGAGCCACGTGGCGGAGATGGACCCACGCTGGCCTGTCGGCATGAGCAGCCACGAGCCCGTCGTCAGGGAGCGGGTGCCGTGAGCGGTGCACCGGCGTGCGGTGCCGGCGGGGACGTGGACGATGAGCTCCTGGCGGACGTAGTCGGCCAGGACGGGATAGCCGCGGTCGATTGGGAGACTGAGGCGGGTGAGCGCGGCCAGGCCGCGCTGCAGCGGCGCGATGACGATGGCGTCCCACTCCAGGCCGCAGTCCACCAGCCTGGTGATATACGGCGAGGAATCCCACGAACTCCGCGCGGCTTCCTCCGGCTCGACCAGCGCGGACCACGGAGGATCGGCCTCAGCCTTGGGCGTGTTCGGCACGGCTCCCCCTGAACGGGCCAGTCTCGGATTCTCCAGCCCCTCGCTGTGCCCATGTGCGGGCTCCCGCCGGGAGCCTGGAGTCCCTGGGCTGGGTGAGGCGGACGATGCCCTGGGCAGTGATGACGGCGGGACCGGTGAGGTCTATGGCTCCGCTGGGGCGTACGACGATGTGGAGGCGCCCGCCGGGCAGGTCGGCGGTGTAGTCGACGGCCAGGGCGGGGATGGTTGGTGGGCGCGGGCGGCCGCGACGGCGGCGCAGGCTCCGGTGCCGCAGGCGCGGGTCTCGCCGACGCCGCGTTCGTGGACCCGCAGCTGGAGGTGGTGGGGCCGCGCGCGGCGACGAAGTCGACGGTGGCTCCGTGCGGGTATGCGGCGGCGGGCGTCACGGTGGGAGCGGACTGCGCAGAGCGGTGGCCGAGCCAGGCTTGCAGCTCGAACAGGGTCATCGGCTCCTTGGCGTTGTAGAGCTAGCTGGCGATGGTGGAGCGGGCCCGGTGGCTGGTGATGTTCCCGCGGACATCGGTGGCGGGGACGCCGGCCTTGCGGCAGAGCATGGGGATGATGCTGGCATTGATGTAGGAGGGCAGGACCGCGCGGGCGCGTAGGGAGAAGAGGTTGTCCACCTGCTCACCGGTGCGGCGGTCGGTGCGCTTGGGTTGCTCGGGGCGAAGGGCCTGCCAGGCTTCGATTGCCTGGCCGAGGATCGGGTCGACCGGCTTGGTGAACGCGCTGCCGGTCTTGTGCGGCGGGACGTCGAGGAGGTAGACAGCATCCCGTGCGAGTACCTGCTGGGAGTCGGCGGCAATGCCCGTTCCGTCGTGCTGCCATCGGACGCAGCCCACGCGCAGCCGGGCGATCTCATCGCTTCTGAGGCCGGAGAAGAGCCACGTCACCGTGATGGCTCTGACCAGCTCCAAGGGGTAGAAGGTGCCCGAGGACGTCTGGAACAGATCGTCGGCGTCCAGGTTCAGGCCCGCCCACAGCAGCTTCGCCCACAGGTCATCTTCGATCACGCGGGGGTCCTGCCCGAGAAGGGCCCGGACCGCGGGCGGAGTGCCGAGAGAGCGCTGGACATCGAAGCGCCTCGGGGCCCATTCCCACTCCTGACAGTCGCGGAAGAAGGCACGCAGGGCGCTCAGGTGGGCGTCCTTGGAGCGGGGGCGCAGCGGTTGGCCGTGTCCGGAGCTGACCGCCCGGACCACGTAGTCGCCGACGTGCATCCGGTCAACGGCGGCCACCCACGATGCGCAGGTCTGCCGGGTCCACGCAGTGGGGTCCACGTGCCTGGGGTGTTCGGCGGCGTGCCAGCGGCCGGTCTTGTGCAGGATGGTCCGGTGATGCCTGCGCACGGAGCGCGCCAGCGTGGAGGTGTCGAACCACCGCTGCACCCACTTCGCCCACGGCTCCGGGACGCCCGTCGCCTTCCCCAGGCCGCGGGTGGAGGGGACCGTGTTGGGAGGGTCGCAGTAGCCGAGCGCGGCGACCGCCCGTTGCAGCGGGTGTAGGCCCCTCAGCTCGTCCTCGGTGTTCAGCGACTCTTCCCGGGCCCGGGTGAACACCTCCGTGGTGAGGTCCTCAAGGTGGGGGCTGCGGTTGAGCAAAAGGATCTGGCTGGTCGCCGCGGGGATGGTCTTGTCGTGGTCCTGCCCGTACCGGTATCCCCACCGCGTGAGCACGCTGCGGACCCGATCGAGTTCACAGGTCACCAGGGCCTTGCCGAAGATGCGGCCGGCGAGGTTGAGCCGGTTGAAGCTGCCCAGCCGGTGGAAATCGCGGAACTCCCCGAGATGGTAGGCGTGCGCGCACAGGAACGGCCGCACGGAGCCCTCGGCCCACTGCGGGACAGCTTGCTGGAAGGCGGCGTGGTCCTGGTCGAGCAGGTCCAGCCACTCCTGCGCGGTCCAGCCCCAGTACGACCGGCCCCTCTCCGCGCAGCGCAGAAGCAGCACGGCCACGGCGTCGTTCATGGCCCGAGTCAAGTGCCACGATCCGGCAGGGACGTCCAGGCTGCTGGTGACGGTCTCCAGCGGCGCAAGCAGTCGCCGGATCGCTGTCCACTGCACAGCCGCCCGGTCGTAGCCGCGCTGGCGCCGCAGATTGCGCAGCCCCAGCTCGCGGGCGGCGCGCTGTTCGGATGCGAGCAGGACGGGAAGCCGGCCGAAGTCCTTCCCTGATATCGGCGAGCGCCACCTGCCCCCGTCGCCGGAGACCGGCAGCGGCACGGTCATGAGCCGGCCCCACAGGGCGTTGTGTTCGCCGCGGCGAGCGTCTGGATGCGCCAGGCGTGGATGTGCTCCATGCCGCGGCTGAGCTTGTCGGCCAGGTCCCGGCCGGAGAGGTGGATGTACTGGAGCGTGGAGTCGGTGTGGCGGTGGCCGGCGAACGTGGCGATCGCGTGCACCTCCCAGCCCATCCGCGCCAGGCCCGTCAAGCACAGGTGACGGGTGGTGTGCGTGGAGAAGCGCTCGACACCGGCCGCCAGCGCGATCCGGCGGACCACCTTCGACCAGGTCCACAGGCTCAACGGCTGGGCGTGGTTACGTCGCGACTCCGACAGGAACAGTGGCCCGCGGGCCCGGCTGATCCCGGCCCGGTGGGCGAGGTAGCCCGACAGCAGCACCCCGGTCGGCGCCGAGTACGGCACCACCCGCTCCAGGCGGTTCTTCGTGGTCTCCGCCCGTACCCGCAGCGTGCGGTGGGCCGGATCGATGTCGTCGGTCCGCAGCGAGCGCAGCTCCTCGCGCCGCAGCGCGGCGTCGTAGGCGAGAGCGAGCATCACACGGTTGCGGACCGGCTCGCGCCGGGCCACCTCCAGTATTCGCAGCCACTGCTCTTCGCTGGGGATCCACGGCAGCTTCGTCAGCCTCGGCACCAGGCCGCGCTGGCGACCGCCGACCCGGCGGCCTGGGGTGTAGCGACCCCGGCCCACCGGGTTCGACTCGCGCAGACCCTCTTCCATGAGGAAGTCGTAGAACAGCCGGACTGGGACCAGCCGCTGCTGGATCGTGGCGTTCGCCAGCCCCGATCCCGAGTCGATCGACACCACGTTCCCGCCCCTGCGGTGCGGCCGTGACGTCAACACCCGTACGTAGACAGCGATATGCGCACGCCGGACGATCAGCGGGTCAACCTGTGCCGTTCGGAAACTCATCGCTCCTGCTCGCGGGTGGTCTGGCGCGCCATCACCGTCTGCTGGAACCCTCTCCGGGTGATCGTTTCGCTCGTATACCAGATGACTCGGAAGCTGC
>NZ_JBIADZ010000040.1:0-67788 GCF_042868035.1 Streptomyces sp. NPDC007875 | reverse complement strand
TCAACGCCAACCCCCGACTGCCATGGTCATACCTCGCCCATACCGGTCTGACCATCCACCCACCACACCCACCGAACTTACGAAAAGATCAGTAGGCCGTGTATCGAAAGTGGATCTCGGGCTGTGAATGATCACGGTTCATGGGGCGGGGAGATCTCACGGATGAACAGTGGGCGGTGTTGGAGCCGTTGTTGCCACAGGGGGCGAAGACGGGACGGCCGTCCGTCTGGCCCCGGCGCCGACTGATCGACGGCATACGGTTCCGGGTCCGGACCGGTGTTCCGTGGCGGGATGTCCCCGACGAGTACGGGCCGTGGGGCCGGGTCTACGACCTATTCCGCCGATGGCAGCGGAACGGCACCTGGCATCGGATCCTCACCAGGCTCCAGTCCCTGGCCGATGCAAAGGGCGCGATCACGTGGGACCTGAGCGTCGACTCCACGGTCTGCCGTGCCCATCAGCATGCGGCCGGAGCCCGCAAGCAGGGCGACCTGCAGAAGTCAGTGCTGCGGACCATACTCATGCCGCGGCGTCACCCGGGCACTGCGGCATGTGGGGAGCAACATGGCTGAGGTGCTGGTCTTCCACCACGGGCACGGGCTGACCGCAGGCATTCGCGAGTTCGCCGAGCATCTGCGACGGGCCGGACACACCGTCCACATCCCGGACCTGTACGAGGGGTGGGTGTTCGACAGTCTCCACGAGGGCAGTGACACGCTGCAGAGCAGGTCAATCATCGAGTGCTCGCCTTCCTCGAGCGCATCGATTAGGGGAATCAACGGCTTGATGTCCGGCTGACGACATCGTGGCCCGTCCACCGTCCCGGCGGACGGGCCGGTCCACGAGGCCGCCCGGACGAGCTACGGCAACGTTCCAAACTCTCCGCCCTTAGCCCGAACTTCTCCAAGGGCCCTATGCAATCAGACCAGCCAGATCAGTGGCCGTCCCCCGCACTTTCGCAACAAGCCCTGGTAGGGCTCCGTTAGGTGTATCTGCCGGTTCCGTTCTGGGGGTGCACGGTGGATGGATGCGATGCGCGTCAACTGGAGGATGCCCGGGCGGCTGCCGGACGGCAATGAGCAGAACCTGCAGCAGTCCTGCGTGGACACTGCCGCGCGCTTTGGCCAGGAACTGGGGTATCAGGTAACCCTCGTTCGCGACGCCATCGGTGCCTTCGATTCGATTGGAAGGAGTTGACAGCAACATTCGACCTCAACGCGCCGCAGTACGCCCAGGCGATCCTCGCCACGGACGAGTTCCCCGGGATCGTGCGGCCGCAACCTCAGACAGCGGCGCCGTGACCTGACGGGGGGCGAACCCCGGAGCGCGAAGCGATGAAGCGGCGGACGGGTAGCGCGGGCTGTCCTTTGTTACCGTCACGGTCGCTGGCCGGTATCTCCCGCGCAACTGCCGCAGTCAGGGCTCACCGCCCCGCCCGCTCCAGCGCCCCGCGCAGCTCCGCCGCGCTCGTGCAGCCGATCTCGGGGTGCTCCCGCAGCGCCGTGTCGATGACCTCCGCGAGGCGTCGTGGGATGGCCGGGTCGCGGCGGCGGATCGGGATCGCCGGCTCCTGCAGGACGACCTGCCAGGGGTCCTTGGCGCGCGGGAACTCGCGCGGGGTCCTTCCGGTCAGCATGTGGTAGATGCAGGCGGCAAATGCCCAGACGTCCGTGGCGGGGGTGGCCTTGCGGAAGTCGATGACCTGTTGGCGCGGCATGAACATCGGTTTGCCCGCTGTGGTGCCGGTGCGTGTCAGCCCGCTCAGGCCCGCCTGGTCAAACGCCTTTCCGATGCCGAAGTCCGCGATCTTCGCCGTCGTCGAGCCGTCGGTCTCCCGTTGCAGCAGGATGTTGGAGGGGCTCAGGTCGCGGTGGACGACGCCCTGCCCGTGCGCGTGTTCCAGGCCCTTGAGCGCCTGCACCGCGATGCGCACCGCTTCCTCGACCGGGAGTCGCCCGCCGCGTTCGGCGACGAGCCGGTCCAGGCTGCCGCCGGTGCAGAACTCGGTTGTCAGATAGAAGGTTCCGTTCGCGAAGCCCGCGTCGTGCAGCGCGACGACGTGCGGATGCTTCATTGCCCGGGTGAGCGCCACCTCGCGCAGGAACCGGGCGCGCGCCGTCTCGCTCGCCGCCACCTTCGGCAGCATCACCTTCAGCGCCACGTCGACGCCGGTGGCCTCGCGCCGGGCCAGGTACACCGCGCCCATGCCGCCACGGCCGAGCTCCCGGATCACCGAGTAGCCGCGGATGGCCATGAGGTCGGCGCGGCCGCGGTGCGCCAGCTCGAGCAGCAGCTTGAGCACGGCGTCGGGCCGG
Organism: Streptomyces sp. NPDC007875; assembly: GCF_042868035.1. Lineage (NCBI taxonomy): Bacteria > Bacillati > Actinomycetota > Actinomycetes > Kitasatosporales > Streptomycetaceae > Streptomyces > Streptomyces sp. NPDC007875. The sequence continues at coordinate 65,473 of NZ_JBIADZ010000040.1, read as the reverse complement.
GCCTGACAGGCGGCGCACAACAACTCGCCGGGGCGGCCGCCCGCCTCGTCGCCCAGCTCGCGCTCGCACTTGGCGCAGCGCGCGAGCCTCACCGTGGCGACCTGCGGCCGAGTGATGTCGACGCGGAACACCGTGTCACCGAGGCGGATCCGGTCGCCGTCCTTGAGGTCGTGCTCGGGGTAGGAATCGGCGACGGCCTCCTCGGGGGTGAGGCCACGGCGCCGCTGGCCGATCTTCTCGCCGTTGACGTACGTGCCGTTGAGGCTGCCGAAGTCGCGGATGCGGATGTCCGGCGGGTTGATGTCGAGCAGGCAGTGGTGGCGGGAGACGGTCTTGTGGTGGGAGTCGTCGGGTAGTCGTGGCGAACAGTCGGTGGAGCGGCCGAGGACGCAGGTGGTGCGCTCCTCGAAGACGTACGCGCCGGGCTTGACCCGGCCCTCGACGAGGGTGAGCGTGATGGTGGCCGGCGGCGTCACAGAGGATCGTCTCCTTGGGTGTGGGGGGAGGACTTCGGGGGACGAGGCGGTGAACGTGAGCGTGCCGTCTGCGGCGTCGGACGGTACGCGTCCCGCTCCGCTCAGTCGGCCGCCAGCTCCCAGTCGAGGTCCCAGAGCCGGATGCCGTCGTCTCCCGCCGAGACCAGGTTGCGCAGGTCGGGGGTGAGTTCGAGGTGCCGGATGCGTTGTTGGTGCCCTTCGAGCACGTGCAGGCATCGGCCGGTGGCGACCTCCCACATCCGTACGGATCTGTCGTGGCCGGCCGAGAAGGCGAACCGGGCGTCGGGTGTGAACCGCACGGCGGAGACCCAGCCCTCGTGCCCCGCGAACTCGCGTACGGACCGCCCGGCACCGGCGTCCCACAGCCGGATCGGTTCGTCCTTGGCGCCCGAAGACATGACCTGGTGTGTGGACATGGCCAGGCGGCCGTCGGCGCTCAGGCACGCCGACAGGATCGGTTCCCGGGGGCCGGTCCAGGTCCGCAGGCAGGCTCCGGTGTCGAGATCCCGCAGCCGGACCACGCCGCCTGAGTCGCCGACCGCCGCGAGCCGTCCGTCCGCGGACGTGGAGATCACGTTGACCGGGCCGTTCCGGCTGATCGTCGTGACGCAGCGGTCGTCGTCCAGGTCCCATCGGCGCAGGACACCGTCGCCGCCGCCGAGCCAGGCGTACCTCCCGTCGCCGGTGAACATGATGGTCCGCCTCATGTCCCAGTCCGGAGTCAGCCGACGGCACTCGCCGTCTGCCAGTCGCCGCCGAATGATCGCGAGTGGCTTGGTGCCCTCGCACAGGACGTGCCGACCGTCGTCGCTCAGCGCCACCCCGCCCACCCTGCCCGGATGATCGTCGAGGACGTGCGTGCACGCGCCGCTGTCCAGATCCCAGATCCGTACGGTGCCGTCGCTCTGTCCGCTGACGGCGAGCCGGACACCCGCGGCGACACCGATCGCCGTGATGGCGCCGTAGGAGAGGTGGCCGGCGTCCAGTGGCCGCGACCAGGCGGAGCGCAGCCGTACGTGGCGCGCGGAGCGGCCCAGTTCGTGCCAGGCGGCCAGGACCTGGGGCGCGCGCTCGTATCCGGGTATCTCCCGTGCGCGGGTCAGCAGGCCGAAGGCTGACCGGTGTCGGCCGTTCGACATCGCCTGGCGTGCTTCGGCGAGCAGTTCCTCGGCCAGTCCGCCGAGCCGGCTGACCTCCGCGTGCTCGCGCGGCTTGATCAGGTGCGGCTCGGCGGCGTATTCGGTATCGGGCAACCGCCAGCGATGCATGGGCAGTTCGGGATGCCCGCCGATGGAGCAGCCGAACCGGTCGTCGCGGTCGGGGAATCCGACGTGGTGCATTCCGTACGCGTGGGTGGTGAAGGTCCGCAGACACCGGCCGCTGCTCAGCTCCCAGATCTGAACGGTGTGGTCGCCGGTCGTTCCGGACAGCAGCAGCCGCCCACTGTCGGCGAAGGCCAGGTGACCGGCCGCGGCGGTCAGCCCCGTCAACGTACGCATCGTTAGGACCTGCCGGCCGTCCCCCACATCCCACAACCGGATCACCCGGTCCTCGCCGGCCACCGCGACCATCCGCCCGTCGGGGCTGAAGCACAGCGCATGCGTCGCCGAGCCGGCGGCCAGCACCCGGCACCGGCCATCGGCCACGCTCCACAGCCGCGCCCCGTCCTCCTCGGCGGTGAGCACATGGCGCCCGTCGGCGCTCACCTCGTACTGCGAGCCGTCCAGGTAGTTGCCCTTGAACGCTTCCCCGAGCAACCATTGGCAGGTCCCGGTCCGCGGTTCCCAGACCTGGACGCGCCCGTCCACCCCCTGCCACACACCGATGCGCCCGTCGGCGCTCAACCTGACCGGGCACCCCGTGGCGCGCGCGGCGGAGCGGATGACGCGGGTACACCTGCCCGCCCTGAGATCCCAGAACTGCACCGTGCCGTCGCGGCTCGTGGACAGTGCGTACGAGCCGTCAGGGGTGAGGTCGACGCCGAGCACCTGCGTGCGGTGGCCCTTGACCGCCAACCGCTGTGCGCCGGTCGCCGTGTCCCACAGCCGCAGCACGCCGTCCCAGTGGCCGCTCAGCGCGAGGCGTCCGTCGGGAGCGAACCGGATCGGCAGGTAGCCCATCACCTCGTGCCGGGCCAGCAGTTTCACCGGCGCGAACGGCAGCGCGAACGGCTCGCGGAACTCGCGGGTGCCGGTGTGGCGGGCATCGGCCACGGTCCCGGAGGCCGCCACCCGCAGCGCCGCCCGTACGTCGGTGTCGTCGGGCCGTTCGCGCGCGAGGGCGTCGAGCAGGTCATGTGCCGCCGCGAGGTCGCCGCGTTCGAGGTGAACCCGGGCCAGAAGCAGCCGCACCTGCCAGGGGGACGCGCCGGACCCACGCGGGATCGCCTCCAACCGGGCGACGAGTTCCCCATCGGTGATCGCCCCCGTACGCCACCGGAACAGGCCACCGTTGTACACGGCCCCGACGTGGTGCGGGTCGACCGCGAGCGCCTGGCCGAAGGCATGCTCGGCGTCGGCGGCCCGGTCCAGGTCGAGGAGCGACAGGCCACGGTTGTTGAGCTCGTCGGCGCGCAGATCGGCGGCCTGCGACGTGGGACGCGGATACGCCGAGCCGGTCGCCTGCTCGTAGATCCCGGTCAGTACATCCGCGATGTCCGCCATCGAGGCCGGCCGGCGGGCCGGGTGCTGCCGCAGGCAGCGCCGGAGCAGGTGGGCGACTTCCGGTGGCGCCGCGACCGGATTCGAGGGGTCGGCCAGGTATTCCGCCAGCGCGAGACCCGCGACCGGACCAGCCGCCCAATGCACACCGCCGGTGAACATCTCCAGGACCGAGACCGCGAAACTGTAGACATCGCTGCGCCGCCCGACGGGCTCGCCCGCGAGCTGCTCCGGGGACGCGTAGCCGACCGTCATGCCGCCGGACGGCACCAACACGCTGAGACCGGGCGCCCCTTGGAGGTCAGCCGGGGCCGTGGCGGGCTTGGACCGGGCGAGACCGAAGTCGGTGATCTTCGCGGCGCCCGTGCCGTCGAGCAGAATGTTGGCCGGCTTCACGTCCTGGTGCACCAGGTCTCTGCTATGGGCGTGCTCGAGCCCACGGGCCGCTTGGACTGCCGTGTCGAGCACGCGGGCGAGGGCCTGCCGCGCATCCCCGGCGTGGAGGCGCCCGTCGCCGATCCACTCGGCCAGGCTGCCGCCGTCGACGTACTCGGCGAACACGCGGGGGACACCGTCGATCACCCGCACGTAATGGCAGGCGCAGACGTTCGGATGGAGCCCGAGGGACACCCACGCCTCGGCCTCCCTGACGAACAGCTCCTGATCGCCCGGGCTCCGGAACAGCTCGGGCCGCGAACTCTTCACCGCCATGTCGATGCCCCAGGCGAGATGCCGTACCCGGTGCACGACGCCCATCCCGCCCCGGCCGAGCTCGCCGATCACCCGGTACCGGCCGTCGACGGTCTCGCCGGTCACCCAAACGGTCGGCGACGTAGGTGCGTTCACTGCGATTCCTCATCGTGATTGCGGCAGAAGTCGCTGTCCTGGAAGGCCCGGACGCAGAAGGCCCCGTTGTCAGATTTCGACGAGGGTCAGTATGTGACGTCGTCGATCCTGGTGTCGATGTTTCAGGCTCACCGGGGGTGCGGGAGCGCGCCGTTCAGTCCTTCGACGAGATGCTCACCTGCGGGGAGGCCTGAAGGGTGTCATCGACGAGGCCGAACTCGAACGCCCCCGTACCTGCAGTGTCGCCCAACCGCCCGGTGGGCCTGCTCCAACATCCCGGCGCAGGCCCGCCAGCGTTTCGCCGCACCGTTGAACCCCCGGCCGGAACTCACCGTTCCTGCCATGGCCGGGGACCCGCCAGGACTCCGCGGCTTGGGACGCCTCACTGTGGCGAACAGCCGTGCCAGGTACGCCACAGTGAGGCGTGTCCACCGTTGCGGGCCAAGAGCTCATCATGAGTGCCCCAAGGCCGTCGTGATCGCCGCCAGTTCCTCGCCGGCGAGGAACTGCCCTCAGGCAGCGGCTTCGACGGCGCCTCGCTTCTTCTTCCGCCTCCGGTAGCTGGCGGCCTTGTGCTTGTTCCCGCACTCGGCCATCCCGCACCATCGTCGGGCGCCGGAGTGGGAGAGATCGACGAAGAGACGCGTGCAGTCCGGGTTGGCGCACTCCCTCATCCGCGCGAAACGGGCCGAGCTCAGCAGGTCCACCGCGTCGCGGGCCACCGCACCGAGTACCTCGTCCACGCCGCCAGTCCGGGTCAGACGACCCGACACCTCGAGCTGATGCTTCGGCAGCGGCAGCCGGGCCGCTTCGTTCACCTCTGCGAGGGCTTCACCGACATCGGCATCCGGGTGGTCACTCGGAGGCCAGGAAGTGGCGAGCGTGTAGACCGCCTCACGCAGGCGGCGCAGCCGCTCCAGCGCGCGGGCGTCCGCCTGGCCCGGATCATCCAGGAGCTCCGCCTGGCGAACCCAGTGCCGCAGATCATCCGGGGACTTCAGCAGCTCCGTGCGAAGACTCCGCCGCCACAGCTTGGTGCCCGCCAGATCGAGACACAGCCGACCACTCACAAAGACGAACTCATGCACACGTCCAGATTGACAGGTGACGTCTTCCTTGTCGATAGCGGGCTGCGGACGAGGTCACGCGGCAAACAGGCTTAGTCTGTGGTTTCTTCCCCTCCAGGCCGCCCCTATTCGTCACCCTGTTGACAGGTGACGAATAGGGGTCATGCTCGTTCTTTCCGCCCCCAGCGTGACGCGTGTGTCACCTTATGTATCCGATGGTCCGGGTCGGCTCGGCAGGGAACCCCGGCAGGTGACGGTGACCCCGCCCGCCGAGCCCTGCCGGGTCCCGGAGGTGCGTCGGTTCGTCGGCGTTCAGCTCGACCTGTGGGGCGTGGTCGACGACGACCTGCACTCCGCGGTCCTCGTGGTGGGCGAACTCGTCGGTAATGCGGCCGTGCACGGAAGAGTCGGCATGTGCGTCTCCCTGCGTCTGGACGCCCGACGGCTGAGTCTCGAAGTCATTGACCGGGGCGCGCCATCCGCCCCCCCACCGTCCGCGGCGGGCCGATCCGACGAGTGCGGAGACGAGCACGGACGGGGGCTGTCCATCGTCGAGCACCTGACCGAATGGATCGAGTGCCGCGAGACGGCCGACTCCCACGCGGTCCGCGTCGGCCTTCGCGTATCGGGCCGGAACTCAGGGTGTCCAGACGAAGATCTCCTGGGCTGAGCCGGGCTTCCGCGACCGCCGGCCCTGGTCGGCGGTCCGCTGCGCATCGTCGTCCGATCGATGGCCCGTGCCGGTCATCGGCTCCTTGTCGGCTGACGGCCGCACGAGGAAGGTCGGCTGTCGATTGCGACACCCGTCAATACGGTGACGAGATCACTGTCTCAAGCCGGCGCCGTTATGGATGGGGCCGCGGGGCCTGCGGTGCCACGGCAGCAACCCGTCGCCACGGGCCGGGCATGCGGCGGCACGGCCCGTGGCACAGGTGGTGTCACCCCAGGACGGCCAGGGCGTCGATCTCCACGAGGAATCCGGTCGGCAGGCCCACGTACACCGTCGTGCGGGACGGGAGGGAGCCCTGGTCGGTGGCGAGGTACTCGGAGTACAGAGTGTTGAACTCCCGGAAGTGGGCGGTGTCGGTGAGATGCGCCCGGACCGTGATCACGTCTGCCCGGCCGGACCGGGCCTCGGCGAGCACCGCGGTGACGTGGTCGAGCGCCTGAAGCACCTGGGTGGCCAAGTTTGGATACTGATCGGCCGAACGGAGATGGGGGGGCGCCGGGCGGCAACCCCGGCTTGCCGCGCCGCGTCCTCAGCGCTCCTGGAGGGGGGCCAGCGCGGTGATGACGCCGTCGAGAATCTCGTCCAGCACCTGCGCTGAGGTGGCGAAGTTGAGCCGCAGATATTCGCCGGACTCCGGGCCGAAGGGTTCCCCGCCGTCGAGGAGGACCTTGCCCTCGCGGAGCACGTACTGGACCGGATCCTCCGTGAGCCGCAGCCGACGGACGTCGAGCCAGGCGAGGTAGGTGGCTTCGGGAAGCCAGTGGCGCAGTGCCGGCACCCGGTCGCGCAGTGCGTCGTGGACACGATGGCGGTTGCGGTCCAGGACGGTCAGGAGTTCCTTCTGCCAGGGATCCCCGTGCCGCCAGGCCGCTTGGGTGCCGACGACACCGAGGGTGGAGACGGTCCCGTACAGGTCCGGTGGCTGGGCGTCGCGGGTGGCCAGCAGCCGGTCGGGGCCGTAATGGGTGACGGTGCAGCGCAGGCCGGCGAGGTTGAACGCCTTGGTCGCGGAGGTGATGGTCACCGTCCGTGCGGCCGCGTCGGGCGACAGGGACGCGAAGGGGATGTGCCGATGGGGGGCATGGCTCAGCTCGGAGTGAATCTCGTCGCTGATGACCAGCATGTCGTGCCGTCGGGCGACGGCGGCGACCTCCTCGAGCTCGTCCCGGGTCATGACCCGGCCGGTGGGGTTGTGGGGGTTGACCAGCAGGAGGACCTTGCAGCCGTGGCGGGCCACGCCGTCGGCCAGCGCGGCGAAGTCCATACGCCAGCCCTGGTCGGTCTGGATCATGGGCACCGGAACGGCGGGCCGGCGCATCGTTTTCAGCGTGGCCAGGAACGGAGGATAGTTCGGCGTCTGGACGGCGACGGCGTCCCCTGGGGAAGTGGCCAGGTGGAGCAGGAGCTGCAGGCACTGTATGAGGTCTGTTTGTTCGCGGACGCGGGACGGAGCGGCCTCCCAGCCGTAACGGGACGTCATGCGCTCGGCGAAGAGCCGACGCAGCGGGGTGCCGTCGGGCCAGTCGGGATAGCCCAAATCTCCGTAGGTGACGGCCTCGTGAAGAGCCTCGGCGACGGCCCGGGGGATGGGGTAGTCCATGTCGGCCACCCAGGCGGGCAGGACCGTTTGATCCACGCGGTGCCACTTCACCCCGGCGCGGTTGCGCAGCCAGTCCCGGTCGAGATCATCGAAGCCCGGGATGTGGCGATGGTCGGCGGCCGGGGCTCCCGGGGCGGGGGTCGTATGCGTCATCGCACCGTTCCGTTCAGGAGGACGTCCCGGGTGATCTGTACCTGCCCGTGGTGCTGGGCGAGTTCCTCCAGTACATGCAGCTGAACGCCGGCACAGCTGAGCGGACGGTCGGGGCCTTCGAAGGAGGCGGGCGGTACGTTGCGGGGTGCCGCCTGTGCGTCGACTCCCCGCAGATCGTCACGCAGACGGTCGAACAGCGGGTCCACAGCGCTCTTGAGATCAGTGACGGTCCCGACGGCGGTGAACTCCGAGGCCCGGTCCCGGTCCACAGACCTGCCGGCGATGACGTGCCCGATCCAGTAATCGGCCACCCCCGTGCAGTGGTAGGCGACCGCGAACGGGCTGTTCGCCGCGGCCAGCGGGGGCACGGTGTTGGCCAGCTCGTCGCCCAGTTCCTCCAGTGCGCCGATCATGCCGTCGAACGCACGGCGCAGGAAGTACAGGTACTCGTTCAGTTCCATGGGTTCCTCATGAGAGTGCTGGTCAGGGCCATAACGCGATCAGGTGGTGGCGATGGGGCACGGCTGAGCGAGGACGTGGGTGAACGGGGTGTCCGGGTGATACAGCCGTCGTCGGACGGCTGGTGACGGTCGCAGGCTAATCCGGGGTTGCGTGACCAGTCAATGAGGTGACGCTCGTGAGGCACGACACCACATGGACCGGTGACCAGGAGCGGGTGGGGGGTACGCGGCAAGCGGGGTGTGGGGTATGCGGCGATGTGGCGGTGAGCGAGTTCGTCGAGCTTCAGGGCGCGCCCGGCGAGTCGTGCTCGCCGCCACCACGGTGACTCGCCACTCAAAAGGTGTACCCGGATGATCGGTGCGCGTACGGTACAAGGCGCCTGACGGCCGTCATACGAACGTGCCGTCCGCACCGCCCTCGACGCGAAGGAGAGTCACCGTATGCGCACTGCTCCACTGGCTGCCGTCCTCGGGCTGGCATCGGTCGCCGTACTGACGTCCTTGGTTCCAGCGGGCACCACGTACGCGGCGGAGAAGACCGCTGCCGGACGCGCCCACTGCCCCCGCCTCTCTTCCTCGCTCGCGTGGTACGGCGACAACAGGGAGCAGCTTCAGCGAGTGATTGACGAGCACGGCACATGCGGCAATCCGCATGTGCGTCATGGCAAGCGCCCAGTCGCCGCCTTCGACTGGGACAACACCGTCACCAAGAACGACATCACCGACCTCGCCATCGCCTGGGCTCTCAAGCACGACAAGATCTTGCGACCGGCCCGGTGGTCCGACACCAGTCCCTGGCTGACCGAGGAAGCCGACCGGACACTGACCAAGGCATGTGGCACGGACGTGCCCGTCGGTGCTGCACTGCCGACTTCCACCAACACCGCCTGCACGGACGAGATTTTCTCCGTTCGCAGCGAGGCCACCCTGATGAACGGCCACAAGGCATTCGCGGGAGAGTGGAACAGCCGCCGGACTCTTCCCCAATACGCCTGGGTGCCCCAGCTGTTCGCGGGCCACACCGAGGCCGAGGTCACCTCCTATGCGCGGAAGTCCCGGGCCGAGGCGCTGGCCGCGCCCATCGGCGCCACGCAGCGGGTCGGCAGCCACACCCTGCACGCCTACGCTCGATACAACCCGCAGGTCAAGGACCTGATCCGCGTCCTGAAGAAGGCGGGCTTCGAGGTGTGGGTGGATTCCGCCGGCAGCACTCCAGTCACCAACGCCTGGGCAGGTGGCGTCGGCATCGACCGCGAACACACCCTCGCCATCCGCAACCTGCTCGACCGTCAGGGGCGGATCACCTACACCCAGGAGGGGTGCGGTGGCGAACCCGACAGCAAGGGCAAGGTCATGCCGTACATCGAGGGCAAGCGCTGCTGGCTCAACGAGAAGGTGTTCGGTGTCACCGGCCCCGCTGCCTGGAAGCAGCAGCCTCCTGAGAAGCGCCTGGTGATCGGCGCGGGCGATGCCGACACCGATGTGACGATGGTCGGCGACGCCACCGGCGCGGGCCTGGTCCTCAACCGGAACAAGAACGAGATCATGTGCCGGGCCTACGACAACGCGGACGGCGCCTGGCTGATCAACCCCATGTTCATCGAGCCGCTGCCGCGCAAGGAAGCCGCCTACCCCTGCTCCACCACCGGATACACCAACCCCGACGGCACGATGGGGCCGGTGCGGCGACAGGACGGCAGTGTTATCCCGGACAAGGAGGACTCGGTTTACGGAGGCTGACGGGTTGCCACGAGTTCCCTGGGCTCGGCGGGCAGTGCGAAGCAGCGCAAGCCACGCCGACGCTGGGGGAGGTTGTCACGTCAAGCGGCGACCGGCGCTCCTCTTCCGCTTCGTCTCCCTCTTCGCCCCCAGCAGGCCGGCGCCGGAGTCAGCCGGCTAGGGGTCAAGGCATCCGATGCGGTTGATCTGTCAAGCGGCGGCTGCGGGCTCGGGGCCGGTTGGCGTGGGGAATGCGGTTGCTCCGACGTGGCAGACAGCATGAAGGACGGCGGGAAGGCAACGTTTCCCCTCCTGTCATCCATAAATAATCTTATGGGCTGCGGGAGACGTATGGATGACTCGTGATGGAGGGTGGTGTTGTTCCCGAGGCCGCCGGCGAACCGGCTACGGCGTCGGCGGTGCATGACGACACAACCCCTTCAAGCGAGAAGAGCAGGCATTTCGATGTCGAAGATTCTGATGGTCATCTCCGGTGCGAACAGCCTGAAGATGGCGGACGGCTCGACCCACCCCACCGGTTACTGGGCGGAGGAGGTGGCCGCCTCCCACGAGGTGCTGGCCGCCGACGGCGGGGACATCGACCTGGCCACCCCGGGCGGGGTACGCCCCACGGTGGATGTCCTCAGCCTCGACGAGCGCGGCGGTGTGAGTGAGGAGGACGCGCAGAAGTTCCGAGCCTACCTCGACGGCATCGCCGATCAGCTGGCCGCGCCGCTCGCCCTGGCCGACGTGCGGGCGGACGACTACGAGGCGATCTACATTCCCGGCGGTCACGGCCCTATGGCGGACCTCGTCGACGACGACGACCTCGGCCGTCTGCTCAACGAGGCGGTTGGTCAGGGCAAGCTCGTGGTTGCTCTGTGCCACGGAGTCGGCGCGCTGCTGAGCGCGAGCACGCCGGACGGCGGTTTCACTTTCGCCGGTCGCGAGCTGACCGCCTTCTCGGATGAGGAAGAGCGCCAGGGCGGCCTGGGCGACAACGTCCCCTTCTCCGTCGAGGGCCGCCTGCGCGAGCGTGGTGCGCAGGTCACGCCCGGCGCCCCGTGGAGCAGCACGGTCATCCAGGACGCCAACCTGATCACCGGCCAGAACCCGCAGTCCAGCGTGGCCACGGCCCGCAAGGCGCTGGAGGCCCTGGCCGCTCGGTAAACCACCGCCCCTGTGTCCGGGTGCTCAGCGGTGTGCTGTCGCCCGGACCTGCCGTGCCGCCCCCGCCTCGCAGCCCGCGAGCACCGCACGCGCCCGGCCGGCGGTCCGCGGGCCGCGGAGTGCGGAAGCCGCTGAACTCCCGCAGGCCCTCCAGCCGCACATCACGCAAGGAACACATGTGACCAGCCCCGTTTCGAACCGTGGTCTCGACCACGTCGCCGTGCACGTCTACGACCTCGATGCCTCGGTGGACTTCTACACCCGCGCCCTGGGTTTCCGCTTCGTTCGCGAATGGAGCGTCCCGGCCGGCGGAGTGCACCGTGCCGCCTTCCTCGACGCCGGTGACGACCGGCTCATCGAACTCTTCGATGCCGCTTCGACCCCGCCGGGCGGCTCGCCGCAAGGGCTCGACCCCGCGCAACGTCATGACGACGGCGAACGCAGCCGCGTGGCCGCTGTGGTGCACTTCGCCGTCCGCACCGATGACGTCGTCGACCTCTTCGACCGGGCGGTCGCCGCCGGCGCGCGTCCGCTGGCGGCCCCGAAGAAGATCACCACCGCTGGGGACGATCCGATGACCTTCCAGGTGGCGTTCGTCTACGGGCCCAACGACGAGGTCATCGAGTTCATCGACCGGGAGACCACGAACGGAGACCGGCAGTGAACCAGACGTCGGCTCGGCGACCGGTCCTGGCCGTGGTCACGTCAACCGGCGAAGCGATCCGTTTCTTCGACGGTCTGAACTACGAGCCGCTCGGCGTCCTCCCGGTAGCCGCCCAGCCCCACGAGATCGCCGTGGATCACACGACGGAGCTGTTGTACGTCTCGCACACCTACCGCTCCGGCGTCTACACCGACCCGGGAGAGAAGGCACACGAGATCTCGATCGTCGACCCGTTCCGCCGCGAACTGGTCGATGTCATCCCGCTCGCTCCCGAGGAAGCGCCCCACGGCCTCGCCCTCGACGCCGGCCGCGGGCTGCTCTACGTGACCGTCGAGGCCGGCCCCGCCGGCGGGGGAGCGGTCGTCGTGCTCGACACGGCCACGCACAGGCCGGTTGGCCGCATCGAGGTCGGTGCCCACCGCCCCCACTGGTTCGCCATCACTCCCGACGGACGCAAAGGCTATGCCACCAACAAGGCAGACCCCTTCATCTCCGTCCTGGACCTCGTCCGCGGCGGACTCGCCGCACGCATCCCCGCCCCTTACGGCACCGAAGAGGTTGCCGTCTCCCCGGACGGTGTCCGCGCCTACGCCGCGGGCACGGCCCTCCACTACGAAGGCGGCCCCGCGGGCCCGCCCCCGGCAACGGTCTTGGTGATCGACACCGGCTCCGATGAAGTAATCCACCGCGTGCCGCTGAACGCGCCCGGCTGTCCGGTCCACGTGGCCGCGGACGGCCGCGTCCTGGTCGGTCTCGTGGCCACGGACGCCGCCGGACAGTCCGTGGCCGGGCAGCTGTCCGTCCACGGACCGGGTGGCCTGGAGCACCACTTCGACGCGCCGGTCGGAAAGGTCCCCATCACCATCCGCACCACGCCGGACGGCGCCCGTGCCTTCGTCGCCAACCTGTACTCGGGCACTCTCCACGTGATCGACCTCGACACCGGCACGGTCGAACGGACGCTGGACATCGATCCTGGCGATCAAGGAGCCCACGGCATCGCCTACCTGGCATGAGTCGGAGACCGTCTCACCTTTGTCCCGCCGATGAAAGGATTCGCACGAGATGGAACGCACCCCCGAAGAGACATTTGAGGCTCATGTCCGCGCCTTGAGCTCAGGGGACCTCGACGCCATCGCCGCCAATTTCGCCCCGGACGCCGTGTTCATCACTCCATCCGGGATCCTGCGTGGCCGCGACGGCGTGAAGCAGGGCATCGGGGCGGTCCTCACCGACCTCCCGAACGCCCAGTGGAACCCCAGGAGCCCGAAGTTCGCGGATGATGTCCTGTTCCTGGAGTGGGCCGCCACCGCCGACACCACCCATGTGGACGACGGCGTGGACACCTTCGTCTTCCGCGACGGCCTCATCCACGCCCAGACCGTGCGCTACACCCTGCTCACCAACACCGCCCCCTGACACACCTCCGGCACCGTCCGAGGGAGCACACGGTCCGTGCAGCGGGTGGCCGGTGACGTCGGCACGGCCTCGGACGGTGGCCGGCTCGCGCAGTAAGGTGATCAGGAGTCCCATGGGTTCTTCTCCATGGGTTCTTCCTCACCTGGCGGGAGGGTGTCTTCCTCCCCTTGGTAACGCTCTCTGAGAAGTGCGGTCCCGTGCCGAACCTTGATCTGTTGTTGACGTTTCTGGAGATCTATCGCACCGGGTCGCTGTCCGCGGCGGCGCAACGTCTCGGTGTGACGCAACCCGCGGTCACCGGACAGCTCGCGCGCCTGGAGCAGCAGATCGGCGAGCCGCTGTTCGTGCGCTCCCGCAAGGGGGTCGCTCCCACCCAGCGGGCAGCCGCCCTGGCTTCGCGCGTCGGCCTTCACGTGGACGAGCTTCGCGGCGCCCTCGACTCCACCGACGTTTCACCCGCGCTGCGGGGCACGGTGCGAGTCGGAGGCGCGGCCGAAGTGATGAGCTTGCGGGTCCTGCCCGCGCTGTGTCCACTGACCCGTCGGGGCCTGTGCGTCCACGCGACGCTGGGGCTGGCCAACGATCTGTTGTCCCTGCTGGTCTCCGGGCGGCTCGACCTCGTCGTCTCGGCGGTGCGCCCCACCGATGAGGCGCTGCTGGCGGTGCCGCTGATCGACGAGGAATTCGTACTTGTCGCGCCTCCCGCCGTGGCTCACACCGTGGACCCGGTGCGGCTCGAGGCCGACCCGGCGGAGGCGCTGGCGCATATCCCCGTGATCGGATACGCCGAGGAGCTGCCCATCCTGCGCCGCTATTGGCGCACCGAGTTCGGTCGCCGACCGCCCAACCCCGTCACGATGATCGTGTCCGATCTGCGGGCCGTCCTGGCCGTGGTGGCCGCGGGAGCCGGGATCTCGGTTCTGCCGCGCTACATCGCCGCCCCGGCCCTCGCCGCGGGGGACATCGTGCAACTGCACCAGCCCGAGATAGCGCCACTCAACACGCTTTATCTGGCCACCCGGCGCGGGGCCCCCGCCAACCCAGCCCTCACGGTGTTGCGTGACCACCTCCAGCGTGCCGCACAAGAGTGGAACGAACTGTGATCGTCGCTCGTACCGTCCGGATACGCCGAGGAGCCGGTCGGCCCGGGTTGGTGTCCGCACGCGCTCAGCAGGGCCGGTTGGGGAGCAGCGTCGCGGGGTGTCACCGGGAACACGTTCGCCCACCGGCACCGAGGGATCAGCAACGACGGCGCCGCGAACCACAGCCGATTCGCCGGCTCGTACCGCACAGTGCGGGTGCCGAATAATCATCCGCGCAGTTCAGGCGGCGTGCTGGTACTGGTGGAGCGTTCCGCCGAGTCGGTCTCGTCTTCGGAGTTCCAGGTGGGTGAGCTGGGCTTGTTGCATGGTGAGTGTGGGTGGTGGGCGGCAGGGAGTGGCTTGTTCCAGGGCTCTGTGCGGACGGTGTCCGTTGTAGAAGGGTTCGTAATCGCGCAGTGCGTGGAGGAGGTGGCCCTGGTTCCCGATCAGGGTTCGTGTCCGGCTTGTTGAAGGTCAGGACGCCACCGTGGCGGCGGGGCCGCCCGCCCCCTCCGGGCCGGAGCGGGCGGGGCCCGGGGCGCGGAGCATCACGCGGTCCGAGCGCAGCCGGCCGACCAGCACCACCGGCAGGTCCGCCGGGGCGTGGGAGAGGTAGGCGACGTCGTAGCCGGAGTCCCTCACGATCCAGATCTCCGGGTCTCCTGCCTGCCACTGCCGGGCACCAACCTCGTTACCACGTCCCGCAGTTGGGCAGCGGTGAGGGTAGTCGCGTCGTCCGCCGGCCCCAGGCGCACCGCGTCCAGCAGCGCGGTCCAAAAGGTGCGGCCGCTCTCCAGGGCGGCGACGGAGGAGAAGGGCCGGCCGGGCACGAACTGGTCCGAGCTGCGGTCGCCGCGCCCGTGGACGTGGCAAAACAGCCGGTCCTCGCTGGTCGGGGCATCAGAGCGGAGCCAGTTGCCGACATCCACGGCCAGCACGATCCGGCCGTCGGCCGCCCTCGGCAGCGGCAGGCCGGCCAGCGCGCGGCGCAACCGCGTCGGCTCCAGCCAGCCCCGGTCCAACGCGGCATAGCGGGACCGTGCCCTCGTCGGTGCTCGACTGCCAGACAGAGCTCGACCAGGGTCTTCAGGTCTTCACCGGCCCGTCCGCGCACAAGATCGCGTCGGTGAGCTCGAAGAGCGCGTCCGTGCGGGCGTAGAGACAGTCGTAAAACTCGACCCGAAAGCGGGACAGGACGCTCAATGCCTCACCTGCGGACCCAACGACGGGGACACTCATACACCGCCGCCGTTCTCTCGTGCTTCGTTACTCGACGTCTCGAAGCGTGGAGAACGGCCGCGTCATGTGCCGCCTGTTCCCAGGGATCTCAGCAGGCCGAGTGACCCGCGACGTCAAGCGCCAAGCTCATGCACACTGCATCATCAGGTTTTCGGTGGCGTTATGCGGCGGGGCTGGTGGGCAGGACTCGGGCGAGCCAGTCGGTGCGGGTTCGGCGGGCCGTGGCCGAGATGTGTGCCTGCGGGTACAGGGCGTCGAATCCGTGGAAGCCGCCTGCCCAGACGTGGAGTTCGGCCTGGCCGCCGGCCGCCCAGATGCGGGTGGCGTAGTCGGTGTCCTCGTCGCGGAAGACTTCGGCGGAGCCGGTGTCGATGTAGGTGGCCGGCAGGCCCGCGAGGTCGTCGGCCAGGGCGGGTGAGACGTATGCGGGTACCTCGTCGTCGGTGAGGTCGCCGAGGAGGCAGCGCCATCCGAATCCGTTCATCTCGCGGGTCCAGACCCCGGGCCCGTTCGAGTACTGGAGGCTGGAGGTGGTGGTGTTGCGGTGGTCGAGCATGGGGCCGATCAGGACTTGGGCGGCGATCGTCGGGGTGCCGAGGTCGCGGGCCAGCAGGGTGACGCCGGCGGCGAGGCCGCCGCCCGCGCTGGCGCCTGCGACGATGATCCGGGCGGGGTCGATGCCCAGTTCGGCGGCGTGGCCGGCGATCCAGAGCAGTCCCTGGTAGCAGTCGTCGACCGGGATGATGCCGGTGGCCTCGGGCGCGAGCCGGTAGTCGACGGAGACCACGATGGCGCCGAACTCGTCGAGCCACTCCAGCGGGATGTCGATCTGTGAGAAGCGGTCGCCCATGACCATCCCGCCGCCGTGCATCCAGTAGACACAGGGTGCGGCGGTGGTGCGATCGGTGTTCGCGGGGCTGAAGACGGACAAGGGGATCGGGGTGCCGTCCGGACTCGAAACGGTGACCTCGCGCCGGTCGATCGCGCGACCTTCGAGGAGGGGTTCGACGGGCATCGAGGAATAGGGGCGTACCTGCGCCAGCACTTCCGGGCTGAGCTGGGACATCAGCGGCATGTCGGCCAAGAGTTCATGCAGTTCGGGGTCGAGGGCTGGGCGTGCTGTGGTCATGGTCGTTGCCTTTCGTGGGTGGTGGCGGGACGGTCGGGCGAGGAGGGGGCCGCCTCGGCGGACACCGAGGCGGCAGGGGCTGGGGTGTGGGGTGTTCGGCGGGTCAGAAGGCGGCTTTGCCACGGACCGGGACGTAGTCGGTGTACTCGGAGTCCTTGGCGAGCAGCGGGTCGATCTGCGCCACGATGGCCTGGGCGGTCTCGCCGGCGAAGATGCGGTGGTGGTCCTCCTCGCTGGTCCAGCCTTCGGTGACGTGGACGACGTCGGGGTCGGACGCGGAGCGGGAGACGAGGTAGACGAGGCAGTGTTCGCTCGCGCCGGGGCTGCCCTCGTGCAGTCCGGTCAGCAGCAGGTCGACGAGCTGGTCGCCCATTCCGGGCCTGGCGGTCAGGGTGGCGTTGAAGCCGTAGTTGACGATCATGGATGCCTTCTCTTCGGCGATGGAGTGCGGTAATTCCATTCAACCGGGTTGACCTGCGGAAACGTTAGACCGATACTCGTTCGTACTTGCACGATCCTCGCGGCTATGGGAACTACGGCGCGGAACGGTGCTGCAATGGACGCATGTACCTCGAAGAACTCCGCACCCTGCTGGCCCGCCATGCGCGGCCCGACTGGACCACCGCCGTCGACGGCGTCCTCATCTCGAAGGTCGACCGCCCTGATCCGCCGGCGCCCTCGATGTCCGGCACGCTCCTGGCGGTCATCGCGCAGGGCGCCAAACGCCTCGCCCTGGGTGAGAGGGTGTTCGAGTACGGGCCCGGGCAGTACCTGGTCGCATCCGTCGATCTGCCTGTCACAGGGCAGTTCACCCAGGCCGACCCCAAGCAGCCGGCGCTGGGGTTCGGTCTCGTCCTGGAACCGTCCGCCGTTGCCGAGCTGTTGCTCGAGGCCGGGCCCGGAGACACCCCCCGCGGCAGCGGGGGCGCGCCGTCGGGGATCGCCGTCAGTGACGCTCCGGCCGCGCTGCTGGACGCGGTGGTCCGGCTGCTGCGCCTGCTGGACGAGCCCCGCGACCGGGCTGTACTGGCCCCGCTGGTCAAGCGCGAGATCCTGTGGCGTCTGATCACCGGCGAGCAGGGTGCGACGGTTCGCCAGTTCGGCCTGGCCGACAGCAGCCTCAGCCACGTCTCGCGGGCCGTGCGCTGGATCCGCGAGCACTACGCGCAGCCCTTCCGGGTCGAGGACGTGGCGCGGCAGTCCGGCATGGGCGTCTCCGCCTTCTACCGCAACTTCCAAGCGGTGACCGCGATGAGCCCCATCCAGTTCCAGAAGCAGATCCGGCTCCAAGAGGCCCGGCTGCTGCTCGCCACCCACCCCGGAGACGTCACCGGAGTCGGCCATCGCGTCGGCTATGACAACCCGTCGCAGTTCAGCCGGGAGTACCGCCGCCAGTTCGGCGCACCCCCTAGCCAGGACGCCGCCCGCCTGCGTCAGGCCGTGCGTGCGCCGACAAGTGTCCTGCCCTGAGTGGGTGGGCCGCACAGGAGGATCGTGCAAGGAGCAGCGAGGATAGTTCTACTATCTCCGCAGGTCAAAGCGATTCAATGGGATCACCGGTTCTCCCATGGAGCAGGGAAATGCCTGTCCGCCGGTATGGATCCCACCACATCGCAAGGGGCGCAACATGAAGACGGTTCTGATCACTGGTACCTCATCCGGGTACGGGCGGGAGACCGCCCTCTACTTCCACTCGCAGGGGTGGAACGTCATCGCCACGATGCGGACGCCGCGTCCGGGCGTCCTTCCTGAGTCGGACCGGCTCCGCGTCGTCGAGCTCGATGTGACCAGGCCCGAGAGCATCACCGCCGCGTTCGAGGCCGAGGGCCCCATCGATGTCCTGGTCAACAACGCGGGGGTGCCCTCGATCAGCGTGTTCGAGGGCACCCCCATGGCCCGAGTGCGGGAGGTTTTCGAGACCAACACGTTCGGCGTGATGGCGACGACGCAGGCGGTGCTGCCCCAGTTCCGCGAGCGTGGCTCCGGCGTGGTGGTCAACGTGACCTCCAGCGTGGTGCTGGGGCACATGCCGCTCTCGGCCGTCTACAAGGCGAGCAAGATGGCCATCGAGGGGTTCACCGCATCCCTCGCGCTCGAACTCGCGCCGTTCGGTGTGCAGGCGAAGACGGTTGAGCCGGGCGCCTGCCTGACGACGAACTTCGCAGCCAGGGCAACGAACGGCGGGCCGCTGGACGCGCTCGTCCCGGCGCCCTACGTAGCGTTCGCGAAGAAGGCCATGGATGACTTCACGGGCCAGGACGTGTTCACCAAGGAGAGCGACGTTGCCGAGACGGTGTGGCGAGCCGTGCACGACATGACCGGCCAGCTGCGATTCCCGGCCGGTCCCGACGCGGTCTGGCTCGCCCAGGCGAAGTGACCAGCAGCAGGCATGATGACGCCGCACTGATGCCACAAGCCGGCCACGCACACAGGCAAGTGGCCGGCTCGCCGTCCAGCGCCCGCCCCGATGAACGGCAACCCGGCCAACGACGGGAAGCCGTTCCATCGTTCGATTCTGGTTCGAATTTTCCCGTCTCAAATGAACGGGTTCCGAGTGACCTCTCGCAGCAAAGATTGAGCGTTGTCACCGAAGGTTGGTGACCGTCAGGTTTTCTCACCGAAGGTGGATCGTTTAGGGCTGGCTGTCCGGGGAGACAGTTGGGGACCGGTACACGCGTATGCGCGAGGGTTCGACGGCCAGCTCCTCGAACACCATGATCCACGGGGGTGCCATGGTGCGGGGAGGGCGCGAGAACGTGTGTGGCCGGGGGAACCGGAATCAGGTAAATGGCCCACTGGAAGTGGGTGTAAGTGGCCCTCACGTTTGGGCCGCTTCCCTCCTAGGGTTCAAGGCGTGACCACAACGGCGCCTGCCAGCCGTCCTTCGTCCGCCGCTGTGTGCGGTGGCGGACAGGGGTGAACGGCGCTGGGATTGGTCATGGCGGGCGGGCGGCCTCCTGCGGGGCCGATGCCTGCGCCCACCAGGCGCGATGCCCGCTCCCTGAGCGTCCCCCTACTCAGAGGAACCCCTCATGCAAGCCATCACCGTCCAGGACCGCGACGCCGGTGTCAGCGGCCTGACCCTCTCCGAGCTGCCCCACCCGCACGCCGCAGAGAACGACGTGATCGTGGAGGTCCACGCCGCCGGATTCACCCCGGGCGAGCTGGACTGGCCCGGCACCTGGACCGACCGGGCCGGTCGTGACCGGACCCCGAGCGTGCCCGGCCACGAGCTGTCCGGCGTGGTCACCGAGCTCGGCTACGGCACCACCGGCCTGACGGTCGGGCAGCGCGTGTTCGGTCTGGCCGACTGGGCCCGCAACGGCTCGCTGGCCCAGTACACGGCGGTCGAGGCCCGCAACCTCGCCCCGCTCCCGGCCGATGTCGACCACCTCACGGCCGCCGCGCTGCCGATCTCCGGTCTCACTGCCTGGCAGGCCCTGTTCGACCACGCCCACCTGATCACCGGCCAGAGCGTGCTCATCCACGGCGCAGCGGGCGGCGTCGGCTCCATCGCCGTGCAGCTGGCCCGAGAGGTCGGTGCCCGGGTGATCGGCACCGGCCGGGCCGGCGACCGCGACACCGTCCTCGGCCTGGGCGCGGACGCCTTCGTCGACCTCCAGGCCGAGGGACTGGCGGACGTCGGCGAGGTCGACGTGGTGTTCGACGTGATCGGCGGCGAGATCCTCGAACGCTCCACCGCACGGGTCCGGCCCGGTGGCACCCTGGTCACCATCGCCGAGCCGGTCACCGTCCACCCCCGCGACGGGCGAGCCGTCTTCTTCGTCGTCGAACCCGACCGGGCCCGTCTGGCCGACCTCGCCCAGCGGCTGCGGGACGGCCGCCTCAAGCCGATCGTCGGCGCCGTCCGGCCGCTCGCCGAGGCGGCCTCCGCGTTCACACCGGACAAGCGCACCCCCGGCAAGACGATCATCCGCGTCACCGGAGACTGAGCGAGAAAGCTCCCCGTGTTTCGCATGACCAGCGCGGTCTGCTCTTCGGCCGCCGAACACGCCGACGCAGTACCGGCCCGGGAAGTGGCGCGAACCCCGCGACCACCGAAACGGCCGTACCGGAACTGCGTCCTCGAATCCGGCCGTCGCACAGTCCAGCGGGGGACGCCGCCGACGCTGGCCTGCGGCGGGATTCAATAATGGCCGCGCCAAGGCGGTGCGTGTCGCGACGCTCGCCGCGCTCTGCGAGGTGCTCGAGTGCCAGCCGGGTGACCCGCCGCGCTGGGAGGCCGAGGACGCCGCGGGCGAATGACGTCCCCCGGCGGGCGTGAAAACGCCTCGCACCACCGGCCCGCGACGCGGCACGTGGACCGCACGGACGTGGATCGCCGATCACTCGCAGCACCGTCCCGGCTCCACGGACCAGATCAGCTGAGACATAGATCAGATCCCTTGAGACGGGACAGTTGAGGTGTTGCTGACCTGGGGCGCCTGACTTCGTTGGCAAAAGGTCGCAGCGACACTGCGCGGATGGGCCGGCCGGGGCCGCTGCTTCGACCCCGACAGCGCTCACGGCCAGGCTCGGTGGGCCAAGATCCGCTACGGCATGTCCAGGCGAAGGAGGCGTTCGACGCCGTCTTCCAGGCCGAGGGTGTTGTCGGTGGTCTCGTGGTCACTTGTCGCCCGCCGGGTTCTTCAGGACCTCGATGACACTGGCGAAGCTGTCGGAGCCGTGGCCCGCGGCCCTGGCTCGTACCAGGGCCGCCTTCAGCAGCTCGGGCAGGGCGTTGTCGATGCCTCGGGACGCCCCGGTGTGGATGAGGTGGTCGATGGCCGCGATCTGCACGTCGACCGTGGCGTCGTCGCCCGGGTAGTGGCCGGCGTCCACCTGGGGCGCGTACCTGGTCAGGAACCCCTCCACCGCGGTCAGCCAGCGGATGGCGACGGGGGTGAACGCCGTGGCGGGTGTCTTCTCCGTGCCGACGAGCGCGGTGGCGTGCAGCCACCCGGTCATGGTGGCCCACATCAGGCCGAGCAGCGCCGCGTCGTAGAGGGATGCGGCACCCGGGTCGGTGCCCAAGTGCAGGGGGTCGCCCAGGGCCGTGAGGGTGTCCCGGTGGGCTTCGAAGGTGGCGGGCGAGCCGCTGTACAGGACCATCATCTCGGGGCTGCCGATGCCGGGCGGAGTGGTCATGATGGCACCGTCGAGGTAGTCGGCGTCGTGGGAGCGGGCCCAGACGGCGGCCTGGTGGGCGTGGTCCGGGGTGCCGGAGGTGAGGTTGATCAGGGACTTGCCCGCCAGGGCGTCGGCGACGGGGTCGAAGACGGTGTGCAGGGCTTCGTAGTCCAGCAGGCAGGTGATGGTGAGCGGGCTGGCCGCGATCGCCTGCTGGAGCGTCGCGGCCTGGTGGGCGCCGCGGTCGACCAGTGGCTGTGCCTTGTGCGCGGATCGGTTCCACACGGTGGTCGGGTGGCCCCGGTCCAGCAGCGCCGCGGCCAGTGCCGAGCCCATCGAGCCGAGTCCCACGACGGTGACGGCCTGGGGTGTTGCCTTCATGTCACCACTCCTTGGATGTCGTACGTCCGTACGTGACGCGTCATCACGTACGGGCCACGTTCGCAGCGCGTGGCGGACGGAAGAAGTGACACCGGTGACAGTCACCACCAGATTCCTGCCATAGACTTTGGAGCATGGGTGCCGGCTCTGTCGCTGTGGTCGTCATGGGTGACATCGAGGTCCCCTCGTGGGATCTGTACGAACTCAGCATCCCCTGCACCGTCTTCGGGAAGCCGCAGTCCGATCTGGCCGACCCCTGGTACGACCTGCGGTTGTGCGGGGCCGGAGGTCCGGTGTCGGAGCACGCGACGGCCGGACCCGGGCTCGGGTGGCAGGCGCCCTACGGACTCGACGACCTCGCCGACGCCGACACGGTCATCGTGCCCTCGGTGCCCGACCCCTGTATCGACGAGGGCAGGCCGCTGCCGCGGGAGCTGATCACGGCCTTGCGGCGGGCCTATGACGCGGGAGCCCGCATGGTCTCCCTGTGCACCGGCGCCTTCGCGCTCGCGGAGGCGGGGCTGCTCGACGGCCGTCGCGCCACGGCCCATTGGATGCACACCGGTCAACTGGCCGAGCGTTACCCGAAGGTGGACGTCGACGCCTCCGTGCTGTACGTCGACGACGGCGACGTGCTCACCAGCGCCGGGCTGACCGCCGGTCTGGACCTGTGCCTGCACCTGGTGCGCCGTGACCTCGGTGCGCACGTGGCCAACCAGTTGGCCCGCCGGATGGTGGTGCCCGCCCACCGGCACGGCGGCCAGGCCCAGTTCATCGACGTGTCCGTGCCCACGAGCGACGACGCGGGACTGGCTCCCGTACTCGACTGGGCCCGCGCCCACCTCGACCGACCGCTGACGGTCACGGACCTGGCACGGCGGGCGGCGATGAGCCCGCGCACCTTTTACCGGCGGCTCCACGCGGCCACCGGGTCGACTCCGCTTCAGTGGCTCCTCCACCAGCGTCTGGGCCGGGCCCGGACACTGCTGGAAGCGACGGACCTCTCCGTGGAGAAGATCGGGGAACTGAGCGGGCTCGGCACCGCCAACAACCTTCGCCACCACTTCCTCAGACAACTCGGCACCACGCCGAGCGACTACCGGCGAGCCTTCCCCCGGACGGTCGGGGACCCGGCCCCGCGGCACCAGAACCGGCACTGATGAATGCCGGGTTGATGCCGGACCGGCCGCCTCCGGCTGGAGTGATCAGTGCTGGACGCCTGCCCGGATCGCCGAGATCGTGCGCCGCCGGTTCGGCGTCGAGTACACCCTGGCCGTCGGCGTCGGCGTCGGCGTCGGCGTCGGCGTCGGTGTCGTGGTCGTCAGCGAAGAGCGGTGGCGTTGGCGGGTGAGCCGACGCCACCGGTGAGGTTGAGGGGCTTGCTTCGACGGCGAGGGTGTCCGTGGCCAGCAGCGCGATGCGGTGGTCCCAGCACCAGGCGGCGACGTCCCGGGACTGGATGAACCCGGTGCCTGGGGGCTCGCATCGCCAGGCACGCGGAGAGCCCGTCGGGCCCGGCCCACCCGCGGGGGTCCGACAGGAGGACGGCGAGGGACGGGACTTTCGACTTACTGAGGACAAAGTATGGACGGTTCGGGGTGATGTTCGTACGCTGGGCGTCGCTTTCGTACGGACGTCTGCGTGCCTCAGGGCGGAATACCGCCGCACCACCCGTACGTGGACGAGCTCCACTCTCTGACCGCGGTCCGCCGTCGGGCCGCGCCGCCCAGCGCCCAGCAGGAGGAAGAGTGACGTCACGCAAGCACCCCCCGGGCCTCCGTAGCCATCGCCGCGGGCCACGAAGAATCGCCGGCCTGCTCCTCGCCGCTCTTTTCGCCGGCGGCCTCGCGACACCGGCCGCCGAAGCGGACGTAAAGCCCTTCGAGGACCTGCCGCCCCAGGAACCTGGCGTCACCCTCCGCGTCTTCGATATCCAGTCCCCGCTGAGCAAGCTCTGCGACCTCAAGCCGGCGCAGACCCCCAACGTCGACAAGCTGATCCCCAACGCCGACTGGTCCTCCACCGAGGGCTTCGGTTTCACCGACAACTTCGTGTCGCAGATCATCGGCAACATCAACGTCCCCACTGACGGCATGTACACGTTTCGCCTGATCAGCGACGACGGCTCCCGGCTGCTCATCGGTGACAAGAAGGTCGTCGACCACGACGGACTGCACGGTGCCGAGCCCAAGGACGGCGAGATCGCCCTCGCGCCCGGCTACCACGCCCTGCGCATCGACCACTTCGACCGCGGCGGCGACCAGCAGGTCACCCTCCAGTGGAAGCCGCCGGGCGCCGACGACTTCTCCCTCGTCCCGAACTCCGTGCTCAGCACCGACGCCGGCGTCGTGCGGGTCACCGCCCCCGGCCGCAAGGAGTGCGAGGGCAGCTATGACACCCCCGGCGACGGCCTTCCGCTGACCTCGGTCAACCCCGGCTACACCCTCACCGATCTGCGCCCCGAGGGCTTCGAGCCGCAGGTCTCCGCGATGGACTGGCTGCCGGGCGGCAAGCTCGCCGTGACGACGTGGGGCGGCAGCACCACGACCGAGGGAGAGGTGTACGTCCTCGACCACGTCACGGGTGACACCGGCCCGGAGAAGGTCACGTACAAGAAGATCGCCGGCGGTCTGAAGGAGCCGATGGGGATCAAGTACGTCGACGGTAAGCTCTACGTCTCCGAGAAGCACCAGCTCACGGAGTTGTCCGATATCGAGGGCGAGAACGCCGCGGGCGAGATCCGCAAGGTCGCCGACTGGCCGTACGGAGGGAACTTCCACGAGTTCGCCTTCGGACTGCTCTACGAGAACGGGAACTTCTATCTGAACCTCTCCGTGGCCATCAACTACGGAGGTGCGACAACCGATCCGCAGCCCGCCGCGAACCGCGGCACCACCATCAAGGTGAACAAGAAGACCGGGAAGGTGAGTTACCTGGCCGGCGGCCTCCGTACACCGAACGGGATCGGACGGGGCCCCCAGGGCGATCTCTTCGTCACCGACAACCAGGGCGGCTGGCTGCCCGCCTCCAAGCTGCTCCACGTCAAGCAGGACCGCTTCTTCAACCACTACACCAACCCGGACGGCCCGTTCGACGACCGCCCGGTCACCAAGCCCGCGCTCTGGCTGCCGCAGAACGAGATAGCCAACTCGCCCAGCACGCCGATGCTGTTGGAAAAGGGACCCTTCGCCGGGCAAATGCTCTTCGGCGACGTCACCTACGGCGGAATCCAGCGCGCCGACCTGGAGAAGGTGGACGGCGAATACCAGGGCGCGGTGTTCCGGCACACCCAGGGCCTGGAGGTCGGCATCACCCGCATCAGCACCGGACCGGACGGTGCGATCTACGCCGGTGGTCTCGGCGCCGACGGAAACTGGGGCCAGGAAGGCAAACTCCGCTTCGGCCTGCAGAAACTCACGCCGAACGGCAAGACCGCCTTCGACATCAAGACCATGCGCGCCACCCGCGACGGCTTTGAACTCACCTATACCAAGCCCCTGTCGGCGGAGACCGCCGCCAAGCTGACGAACGGCGCCTACTCCGTCGAGCAGTGGCGCTACGTCCCCACCCCGGCGTACGGCGGCCCCAAGGTCGACGAAGAGGCCCTCCCCGTCGCGGCCGCGCGACTGTCCGCCGACCGTCGCACGGTCCGGCTCACCATCCCCGGCCTCAAGACCGACCGGGTGGTGCACCTACGCTCACCGCGCCCCTTCGCCTCGGACGCCGGTGAGCAACTCTGGTCCACCGAGGCGTGGTACACGCTGAACGCACGCCCCGGCCCCGAACAGCCCATCACCTCGTACGACGCGGAATCGGCCCGCCTGGCCGGCGGAGCCGGCATCCACACCGAGCACGCCGGCTACACCGGCGGTGGCTTCGCCGACGGCTTCGGCACCCCGGGCGCCACGGCCACCTTCGACGTCGACGCGCCCGCGAAGGGCAGCTATGACGTGGGACTGCGCTACGCCAACGGCCCCCACCCCTTCACCGGCATCAAGACCCTGGGCATCGCCGTCAACGGCGGCCAGGCACAGCAGACCAGCCTCCCCTTCACCGGCGCCTGGAACCGGTGGTCCACCAAGACCGAGCGGCTCTCCCTGCACAAGGGCCGCAACACCATCGCCTACACCTATCGGCCCGAGGACACCGGCCACGTCAACCTCGACATGATCGAGGTCCGCAGACCCGGCAGCCGGATCGACCTGTTCTCCGGCGGCAGCGTCTCCACCGCCTGGCAGCACACCGACGGCCGCAGCGTCGAATGGCCGCGCGCCGCCGAGGACTCCATCGAGGTGTGCTGCGGCGACATCCGTACCAAACAGGCCTTCGGCGACTTCAGGCTGCACGCCGAATTCCGGGTGCCGAAGCTGCCGGACGATGTCACCGGGCAAGACCGCGGGAACAGCGGCATCTACCTCCAGGAGCGGTATGAGATCCAGATCCTGGACTCCTTCGGAGTGGAGAAACTCGCCCCGGACGAGGCCGCGTCCATCTACCAGAAAAAGGCCGCCGACCTGAACGCCGCCACTCCACCGGAAAGCTGGCAGACGTACGACATCGTCTTCCGTGCGGCGCGTTTCGACACCGCGGGCCGGAAGATCGATGACGCCAGGATCACCGTGGTGTGGAACGGCAGGAAAGTCCACGACAAGGTGGCAGTGGACGGCCCGACCGGCGCCGGCGACGCCGAATCGGCCGCCGCGGGCGCGATCCGGCTCCAGGACCACGGCAACAAGGTCCGCTTCAGGAACCTGTGGATCGAACCGCTGGACTGACAGCCACGAAAAGAACAGTCCCGGTCCGGCGAACCCGCCGTGCCCGATACCGCACGGCTTCGTCGGACCCGGGACGGGGCTCCGGCCCCCCCCTGGGCCCGAAGTCCCGCCGTCCGGAGGGCTATGTGCGGGGGAGCGAGGTGTTGGTGATCGGAAGCGGCTGGTCCGCGCCCGCCACGTAGAGGTCGGTCGGAGCCGTGCGCAGCCGGAAGGTGTCGTCCTCGCGTGAGACGCGCACGGACAGCACGAAGAAGCCGTCGTCCTCGAGGGTGGTCTTCACGTGGTACTCGTTCTCCCAGTAGGTCTGCAGGAAGACCTCGGTGCCCTGGGGCTCGACCCCTTTGGGGAGGGTGACCCTGCCCTGGACGGTGAGGATGTCGCCCGCCTTCACCTTCTTCTTGTTGACCTGGTAACTGACGGAGCTGGACTTGGCGTCGGCGGCCACGGTGGTGTCTGCGTAGTAGCCGTCCTGCGGGGTGTCGAGGTCGCCGTCCTCGTCGTAGAGGGCGGTGATCTGCACCTTGTGCTGGACGTTGAGCAGGCTGCTGCCGGTCACGTGGTCGATGTCGACGTCGGGGATGGTGAACTTCCCGCCTGCGTCGGTGACCGGCGTGCCCAGGTCGCGCGGCTCGTAGGAGGTGGGGTCGATCGGGTCGCCCCACGGATTCCAGGTGGTGAAGAGGACAACCTCCTGGATGGTGACGGGGATGTTGGGCGCCGGGGTGCCGTCGGCCTTGGTGACGGTGCCGGTGACGTCGACGTTGCGGTTGTCGTAGTCGGTGCTGGTCGGATTGGTGCTCACGGTCAGCACATAGGCGTCGCCGGGGGAGGCGTCCGAGGGCTTCGCCGAGGCGGCGGGCGCGGACAGGGCGCCTGCGGCGAGCAGGAGTGCGGCGGTGGCGGCGAGCCGCGTCGGCAGGGACTTTCCGGGCACGGGTCAACTCCAACTTCGGTCGGGACTGGAGGAGTCGCGCCGGGCGGCACCGGTTCCGCCGCGGCGCAGGTGTGCGACGCACCCGGTTCGACCGGCGGGGTGGGGTGGGAGTTGTCCTCCGTGCGGCCGCTGTTACGCCGCTGTGGCAGGAGAGGGGTTTGTCCGGGTTGCGCGTTCACCTGGACGTCGGCCGCAGGCCGCCCCGCATTGGCCCTGGGCGAATTCGGCGGACATGGGGAAGGACGTGCGGTCCTTGGCCACGTTGCGGGCGTATGTGCGCACGTTGCGCGGCGAGCGCACCTGGTCACACGACCGGTGGCCGCTGAAGCCTCATCCGCGCCGGCGCGGGATCGCTTCGCGCAATCGCGCTGCGAGTTCGTGGGCGGTCGGGCTGGGTCCGGTGTCGGGGAGATGAAGGTTGACGGCGAACGAGGGGAGCGGCGGCAGCGCGGCGTGGTGATCGAGTACGGCGAGGTCCTGGGGGACCGTGGAGGCGAGCATGGGAGTGACGGCCATGTCCATGCGGACGGTCGCGGCGGTTGCCTCGATGGTTCCGTTCTCGAACATGGTGCGCCAGTCGGTTCCGCCCGTGCGGAGTGCGGTCAGGACGGCGGGCCTGAAGGCGCAGGTGGTGGAGACCATGGACACGGGCAGTGGCCGTGTCCGGTGGGCCGTGCCGCCACGTGCGCCCACCCAGACGAGTTGGTCGGTCATGAGACATTCCCCGGGGGTGCGCCCGGTCGGCTCCTCCAGCACGGCGACGTCGAGGTCACCTTTGGCCAAGGCTTGAGCGAGTTCTGGTGAGGAGCCGGAGAGCAGTGTCAGTTCGACGTCCGGGCAGTGCTCGGCGAAATCCTTGAGCGCGTGGGCAAGGATGGTGCCGACCAGATCGTTGGGAGCGCCGAGACGCACCGCACCCGTGACGGTGTTCTCGGTCATGTCGGCCCAGATCTCGTCATTGAGGCTGAGCAGGGCGCGGGCCCGGCCGATCAGGCGCTCACCGTGCGGGGTGAGGCGGAGGCCCCGCCTGCCGCGGATGAACAACGCGCAGTCGAGGGCCGACTCGAGTCGGGCGATCTGCTGGCTGACCGCTCCTTGTGTCACGTGCAGGGCATTTCCCGCGGCGGTCATGCTGGCCCGCTCTGCCGCGACGACGAAGGTCCGGAGCAGTGTGAGGTCGAGATCACGCGGCATCCAGACATTATATTTCGTAATGGATCTCATGTGAAACATTCGCTGTACTGATCCATGGTGGCCCGATCAATCTCTGACCATGGATGTCGCAGAACTCTCTCCGTTGGTCGTCTTCGCGCTGATCGCGACCATCACGCCAGGCGGTGCCACCACGCTGGCCACGGCGTCGGGTGCTCATTTCGGCTTCCGGCGTTCGGTTCCGCTGATGGCGGGAATCGCCGTGGGGCTCGCCTCGATGGCCGCCGCGGCCGCCGCGGGGCTCGGCGGCGTTCTGCTGGCCGTTCCCTGGCTGCAGCTGGTCATGAAGCTGGCCGGGAGTCTCTATCTGCTGTGGCTGGCGGTGGGCACCGCGCGTGCGGGCGCCCCCGGCAGTCCGGAGGCCGCCGCGC
The DNA here is from genome assembly GCF_042868035.1 of Streptomyces sp. NPDC007875. NCBI lineage: Bacteria > Bacillati > Actinomycetota > Actinomycetes > Kitasatosporales > Streptomycetaceae > Streptomyces > Streptomyces sp. NPDC007875. The sequence goes on along the minus strand of NZ_JBIADZ010000040.1, from coordinate 36,234 downwards.
GGCCTGTCGGGTTTCTGGGCGGCGTGTGGACGCTCTGGCAGAACCCCAAGGGGTGGACCATGACACTGGGCGCCGCGGCCTCGTTCGCGGCTCTGGCCACCGGCCCGGCCCAGCTCGCGGTGTTGATGGGGGCCACCTTCGCCGTGGCGGCGTCCCTGTCCCTGTCGCTGTGGTGCCTGGCAGGGCTGCTGCTGGCGAGACTGCTGCGTACCGACCGGCAATGGGGCGCGGTCAATCTGCTGTTGGCCGGGCTGCTCGTCGCCTCGATCGTGCTGATGTGGAGATAGCCCGCAGGGACGGTCGGAGCCCCCGGGGAAGCACGATCAGCGCGCCCCGTGAGGGCCCCGGTTCGGGCCGGGCAGTCCTCCCGGCCTCAGGGGGCGCCCGCTGATCCGCCGCGGTCGCGATCAGTCCAGGTCGCTCATGTCGAGGACGAACCGATAGCGGACGTCGTTGCGTCCGAGACGGTCCAGGGCTTCGTTCACCTGAGCGGAGGGGAGCAGTTCGATGTCTGCGGCAACGCCGTGTTCGGCGCAGAAGTCAAGCATGGCGGCCGTGGCGGGCCTGCCGCCGCTGCCCGCGGAGCTGAGCTTCTTGCGTCCGATGAGCAGGTCGAGGGTCTCCACGGTGACGGGCCCCAGGTGCCCGACTTGGCTGAGCGTCCCGTCCATGGCGACCAGACGCAGGTAGGGCCCGAGGTCGTGCGGGGCGGAGATGGTGTCGATGACGACATCGAAGCGGTCACGGGCGTCGGCCATCTGGCCCGGATCCGTGGAGACAAGGAGATCGTGCGCGCCGAGCCGGCGGGCGTCGTCGGCCTTGTCCGCCGACCGGCTGATCACCGAGGTTTCGGCGCCGAGCGCCACGGCGATCTTGACCGCGAGATGGCCCAGTCCGCCCAGCCCGGCGACGGCGACCCGTGTTCCCGGCCCCGCGCCGAGGCTGTGCAGTGGCTCCCAGACGGTGATTCCGGCGCAGAGCAACGGTGCCGCGGCAGCAGGGTCCAGCCCTGCCGGAAGCCCGTACGCGAAGCGGTCGCGCACGACGTACTCGCGGGAGTAGCCCCCCAAGGTGGTCGATCCGTCGTGGCGGTCCGTGCCGCCGTAGGTCAGGGTCGGGAAGGCTCGGCAGAAGTTCTCCTGACCGGCCCGGCACATCGCGCACGCGCCGCACGAGTCGACGATGTTGCCCACCGCTACCGGGTCGCCCACCGCGAACCGGGTGACCGCGGCGCCGGTCTCGGTCACCACCCCGGTGAACTCGTGTCCCGGCACCAGCGGCGGCGCTCCGCCGCCCTCGTGCGCGTGCACGGAGTGCAGATCCGTATGGCAGACGCCGCAGTAGTCGACGCGTACCGCGAGGTCGTCCGGGCGCAGCTCGCGCCGCTTGAGCGTCGCTCGCCGCAAGGGCGCCCCCGGGCTTTCCGCCTGCCATCCCGTAGTGGTTCTCATGGCCTCTCCTCAGACAGACTGTTCGGTTTATTTCACCGTAGTCACACCCGCCCGCTCGTGCAAACCGACTGTTCTGTTTAGTAGAGTGCTCGCATGGACGACCGTTCCCTGACCTCACGCGGAGCCGCGACGCACCGCCGCATCCTCGACGCGGCGATCCGGGAGTTCGCCGAGTACGGGATCGCCGGGGCGCGCATCGAGCGGATCGTGACCGCCGCACGCACCAACAAGGCGCAGCTCTACGCCTACTTCGGCAACAAGGAGGGGCTCTTCGACGCCATCTTCTTCGCGTCGCTGGAACGCATCGTGAACGTCGTCCCGATCGACGCCGACGATCTCGCGGACTGGGCCGTACGCCTCTATGACGAGTACCTCCGCCGCCCCGATCTCATCCGACTGGCCACCTGGGCACGCCTGGAGCGACGCCCGGCCGGTCACCTGGTCGACGATCCGGACCGCCTGGACGACCGGAAGCTGCGCGCCATCGCCGAAGCGCAGGCGGCCGGGCGGGTAAGGCCGGGAGACCCCTTCAACCTGATGTGCATGGTTATCGCGATGTCCATGGCATGGTCACCCGTCAGCAACGTCTACGCCGCGACCGCACAGGAGCCCGAAGCACTGCACGAGCAGCGCCGTGAACTGCTCCGCGAGAGCGTTCGGCGTGCCATGGCGGCCGACTGACACCGCGAGCACGCCTCCGTCCTGCCCGGGGGCGCGCGGCCCTGGTCAAACACGTGGCCACCGTCGAGGCCAGGTACTTCGGCGAGGTCTTCGACTGCCCTTCCCCGGAACCGCTGCCCCGGTGGCAGGACTCCAACGGCAGCGATCTGTGGGCGACCGAGGACGAGACCCGCGATCAGATCATCGGGTTCTACCGGCGCACGTGGGAACACTCGGACGCGACGAGCCGACCCGCAGGCCTGCACGCTGCAACTGGGCCTGCGCCGCCTGTCTGCGCAGGGTGCACGGCCGCGTCATCCGGATCGGCCGCGAGGCGTTACGGTGCCTGCTCGTGCGCCGCGGGATCACCTTCCAAGCCAACGCCCGCCACCCGGGCGTCCTGGCCGCCGAACGCGAGGAACGCGCCCGTATCCGCGGCGAGAAGAGCGTCCGCCGGGGCGGACGCCCCTTCGCCACCGCGGCCTGAACGACCTGGCGAACCTATGCTGTCAGCGCACCTAGAGTTGCGAAGCCCCTCCGTCGACGGGGAACTCCGTTCCCGTCGAGAAGGTCGCACCGAACGCCAAGTACGCCACCGCGGCGGCCACTTCCTCGGACGTCCCCAGCCGCTGCATCGGGTTGGTGCTCCGGTAGGTGTCCTTCATCGTCTCGACGACGTCGGCGGGCAAGGAGCGGTCCAGGATGCCCGTGTCGATCGGGCCGGGGCTCACGGCATTGACCCGCACCTTGCGCGGCAGCAGCTCGCGGGCCAGGGTGCGCGTCATCGAGCGCAGGGCCGCCTTGCTCGCCGAGTAGACACTGAGCGCGTCGAGGCCCAGGACGTTCACCACCGACGTGGTGAGGACGACGCTGCTTCCCTCGCGCAACAGCGGCGCCAACGCCTGCACCGTGAAGTACGGGCCCTTGGTGTTGATGCCGAACAGCGCGTCGTACATCTCCTCGGTCGTCGAGTCGAAGGGCGCGGACGCGGTGGCACCGGCGTTGACGAACAGCGCGTCCACCGCGCCGAACCGCTCTTGGACGGTGCCGGCCAGCGCCTTGATGTCGTTCAGGGACGTGGCGTCGCTGCGGACGGCGACCGCCTTGTCCCCCAACTGTTCCAGCGCGGCGTCCAGGGTGGATCGGGTGCGGCCGGTGATCAGTACGTGCGCGCCACCGTCCGCGAACAACCGGGCCGCAGTCAGGCCAATGCCGCTGCTTCCGCCCGTGATCACGATCTTCTTGCCGTCATAAGTGGTCATGCCCTCAAGCCAAATACCACCCGCACACCTTGTCCAAGACCTGTTCCGTATGCCGTCTTGCCCCAGGCGTATGACGGCGTGCGACGTACCCTGGGCGAATGGACATCGACCTGCGGCTCGTGCGCTATTTCACGGTCGTGGCGGAGTACGGCAACTTCGGCCGGGCCGCCACCAGGCTGCACCTGGCGCAGCCGTCGCTGAGCCGCCAGATCCAGCGACTGGAGGCTCAGCTCGGTGTCCGGCTTTTCGACCGCTCGCCGCAGGGCAGCAGCCTCACCGACGCCGGTCGGGCATTCCTTCCCAGGGCCCGGATACTGCTCCAAGAGGCCGAGCAAGCCGCTCGCACGGCCAGAGCGGCCGTCCAGCCCCATGCCGCCACCATCGGCTGCGCCGAAGGACTGGTCATCACCGCCTGTGTGCAGGAACTGCGCCGCCGGCATCCCGACGGCCAGGTCCGTACCCGGCACCTCGACTGGCGGGACACGCGCGCCCTCGCCGAGCGGCGGGTCGACGCCCTCGTCGCGTACCGGCCCCTGCCCTTCCCCACGGACGCCTTCCGGGTGACCACGCTCCATGAGGAGTCGCGGGTACTCGTCACGTCGGCGAGTCATCATCTGGCGAACGAGAAAGCCGTCAGCCTGCGGGCTCTGTCGGACGAGGAACTGGTGGCCTGCGTCAGCACTCCGGTTGTCTGGAGCACGCCCAAGCCGGTCGGCGACCGCCCGGCACCACCCCCGCCCGCGATCGACGACAGCTACGAGGACAAGCTGGAACTCATCGCCACCGGCCACTGTGTCGCGATCTTCCCTGCTGGCGATCGACGCGCTGCTGTGCGCGAGGACATCGCCCTGGTGCCCGTCATCGACATCGATCCCTGCGAGATCGTGCTCGTCACGCGCGCTGACGACTCCAACCCGCTGCTCGGATCGTTGGAAGACGTCGCACGTACATTGCTCGGCACAGCCTCCCGACGGGAGAACAACGAATTGCCGGTCACCTGAGCCCATTGCCTCAGCAGGTGAAGCAGGGCGGATGCGTGAGTCACGGCCAGGGTGGCCCAGCCGCGGAAACATGGTGCCGACGCGCGTGGACCCGGCAGGGAAGGACCGCCGGCGGGGGATCAGTCGTTGCGTTGACACACCCGCCATACGGCGAGTACCAGCACCGTCGGGTCGGCGGTGCGTCCGCAATCGTGGCGGGCATCGAACGATGTCGGGTACCGGCTGTCCCGGTCCCGGATCAGGAAGCTCCCCCTGGTGCCTGTCTCTTGGAGGTCCATGGCCGAGTTCTGGGCGGCTTGGGTGATCCGGGCCGCGGTGGGGTGTGTGGTCGCGCCGAGGATCCGGACGCGGCGGGTGGCGTGCTCGACCGCTGTGAGCAGTCATTCTGCCGGGACTCGTATGACGGCGGGCCGTACGAGAGGCGGCGGCGCATGGCGTGGGAGACCGATGTGCGGCTCAGAGCCGCATCCGAGCCCTCGCTATCCCGGTAGGGCCCGCGAGAACGCGGCCGATCGGCCTCCACGGTGGAGCCGGCCTCGATGTCCGGGGCGACCTTTCAGGGCGGCCGTTCCTGCTCGCGGCTGCGGGTCGTTGCCTTCCTCTTGTGCAGGGTCCGCCCGGGCTTGCTCCCGCCTTTGGACTCCGGGGCCGGCTCTTTCGCGGTCCGCCCGGTGGCCCCCGGGACGCGGCCCGAGCCTTTGCCCGAGACCTTGCCGGACGCCCTGCCCGTGGACTTTTTCGCCGTACGCCCGGCCGACCGCGCGGTCTCGGTGGCGGTGCCGCCCGTCTCCTCGACCGCCCCCGCCGCGCTCTCCTCCACCTCCTCGGTGGCCTTCCCGGCCCCCTCGCCCACCGCTCCCGCCGCCTTGCCTGCCGCCTTGCCTGCCTCCTTGCCCACCTCTCCCGCCGCCCTGCCTGCCCCCTCGCCGATGTCCTCTACGGCTCCGCCGGCGCCCTCGCCGACCTCCTCGACAGCTTTGCCCGCGCCCTTGCCCACGTCCTGGACGGCTTCTCCGGCGCCCTCTCCCAGCTCGCCGACCGCCTGCCCGGCGCCGCTGCCCAGGCTCTCCGCCGCGGACCCGAGACCGGACGTCAACTGCTCCAGGATCTGGGGGTTGCGGTCGATGGTGGACAGCACCCTGCCGACGATCGCGGCGACATTGTCGAGCCGGACCTTGAGCAGGGCCTGCGCCTCCACGCCCTTGATGTCGAGCTCCACACGGCCGAGCGACACGTCGGCGCCGACGTTGAGCTTGAGCAGGTCCAGGACCTCTGCCTGTAGGGAGACCCTGGCTCGCAGGTCCTCGACCTGCAGGTTGATCTCCTCGACCTGGAGCTGCGGTACGTCGAGGAGCACATCCGGGTCGTCGGACTTGCCGGCGGGCTGCGACCGAGGTGCCACTTCCAGCTCCCCTTCGAGTGGCTCGCCCTCGTCTTTTTCGTCCTGGTCGTCCCACTGCGCGTCGGCCGATTCCTCGTCGCCCTCGGACGGGGATCCGTCACGCTGCTCCTTGTCCGTGTCCAGCTCGTCCAGCTCGTCCGGCTCGTACTCAGCGTCAGCGTGGTCCCTCATGCTGCCCCTCAAAGTGTGCGTGTGAGCATGCAGAGTGTGTGTGCGAGCGTGCCATCACTTTTCACCCTAAAGGCGGTATCCGCATTCCGCGCCCAGAGCCGAGCGGCGCTGCCGCGGCCGGTCGTATGGTGGGGGCTGACCAGGGGCTTTGCGATGGCCCGAGGAGGGGCATGATTGCTGATCATGGGCTTGCGACTGCCCTGCCCCGGGTCGTCGAGCCGCTGCTGGAGTGTGCGGGCGGCTGACGGTTTCCGCGAGGGCGAACCACTCGGCGCGACCGTCCAGCGGCCGGCTCGAATCGCGGGCACCGGTGGCAGATCGTGATGGCGCGCGCCTGCGATCCGCGCCAGACCGCCGGCGGCCGTTCCCGGTTCGTTCGTCCTCGGTGCCCACGCCGAGCGCACCCTCATGGACGTCCTCGGACCCGGACGAGCGGGCCGAGCTGGTCTTCTCCGAGGCCGGGGTGAGCGTGGTCCTCGGCGACGGGCTGGAGATGACGGTGCGCGCCGAGCCGCACGGCGTCCCCGGGCGGCTGTCGATTGGCCCCGGCCTCGTGGCCCGGCGGGGCCGGATTCGGCCGGGCGGGGGCAACGGGGAGCGTGCCCAGTTGCCGGGGGCAAAGGGGGTGCAGGTCTCAGTCGCTATGGGCGACCGGCTCGGGATCGGCGTCGAGCGCATCGAGCACTGCGTCGCCGTTCGCCCTCGCCCACTCGGTCAGCATGTGGATCGGATCGATCAGCGTCGCCCCGAGCGGGGTGAGCTCGTACTCGACGCGGGGCGGCACCTCGGCGTAGGCGTGGCGGCGGATGAGTCCGTGCGCCTCGAGCCGTCGGAGCGTCTGGGTGAGCATCTTGCGGGAGATGCCGCCGATCAGCTCGATCAGCTCGCCATGGCGCACCGGGCCCTCGCTGAGGCCGTAGAGCACGACCGCCGACCACTTGTCGGCGATCAGCTCGACCGTCAGACGTGCCGGGCAGTCGGCGAGGAAGGGATCACCGGGACCGAAACCGCTCATGGCGCCAAAGGTACCTGCTGGTTCCTGTCGGAAACCTAGCCTGGGTTCTCTCCTCCCCTTCCCAAACCAGGAGAGTCATGCGAGTCATCACCCAGCAGTCGCTCGGCGGTCCCGAGGTGCTCACCATCGTGGATGCGCCCGAGCCCCAGCCCTTGCCGACCGAGGTTCTCGTCCGTGTCAAGGCGATCGGGCTGAACCCGCTGGAGGCGCTCTTGCGCGCCGGCGAGTTCCCCCCGATGCTCGGCCGGCCGCCGTTCGTCCTCGGCTGGGACATCAGCGGTGTGGTCGAGGAGGGGTCGCTGACGTACCGGTTCAGGCCCGGCGACGAGGTGTTCGGGATGCCGCTGTTCCCGCGGGCGGCGAGCGCGTACGCCGAGGTCGTGTCGGCGCCGGCGTTGCACCTGGTACGCAAGCCGGCGTCGCTCTCGCATGTCGAGGCGGCGGCGCTGCCGGTCGTCGGGCTGACGGCGTGGCAGGGCCTCGTCGACCTCGGCGGCGTGACCGAGGGCGACCGCGTACTGGTCCACGGCGGTGGCGGTGGGGTCGGGCACGTCGCGATCCAGATCGCGAAAGCGCTCGGCGCGCACGTGATCGCGACCGCCAGTGGGAGCAAGCGGACGTTCGTCGAGGGGTTCGGCGCCGACGAGGTGATCGACTACACGGCGGTCGACTTCGCCGAGGCGGTCCGCGACATCGACGTCGTGCTCGACACGATCGGCGGCGACACCGTCGAGCGGTCGCTGCACGTGCTCCGCCCGGGCGGTCACCTGGTGACGGCGGTCGCCGAGGGGGACGAGGAGCTCATCGCCAAGTACGAGGCGGCCGGCATGCGCTTCAGCGGCATCGCGGTCGACCCCGATCCGGTCGCCCTGCGAGGTCTCGTCGAACTCGTCGAACAGGGCAGGCTGCGGGTTCACGTGCAGGAGGCGTTCCCGTTCGAGCGCGTCGCCGACGCGCACCGGCTGCTCGACGGCGGTCACCTCCAGGGCAAGCTCGTCCTCACCGTCTGATCCCGTCGTGGGGCCTCGCGTGAGGGAGGCCCCACTGATGAGCGGCCGGCAACCTCCCGCCTGTGGCGACCCAGGGGCGGGAGGGGCGGTTCGTGTAACAGGGGTGTATCAGGGGGGCGGTTGGGCGGAACGTGCGGCGGGCCGGGCGGCTCCTGCTGATCAGAAACGCTTGCTCGTACCGACGTGTACCGAGCGGTCGGCACCCCCAACCGATACTGAGGAAGAAACGATGCGCGTTCACAAGCTCACCTTTGCGGCCCTGGTCGTTGCTGCGGGTCTCTCGCTCACGGCCTGCCAGAACGACGATGACGGCACGGGACAGAGCGATCCGTCGTCCGCGTCCAGTGCGTCTTCCTCGGGTGGCGGTTCGGGCTCGGGCGGTTCGGATCAGGGCGGCGGGAAGGACTCCGGCGGGCAGGGCACGGCCGCCGGGACCGGCTCCAACGAGGACGGCGAGGTCGGCAAGTGCCGCACCGACGAGTTGGAGATCACGGCGGCGGATCGCACCATCGACGGCGACGGCGAGGGCACCGTCGCGGTGACGCTGAAGAACGGTGGCGGCCGGGACTGCACGATCTCCGGGTTCGCGGGCGTCGATCTGAAGACCAGCGAGGGGGCGCTGTCCGCGAAGCGCAGTGGTGAGCCGGCCGACCCGCACATCCTCAAGGACGGGGAGTCGACGTACTTCGGCGTCAACTACCCGATCAACGAGTCGGGCGGCTCCGGTGTCCGCGTCACCGGGCTGGTGGTGACCCCGCCGAACGAGACGAAGTCGGTCACCCTCGACTGGCCGGGCGGCGGCACACTGCCCGTCACGGACGGTGCCGGCTCCCCGGTGAAGGTCGGCCCGATCGGGGGCATCGGTCAGGGCGGCTGACCCGTACGTCCCAGGGTGCTCGGGCCGCACCGCGCCGCTGCCCGAGCACCCGCCAGTGCGGCATGACGCGTACTAGGCGTCGGTGACGGCTCGCAGGGCGGGGGCCTGGGGCCCGACGGATCTCGATGTGGCGCGCTGCTCCACCACTCTCGCGCTGCTGCACGGCCCGGCGTGGGGTCTGCGGTTCGCCGAGGCGTACGAGGAGGCAGGCGGGGTGCCGGCCGCGACCGCGAGCGAGCGGCTGTACTGGCGGGTGCGGAGTGGGCTGGCGTTCTCGGAAGAAGTGCGGTTGGTGTCGCAGCCGTGGCGGGAGGCGGGGAGGACGGAGCTGACGAGGCGCGCCGTGGAGGAGCGGCTGGATGCCTATGTCACCGCCCTGATGGACGCACTGGCCTGTCCAGGGCGGTTCGGGGCGCGGCCCGTGACCCACACCCGCGCGGGAGTGGCTTCTAGCGGTCGGTGAGCGATCGGCGCTTTCGGCTTTGTGTACGCCGGCGGCCGTTCGCCGAGCGGCCGGTGGCCGGTCTGTGACCGGTGAGGAGAACCGTGAGGGCCGCGACCACCATCACCGCGGACATCGTGGTGAAGCCGGTGGAGAAGGTGGCCGCTTGGGCTGCCAGGCCCAGCATGAGGGATCCGAGTCCGGTGCCCGCGTCGTAGCCGATGTTCCACGCGACTGATGCCGTATGCCGGTTCTCCGCACCCGCGTAGGTGAACGCCTGCACCAGCGTGAGGCTCTGCAGCCCTCCGTACGCCGCCCCCAGCACGACCAGTCCGGCCGGCAGGACGAGGACGGGGGAGCTCTCCGATCCCACGGCCAGGGCGATCAGCGCCAGGCCCGCACCCGCGGCCGAGACGAGGACGCCGCTGATCGGCCGCAGAGCGATCCGGTCGGCCAGCACTCCGCAGCCCCAACGGGACACCGCGGCGGTGGCGGTGAGGGCAAGAAGGGCCGTGGCGGCCAGCGTCGGGGTGGTGGTGAACTGCGGGGCGAAGGTGAGTACGGCACCCCCCGCGGCCGTGACCAGAAGCAGCACGGTGAGCGGGAGCAGGATGCGCCGGAGCACCGTGGTCGCGGGGGCGGGGTGCCGCGGGTGGCTGTCCTCTGGCGCGGGGCCGCCGATGCGGGCCTCGACGACGCGGCCGAGGGCTCGTGTCCAGGGCAGTGCCAGGACGGGGAGCGCGCCGCACGCGATGATCGCGGGGACGGCGAACGTGTCCACCAGCCAGGGGGCCGCCGGGGTGAGGGCGACTTGAGGGAGAGCGACGGCGAAGCCGTAGAGACCGATGGCCGCTCCCTGGCGTCCGTGCGGGGCCAGCGCGGCCGCGGCGGCGGATCCACAGACGGTGACGATACCGAAGCCCACTCCGCGGAGGGCTGTGGTCAGCAGGATGGGCAACAGGTGGTCGCTGAGGGCTTGCAGCAGGGCGGGCAGGCCGAGCAGGAGGGAACCGAGGACGAGGGTGCGGATCCATCCGAGCACGCGCAGCGCCGTTTTGACGCACAGCTGGGCCAGGACGGTGGCGGCCATCAGGACGGCGGTGACGAGTCCGGCACCGAACTCGTCGGCGCCTCCGCTGACGGCCCATGCCGGGGAGACGGGCAGCAGCAGGGCGAATCCGGAGAAGCAGCAGAGCACCACCATCAGCAGGTGCGGTATGCCCGGGGCCCGTATGACGGATTCTTTCGCGCGCTCGGACATGAACCTCCTGCTGTCCTTGATCTTCGAGGCGGGGGGAACGGGACGGGTCGACGTGGTCAGGCGGGGCCGGGTGGCAGGTGGACGGTCATGATCAGATGGCAGGTCCCGCCGCCGAGGTCGTCAGCATCAGCCGGGCCTCGCTGCCGCGCGTTCCCGCCCACAGTGGCATCACGGCATCGGCGGACACGACCCACGCGCTCCTGGGCCCCCTCCATCAGGGCGGACACCGGACGCCGGGGGTGTCGGCCGGCCGGACCAGGGTGGCGAAGTTCGGATTTCCCCGGGCCTTCTCCAGAGCGAACAGTGAGCCCTTGCTGACCTCGGCCCGTCGGCCGAGTTCGTCCAAGGACAGCCCCGCGCGCGTGCGAGCGGTTCTGACGTTGTACGCCGGCGTCCGCAGAGCCGCCTCGGTCTCCGCCATCAGTGCGCCCCTCTCCACGTGGTTCAGTCTGCCGTACCACGCGGTCGTTCGGTTGACTTCGCGCGGTCGGTGCGTTGCGCTCTCCAGTCGTTCCACTGATGGCAAAGGATGCACTGTGCCCGTTCTGCTGCCGGCCCTGGGCAGCTCCCTGGGCCTATGGATGCGCCGACTTCCTCGGTGGTCTCGGCGCCCGCAAGGCCCATGTACTGCACACCGTGATGATCGCCGCCCCGGCCTCGCGTCGGCTGCCGCTTCCGCCCCGCTCTACCGCACGCTCGCGATCGGCCCGATGAATGTGCTCTCCCCGCTCACCGCGCTGGTCTCGGCGACGCTGCCGGTCGGTGTGGGGCTGCTCCAGGGCGAGCACCTGGGCCTGGCCGGCCTGGTCGGCCTGCCGCTGGCCCTGGCGGCGGTGGTGTGGGTCAGCGCCGGGCTCGGCCCGAAGAAGCCCGCATACGCCATGTCGGCCAGGGCCGGAGTGCTGGACTCGCCGGCGAATCTGCTGTTCCTGCTGGCTGCCCGCAGCGGCGACCTGGCCGTCGTCGCCGTGATCACCGCACTGTATCCGGCCGGTACCGTACTGCTCGCCCGTGGCGTCCTGGCCGAACGCATCCACCGCGGACAGCTGGTCGGCCTCGGGACCGCCGCCGTGGCCGTCAGCCTCCTCGTCCTCGACGCGAAGGAACGCGCCCAGGCCGCCACGGTGATCGAGCACCTGCAGCTCCATGCATGACGATTCGCCCCGGACACGTCGCCGCCCTTCAGTACAGAGGAAGGGCGGCGACGTGAGCCACCCGAGTCCGCCGCCAGCCGGGATCCGGCCACCTGGTGCGCCAGAGAGACGATCACCCACACAGGGTTCCAGCAGACCGTGATGGAGCGCGCCAGACCTGCTCCGAGCAGCGGCGATGAGTTTCCGAACGGCACAGGGCCGGACGTTGTCACACCGCCGGGTCGATGCGGGAGATGCTGCCACCTATGGCGAGCACGTACAGCTCGCCATTGCCGCCCTGCGCGAACGAGATGACCTCGCCGCCGTTGACTCCGAGGTCGTTCACGCCGGTCACCTTGCCGTTCTCTATCTGCAGAGAGCGGACCGTGCCGTCGCAGTAGTCGCTGAACACGTACTGACCCTTGAGGTCCGGGATCGCGTTGCCTCGGTAGACATAGCCGCCGGTCACCGAGCAGCCCAGATTGGTGCGGTCGTACTCGTGGATCGGCGGCACGTGGTTCGCCGGTTCCGTGCCGCCACGGAAGGGATGGGTGCCCTCCATCTGGGACCAGCCGTAGTTCTCGCCGCCCTTGCTGTTCGCCGGGGCCCAGTCGATCTCCTCCCAGTCGTTCTGGCCGACGTCACCGATCAGCAGATCGCCCGTGTCCGCGTCGAAGGAGAACCGCCACGGGTTGCGCAGCCCGTACGCCCAGATTTCGTCCTTCGCGTTCGGGTCGTCCACGAACGGGTTGTCCGGCGGGATCGCGTACGGCTCGCCGCCGCTCGGGTCGATCCGCAGGAGCTTGCCGAGCAGCGTGTCGAGGTTCTGCCCGTTGCCGTGCGGGTCACCGCCCGCGCCCCCGTCGCCCAATGCGATGTAGAGGTAGCCGTCGGGGCCGAACTTGATGTCGCCGCCGTTGTGGTTCGAGTACGGCTGCGTCTGGGTGAGGACGGTGCGCCGGGTGTCCGGCTGGATCTTGCCGTCCCGCATGGCGAACTCGTCCACGGTGCTGGTGCCTTCGAGGTTCGTGAACGAGATGTAGAAGTGCGCGAATTCCTTGTCGAACGCAACGCCCAGCAGGCCGCGTTCGCCGTCGGTGGTGGTCTCGTCGGAGATGTCAAGGACAGGTTCGCCCAGTCCCTGACCATCCAAAACCCTTACGGTGCCTGGGCGTTCGGCAATCCAGACCGTGCCTCCGGGACCGGCGGCGCCGGCGGTCGGATTCTGGGCCGTGGCCACATTCTTGAGCGCGACCTTCGCTGCCTGCCGTGGGGCGGCGGGCTCGTCGGCAGAGGCCGTGGTCAAGGCGAGGGAAGCGACAAGGCAGATGGTGCCGATGATCGCCGAACTTCTGGTGCGAACTTTCACCGTGATCCTCCTAGAGGCGGTGAATCGGGAGGTCACCTGGCTGCTTGGGCAGGTTCAGGGGGTGTCGCCCGCGCCAGCACGCAACCTGGGTGGGGGGATGGTGTGCTACTGGCCATGGACGAGAATACTGGGACGGACGTGCTTGGTATAGACCAGGACTCCACCCAGCTACCGCCGTTCCGCCTTCCGCCGCGCGGGAACTCGCGCCAGACGGGGCCAGGGCGGGCACCGCGCGCCCGCTGCCCCACCGGTACCGCCTCGGCCCCGACTGGCCTGGCCGCCGGATGCTGACCTTGGGCCCGTACCCGCACCGGTCAACTACCCACAAGTCCAGCCCCTCGGCGGACCTGTGGGCTTCTCCAAAATAGTGTGCCAAGCGAGGCATTGAGGGGGCTGAGGTGGGCTGGCCGCGGCCTTCTCGGGCGGGTTCCCGAGGCAGCCAGAGGGGCTGGCGGCCCGCATCGTCTTGCGCGACCACGCATGTGACACTCTGGCCGCATGAGCATGAGGTGGAACGGTGACGAGTACCAGTCGCGGTTTGACCGCATCGCCGCCGAAGGAGGGGACATCCACGGTGAAGCCGCGCTGGTCCGCTCCTTCCGGCCCACCACGGTCCTTGATGCGGGGTGCGGCACCGGCCGGGTGGCCATCGAGCTGGCCCGTCACGGGATCGACGTGGTGGGCGTGGACACCGACGAGTCGATGCTCGCCACCGCCCGGCGGCTGGCCCCGGAAATCCGCTGGTATCAGCAGGATCTGGTCGACCTCGACCTGGGGTTGTCATTCGATGTCGTGGTGCTGGCGGGCAATGTCCCTCTGTTCACCCCACCGGGAACGGAACCGGCCCTGGTGGCTGGGGTGGCGGCCCATGTGCGCCCGGCCGGCCGTCTCGTCGCGGGTTTCGCGCTGGACCGCGGTTACACGCTGGACGACTACGACGCGCACTGCCGTGCGGTGGGACTCACCGTTGAAGCCAGATACGCGACGTGGTCCCGGGACCCTTACACCGGCGGGATGTATGCCGTTTCCGTGCATGGCAAGCCCTAGTCGGTCTGGTCGGTGTTGATCGCGCCGGTACCGATCGCGAGGGGGTCCGGGAGCGTCTCCCTACGGCATGGGCGTCATGCCGTGTCGTAGCGCAGAGGCGATGCTCACGGCGGCTTCCCGGCCCTCGGCGATCGCGTGCGCGACACGTCGCGGAACCACGGCGTCGCCGACTGTCAGTACCAGGGGGTTGGTGCAGTCCGGGGCGGCGTGTGGGCGGCGTTCCCCCACGACGACGACCTGGTCCGCGGGCACGGTGGTCATCCCTCCGGAGGTGTGGTGAGCGACGGCGACTCCCTCGGGGCCGATGCCGGTTGCCGTGCACAGCGGCATGATGTCCAGTTCGCAGGTGCCTGCCAGCCGCTGCAGCAGTTGGACGCGGCTCTCGGGTGGGATGGCTCCGGCGAAGGCCGTTCCCGGGGTGACGAAGGTGATGCGGGGAACTCCCGCGGCCACGGCCAGTTCCACGGCATCGCATCCCGGCCACCAGCCGAATCCATCGTCGGCCACCAGCACATGGCCGGCACCGGCCAAGGACGCAACTCCCCGCGCCAGCGCGGCCGACGACCCCACGGCCCCGGCCTCGATCAGCGGTGACGTCTCCGCCGCGCCCGTAGCCAGCACCACGGCGTCGAATGCGTCGAGTTCACCGCCCGGCTCCACGGTCCGCCTCAGACGTACCTCGACGCCCTCGGCGGACAGCATCCGTTTGTAGAAGCCGACCAGCGCGGCCCAACCGGCGCGGTGGGGTGCCAGAGCCGCCGTGGACAGCTGTCCGCCCAGCCGGTCGGCGGCCTCGAAGAGGACGACATCCGCCATCTTGGCGCGGGCGAGACTCAGCGCGCATTCCAGTCCCGCGGGTCCCGCCCCCACGACGGCCACGCGCTGTCCGGTGAGGCGTGGCGGGTCCCACGCGCGCACCAGCGGTGCGGCGGGGCGACGCGGTTCGCCGGGCGGTCCGAGGTCCGGGTTGACCACGCACAGCAGCACCGGGTCGAACGTCCGGCAGTCCTCGTTGCAGGCCACGCAGGGCCGGACCTCCGTCTCACGTCCCGTGAGCACCTTGCGCGGCAGGTCCGGGTCGGCGATGAGGGCGCGCGCCATCCCGACCAGGTCGGCTCCGGCCGCCAGGGCGTCACCGATCGCGGCCGTGGTACGGAAGGCGTGGGAGGCCACAAGCGGCCGGGTGATGAGCGACCGCAGACGTGCCAGGTCGTCCAGCACCGGAGGGCGCTCGGTGGCCATGTCCCGGACGTATGTGGTGCGTACGCCGACGGTGACGTTGACGTAGTCGACCAACGGGTCGACGGCGGGCAGCAGTTCGGCCAGCTCGTCCGGGCTCAGTGCCACGTCCTCCGACGCGTCGACGCTGAGCCGGACGCCCAGCAGTGCGGCGGTGGACAGTCCGCGTATCGCGGCGATCACACGTTCCAGCACCTCGAGCCCGTCACGGCGGGGGTTCGTGCGAGGCGAGAGGAATTGCTCCAGCAGGTAGCCGTGGGCGGCGTGGAGTTCGATCCCGTCGAACCCGGCCTCCAGGGCATGGGCGGACGATACGCGGAACGCCTCCACCACATCGTCGATCTCGCTGCCGAGCAGAGCGCGCGGCGCTGTCGGCTCGCGGGGAGAACGTACGGCCGAGGGGGCGGCCGGTGCGTAGTACGACTGCGCGCCGAGGGTCTCCCGGCCAAGATGGACAAGCTGGCAGACGGCAACCGCGCCCTCGGCGTGCATGGCGTCCACCCGCGCTCGCAGCGGCTCGACCGCCTCCGGGCGATGGAGCTGAAGGATGTTGCCCTGCCGCGGCGCGGACTCCGGCGCCACCGTCGTGCCGCCGCAGATCAGCAGCGCCGCGCCACCGGCCGCCAGTCGGCCCCAGTACTCGGCGTCGCCGCTGAGCGGTAGCCCGTCCCGTACGAAACCGCTGGCGTGGGCGGTGGCGACCAGCCGGTTCCGCAGGGTCAGCGAGCCGACGGGCAGCGGTGCGGCGGCGGCCGGAAGGTGTGATGCGATCACGGCGCCTCACTTCTGAGGAAAGGGCCATGCGAGCACGTTCCGTGAAGGGCGCATGGTTGAACCTAATCGAGTTCAAAGTTAAATGTGGTCCGGGGGTGTCGTCAATCATAAGCCTCAAGGTCGCGGGGTGATTGACGATGTGACGCACCGCATCTAACGTTCAAATTGAAGTCGATTCACTTACTGCTGTGACCGGCTCGCCTCGCGACGTCCTGGCGGTGCGGGGTCACTCGCACCGCTTCTGTGCTCCTCTTCACACTGTCCCCGCCTCCAGTAAATTACTAGGACGTCCTACTATCTCTTCAGTCAGCGCCCTGACCTGTCTGGGAAGGCCCTCATGAGCGATCTGCACCGTCCTGCGCACCCCGTCCGCCTGGTCACCGCCTCGGCGCTGTTCGACGGGCACGACGCGTCGATCAACATCATGCGACGGATCTTCCAGTCCCAGGGCGCGGAGGTGATCCACCTCGGTCACAACCGGTCGGTGCGGGAGGTCGTGGACGCGGCGCTGGAGGAGGACGCACACGGTGTCGCGGTCTCGTCCTACCAGGGCGGTCACGTGGAGTACTTCGAGTACCTGGTGGAGTCGCTGCGTGCGCAGGGAGCGGAGCACGTCCGTGTGGTGGGCGGTGGTGGCGGCGTCATCGTGCCCGAGGAGATCGACCGGCTGCGCGACAGCGGAGTGACCATCTTCTCCCCGGAGGACGGGCAGCGGATGGGCCTCGCCGGGATGATCAATTCGGTGATAAGGGACTGCGACTTCGACCTGTGGGACGGCAGGCCGGCCGACACCGCCGCCGTACTCGCCGGCGACCGGTTCGCGATCGCCCGCGCCATCACCGGCGCCGAACTCGGCAAGCTGCCCCCGGACTTCCTGGAACAGCTGCGTGCCGCCGCGGCGGCACGGGTCACGCCGGTGCTCGGCATCACCGGTACCGGCGGCTCGGGTAAATCGTCGCTCACCGACGAGTTGGTGCGCCGGTTCCGCGTCGACCAGCAGGACAAGCTGCGGGTCGCGGTGATCGCGGTCGACCCGACCCGCCGTCGTGGTGGCGGTGCGCTGCTCGGTGACCGGATCCGGATGAACTCCCTGGACGGGAACCGGGTGTTCTTCCGGAGTCTGGCCACGCGCAACAGCCGTGAGCTGCCGGAGCACCTGGCGGACGTGATCGACGTGGTGAAGGCCGCCGGGTTCGACCTGGTGATCGTGGAGACGCCGGGCATCGGCCAGGGCGACGCGGCGATCGTGCCGTTCGTCGACACCTCGATGTATGTGATGACGCCCGAGTTCGGCGCCGCCTCGCAGCTGGAGAAGATCGACATGCTCGACTTCGCCGACGTCGTGGCGATCAACAAGTTCGAGCGGCGCGGCGCCAAGGACGCGCTGCGTGACGTGGGCCGTCAACTGGTCCGCAACCGCGAGGCGTTCGGCATGCGGCCCGAGGACATGCCGGTGTACGGCTCCTCGGCGGCCACGTTCAACGACGACGGTGTCACCGCGCTGTACCAGCATCTGAAGGGCACCCTGGCCGAGAAGGGGCTGCCGCTGTCCGAGGGCAGGCTGGCGCCCGTCGATGTGCGTCACTCCTCCGGCATCCGGCAGGTGGTTCCCGCGGAGAGGGTGCGCTACCTCGCCGAGATCAGCGAGCTGGTCCGCGGGTACCACGCCGAGACCGACCGGCTGGCCGAGTCGGCCCGGCGGGTGCAGCGCCTGGAGGCGGTCGAGGGCGAACTCGTCCAGGTCGGCTCCGACGCCGGGAATGTGCGGTCGCTGCTCGAGGACGCCCGCCGGAAACTCCCGCACGAGGTCACGGAACAGATCGGGAACTGGCCCGCCGTCGTGGCCTCCTACTCCGGCGACGAGCAGATCGTGAAAATACGGGACCGGGAGATCCGCACCACGCTCACCCGGGAGTCCCTGTCCGGCAACAAGATCCCCCGGGTCGCTCTGCCCCGTTTCACCGACCACGGGGAACTGGTGCGGTTCTGGCGACGGGAGAACTTGCCCGGCCACTTCCCGTTCACCGCCGGGGTGTTCCCCTTCAAGCGTGACGGCGAGGACCCGGCGCGGATGTTCGCGGGCGAGGGCGACCCGTTCCGTACCAACCGGCGCTTCAAGCTGCTGTCCGAGGGCCAGCCGGCCACCCGGCTGTCCACTGCGTTCGACTCCGTCACCCTCTACGGCCGTGACCCGGACGAACGCCCGGACAACTACGGCAAGGTCGGCACCTCCGGAGTGTCGGTGGCGACCCTGGAGGACATGAAGGCGCTCTTCGACGGCTTCGACCTGGTGGCGCAGACGACCTCGGTCTCCATGACGATCAACGGACCGGCGCCGGCCATCCTGGCGTTCTTTCTCAACACCACCATCGACCAGCAGATCGAGAGGTTCCGTACCGCCGAGGGCCGCGACCCGTCGCCCGAGGAGACGGCCGAACTGCGTGCGCACGCGCTGGGATCCGTGCGCGGCACGGTGCAGGCCGACATCCTCAAGGAGGACCAGGGTCAGAACACCTGCCTGTTCTCCACCGAGTTCTCCCTGCGGATGATGGCCGACATCCAGGAGTGGTTCATCGCCAACAAGGTCCGCAACTTCTACTCGGTGTCCATCTCCGGCTATCACATCGCCGAAGCCGGCGCGAATCCCATCAGCCAGCTGGCCTTCACCCTGGCCAATGGCTTCACCTACGTCGAGTCCTACCTCGCCCGGGGCATGCACATCGACGACTTCTCCCCGAACCTGTCGTTCTTCTTCTCCAATGGCATGGACCCCGAGTACTCCGTCCTCGGCCGGGTCGCCCGCCGCATCTGGGCCGTGGCCATGAAGGAGAAGTACGGCGCGAATGAGCGCAGCCAGAAGCTGAAGTACCACGTCCAGACCTCCGGCCGCTCGCTGCACGCCCAGGAGATGGACTTCAACGACATCCGCACCACTCTGCAGGCGCTCATCGCGATCTACGACAACTGCAACAGCCTGCACACCAACGCCTACGACGAGGCGGTCACCACCCCCACCGAGGACTCGGTCCGCCGGGCCCTCGCCATCCAGCTGATCATCAACCGCGAGTGGGGTCTGGCGATGAACGAGAACCCCCTGCAGGGGTCCTTCATCATCGACGAGCTCACCGACCTGGTGGAGGAGGCCGTCCTCGAGGAGTTCGAGCGGATCAGCGAGCGCGGCGGCGTGCTCGGGGCGATGGAGACCGGCTACCAGCGCGGCCGTATCCAGGACGAGTCGATGCTGTATGAGCAGCGCAAGCACGACGGCACCCTGCCGATCATCGGCGTCAACACCTTCCGCAACCCGCACGCGGACACCGCCGAGCCCGACGCCATCGAACTGGCCCGCGCCACCGAGGAGGAGAAGCAGTCCCAGCTGGCGCGGGTGCGGGATTTCCAGGGCCGCCACCACGAGACGGCCCACGCCGCACTGGATGCCCTCAAGGACGCGGCGGTGAGCGACCGTAACGTCTTCGCCGTCCTCATGGACGCCGCCCGGGTCTGCTCGCTGCAGCAGATCACCGACGCCTTCTTCGAGGTCGGCGGCCAGTACCGCCGCAACGTCTGACCGGCCCCGGCACACCCCCAACTCACCGGAGAGAACCTCAGATGGATCCCGTTACCCGTCTCGGCGTCGTCGGCTGCGGCCTCATGGGCTCCGGCGTCGCCGAAGTCGCTGCCCGCCAGGGCATCGATGTCCGTG
This sequence comes from Streptomyces sp. NPDC007875, assembly GCF_042868035.1. Classification (NCBI taxonomy): domain Bacteria; kingdom Bacillati; phylum Actinomycetota; class Actinomycetes; order Kitasatosporales; family Streptomycetaceae; genus Streptomyces; species Streptomyces sp. NPDC007875. The sequence goes on along the minus strand of NZ_JBIADZ010000040.1, from coordinate 16,417 downwards.
TCGCCGAAGCCACCCCGGACGCCGTCGAAGCGGGCCGCCGTCGTCTGACCGGCTCCCTCGACAGGGGCGTACGGCGGGGCAAGCTGAGCGAGGAGCAGCGGGACCAGGCCCTCGCCCGGCTCTCCTTCACCCACGACCTCGGTGAGCTGTCCGACCGCCAGTTCGTCATCGAGGCCGTCGCCGAGAACCGCGACATCAAGACCGATGTCCTGCGCGCCCTGGACAAGGTCGTGGAAGACCCGGCGGCGATCCTGGCCACCAACACCTCCTCGATTCCCATCGTCGACCTCGCCGTCGCCACGGAACGGCCCGCCCAGCTCATCGGCATGCACTTCTTCAACCCCGTGCCCGTGCAACAGCTGGTCGAGGTCATCCCCGCGCTGACCACCAGCCAGGAGACCGTGCGGCGCACCCACGGCATCGCCCAGCAGCTCGGCAAGCAGGCCATCCAGGCACCCGACCGCTCCGGCTTCGTCGTCAACGCACTCCTGGTGCCCTACCTGCTCAGCGCGGTGCGCATGGTGGAATCGGGCGCCGCACGCCCGGAGGACATCGACCAGGGCATGGAACTCGGCTGCGCCCACCCCATGGGGCCGCTCCGCCTGCTCGACCTCATCGGCCTCGAGACCATCCAGGCGGTGGCCGAGTCGATGTACGAGGAGTTCAAGGAGCCCCTGTACGCGCCGCCCGCCCTGCTGCGCCGCATGGTCGCGGCAGGCCACCTCGGCCGCAAGAGCGGTCGTGGCTTCTACACCTACGGTGACTGAGACCCCTGGATGACGAGGAGTCGCGGTCGGTTTTCCCGCCGTCCGTCTCGACGTCGTGCGGATCGACACACGGCATGTGCGGCGGACGTCATCACCGATCTGCGTGAGCGCATGACCGACTACGAACCCTATGTGGACGAATCTGCGCTCTGGGGCGAGATCTTCGAGGATCTGGGCTAGAGCGGACCCGGCTCCTTGTCGGTCGGGCGGTAGTGCCGAGCGAACCGGCTCAGGCGGCTGGACCTGGCGCAGACATAGCGTCCCGTGCCTTTGGGGTTGCCGCTGTGCTGCATGCTGTGGAGGCTGAGGCTGAAGGGGCCCCAGCCGGTCGAGGACGATCTGGCCCGCTGCCTCGGCCCGGCCCGACACCAGGATGGAGAACTCCCTGTGATCCCCACCGATCTCTACCCCGCCGACCGTCTGGAGCGCGCCCGGGAGGCCACTGCCGGCGCGGGCCTGGGCGCGCTGCTGATCAGTCCCGGCGCCGACCTGCGCTATCTGACGGGTTACCACGCCCTGCCCCTGGAGCGGCTCACCTGCCTGGTGCTCCCCGTGGACGGCGAGCCCTTCCTCCTGGTGCCGGAGCTGGAACGGTCCGCTGCGCTCGCGTCCCCGGCCGGGAACCTCGGCATCGAGATCACCGGATGGGCCGAGACCGAGGACCCGTATGCCCTCATCGCGGCCAGGCTGCCCGCCGGTATGGCCCGGGTCGGCGTCGACAACCACATGTGGGCCGAGAAGACGATCGCCTTCCACGCCGTGCTGCCCGACACCGAGCAGGCACTCGCCGGAGAGGTGCTCGGCCGGTTGCGGATCCGCAAGACCCAGGCCGAGGTCGAGGCGCTGCGCCGGGCGGGCGCGGCCATCGACCGGGTGCACGCCCGCATGGGCGAGTGGCTGCGCGCCGGGCGCACCGAACGCGAGGTGGGCCGGGACATCGCGGAAGCCATCACGGCCGAAGGCCATGTGCGGACCGACTTCGTCATCGTCGGCTCCGGACCCCACAGCGCCAGTCCCCACCATGAGCTGTCGGACCGGGTGATCCTGCCCGGTGACCCCGTGGTGGTCGACATCGGGGGGACCACCGAAGACGGCTACTGCTCCGACTCCACACGCGACTACGTCGTCGGTGAACCGCCGGCGGAGTACCGGCGGCTGTACGAGGTGCTGCTGACCGCCCAGCGCGCCCAGACCGACGCGGTGCGGCCCGGTATCACCGCCGAGCAACTGGACGCGATCGGCCGGGACGTCATCACGGACGCGGGCTTCGGGCCGCACTTCATCCACCGCACCGGTCACGGCATCGGGCTGGACACCCACGAGGAGCCCTACATCGTGGCGGGCTCCGCCCTGCCGCTGGAGCCCGGCATGGCCTTCTCCGTCGAACCGGGCATCTATCTTCCCGACCGGTTCGGAGCCCGCATCGAGGACATCGTCATCTGCACCGACGACGGCGGTGAACGACTCAACCGCACCAGCCGTGAGCTGGTCGTACTGCCATGACCGCCCGGCACGGCCGACGCTCCTGGGGCGGGGCCGGAATACCGCATGAGGCACGGAATCGCCATGGGCGTTCCCGTGGCTCATGCGGTGGCGAGGGCGAGTTCGTCCGGGTGGACGAGGGGGAGTGCCGGCCTTCTCGACGGCCTTGCTGTCAGGTGGGGGTCAGTCGTAGTCGGGGAGGGTGAGGACGTTGTACGCGGCGTTCGGCTGCTCGGGCGGGAGAGCGGAGAGCGTGCGCAGGGCGCGTTGGCGGGGCTCGGCCACGCTCGGAGCGTCTGCTCACATGCCGAAGTAGGGGTGAGGAACGGTCCGGAGTGCCTGTTCGCGAGCCCCGGTGCGCGTTGGCCGTCCTTGCCGCGAAGTGCCGGTCGCACTCGCGCCAATCCCGCTCTGAGCGGGATCCGTTTGAAGACGGACCTACTGGACCTTGTCGAAGATGGCCTCCAAGTGCCGCTCCCCGTCGCGGGTTTGTGCACCCGCGGCCAGTGCGGCCTTGGTGAGACGGGCCGCGGCGGGCCCGCCGAGGAGCTGGCCGAGAAGCGCATTCCCTCTTTCCAGGCCGTGAGCGATCGAGTCCGACGCGGCGTCGACCGCTTCGACCGCGGCGCGAGCGACACCGGGTTGCAAGGCGGCGATCCGGGCAGCGAGGGTGTCGACGACATGGTCGAGCTCGGCGTTGGGCACGGCTCGGTTCACCCATCCGTACCGTTCCGCGGTCGCCGCATCGATCAACCGCGTACCGAGGATGATCTCCAGGGCGCGTGCGCGGCCCACAAGACGGGGCAAGTATGCGGTGCCTCCCGCACCTGGGATGATCGCCCCCGCGGCCTCGGGCTGCGCCAGACCGGCGTGCTCGAGGGAAGCGAACCGCATGTCCATTGCCGACAGCAGTTCCGCACCGCCACCGCGTGCCAGCCCGCGCACCTTGGCAATCGTGATCTGCGGCAGCGACCTGACGCGTTCGTGGAGCCGCATCATCGGGTTCAAGGACTGGTCTGCCTCGGGGGCGATCGGGAGTGCCGAGAACGTCGCGGGATCGTCGGCAAACGTCATGTCGCCATGCGCGATGAAGAAGTCCGGGTCCGCGCTGTCGAAGACGATCACCCGGACGTCGTCGTTGCCGGATATCGAGGCTGCGAACCGGTCCAGGTCGAGCATGAGGGTGGCGTCCAGCAAGTTGAGCGGAGGGTGGTCGATGACGACTTGTGCCACACCGCCGGTGATGGAGACCTGGAGAGCCGAGTATTCGCCGGTCATGGAACCTGCCTTCACTGGTCGAACAAGGGAGTATCTTCTGTATACCTAGTAGGCTCGATATACTTCAACGAAACCAGGTATCGCGAAGGAGACCGGCGTGACGGGAATGGACTTCGACAGCGAGGGTCGTCGTCTGCTCGACCAGCTCTTCGACAAGTGGTCCCTGCTGGTGTTGGAGGCACTGTGCGACCGCCCCCGGCGCTTCAATGAGCTTCGCCAGCACCTGCCCGCCGTCACGCCGAAGTCCCTGACCACATGCTTGCGGCGGCTCGAGCGCAACGGGGTGATCGAACGGCTGGTCGTGTCCACGGACCCGGTGGCGATCGAATACCGCATCACTCACCTGGGCCGGAGCCTTGAGCCACCCCTGCAAGCGATGTTGAGGTGGGTCGTCGATCACCTCGACGCGGTGGAAGCCGCCCGATCCAATTATGACGAGCGACGTACGCGCAGCGGACAAACGCCCCTCACGTCGTAACACAGGCCGGCGTGGCGGCCACCGGTCAGACAGCCGTGTCCGGAGATGCTCCTCTCCTCAGTTCGTGAAGGTTCTAATGTGTCGTGGTGAACAACACCATTCTCCTCGGCAGTGAGGTCCGTCTCGTCCCGTTATCCACCGAGCATGCCGACGCGCTCTTCCCTTCCGCGTCCGACCCTGAGGTATGGCGATGGATGCCGCGGACACGTCCTGAGACCGTGACGCAGACGCGCACGATGCTGAGCCAGATGATCGCCGATCCTGCCCGGCGGTGCTTCGCGGTGCAACGTCGTGACGACGGCGCTGTGATCGGTTCGACCAGCTTGTACGACCTCGATCTGGACGAGAGCCGCGCTGAAGTCGGCGCGACCTGGTTCGACCGATCATGCTGGGGAGGCCCATACAACGCCGAGTCCAAGCTGTTGCTGTTCAGCCATGCCTTCGATGAGCTGTGCCTCGTCAGGCTCGCTCTGCGCACTGACCATCTCAATGTGCGTTCTCAACAGGCTCTGGCCCGCCTTGGCCTGGTCTATGAAGGGACCCTGCGCAGCCATATGCGGCGCCAGGACGGCACCCGCCGCGACTCCCTGTACTACAGCCTGCTCGCGGATGAGTGGCCCACCGTTCGTGACACGCTGCGGGCCAGGATCGCTGCCAAGAGGGCCGCATGAGGACCAGGGCCTGTCCTGTGAATCAGCGCAGCCAGCGCGCGATCGCGGCGATGACGACCAACGACCGGAAGTAGGCGGCCCGCTTGGCATACCGGGTGGCTAGCCCCCGGAACTGCAGAGCTTGTTGAAACACCGCTCTACCACGTTCCTGCCCTTGTGGACGGCTTGGTCGAAGGCAGGCGGGCCACTGCTCGACGGTGTCCTCCAGGGACATGCGCCCCTCGCCGACGAGTTGCAGTACGACCGTGGCGGTGAAGGTCTTGGTGGCACCGCCGATCCGGAAACTGCCGTTCCGTGGCATCGCCGCCCGGTGCCCATCTCGGCCGTCCCGGCGCGCGCGGTGTCACGTCTGTCCGGAGTCGTCACCTCGGTGAGCACGCCGACGGCCCCGGTGTGGTGGACCGTGTCCACCTGCTGTTGGAGCGGATCGGCCTGCCGCGACTTCGCCGCCGCCGGTCCGGTCGAGGCGGCGAGGACGATGCCGGTGGTCTGCGACCATCCCACCAGCGGGGAGGGGAGCGGCCTATCCGGCCGTCCCCCTGACATGCCGATGCGCTGCCCTCAGGGCAGTGGCTGGGGATGCCCCCGTAGACATGCTCAAGGCTTCCCTCAGAGGGCATCGAGGACAGCCTTCGCTCGTCCGGACGACATGCCCCGCCGCGCGCGGGCGCGGCGTGCCACGTCACCGGAGTGCGTCCGCGCCCCGCGCTTAGGGTGACGCCCGGAGGTGGAGCATGCGAGTGGGGTTGCACGCGCTCGGTATCGGTGACGGTGCCCGTCCCGAGGTGATCCGTGCGGTGGCCACAGCCGCCGAGACCCACGGCTTCGCGAGGCTCTGGTGCGGTGAGCACGCGGTGCTCGTGGACGCGCCCGCCTCTCGCTACCCCTACTCGGCGGACGGCCGGATCGCCGTGCCCGCGGACGCGGACTGGCTGGACCCGCTGCTCGCCCTGAGCTTCGCGGCGGCGGTCACCAGCCGGATCGAGCTCGCCACCGGCGTACTCCTGCTGCCTGAACACAACCCGGTGCTGGTCGCCAAACAGGCCGCCACACTCGATGTGCTCTCCGCCGGGCGGTTCAGCCTCGGGGTCGGGGTCGGCTGGTCGGCCGAGGAATTCGCGGCGCTCGGAGTCCCCTTCGCCGGGCGCGGGCGGCGCGCCGAAGACTACCTTGCCGCGATGCGCGCGCTCTGGGCGGCCGATCCGGCCTCCTACGCAGGGGAGTTCACCCGCTTCGACGCGATTCGGGTCAACCCGAAGCCGCTGCGCGGCGGCCGGCTCCCGGTCGTGGCCGGTGGCAACAGCGACGCCGCCTTGCGCCGGGCGGCCACGCTCGCCGACGGCTGGTACGGCTTCAACGTCCCGGTGGCCAATGTCCCGGCGCGTATCGCCGTTCTCGCCGACGAGTGCGCCCGCCATGGCCGCGCTTTTGACGAGCTCACGGTCGCCGTCGCGCTGAGCGACGGCACCCCGGAGCACCTCCCCGCACTCGGCGCGGCGGGCGTCACCGAACTCGTGGTCGTCGGCGCTCCTCCGCCCGCTCCCGGCGCGGCGGCCACCTGGGTCGCGGAACTCGCCCGGACGTGGATTCGCGAGGCGGAATAGCCAGGGCCGCAAAGGTGCCGGATCCGGTCGACAAGCCGCCGACATCCGACCAGCAGGCGCCCGATAGGCGACCGCCCAGCGCCGCGTCAGGTCTGATCCGCGTCAGGTCTGATCCGCGTCAGGTCTGATCCGCGTGACGCCGGATCCGCGTCAGGTCTGTGCCGCCCCTGGGATGCCCAGTCGGTCGGCCACGGTGGTGAGGGCCGGTCCCAGCGGGAGTGCGACCCGGGTGACGGCGTGCTGGTCGCCCCGGGTCGGGTCCAGGTTGACGATCAGCACCGGCTTCCCGGCCTTGGCCGCCTGGCGGACGAACCGGAGCCCGGACAGCACCGTCAGTGACGAGCCCAGGACCAGCAGTGAGGTGGCTTCGCGGACCAGCTCGCGGCAGTGCTCGACCCGCCGCGGCGGAACGGCTTCGCCGAAGAACACCACGTCCGGTTTGAGGATGCCGCCGCAGACCGTACAGGGCACCACGCGGAAGTCCCCGACCTGTGCGTCGGTGAGGTCGGCGTCACCGTCCGGGTTGATTCCGGCGGCCACCGGCGCGAAGCCCACATTGGCCTCCTCCAGTCGCCGGGCGAGTTCGCGGCGGGGGCTGGAGGCGCCGCAGGCGAGGCAGACGACCCGGTCCAGGCTTCCGTGGAGTTCCACGACGTCCTCGCTGCCGGCGGCCTGGTGCAGGCCGTCGACGTTCTGGGTGATCACACCCGAGAGCAGGCCGTGCCGCGCGAACGCGGCCACGGCCCGGTGCCCGGCGTTGGGACGGGCGCGGCCGAAGGTGCGCCAGCCGAGGTGGCTGCGGGCCCAGTACCGGCGCCGGGCCTGGGCGCCGGCGGTGAAGTCCTGGTAGGTCATCGGGGTATGCCGGCTCAGGCTCCCGCCCTCGCCCCGGTAGTCGGGGATGCCCGACTCCGTGGACATGCCGGCCCCGCTGAGCACCAGCACACCGCCGGTACTCAGCGCGTTGGCGACCGGCTCCAGGTCCGTGCTGCCCGGCGGCAGGTCCTCGACGGGGGTCCAGCTCAAAGTGGGGCGCATGCGCATGCCGCCAGGGTACGGAACAGGCCGCCACCACCCACGTCCGCCGTCGATTCCCGAGCAACGCGGCGGAACGCCTGGTGGCCCACGGTACGACCGCCGCGATACCGGACACGGTGGGAGGTCTCAGCCGCGTATGGTCACGCCGTGGCGCGTGCGCAGTCGGCGCAGCTCCCACAGGGAGAGCCCGGTCACCGAGAGCGGACCGCCGAACAGGGAGCAGAATTGAGCCCACAGCGGCCCGCCCGGCATACCGCTCCCGGTCACGTTGAAGACGGCGGTCACCCAGACGATCACCATGGTGATCACGGCCGGCAGCGCGGCGTGCACATAGGCGGTGTTGAAGGCGGAGCGCGCGACGTAGGCCGAGGCCAGGAAGAAGAACGGCAGCAGCCACAGCACGAACCAGAGCGCCGGGACGGCGGCCACGAACAGCCATACCCCGTGCAGCCCGTGCAGCAGCGTGGTGCCCAAGATCACGTACACCGAGCCGGCGAGGACGGCCACGGTCAGGACGTACCAGCCGACGGTCTTGAACGGCACGCCGAGCCGGGAGCGCAGCAACCGCCGCCGCTCCGCGGGCGCGTAGCGGATGAAGAAGGTGATCACCACCGGTCCGGCGATGATCAGCAGGACCGGGGTCAGGATGAGTTGGCCGACGCTCTCGTTGGCCTTGCCCTCCAGCCCGTCGTCCGACCCGTACATGTAGTAGAGCGCGAGCGTCGCGAGGACGCCGAGCACCGTGCGGGTGATCTGGACGCGGTCGACCACGGGATCGTGGACACGCCCGCCGCCCTCCTGGTCGAACAGTCTCCGCACGGCCCGGTGCACCGAGCGCAGCAGGGGGACGATCAAGAAGAGGAAGGGCACCCGCCGGTACCAGCGCCGGCCCCTGGGCGCCGGCCGGTAGGGCCCGGGCGGCGGGGGCGGGGGCCCGTAGGGGTTCGGTGGTGGTCCGTACGGATCCGGTGTCGGCGGCGGCCCGTACGGACCGGGCGCCGGCGGCGGTCCCCAGCGGTTTCCTCCCTGCCCGGGGTCGTTCGGCAGACCCCATCCCCCCGTTGCCATCGCGATTCCTCCTCGCCCCCGCGGCCCATGCGTTCGACCGCTCATTTTTCGCCAGTGGCCGGGGAATTGTAAGGCACGCAGGTCGATGTCCTGCCGGGTCGCTCGGGGCAGGGGGTCATTCCCTTGTCAGCGCCGCCAGCACGGTGGCGGCCAGCGCCGCACGGGTGACCATGCCCTGCACCGAGGTGTTCTCCGAGCGGGCGTGTGCGCCTGAGCCCACCGCGCCGATACCGTCCAGGACCGGTGTGCCCTGGGCCACGACGAAGTTGCCGTCGCTGGCTCCGCCGACCGACGCCTCGGGCAGGTGGTGTCCGAGCAGTGCGGCGCACCGGCGTGCCAGGTCGGCGAGTGCGGCGACCCCTTCCGTGCGTTCGAACACCGGGCGGTTCCAGCCTCCGGTGACCTCCACGCGGGTCCGTGGGTCGACGGGACGCAGAGTGGCGAGGGCGTCTCCGAGGCGCTTTTGTTCGGCGGCGGTGGCGACGCGGACGTCGATGCGGCCGACGGCGTGCCCCGCCGTGACGTTGCTGCGGGTGCCTCCCTCCACCACGCCCACGTTCAGCGAGGTGCCCGCGGCCGGGGCGCGCAGGTCCGTCAGACGCAGGATCTGGTGGGCGAGTTCGTCCACGGCGCTGGCTCCGGCGGTGGGGTCCAGACCGGCGTGGGCCTCGACGCCGGTGACCGTGACGGTGAAGAGTCCGACGCCCTTGCGGGCTGTCTTGATCGCGCCGTCGGCGGCGGCCTCGAAAACCATGGCGAGCCGGCTGTCGCGTGCCTCCTCGACGATGGCGTCGCGGGAGGCGAGGCTGCCGGTCTCCTCGTCTCCGTTGAGCATCACGGTGCAGGCCGGGCGGGGCAGATCGAGGGAGTCCAGGGCGCGCAGTGCCCAGACCGCCTGGACCAGGCCGGCCTTCATGTCGAAGACGCCGGGGCCGCTGATGTGGTCGCCGTCCCGCCGGAACGGCCAGGTGTCGAGGGTGCCGGTCGGCCAGACGGTGTCGTAGTGCCCGAGGAGAAGGACGGGACGGTGGTCCTGGGTGGTGGTGTCCCGGGCGGAGTAGCGGCGGACGAGGATGTCTCCGGCCGCCTCACGCGCGAGGGTCTCCTCGGCGTCCGGTGCGCCGAGGCGCCGGTCGAGCCAGTCGCGCAGCCAGCCGAGGCAGCTGTCCAGGGCGTCCAGGTCGTCGCTTGCGCTGCCCTGGGAGGTGTAGGCGGCGAGGTCGGCGACCATGTCCTCGCGGTGGGCGTCGAGCCACTGCCGCACCGCTTCGGCCTGTTCGGAGTCGAGCGGGAGCGAGGGTGCGGGGGGCTGAGCCAGGCGGTCCAGTTCGTCCAGCCGTGACTCCGACATGTCCTGCGCGGCACCCTCCAGTTGGCGCAGGCCGGTCACGACCGTGTGCAGCAGGGGCGTGGGCAGATCTTCGCGCGCCGCGTGCTGGAAGACCTCGGTGTAGTGCGTGGGGGCTTCCACGGGCCGGTGGCGTACCGCGAGGTCGCGCCAGATACCGCTGCGGTCCTTCGTCTGGGTGCGCAGCCATGTGGTGAGACGGTCGAAGGCGGCGTTTTGGACGGCTGGGTCCGCTCCTCGCCGGAAGGGGTGCGGCTCGAAGGCGTCGAACGCTTCCAGGGTGACGCCGAGGCGGTCGGACACGGCGAAGATCTCGCCGGTGAGTGCGGCCATGGCGGGGCGGTGCCGGTCGATGAGGTCGGCCATGGGGGCGTCCGCGAGGGCGGTGGCGGCGAGCATGGCGCCGAACCCGGCCTTGGCCCACAGGTATCCCTCGACGTTGTCGCTGGCCACGGCCGGGCCCCAGCTCTGCAGATGGGCCACCAGGTCCCGGACCCTCGGGCTGACCGGCGCGCCGTCGGGCTCGCCGATGACGAGGGCTCCGGCGCCGCCGTCCAGGATGACGCCCGGTTCGATGACGTCGGCGAAGATGTTCACGAAGGCCGCGACGGTGCGGGCGGCCCCCAGACGCTGGGCGATCAGGGACTCGTTGAAGCCGTTCTGCAGGGAGACGACATAGCCGTCCGGGGCCAGGCGGGGCGCGATCCAGTCGAGCGCGGTGCCGGTGGCCTGCGCCTTCACGGCCAGCAGGACGCGATGGAGGGTGCCGGTGAACTCGTCCGGGGTCGTGGCCGTGACCGGCACGCTCTCGCGGGTGCCGCCGCGGGCGACGACGAGTCCGTGCGTGCGGATGGCGTCCACATGGGCGCGGTCGGTGTCCACGACGGTGACCGGGTGGCCGGCCCGGGCGAGGGCGAAGGCGAGGGTGCCGCCTATCGCTCCCGCGCCGACGACGGTGTATCCGGGCCTGACCGGCTGGGCGTCGCTCATCAGGTTGTTCGTCCTTCTTCCGTGGTCGCGGTCGCGGTGGTCGTGGCTGCGGTGGTCGTGACCGCGGTGGTCGCGGTCGCCGGCACCGGGGCGGGCGGGGTGGCGCGGCTGTCGTCGGGCTGCCAGATCCGGGGCAGGTGCAGGGCGCCCGTGCTGGATCCCCCGTCCACCCGCACCACCTCGCCGGTGATCCAGGAGGCGTCGGGGCCGGTGAGCCAGCGCACCGCCCGGGCGATGTCCTGTGGCGTTCCCGGGCGGCCCAGTGGGTTGGTGCCGATGGCCTCGGCATACCGGGCGGAGACGGGGTTGCAGTCGCTGTCCACCGGGATGAAACCGGGGCTGACCGCGTTGACGCGGATGCCGTGCGTGCCCAGTTCCAGCGCGGCGGCGCGGGTGGCCATCTCCAGGGCGGCCTTCGAGCTCGCGTACGGGCCTCCGCCGGGGCGGGCGCGCAGCGCGGAGCCGGAGGAGATGTTGACGACCGCACCGGGCCGCCCATGGCGGATGGCGAGCCGGGCGAAGGCGGCGGTGGCCAGGACCGGGGCGCGCAGGTTGACGGCGAACAGCCGGTCCCAGGCCATCGCGTCCACCTCGGCCATGTCGAGGGAGGGGTAGACGCCCGCCGCGTTGACGAGGATGTCGATGGGGTCGTGCTCCGCCCAGGCCGCCTCGACGACGGCGGTGGGCGCGTCGGGGTCGGTCAGGTCCGCGGCCCGTGCCGCGGTACGGGTTCCCACCCGTGCCCCGGTCCGCTGCAGCGCGGCGAGGTCGCGGTCGACGAGGGTGAGGAGCGCGCCCTGGGCGGCGAACTCCTCGGCTATCGCCCCGCCGATGCCGCCCGCGGCGCCGGTGACGAGGACGTGGGTCATCAGCTGAACTCCTTGTCCTTGGTCTCCGGCATCGTGAGGTAGACCACGAGGGAGATCAGTGAGGCCGCCGATACGTAGATCCACAGCAGGTCGCTGTGGCCGCTCTCGTGCATCCACGTCGTCAGGTACGGCGCGGTGCCGCCGAAGAGCGCGACGGCCAGGGCGTACGGCAGGGCGATGCCGGTGGCGCGCACCTCCGGGGGGAACTGCTCGGCCATGATGACCGCGCAGTTGGCGGAGTAGCCGAGGATCAGCAGCATGCCGGCGAGCTGGACCAGGAACAGGCTGAGGAAGCTGTTGCTCAGCAGGTGCAGCAGGGGCCAGGCCAGGACGACGAAGCCGCCGGCGAACCCCGCCATGGTGGGCTTGCGTCCCAGCCGGTCCGAGACCACGCCCACGAGCGGCAGCGCGATGACGAAGACGACCAGACACAGCGTCTGGGACAGCAGCGCGGTTTTCAGCGGGATGCCGGTGGTCAGATTCGCATACGTGGGAAGGTAGTTGACCCAGATGTAGTAGGTGAGAGTGCCCGCCACCGTGATGCCGGCGACGCGCAGGGCGGCCCCGGGGTGCTCGACGAACATGGCCTTGACGGGATTGGTGCGGGTGCGCCCGGCGCCCTGCACCTGGGCGAAGGAGTCGGTGTCCGCCACCGAGACCCGCAGCCACAGGCCGACCAGCCCGAGGAGGCCGCCGAGGATGAACGCCACACGCCAGCCCCAGGAGTGCAGGGCGTCCTCGCTCAGTGCCGAGGTGGCGAGTGTGCCCAGGAGAGAGGCGACGAGCACACCGCCGGCGACCGACACCTGCTGCCAGGACCCGGCGAACGCGCGCCTGCCGCGGGCCGCCGACTCGACGAGGAACGCGGAGGACGAGCCGAACTCGCCACCGGCGGAGAAGCCCTGCACCAGCCGGGCGACCAGCAGGAGCAGCGGCGAGACGATGCCGATGGTCTCGTAGGAGGGGGTGATCGCGATGACGAAGCCGGCGGCCGCCATCAGGCCGACCGTCAGGGTCATGCCCTTCTTGCGTCCGTGGCGGTCGGCGTAGGCGCCGAGGACGGCGGCACCGACCGGGCGCATCACGAACCCGACGGCGAAGACGGCGAGCGTGGACAGCAGGGCCACCGCGCCGTCGCTCTTCGGGAAGAACTCATCGGCGATGATCTTGGCGAAGATGGAGTACAGGGCCCAGTCGACCCATTCGACGGTGTTGCCGATGGTGCCGGCGACGATGGCCTTGCGCTGGGCGCCGCTGAGCCGGGTCGTGGCGGGGGCGGCGCCGTCCTGGCGCAGGGGGCCGGTGGGCGTGGCGGATCCGGTGTTCATGGCGTGTGCTCCGGAGTGTCGGCGGCGAAGCCGGCTGTGGTCCGGCCGTGCAGCACGTCGCGGGCCGTGTCGGCGAGCTGGGCGTGCGTGGCGTACCAGACGCCGGTGTGAGCGGCGATGTGGTCGAGAAGCTCCCGCAGCGCCACCAGGCGCGAGCGGTGGCCGATGACGTGCGGGTGCAGGGTGAGCTGGAAGACGCCGCCGTCCCGGTAGGCGGCGTCGAACTCGTCGGTCCAGATCTCCCGCACGTCGCGCGGACGGCTGTGCGGGCGGGCGGACCCGTAGCGGTCCATCGTGAAGTACGGGGCGTCGTCCCGGATCCAGTCGACGGGGATCTCCACCAGGCCGGTGGGCCGGCCGTCGGCGACGATCTCGTAGGGCTCGTCGTCGGCCATGAGCGAGGAGTCGTAGGCGAAGCCCAGCTCGAGCATGATGGCGAGGGTCGAGTCCGAGAAGTCCCAGGACGGGGTGCGGATGCCGACCGGGCGGCGGCCGGTCAGCGTGGTGAGGGTGTCCAGGGCGCGCGCCGTGAGGTCCTTCTCGTCCTCACGGCCCAGCAGCATGTTGCGCTCGTGGATCCAGCCGTGGACGGCCAGCTCGTGCCCATCACGGGTGTAGGCGCGGGCCTCCTCGGGGTGGACGAGGGCGGAGACGGCCGGCATGAAGAAGGTCGCGGGGACGCCGTGGCGGGCGAGCAGGTCCAGGATCCGCGGGGAGCCGGCGCGGGCTCCGTACTCGCCCTGGGCGAGCAGACCGGGGCTGGTCCCGCCGTCGCGCAGCGGGATCGTCTCGTGGTCGGCGTCGAAGGAGAGGGCGACCGCGACGCGGGCACCGCCGGGCCAGCGGCCCGGGACCAGCCGCCTCCCGGCGCGGACCGCGTCGACGTGGCCGCGCCAGGTGTGCTCGGGCCAGCGCCAGCTCTCCGAGGGCAGGCCGAAGTCGTCTGTGGGCATGGTGATCTCCACAAGGATCGGAGCGGAAGAGGGCGGATGAGGGAATGACCGGGCCGCCGCCGGGCGGTGTGCCCGGCAGCCGGCCTGGGGCTCAGACGGTGCGGACCATCCGGTGCCAGGAGTACTTGAGGGTGGCGAGGTGCAACGTCACATCGGAGGCGATCAGCCCGGGCAGCGCCCCGATGACCTCACTGGTGTAGCGGAGCAGATCGGTGCGACGGGGCAGAACCATGTGTCCGACGAGGTTGAAACGCCCGGTCGCCGCGCACAGGAACTTGGTTCCCGGATGCCGCGCGAGCTGCCGCCCCGCGGCTTCGAGCCGGTCGGGCTCGATCGACAGCCACACCATGAACTCGGCGTCGTACCCGAGCAGGCCCGGTTCGACCAGAGTCCGGAACTGCAGGATGCCGCGGGATATGAGACGTTCCATGGCCCGTGCGACACCCGCCTCGGTGTGGCCCAGGCGCCGGGCCAGGGCGCTGATCTGGGCCCGGCCGTCCTCCTTGAGAGCCGCCGCGACCTCCTGCTCCAGACCGGTCAGCGCTTTTGGCGCCTGGTCCCAGTCGTCGCGGTCGCACGACGACGCGAGTGAAGCGGGCCGCAGGTCCGCGGCCGCCTCGGCGGGCAGCAGCCCGGTGTCCCACATCGACGCGGAGGTGAACGCACGGATGACGGCGACCGCCTCGGTGCTGGTGATCAGGTCGGCCCCGGGCAGGTCGGTGAAGAGCATCCGCATCATCTCCTCGTTGTCACGGGCAACGAAATCGACGATGAGATCGGCGGCGCCGGTGACGACGGCCAGAAAGCGCACGTCCGGGCTGACGGCGAGCTGGTCCGCGAGGTCCAGCCCGCGACCGGGCCTGGCCTGCACCCGGACGAGCATGGACGAGCCCTCCCGGGTGCGGTCCAGCTCCAGGGTGCCGACGACCCGCAGCACTCCCCGCTCGCGCAGGGCCTTGTAGCGCCGCTGGGCGGTCGTCTCGCTGGTACCCACCCAACGGGCCACCGCGCACCACGGGGCACGACCGTTGAGCTGGAGCGCCGCGATCACGCAACGGTCCAGGTCATCAATGGTGTCCACGAGGGCTTGGTGGGTCATGGGGCGGACGCTAATGAGCGCTTTTCCACTCGTCAATGAGGGAATCCTGCATCGCTCCTGGTCACAGCCGGGCGATCCGGCACCCCGGACATCACGAAGGGGTAACACCCGCAGATCTGGCGCGCCGGAACGGACGAGGCGCGGCGTGACGGATTACGTCACATGGATATGCAAAAAAGTTCACCCTCGCCGTCCTCGGCGCGCACCGGCGTGCTTCCTTCCCCTCCCCGGGCGGGGAAGTCAGTGCCTGGGCAGCAACCGCGTGGCGGCCGCGGTGATGGTCCGCGCGGCGTGGGTGAGGACGGGGATCTCGCCGGCTCCGCGGCGGGTGACGGCCATGATGCGGCGGGCCGGAGCCGGTTCACCGTGCAGCGGGAGACGCGCCACCAGCGATTCCTCGCTCAGTTGCGCCAGGCGCGGTACGAGGATGACGCCGAAGCCGTGGGCGACCAAGGCGGTTCCGGTGCCCCACTCGTCCGCGTGGTGCGCGATGTGGGGTGTGAAGCCCGCGCTCATGCAGGCGGCGAGCACCAACTGGTGGTAAGTCGTGCCCGGGTTGCCCACGATCCACGGTTCGCGCGCGGCGTCGGCCAGTGTGACCCGCCGCTGCCGGGTCAGCGGGTGGTCCCGGGGGACGACCAGGTCCAGCGGGTCGTCCAGCAGCGGCCGCTGGTCGAAGCGCTGGTCGGTCATGGGCGGTGAGTCGGCGGTGACGACGAGCAGCGCGAGGTCGGCTTCCTCCGAGAGCAGCAGGTCGAAGCAGCGGTCGGGCTCGGCCTCGATGATCCGCACCGTGAGATGGGGATGGGCGTCGCGCAGCTCGGCCGCGGCGGGCGGCAGCAGACGGCTGGCGGCGGTGGAGAACCCGCACAGGGTGACCTGCCCCGTGGGCTCGGTACCGGCGGCGGCCAGCTCGGCTCGGGCGAGCTCCCACTGCTCCTGAAGGCGCTCCGCGTGGCGCAGCAGGATGCGGGCCGCGTTCGTCAGGCGGATGCCCCGGCCGTGCTGCACCACCAGATCCGTTCCGACCTCGTCGGCGAGCCGGCGCAACTGGTAGGAGACGGCGGAGGGGGTGTAGTGCAGCGCCCGAGCCGCGGCGGTCACCGAGCCGTGCTCGGCGACCATCTGGAGGATCCGCAGCCGGGAGTCAATCATGAAAATATTTTGCACGGTGAAGCCCGGGGAATCGTTTGATTTTCCTCGGCTCTTTCCGGCCGCACACTGACTGACGTGACGGCGCGGCAGACCGTCTCGGATCGGGCGGTACGAACCGCCGTACTCCTGGTGATGGCCCTCACGGCGGGGGCCCTATCTCCCCAGCCCGCTCTACCCCGATTACCAGCGTCTCTTTGGCTACGACGACCTGGTCATGACCCTGCTCTTCGCGACGTTCGCGCTGGCCAGCGGTCCGGCGCTGCTGCTGTGCGACCAGCTGCGGACCTCG
>NZ_JBIADZ010000039.1:0-70260 GCF_042868035.1 Streptomyces sp. NPDC007875 | reverse complement strand
GGCAATGGCAAGGGGCAGATCTTCGTCAAGGGCGAGGTCATCAAGACCGTGCCGGAGTCGAAGATCGTGGAGACCCTGATCGACGAGGCCATGAAGATCGCCGAGCAGATGGAGAAGGACGGCATCGCCTCCGGCGAGCCCCAGGTCTCCGTCAGCTGATTTTTTCGAGGCTCGGTTCGCCTCCGGGCGCTGAATGCTTCCCGGCCGGGGCAACCGCCCAGCGATGGCCGGAGGAGACCGAAGCGCCCCGGAGGCCAACCGCGCCCTCGAAAAACCCCCTTCTGGACCTGCGCGATAGAGTCTGGAGAATTGACGTCCCCGGCCCGCAGGCCCGCACCACGTGAGGCAGACCGACACGTGCTGACCACGTCCACCACCAGGGTCCTCGAGCCCCATGAGCTCGACGCGGCCCTCGCGGTGCTCAACCGCGACCCCGTCTCGAACGCCTTCGTGGCGGCCCGCGTCCAGGTCGCCGGGCTGGATCCGTGGCGGCTCGGCGGCGAGATGTGGGGCTGGTACTCCGGCGGACGGCTGGAGTCGCTCTGCTACGCCGGAGCCAACCTGGTGCCCATCTGCGCCACCCCCGAGGCCGTGCGCGGCTTCGCCGAGCGCGCCCGCCGGGCCGGCCGCCGCTGCTCCTCGATCGTCGGCCCCGCCGAGACCACCGCCGGGCTGTGGTCCCTGCTCGAGCCCAGCTGGGGCCCGGCCCGTGAGGTCCGCGCCCGTCAGCCGCTGATGGTCACCAACGCGATGCCCGCCGACGTCCCGCCCGACCCGCTGGTGCGCCGCGTCCGTAAGGACGAGATGGATGTGATCATGCCGGCGTGTGTGGCGATGTTCACCGAGGAGGTCGGGGTCTCGCCGCTCGCGGGCGACGGCGGGCTGCTCTACCAGGCGCGGGTCGCCGAACTCGTCAGCGCCGGGCGCTCCTTCGCCCGGGTCGAGAACGGCCGGGTGGTCTTCAAGGCCGAGATCGGCGCGGCCACCCCGCACGCCTGCCAGATCCAGGGCGTATGGGTCGCCCCCGAGTACCGTGGCCGCGGCCTCTCCGAGACCGGGATGGCGGCCGTGCTGCGCTATGCGCTGGGCGAGGTCGCCCCCGTGGTGAGCCTGTACGTCAACGACTTCAACACCGCGGCCCGCGCCGCGTACCGCCGGGTCGGCTTCCGGGAAGTCGGCGCGTTCATGAGTGTGCTGTTCTGATCGACGGGCAAGTAGGGTGCCGCCCATGCTGCATCTTGCCGGGGGGCGGACCCCGGAACCCGAAGACGTCGTCGTCGGGTCGCTCGACCTCGCCGCACGCGTGGACGAAGCGCTCGCCGTTCAGGCCGTCGCCTTCGGGCTGACGGGCGAGGAGATCGGCGTACGACGCCATATCGTGCTGCGCCATCTCAAGAGCCCCGGCGCCCGCGCGCTCGGCGCGACCACCCCCTCCGGCCGGCTCGTCGGCTTCGTCTACGGCATGCCCAACAACCGCACCCATTGGTGGTCCACGGTCGTCCAGCCGTATCTGCGCGCGGCCGGGCAGGACGGCTGGCTGGACGACTCGTTCGTCATCACCGAGCTGCACGTCCACCCCGACTACCAGAACCGCGGCATCGGCCGACAGCTGATCACGACCATCACGGACGGCGCCGACCAGCCGCGCTCGATCCTCTCCGCCATCGACACCGACAGCCCGGCCCGTGCGCTCTACCACTCACTGGGTTACCGCGACCTCGCCCGCCCCGTGCTCTTCCCGAGCGCCCCGAGCCCGTACGCCGTGATGGGAGCCCCGCTGCCGCTGCGCCGCCGCTAGGGCCCTTCTGGCGGATCTCCGCGGCGTCGCGGCGTCCGAGATCCGCCAGAAGGACCCGAGGCCCTGTCCGGCGGATCCCCACCGGCCCGCGACGCCTGGTACGGCGCCCCCAGCCACCGCTGGGAGGCGCCCCCGCCCCAGACGCCGCGGGCCCCGCGGCGTCAGCCGCTGATGTCACAGGCGCGAAGATCCACCGGACAGGGCCTGGGCACCGTCCGTGCCATACGCATTTCCGGGAAACCGACCCGTGCGGCTAACCTCCTGAACATCCCATCGCACGCAGGAGAGACCCCATGGCCCACGCCGTCAACGTCCAGCGCTTGTCCACGACAATGCTGAAGACGCTGCGCGAAGACCCGGCGGACGCCGAGACCGCCAGCCATAAGCTGCTCGTCCGCGCCGGCTACGTCCGCCGCGCCGCCGCGGGCATCTGGACCTGGCTGCCGATCGGCAAGAAGGTCCTGGAGAACGTCTCGCGGATCGTCCGCGAGGAGATGGACGCCATCGGCGCCCAGGAGGTCCTCCTGCCCGCGCTGCTGCCCCGTGAGCCGTACGAGGTGAGCGGCCGCTGGGACGAGTACGGCGATCTGCTCTTCCGGATCAAGGACCGCAAGGGCGCCGACTACCTCCTCGGCCCGACCCACGAGGAGATCTTCACCCTGACGGTCAAGGACCAGTGCACGTCCTACAAGGACCTGCCGGTCATGCTCTACCAGATCCAGACCAAGTACCGGGACGAGGCCCGGCCCCGCTCGGGCGTGCTGCGCGGGCGCGAGTTCCTGATGAAGGACTCGTACTCCTTCGACACCACCGACGAGGGCCTCGCCGAGTCCTACCGGCTGCACCGCGAGGCGTACCAGCGGATCTTCCAGCGCCTCGGCCTGGACTACCGCATCGTCTCCGCGGTCTCCGGCGCGATGGGCGGCTCGGCCTCCGAGGAGTTCCTGGCCCCGGCGGCGGCCGGCGAGGACACCTTCGTCGACTGCCCGAACTGCGACTACGCCGCGAACACCGAGGCGGTCACGGTGGCCGTTTCGCCGGTCGAGGGTGCCGAGCACGGGCCCCTGGAGGAGCTGGACACCCCCGACACCCCGACCATCGAGACCCTCGCCGAGTACCTCGGCGTCCCGGCCTCCGCCACCCTGAAGAACCTCCTGGTCAAGGTCGACGGCGAGATCACCGCGGTGGGCGTCCCCGGCGACCGCGAGGTGGACCTGGGCAAGCTGGGCGAGCACCTCGCCCCGGCCGTCGTCGAGCTCGTCACGGCCGAGGACTTCGAGGGCCGCCCCGAGCTGGTGCGCGGCTACGTCGGTCCGCAGGGCCTGGCGGGCAAGTCCCTGCGCTACATCGCCGACCCGCGCATCGCCCCCGGCACCGCCTGGGTGACCGGCGCCAACAAGCCCGACACCCACGCGCGCAACGTGGTCTGCGGCCGTGACTTCGAGGTCGACGACTACCTCGACGTCGTCGTGGTCGAGCCGGGCGACCCCTGCCCCCGCTGCGGTACGGGAATCGAGCTGGACCGGGCGATCGAGATCGGCCACATCTTCCAGCTCGGCCGCAAGTACGCCGACGCCTTCCAGCTCGACGTGCTCGGCCAGAACGGCAAGCCGGCCCGGGTCACGATGGGCTCGTACGGCGTCGGCGTCTCCCGCGCCGTCGCCGCGCTCGCCGAGCAGACCCACGACGAGTCGGGCCTGTGCTGGCCCCGCGAGGTGGCCCCGGCCGACGTCCACATCGTGGCGGCGGGCAAGGCCCTCCAGACCGAGCTGGCGCTCGACATCGCCGAGAAGCTGGGCACGGCGGGCGTGCGCGTCATGGTCGACGACCGCGCCGGGGTCTCCCCGGGGGTGAAGTTCACCGACGCCGAGCTGATCGGCGTCCCGACCATCCTGGTCGTGGGCCGTGGCGCCAAGGACGGTGTCGTCGAGCTGAAGGACCGCCGTACGGGTGAGCGCGAGGAGCTCCCGATCGACGAGGCGATCTCCCGCCTTACCGCCATCACCGCCTGACGGCCGGGCCGGCTCCGGCCGGGCCCGCTCCGGACGATGCGGAATCCCCGGCTCCCGCGCTTCGGCGCCCGGGAGCCGGGGATTTCGCGTGGTGGGTGCTTCGGCCCCCGGTTACGGAAGCCGCCACCGGCGCTCGTCCCCACCGGCCCGGCCCCCTGCTCCGCTGCTCGCCTGCGCCGAAGGCGCGCGACGAAAGCCGCACTCAGCAGCGGTGACGTGGGGGTGAGCGGGTGGGGGCGGAGCCCGTTACAGCCAGCCCGCGAACTCCAGCAGCAGCTCCGCGCGACGGCGGTCGCCCGCGGCGGAGTGGCGCAGGCCCGTCTCGACGGCGCGGTAGAAGGACCAGCCCCGCAGCCGGTCGCGGTCGACCTCCAGGGAGTCCGCCAGCTTGCCGACCCGGCGGCGCGCGGCCGCGGCGGGGCCGGGGCCGGCGGCCAGGTCCTCGCAGCGGTCGAGCACCAGCCGCGCCAGGTCGTACGCGCGCTCGCCCACGACCGGCGCCGGACCCACCGCGAGCCAGGGCGCGCGCTCCCCGGCCAGCACCTTCCCCTGCCGGAAGTCGCCGTGCAGCAGCACCTCCTCGGGCGGCTCGGCGGGCAGCGCCTCCCGGAGCTCCAGCGCCTCGTCGGTCAGCGGGCGGGCATCCGCCGCCCAGCCCCCGGCGCCGAGCGTCCGCAGGGTCTCGCGCTCCTCCTCCGTACGCCCGGTGACCGACGCGAACGGATGTCCCTCGGGCGGCGCCACCCACAGCCGCCGCACCGTGCCCGCCGCCTCCAGCACCGCCTTCGCCTCGGGCAGCGAGCGCAGCGAGACCGTGCTGCGCAGCCGCTCGATCAGCAGCGCACCGGTGTCCGGGTCGGCGCGCAGCAGCCGCGCCGCGCCCCAGCCGTCCCAGTGCGCGAGGGCGGCGCGCTCATGGTCGGCGTCCGGACCGGGGACCGGGAACTTCAGCGCCGCCGGGATGCCGTCCGCCTGCCGTACGAGCGCGACGAGTCCGTGGCGCCCCCCGGGCGCCGACACCCGCTCCAGGGTCAGCTCCCACGCCGCCAGCTGCCGCTCGACCGTCTCGGGCAGGGCGTCGAGCCAGCTCCGCACGGCGCTCGCCGGGCTGTCGCTCAGCGCGTCCAGGAGCCGCTTCGGCACAGGTACGCGGGTCGTATCGCGGCCGCCGGGCTGTGGTGCCGATGCCATTCCTGAGCTGTCCCCTCCACCATCAATGACTTCACAGACCGCATGGGTCTCGCAGAACTCACCGGACTCGTCGGCCTCATCCGATCCAGATGCCCGTTCACACCCCGTCCGCCCCACCGCTGGGCGACGCCGACGGAGTGGCCGGTGCGGCGCGTTCGGTGAGTCCAGGGAAGGCTACGCCGCCGCCCCGCCAGCGCACCGCCCGGACCGCCGCCTCCCGCAGCGCACCCGCCGCCTGGCGGCGCAGGGACCCGGTCGAGGCCCGGACGAGATCGGCGTAGACGGCGGCGACCCGGTTCTCCAGCTCGGCCGCGAGCCGCACCGCGGCGGACGCGTCCGGCACCGCGAAGGGCAGGGCGTAGGCGGGCGCCGCGGCCTCGGGGCTGCCGCCGAGGTCGCGCACGGTGCGGGCGAGGTCGTCCCGGCGCGCGCGGTGCGCGGCGTAGCCTTCGCGCGCCTCCGCGAGCCGGTCGTCGCCGATCCGCCCGCCGACGACGCCGTATCCGTACACCGCGGCGTGCTCGGCGGCGAGCGCCGCCTGTGCGGCCCTGAGCGCCGCGGCGCGCTCGCCGACGGCCGATCGGCCTGCTCGAGAGGCCATGTCAGTACCCCTTCCCGGTGGTCCCGAGCGTGATCACGAATCCGTGCCGCGCTGCGTGAGGAGATACACGTGGGCGGCGCCGCAGGCCGCGACGGAGGCCAGCAGCCGGGCCAGCTCGGGCGGCGCGGTGGCGAGCGCGGCGGTGCGGGTGTCGGCGGTCTGGCGCTCGGCCTGGGCGAGGGCGGAGAGGGCCTGTTTCTCGTCCTCGGGCACCTTCGGCACCCGCTGTCCGCCCGCGGAGGGCGAGCGCGACGCGGTCGCGGAGGGGGAGGCGGACCGGTCCTTGGTGGTGAAGACCGCGGCGTGCCGGGCCGTCTCCTCGCGCAGCGGCGTCAGCCGCTCCGCGAGGTCGGGATGCGCGTCCACGGTCGCGTCGTAGCGCGCGAGGAGTGCGGTGGAGTCCCGCGCGCCCCGCGCCCGCAGCAGGGCGACGGCCGCCTCGCCGCCCGCGTCGCGCCGGGGCTCGGCATCGTCGGAACAGCCGCTCAGCAGCGCGACCGCCCCCAGCGCTCCGCCGCCCAGCAGCAGACTCCGCCGCCGGGGCACCGCCGCGTCGCGCGCTGAGGACTCGGCGGACGCCGGGGAGGCCGAGGACTTCGCGTCGGAGGGGGCTGTGGGAGGAGGTGGGGGAGTCGTGATCGACACGTTCCTCTTTCCGGGCTGCGGCCGCTCCCGGCCGCCGGTAGTGATCACAGCAGGCGAGCGTACCCGCGCCGAGCCCGTCTGCCCGGCAGCGGCCACCGAATCGTCAGCCCGCCGCCGGAACAGATAGGCTTTGACCTGACACGCGACCTTCCCACAACAGCACACGCGGCCGAGGAGTCACCCGGATGAGCACGACCCAGAGCGAGAGGCTGCGCGGACTGCTGGAACCGCTCGTCAGCGCGCGAGACCTGGATCTGGAAGAGGTCGAGGTGACACCGGCTGGGCGGCGGCGTGTGCTGAGAGTGGTCGTGGATTCCGACGACGGTGTCCAGCTGGACACGTGTGCGGAGCTGAGCCGGGACATCTCCCAGACCCTTGACGACACGGACGCGATGGGCCAGGTCCCGTATGTCCTCGAGGTCACCTCTCCCGGCGCCGAGCGCCCCCTGACCGAGCCGCGCCACTACCGCCGCGCCACCGGCCGCCTCATGCGAGCGCGGCTCACCGACGACGGCGAGCTGGTCGCCCGGATCGTCTCGGTGGACGACGAGGGGCTCGATCTGGAGGTCCCCGGTGTGAAGGGGCGCAAGCCCACCGCCAGACGGCTTGCCTTCGAGGAGATCTCCAAGGCCCGGGTGGAGATCGAGTTCAGCCGCAAGCCCGAGGACAAGGCCGCGGGCGAGGACGACGAGAGCAAAGAGGAGGCGTAGCCGTGGATATCGACATGAGCGCCCTGCGGGGTCTGGTGCGAGAGAAGGAGATCTCCTTCGACCTGCTGGTCGAGGCGATCGAATCGGCGCTCCTCATCGCCTACCACCGCACCGATGGAAGCCGTCGCCGCGCCCGGGTGGAGCTGAACCGCGACACCGGCCATGTGACCGTATGGGCCCGCGAGGACGCCGAGGACCTGACAGAGGGCCAGGAGCCCCGCGAGTTCGACGACACCCCCTCCGGCTTCGGCCGGATCGCCGCGACGACCGCGAAGCAGGTCATCCTGCAGCGGCTGCGGGACGCCGAGGAGGAGATCACCTTCGGCGAGTACGCGGGACGGGAGGGCGATGTCGTCGCCGGCGTCGTCCAGCAGGGCAAGGACCCGAAGAACGTGCTGGTGGACATCGGCCGCCTCGAGGCGATCCTGCCGGTGCAGGAGCAGGTCCCGGGCGAGGACTACGCGCACGGCACCCGGCTGCGTACGTACGTCGTACGAGTCGTCAAGGGCGTGCGCGGCCCGTCGGTGACTCTTTCGCGTACGCATCCCAATCTGGTCAAGAAGCTCTTCGCGCTCGAGGTGCCGGAAATCGCGGACGGTTCGGTGGAGATCGCGGCGATCGCCCGTGAGGCGGGCCACCGCACCAAGATCGCGGTCCGGTCCACTCGTTCGGGGCTGAACGCCAAGGGCGCGTGCATCGGCCCGATGGGCGGCCGGGTGCGCAGCGTGATGGCCGAGCTGCACGGCGAGAAGATCGACATCGTCGACTGGTCGGACGACCCCGCTGAGCTGGTGGCGAACGCGCTGTCACCCGCGCGGGTGAGCAAGGTCGAGGTGGTCGATCTGGCGGCCCGCTCGGCCCGGGTCACCGTGCCCGACTACCAGCTGTCCCTCGCCATCGGCAAGGAGGGGCAGAACGCCCGGCTGGCGGCCCGGCTGACCGGCTGGCGGATCGACATCCGGCCGGACACCGAGCAGTCGGGTGATCAAGACTGATTCAGGCCGGATCCCGCGGGATCCGGCCTGAAATCGAGTGACGATTCGATCACTCCCCCCAAGGGGTGAGGTCGGTATGGGGAGGTAGACTTAAGCAGTGTCTGGCCGCACGCGCGCTGGTGCCTGCCCTGAGCGAACCTGTGTGGGATGCCGGGATCGGGCGGCCAAGAACGATCTGCTGCGCATCGTGCTGGTCGAGGGTGTTTGTGTCCCCGACCGGCGCGGTACGCTCCCCGGTCGGGGTGCTTATGTTCACCCCACACGGGTCTGCCTTGACCTGGCGGTTCGCCGCCGGGCCTTTTCCCGGGCCTTCAGGGGGCCGGGGGCGCTCGACACCACGGCGCTCGGCCGGTTTGTCGAGAAGGGTGAGCAGGCGACACCCTGAGTAAGTAGTTGGAAGAGAACGGCACGGGACACCGTGCGGTCAGGTACCTCGCGAGTCGGAAGTAGGTCGAGATTGCGATGAGCACTCGATGAGTACGCGATGAGTACGCCCATGAAGTAGCGACGGTCCGGCGACAACCCGGACCTAAAAGGAGCGAAGTGGCTAAGGTCCGGGTATACGAACTCGCCAAGGAGTTCGGAGTTGAGAGCAAGGTCGTCATGGCCAAGCTCCAAGAACTCGGTGAATTTGTACGTTCGGCGTCCTCGACGATCGAGGCGCCGGTTGTGCGCAAGTTGACTGACGCATTCCAGGGTGGCAACGGCTCCGGCCGTGCCGCCGGCAAGCCTTCGGCGCCGCGCAAGGCGACGCCCAAGCCGCCGACCCCCGGTCCGGCGGCTGCGGCCCGTCCGGCCGCCCCCAAGCCCCCGACGGCGCCCGGCCCCAAGCCGGCTGCCGAGGGCCAGCGCGGCACCCCCGGTGCGGCGCCCACTCCGGGTGCGGCGCCCACGCCGGGCCCGCGTCCCGCGCCCGCTGCCCGTCCGGCGGCCCCCGGCCCCAAGCCGGGCCCCGCGCCGGCGGCTCCGGCACAGCCCGAGTTCACCGCGCCGCCGGCGGCCCCGAGCCCCAAGCCGGCCGCGGCCAAGCCGGGCGCGTCCGCCAAGCCGGGTGCCACGCCCGGTCCGCGCCCCGGCGCCCGTCCGGGTGCACCGGGCCAGGGCCAGGGCGGCCAGGGTCAGGGTGGCCAGGGTCAGGGCGGTCAGGGTGGCCGTGGCGGCCCGCGTCCGGGTCAGGAGCGTCCGCGTCCGGGTGGTCCCCGTCCGGCCGGTCCCCGTCCCGGTAACAACCCCTTCACCTCCGGCGGCTCCACCGGTATGGCGCGCCCGCAGGCGCCCCGTCCCGGCGGCGCCCCGCGCCCCGGCGGCCAGCCCGGCGGCGGCCCGCGTCCGCAGGGCGGCGGCCAGGGCGGTCCGGGCCGTGGCCAGGGCGGTCCCGGCGGTCCCCGTCCCACTCCGGGACAGATGCCCCGTCCGCAGGGCGCCCAGGGTGGCGGCCCGCGTCCGGGTCCCGGCGGCGCGCGCCCGAACCCGGGCATGATGCCGCAGCGTCCGGCTGCCGGCCCGCGTCCGGGCCCCGGTGGCGGCGGCGGTCGCGGTCCCGGCGGCGGCGGTCGTCCCGGCGGTGCCGGTGGCGGTCGTCCCGGTGGCGGCGGCGGCTTCGCCGGTCGTCCCGGCGGTGGCGGCGGCGGTCGTCCCGGTGGCGGCGGCGGCTTCGCCGGTCGTCCGGGCGGTCCCGGTGGCGGCGGCGGCTTCGGCGGCGGTGGCCGTCCCGGCTTCGGCGGTCGTCCGGGTGGTCCCGGTGGCCGTGGTGGTACGCAGGGTGCGTTCGGCCGTCCCGGCGGTCCGGCGCGTCGCGGCCGTAAGTCGAAGCGGCAGAGGCGCCAGGAGTACGAGGCCATGCAGGCCCCGTCCGTCGGCGGTGTGATGCTGCCGCGCGGCAACGGCCAGACGGTCCGGCTGTCGCGGGGTGCCTCGCTCACCGACTTCGCGGAGAAGATCAACGCCAACCCGGCGTCTCTGGTCGCCGTGATGCTCAACCTCGGCGAGATGGTCACCGCGACGCAGTCCGTCTCCGACGAGACGCTGCAGCTCCTCGCCGACGAGATGAACTACAACGTCGAGATCGTCAGCCCGGAGGAGGAGGACCGCGAGCTTCTCGAGTCCTTCGACATCGAGTTCGGCGAGAA
This sequence comes from Streptomyces sp. NPDC007875, assembly GCF_042868035.1. Taxonomy (NCBI): domain Bacteria; kingdom Bacillati; phylum Actinomycetota; class Actinomycetes; order Kitasatosporales; family Streptomycetaceae; genus Streptomyces; species Streptomyces sp. NPDC007875. Next base: position 60,179 of record NZ_JBIADZ010000039.1, on the reverse strand, counting down.
CGAGGGCGGCGAGGAGATGCTCGTCGCGCGTCCGCCGGTGGTGACCGTCATGGGTCACGTCGACCACGGTAAGACCCGACTGCTGGACGCGATCCGCAAGACGAACGTCATCGCGGGCGAGGCCGGCGGCATCACCCAGCACATCGGTGCCTACCAGGTCTCGACCGAGGTCAACGACGAAGAGCGCAGGATCACCTTCATCGACACCCCGGGTCACGAGGCGTTCACCGCCATGCGTGCCCGCGGTGCCAAGTCGACCGACATCGCGATCCTCGTGGTGGCGGCCAACGACGGTGTGATGCCGCAGACGATCGAGGCGCTGAACCACGCCAAGGCGGCCGATGTGCCGATCGTGGTCGCGGTCAACAAGATCGACGTCGAGGGCGCGGACCCGACCAAGGTGCGCGGTCAGCTGACCGAGTACGGCCTGGTGGCCGAGGAGTACGGCGGCGACACCATGTTCGTCGACATCTCCGCCAAGCAGGGGCTGCACATCGACGACCTGCTCGAGGCCGTCGTCCTGACCGCGGACGCCTCGCTCGACCTGCGCGCCAACGCGGAGCAGGACGCGCAGGGCATCGCGATCGAGGCGCACCTGGACCGCGGCCGCGGCGCCGTGGCCACCGTGCTGGTCCAGCGCGGCACCCTGCGGGTCGGCGACACGATGGTCGCGGGCGACGCCTACGGCCGCGTCCGGGCGATGCTCGACGACAACGGGAACGCGCTGGAGGAGGCCGGCCCGGCGACCCCGGTCCTGGTGCTCGGTCTGACCAACGTGCCCGGTGCGGGCGACAACTTCCTCGTCGTCGACGAGGACCGCACCGCCCGCCAGATCGCCGAGAAGCGTGCCGCCCGCGAGCGGAACGCGGCGTTCGCCAAGCGCACCCGCCGGGTCTCCCTGGAGGACCTGGACAAGGTGCTCAAGGCCGGTCAGGTCCAGCAGCTCAACCTCATCATCAAGGGCGACGCGTCCGGTTCGGTGGAGGCTCTCGAGTCCTCGCTGCTCCAGCTCGACGTCGGCGAAGAGGTCGACCTGCGCGTCCTGCACCGCGGTGTGGGTGCGGTCACCGAGACCGACATCGACCTGGCGACCGGCTCCGACGCCATCGTCATCGGCTTCAACGTGCGCGCCGACGGGCGTGCCACGCAGATGGCCGAGCGCGAGGGTGTGGACGTCCGGTACTACTCGGTCATCTACCAGGTGATCGAGGAGATCGAGGCGGCCCTGAAGGGCATGCTCAAGCCGGAGTACGAAGAGGTCGAGCTCGGTACGGCGGAGATCCGCGAGATCTTCCGCTCGTCCAAGCTGGGCAACATCGCCGGTGTGCTCATCCGCTCCGGCGAGGTCAAGCGGAACACCAAGGCCCGCCTCGTCCGCGACGGCAAGGTCATCGCGGAGAACCTCAACATCGAGGGTCTGCGCCGCTTCAAGGACGACGTCACCGAGATTCGCGAAGGCTTCGAGGGCGGTATCAACCTCGGCAGCTACAACGACATCAAGATCGACGACGTCATCGCGACGTACGAGATGCGCGAGAAGCCGCGCGGCTGACAAGCGGCTGTCCCACCGGGGCCGATCGGCGGAGGAATTTCCGTCGATCGGCCCCGGCCCTTGCGTGTACGGTGCGAGAAGCCCGCATTCACAAAGGCCCCACGGGTGGCTTGACCCGGACTGCATGTATGTAGGGACGTTGTCCTTTGACCTGCTTCTCGGCGACGTACGGTCGTTGAAGGAGAAGCGCTCCGTCGTCCGCCCGATCGTCGCCGAGCTGCACCGCAAATTCGCGGTGAGCGTGGCGGAGGTCGGGGACCAGGACCTCTACCGCAGGGCCCAGATCGCCCTGGCGATGGTCTCCGGGGACGCGGGCCATCTCACGGACGTGCTCGACCGCTGCGAGCGGCTGGTGGCGGCGCGGCCGGAGGTGGAGCTGTTGTCGGTGCGACGGCGGTTCCACGGTGGCGATGATGAATGAGGGCCGGATCGGCGGTGGCAGACCGCCCCGGCCATCGATGACTGACGCGAAGAAGAGAGAAGAAGACGCATGAGCGACACCGCGCGGGCACGCAAGCTGGCGGACCGCATCCGGGTCGTGGTCGCGGAGACTCTGCAGCGGCGGATCAAGGACCCGCGGCTGGGCTATGTGACCATCACCGACACCCGGATCACCGGTGATCTGCGGGAGGCGACCGTCTTCTACACGGTCTTCGGCGACGACGAGGAGCGGGCGGCCTCCGCCGCGGCCCTGGAGAGCGCCAAGGGTGTGCTGCGGTCGGAGGTCGGACGCCAGACGGGGGTGCGCTTCACCCCGACCCTGACGTTCGTCCCGGACGCACTGCCGGAGAACGCCCGCACCATCGACGACCTGCTCGCCAAGGCCAGGGAGGCGGACGCCCAGGTGCGAGAGGCGTCCTCGGGCGCCAGCTACGCCGGCGACGCCGATCCGTACCGCAAGCCGGGCGAGGACGAGGACGACGAGGAGCCCGGCACGGACGGCCAGGAGCCCGGCACGGACGGCAAGGGTTCACCGGACGCATGACGCGCAAGGACAGGGCCGGTTCCGGGGCACCGGACGGCCTGGTGATCGTCGACAAGCCGGCCGGTTTCACCTCGCACGACGTCGTCGCCAAGATGCGCCGCTTCGCCGGCACCCGGCGGGTCGGCCACGCCGGAACGCTGGACCCGATGGCCACGGGCGTGCTCGTGGTCGGCGTGGAGAAGGCGACCCGGCTGCTGGGCCATCTGGCGCTGACCGAGAAGGAGTACCGGGCCACCATCCGGCTCGGCCAGGCCACGGTCACCGATGACGCGGAGGGCGAGATCACCGCCTCGGACGGCGCCGTCGGAGTCGACCCGGGCGCCGTCCAGGCCGGGATCGAGGAGCTGACCGGGGACATCCAGCAGGTCCCCTCGAAGGTCAGCGCCATCAAGATCGACGGCAAGCGCTCCTACGCACGGGCGCGGGAGGGCGAGGAGTTCGCGATCCCGGCGCGGCCGGTGACCGTCTCCTCCTTCGTCCTCCACGACCGCCGCGAGGCCAAGGCGGAGGACGGCACCACCGTCCTCGACCTGGACGTCACGGTGGTGTGCTCCTCCGGCACCTACATCCGGGCGCTGGCGCGCGACCTGGGCGCCGGCCTCGGCGTCGGCGGCCATCTGACGGCCCTGCGCCGGACCCGGGTCGGCCCGTACGGGCTGGGGGCGGCCAGGACGCTGGAGAGCCTGGAGGAGTCGCTGGAGATCATGCCCATCGCCGAGGCGGCGGCCGCCGCCTTCCCGCGCTGGGACGTGGACGACCACCAGGCCCGGCTGCTGGGCAACGGCGTACGGATCGACATGCCCTCGGGGGAGGGGGCGCTGGATCGTCCTGGGACGGGTTCGGGGCCGGTCGCGGTCTTCGGGCCGGAGGGGCGTTTTCTGGCCCTCGTGGAGGAGTCGAAGGGCAAGGCGAAGAGCCTGGCCGTCTTCGTATGAGGTCGTCGGGGCGCAGGCACCAGGGCGCTGTGGTGTGTCGTGACTGACTCCGTGCTGCGTTGCGAGGGCCCGGACCGGCCGCCTACGGTGGCTTTCCGGCCGGTCCGGGCGCTCGTGGAGGCCACCGATGCGAGGCGGGCGACCGGGGCATGGCAGTCTTAGACCTGCGAAGTCGACAGACAAAGGTTCGGGCGAGGAGCGGGCAAAGTGCAGCGCTGGCGTGGCTTGGAGGACATCCCTGAGGCCTGGGGGCGCAGCGTCGTCACCATCGGTTCCTACGACGGGGTGCACCGAGGGCACCAGCTGATCATCGGCCGTGCCGTGGCACGGGCGCGTGAGCTGGGCGTACCGGCGGTCGTGGTCACCTTCGACCCCCATCCGAGCGAGGTGGTGCGGCCCGGCAGCCATCCGCCGCTGCTGGCCACGCATCAGCGGCGCGCGGAGCTGATGGCCGGGCTGGGCGTGGACGCGGTGCTGGTCCTGCCGTTCACGGCGGAGTTCTCCCGGCTCACCCCGGCCGACTTCGTCGTGAAGGTGCTGGTCGACAAGTTGCACGCACGGGTCGTGGTGGAGGGCCCCAACTTCCGCTTCGGCCACAAGGCCGCTGGGAACGTCGCCTTCCTGCGCGAGCTCGGCACCACCTACGACTACGAGGTCGAGGTCATCGACCTGTACGAGCGCGGTGAGGCGGGCGGCGGCGAGCCGTTCTCCTCCACGCTGGTGCGCCGGCTGGTCGCCGAGGGCGATGTCGCGGGCGCGATGGAGGTCCTCGGCCGGCCGCACCGGGTCGAGGGCGTGGTGGTGCGCGGTGCGCAGCGCGGCCGTGAACTGGGCTTTCCGACCGCCAACCTGGAGACCCCGCCGCACACCGCGATCCCGGCCGACGGCGTCTACGCCGGGTGGCTGACGGCGCAGGGCGAGGCGATGCCCGCGGCGATCTCGGTCGGCACCAATCCGCAGTTCGACGGGACCGAGCGGACGGTCGAGGCGTATGCGATCGACCGGGTCGGACTGGATCTGTACGGACTCCATGTCGAGGTCGACTTCCTGGCCTATCTACGGGGCCAGGAGAAGTTCGACTCGATCGAGGCGCTGCTGGAGCGCATGGCGGCCGATGTGAAGCGGGCCCGTGAACTCGTCGAGGAGCACGGCGGCAGCCGCTGACGCGGTGTGCGGCGCGCTGTGAGGTGCGTTGTGCGGTACGCCCGTGAGGTACGCCGTGCGGTGAACGTGGATGCGCCCCGTGGGCCCGGTGATCCGGGCCCACGGGGCGCATCGCTTCCGTCTGCTACTGCTGCGGCCCAGGGGGCTGCTGCTGCCAGGGCTGCTCCGGTTGCCCGGGCTGACCCGGCTGGCCCGGCTGCCCGGGCTGGATCTGCTGCCACGGCTGGCCGGGCTGCGGCTGCTGCCCCTGCCCGTAGGACTGCTGCCAGCCTTGCTGACCGCCTTGCTGCGGGTATCCGGGGTACTGCGGCTGCTGGCCCTGCTGAGGCGCGTAGGCGCCCGGGTAGGGCTGCTGGCCGGGGTAGGGCTGCTGGGCCTGGCCGGGCATCGGAGGGGCCACCTGCGGCGGCTGGGCCGCGCCGTCGCCCGTCCACAGCCCCTGCTCCTGCTGGGCGCGGGTGAAGTCCTCCGCGACCATGGCCGAGAGGTTGAAGTACGCCTCACGGGTCTTGGGCCGCATCATGTCCAGGTCCACCTCGGCGCCCGCCGACAGATGCTCGTCGAACGGTACGACGATCACCCCGCGGCAACGGGTCTCGAAGTGGGACACGATGTCCTCGACCTTGATCATCTTTCCGGTCTCCCGGACTCCGGAGATCACGGTGATGCTCCGCGAGACCAGATCCGCGTAGCCGTGCGCGGACAGCCAGTCGAGGGTGGTGCTGGCGCTGCTCGCACCGTCCACGGAGGGCGTGGAGATGATGATCAGCTGGTCGGCGAGGTCGAGGACGCCGCGCATGGCGCTGTAGAGCAGACCCGTGCCCGAGTCGGTGAGGATGATCGGGTACTGCTTGCCCAGGACGTCGATGACGCTGCGGTAGTCGTCGTCGTTGAACGTCGTCGAGACCGCCGGGTCCACGTCGTTGGCGAGGATCTCCAGCCCCGACGGCGCCTGTGAGGTGAACCGCCGGATGTCCATGTAGCTGTTGAGATACGGGATCGCGGTGACCAGGTCGCGAATGGTCGCACCGGTCTCCCGACGCACGCGCCGGCCGAGGGTGCCCGCGTCCGGGTTGGCGTCGATCGCGATGACCTTGTCCTGGCGCTCGATGGCCAGGGTCGAGCCGAGGGCGGTGGTCGTCGTGGTCTTGCCGACACCGCCCTTGAGGCTGATCACCGCGATGCGGTAGCAGGAGAGCACCGGCGTGCGGATCAGCTCCAGCTTGCGCTGCCGCTCCGCCTCCTCCTTCTTGCCGCCGATCTTGAAGCGGGAGGGGCCGGGAGTGTTCTTCTTCGGCTTCTGCTTGCCCTTGATCAGACGGTCCGAGGAGAGCTCGACCGCGGCGGTGTACCCGAGCGGCGCCCCCGCGCCTCCGGCCTGACGCCGCTGGTCGGGCGTGACCGTCGGCCAGCCGCCGGTACGGGGATCGGCCGGGGCTGCCGGGGCGGCGTGGGCGTCGGGACGCGGATAGCCGTAGCCGTCGTGCGCCTGCCCCTGCTGTGGCCCGGGCCCGGGCCCTGGAACGCCGTCGCCGGGCCGCGGGAAGCCGTAGCCGCCCTGCGCGCCCGGACCCTGCTGCCCGGGGAACTGCTGACCCTGGGGGTCATGCGGCGGCTGGCCCTGGACGGGGCCGTTCGGCGCGTACGGTCCGGGCTGACCGGGCTGGGCAGGCTGACCGGGCTGGCCCGGGTACATCGGCTGGCCCGGCTGTCCGGGGTGCTCGGCCTGCCCCTGCTGGGGTGCGGGGTAGGGCGGTGCGGGGGGCTGCTGGTACGGGCCCTGGCCCTGCTGGTCCGGGGCGGGCGGCTGTGGGAAGCCGTAGCCGCCCTGGACGGGCATCGGACCCTGGCCCTGTCCCTGACCGGCCGGGCCGGGCGCGGGCTGGCCCCCGGGGTGCGGATAGCCGTAGTGGGGCCCCTGCGGAGCCGGGGGGCCCTGCGGACCGGGGCCCGGCACGCCCGGGCCGGGCTGCTGATAACCGCCCTGCGGGCCAGGCATGTTGGCCGCCGGGGGCTGTGCCCCCTGGGCCTGATCCGGCAGCGGGGCCGGACCGGGCTGGCCGGGGACCGCACCGGGAGCGCCCTCACCGGGACGCGGATAGCCGTATCCGCCCTGCGGCCCGGGCCCAGGCGCCGCGGGACCGGGCTGACCCTGCGTCTGGGGCGGGGGAGGCGCCCAGGAGGTGTCCTGGGGCGGGAGCGGCACGCCGGCGCCAGGGGTGGCAGGCCCGTCCGTCCGCTGCTCCGGAACCGGAGCGGGACCCGGAGCCGGTACGGCGTCCTCGGGTGCGGCGGGCTGGAAGTCCGGCGGCAGGGGCGGCAGCCCCGACTGCGGAACCGGAGGCGGAGCCCAGCTGGCGGCGGGCTGCTCGGAGGAGGGCGCGCTCGGCGGCACGGCGTCCTCGGGGATCGCGTCCTGAGGCTCGGCGGTCGCCTGCCTCAGCTCCTCCATCTCACGCCGCAGCTCGGCGGTGGAGAAGCGCAGCGTGCCCTCGCTGCGCACATCGTCGTCGGCACGGTCGTCCGCGCCCGCGAAGCCGGAATCGTCACCGGCATCGGACGCGAAAGCGGAACCAGAGCCAGAACCGGAAGAAGAACCGGAACCCGGATCGGATCCGGCACCGGGACCGGAATCAGCCTCGGCGCCCTCGGAGTCCTCACTCCGCCTCTCGGCCACCTCGCGCCGCAGCGCGGCGGTGGAGAACCGCACGGTGGAGTGGCTGACCACATCGCCGTTGTCGCTCTCATCGGACTCGGACTCGGGCGCGGGCTCGGGTGCGTCGTCCCGCGGAGCCGCGGCGGGCGCCAGGTTGAAGTCGTCATCGACGGGAGCGGAGGCGGTGAAGGAAGCCGGAGCGGGAGCCGCCGCAGAGGACTCCGCCTCGACCTCGGAAGTCTCGGCGGAAGATTCTCGGTGCTCGGGTTCGGACTCGGGGTTGTCCGACGTGGCACCACCCGTCACGGCGTCAGCCGCGGGCGCACTGCCCCAATCCGGTGCGGAGTCGGGCAAAGGCGGCATGTGGGTGCCCGCGTCCGACTCGTCGGCCTCCGCTTCAGACCGTGCCTCGTCCTCCCTCCGTGCGGGGACCTCCTCCACCTCGGAGGCGTCCGACGCGACATCGGCGGAGGGCGGCGCGGTCGGCGGCGGCCAAGCACCCGGAAAGCCACTCGGCTCCGGCGTCCCCGGCACGGACACAGGATGACCCGTGGGCGGCGGAGGCGGCGGGCTCGGCGCTCCCGCACCGGTGCCCGTCCCGATTCCTCCGGAACCGCCGGTCGACGCGGGGGCCGTGGAGGCCGGCGAGGACGACGACGAAGCGTTCTGCGTGTACCAGGCGGGCGGGGTGTAGTCGATGGTGAACTCGCCCGTGTGCTCGGTCTCCGCGTCGGACCGATCATCGCCGGGTGTGTTTCCGCCCGTGCGGATCTCGTCCCGATCGCTGCTCACAATGCCTCCTGGTGTGGTCGAACACCCTTGAAATTCTTGGCGAGGCCGATCTGTTGCCGATCGCTACTGTCGTCCGACCGTTCGGCTTTCCCCTTTTGTGACGCCGGGGATCCCTGAACAGGTTCTCCACCGGGTACCCCAAGACTAATCACCATGAGCGCCGCGAGGGCAGGCCCATCCGCCACTCGAAGCGGTCCACGGCATGATGCGGACCGCACTCGAGCGGTGTCGATCAACGACGGACCAACCCTGAAGGGTTCGACCCGTATCAGTCGACCCGACGCGGAGATCCCAGCAGCCCCGTCTCGGCATCCGTCGCCTGCACGGTTACGAACTGCCGTCCGGTACGTGTACACCAGAGGGTGACCCAGTCGGGAAGCGTGGACAGCGCCGCGACGTCGGCCTGCGGAAGGCCCATGACGCGGCCTATCTCCTTGGCCTCGTCCGGCGAGACGCGCTGAATGCCGACCAGCCCAGCGTGCTCGAGCAGCCGCGGCGCGACCGGGCTCAGATACGGCAGCAGGGTCAGCACCGACTGCCAGGGCAACGCGGAGACCCGGCCCCGTGGCGGACGCATGCCGCAGTCCCGGACGACCAGAACCGGGCTGCCCACTGAAGGCCCTTGCGGCGGCACCCGGCCCACGTCGAAGACGGTCATGCACTGCTGTCCGCCACCAGCGACCTGCACTAAGTTGGTCCACAGATGCGGCCGGCCGGTCTCGACGGCGATACGGGCGCCGGTGGCCGCCGCCCGGAAGGCCAGCACCTGCGCGGTCCACAGACCGCCGACGAGTACCACGTCAAACGGCTCGGGGCGGTTGAAGCCGAGGACGGCGGGCTGGTTCTGCTCGTCCACGCCGATGATGACGCCGTCGTCGCCGATGGGCAGCGCCAGCGCCTCCACGTCCTCCATGGGCAGTGTTTGCCGTCCGCGCCGGGGCCCGATGAGCCCGAAACCGGGGCGCGTTCTGCGCGCCGAACTCGGGTCACCGGCCATTCCGGGGGCGCCGGCACCGGAAATCGTGGGACCGGACCCCAGACCCGCTCCGGGGGCGGAATCCGGACCGGTTCCATGACCGGAGGGAGAAGTGGCGGGGGAGAAGGCGGATGTGGACATCAGCGGGTCCCTCCCAGCGGGAGCGTCGCGAGCACACCGGGCAACTGCTCACGGTCGAGACGTACCAGCCCGACCCGCACTCCCCGCGCGGCGCGCTCCAAAGCCTTGCGGGCGGTGATCAGATCGGTGTCGCTGCGCCCGGTGACCCTGATGTGCCCGGTGACCGAGGAGGCGTTACGGCTGCCGTCGTCATGCGTCAGGGTCAGGCTGAAGGTGGACGCGAGGGCGGGCATGGAGGTCAGCAGTGCCACGAGTTGCGGCAGCGGCACCGATTCCGGGCCCATCTGTGGCCAGCGCCCCACCCAGTAGGTGGTGTGCCACCGGTCGTCGCAGCGCCAGGCGCGCGAGGTCTCCACCGTCCGGCGCGTCGGCGTGCTCGCACGCCCCGCCTGGGTCGTGGCATGCGGGTTGACACACGCCGAGGTGGCGAGGGCCGTGGTGAGTTCACCCTCGGCCAGCGGTCGCGCCGAGAACCCGGCACCGGTCAGCCGGCTGGCCAGCTGGTCAACGGTGCGCAGCAGGGACCGCTGGGCGCCCTCCAGACCGCCGCCGCGCGCCCGTATGGCCTCCGGGCACAGCTCGGGATTCAGCTTGAGCGCCACCCAGGTCAACCGGACGGCGGGTGCTCCGGCCTGCTCCTGCAGCGGGGCATAACTGCGCGCCGCCGCGGCCTGTTCGGGCAGATGTGGTGCGGGCGCGGTCTGTGAGTGCTGCACCACCTGCACCGACTCCAGCTGAATGCCGTCCACGTCCAGCGCGTCCTGCAGCAGCGAGAGCGGAAGTGGTCGCTTGGTGCGCATGGGGCGCAGTGGAGCGTCGGTCGACTGGACCTGGAGCACCGCCGTGAGGAACGTACCGTCGCCGATCATTCCGATCTCGCGGCGGTCCCGGGCCACATACGCGTAGGTGCGCAGCGCCGGATCGCATTCGACGGCGGGCGCGAGCGACGGGTCGATTCCGGCCGGGACCGGCCCTTTGGCCTGCTTCTGACGGGTGCGCAACGCGCTGATGGTGACGAGCCAGTCGACGAACGGCTGCTGCCTGCGCCGCAACACCGCGAGCAGCACGAGCGCGAGGGCGATGACCCCCGCGGGCACCATCAGCAGTGAGTCGACGGTCCAGGCGACGCCGAGGATCGCGGCGGCCACCTCGATGAGCACGAGCTGATACAGCCGCAGGGGGCCCAGGCTCGCCGTGCGTGAGGGCTGCCGCGGCACGGCGGCACGCGCATGGGTGGCAGAGCTCATCCCGGAGACCCCCGCTTGTCCTGATGTTGTCCTGGCCGATTGTGTGTTTACGGTATCGGAAAGGCGCGTGAAGGGTGGCTCGGGTGTCGGGTGACCCGAGCGGATGAGTAATCTCGCTACGGCGACCGAGCGTACGTACTGCACCATCACACGGGGAGAAGCGGACGAGACATGGCATCGCGGCGGGACGAGCTCAATGCCTACACCTTTGCGAAGAAACGGATGGTTGCCTCGTTCGTGCAGCCCTCGCCCACCGTCATGGACGACGGTGCGCCACGTCCGCTGCGCGCGTTTCTCCCGGGTGTCATCGTCGGGGCGCTGATCCTTGCCGGATTCGGCGCATGGGGCATGATCCGGCCGACCGCGCCGAAGGGATGGGACAACACCGCGTCCCACATCATCGTCGGCAGCGACTCGACGACCCGATATGTGATTCTCAAGACCGGCGGAAAGAAACAGCTGCACCCGGTCCTCAACCTCGCCTCGGCGAAACTCCTGTTGGATCAGGACAAGTCGGACATCATTCGCGTGAAGGAGTCGCAGCTCGACAACGGCGATATTCCGCGCGGACCCACGATCGGAATTCCGTACGCCCCGGACCGTATGCCCTCGGCGGACGATGCCGTCGAGCAGAAGCGCTGGGTGGTCTGTGAGCAGCCGGGCGGCGGGGAGAACAAGACCGCGCAGAAGGCGGTCTTCATCTTCGCCGACCGCGAGGCGTCCAAGGTCGAGGGCCCGCAGCGACTGCGCGGCAGCCAGGCGCTGTACGTCCGGGGGAAGACGGGCCGCTATCTCGTCGACCCGTCCGGTACCAAGTACCTGCTCGGCGGCCGCAAGGGCGAGAAGAGCATGTCCGACCGCCAGTACAACCTGTTGCTGCGGACGCTCTTCTCGGAGGGTGCCGAGCCCCAGCAGGTGACCGACGACTGGCTGGACACCCTGAAGGACGGCGCACCTGTGGAGTTTCCGCGGGTGCCGGGGCAGCCGAACACCACAGCCGGGGTCGACTCCCTGCCGGACAAGGCCAACAAGGTGGGCATGGTGCTCCAGGCGCAGACCGGTGGGGGCGTCCAGCACTATGTCGTGGTGCCGGGAAAGGTGCAGCCGGTCTCCGACTTCACCGCCGAGTTGCTGCTGAGCAGTGAGCAGTTGGCCGGACTCAATCAGCTCGGCAAGCCGATGCAGGTCAACCCGCAGGACTTCGTCTCCGATTCCACGGTGTTCGCCGGTGACACCACCTGGCCCTCCGAGCCCCCGCGCCAGGTGAACTCGACCGAGGGCGGGAGCGGGGCCAGGGACACCGTGTGCAACATCCTCACGAACGTGGCCGACAGCGGTACGCCCACCCTCGAGACCTGGGCGGGCCGGGACTACCCCGCGACCATCGTGGACGGTGCCACCAGCGCGTATGTCACGCCGGGGACCGGCCTGTTCTACCGGCAGTTCCAGGGGAGGGCGACCAGCACCGGCCAGGTCTTCCTCGTCACCGACACCGGACTGCGCTACCAGGTGCAGGCCAACAATGACGGCAGTTCGGGCAAGTCGAAGATCGGCGCTGACGGTTCGGGCTCCTCCGCGCAGCAGGACGCACAGTCCGGCGGGCAGACAACCGCGAACAAGGCTCAGGTCAGGCTGGGGTACGGAGACGCGAAACCGGTGCCGGTGCCCCTCAACTGGTCCCAGTTCCTGCCGGTCGGGCCGCGTCTGGACACCAACAGCGCACGACAGCCCCAGGGGTCGTGAGCATGGAGCGCCCACGCATGAGACGCATGGCCGCCTTGTCGTCGGCGGTGACACTGGCGTGTCTCACCGCCGCCACAGGCGTCGGCGCCGGACCGTCCGCCGCCGCGCTCGCGCTGGACGGCAACGGTGAGTGCACGTTCCCGATGAAGAAGCAGATCAAGGGCACGCCCTGGTCGCTGCAACGGTTGGTGTTCGACCGCCTCTGGGAGGACACCAAGGGCAAGGAGAAGAACGGCAAGTCGGTACGGGTCGCCGTCATCGACACCGGTGTCGATGACACCAACATCCAGCTGAAGACCGCCGTCGACAAGGCGAGCGGGGGGAACTTCCTGCCCCCGGCCAAGGATGCCTCCAAGGACGAACGGAAACTCGCCGAGGACCCGACGGTCGACGAGGTCGGACACGGCACCAAGGTCGCCGGCATCATCGCGGCCCGCCCGCGCCAGGGCACCGGCTTCGTGGGTCTGGCCCCCGAGGCGACGATCATCCCCCTCAAGCAGAACAACGCCGAGGGCAAGGGCACACCGCAGAAGATGGCACAGGCCATCAGGAAGGCGGTGCACGAGGGCGCCCGGGTGATCAACATCTCCCAGGACACCAAGGGTGCCCTCTCGCAGAGCGATCTGGAGCAGGCGACCGCCTATGCGGTCCAGCACGACGTGGTCGTGGTCGCGGCCGCGGGCAACGACGGCGCGAACGGGAAGTCCAAGCGCACCTATCCCGCGTCCTACCGCGGCGTCCTCGCCGTCGCCGCCTCCGACCGCAACAACGAGCGCGCGTACTTCTCGCAGAGCGGTGATTTCGTCGGCGTCGCGGCGCCCGGCGTCGACATGGTCTCCACCGTCCCCAAGGGCGGGCAGTGCGTGGACAACGGCACCAGCTTCGCCGCCCCGTACGTGGCCGGAGTGGCGGCCCTGATCCGCGCCAAGCACCCCGACTGGTCGCGGCAGGAGGTCATCGCCCAGATCGAGCAGACCGCGGAGCGGGGCGTCAACGGCCGTGATCGGTTCATCGGCTGGGGTGTGGTCGATCCGGTGAAGGCCCTCACCGACGATGACAAGAAGATCGAGCGCCCCACGGCGGACACCGGCTCGGCGGCGAACGTCCCGAAGCCCGAGCCCGGGCGCCTCACTCTGGGCGAGACCCCGCAGGAGCGTCGTACGCGACTGGCCACGTACGCCCTGGGCGTGGGCGCGGTGGTCGTGGGCATCACCGCGGGCGGTGCGGTCGTGCTGCGTGACTGGCGTCGCCGGGGTGACGCATGAGGGGCGCCGGCGGTGCCTGACGCCTGTCGTTACCCGGCCGTCCCTGGCGTCCCATCCGTGTAACAACCGGATACTTGTTGGTCATGCACACGGGGATGCTGACTAGAGTGATCCTTGACAGCTTTGGTCCGATGCGCACGGGACAGCCACAGAGCACCGGCCGTTCCACCGCATCCGATTCATGGGGGAAGGTGTGCCATGGCGGAGAAGCTCCGCGTAGAAGGTCATGATTTCAAGACCCTCGAGAGCGCCATCGACTGGATGGAAGGTCAGCTGACCGAGCGGATCGGGAAGCTCAACAGCGTGATCGACCACGTTGAGGGCCACTGGAAGGGCATCGCGGCGGGCGCGTACAACAACCTCCAGACGGAGGTCAACAACGACGTCCGCCGGGTGAACCAGCTGCTGAGCTTCACCCGCGAACTGGTGAAGGCGAGCCGGGACGGTTTCGACCAGGAGGAAATCGACCAGCTCAAGAACATCAACAGCGTCGGAGGCGGGGAGAGCGGCATCCTCGGCTCCTTCCACGCCTCTTGATCCTCGTGACCTGTCCGCCTCGCATCAGGAGTTAGAGCTCAATGGAGATTACGTACGAAGGCGTTGTCGAAGCCTCCAATATGGTCAGGAACGAGGCCAACACGCTCAAGACCGACCTCGACACCATCATGAGGCAGGTCAAGGGTGTGTCCGAGTCGTGGACCGGTGAGGCGCAGCGCGCGTTCAACGAGCGTCAGCACGAGTGGAACCAGCGTGTCGACCACCTGCACAGCACCCTCCTCACCATCTCGAAGAAGCTGCTGGAGGCTACGGAGGGCTACAGGGCCAATGACCATCGTCAGGGCCAGCGGTTCGCGTCGTAGAGAGAGACGTAGCGCGCACAGCCTGCGGTCGTTTCGTGGGTGCGGGGACACTCGGCCCGGGCCGAGTGTCCCCGCACCCACAAGCGCTCCCATCCAGGTATTGAAGGAGGTGCTTCATGGCTGAGTTGGCGCCGGACGGGGGTGGCTCCGCTAAGTCCCCTTCTTCGCCGGACCTCGACGCTCCCACCGAGTCTCTACAGGAATTCAAGAAGCGCGTTGACAGGCTTCTGACCGACCTCGACAAGTCGGACGCGGCGCACGGCAAGATCTCCCAACAGAAGGTGACCACCGCCGCCTACGGGCAGAACTTTCCCGAGGCGCTGTCACTGGCGAGCGCGTACGAGCTGGTGCACGGACGGCTGCAGCTGCTCTCCCAGACCCTGGGCGAGCAACTGGAGGCGATGGGCATCACGGTGGGCGCGGCCGACAGCGACTACCAGACGGTGGACCACGAGCACGCGCAGCGCCTGAAGGCCATTCAGCGGCGTGCCCAGGCGTACTACGAGCAGTATCAGAAAGAGCACGACCCGAAGGGCCACGAGAAGACCGGCGAACCCAAGACGGGCGGCGGTAAGAGCAGCGGCCACGACGGCATGTGACGGGTGAACGGGGGATGTGGACATGGGCGAATCAGACAAGCTGCCGCCGCTCAAGATGTGCTACAACATCACCAGTTTCGAGCATGCTTCGTTCGAGGACATGCTCGCCATGGTCGAAGGTACGGATGAGCAAGAGATCATCCGCCGAGGTAACGCCCTGACGAAGGCGCAGTCCGAGATCGAGAAGATCGGTGACGAACTCAAGAAGCGCGTCGGGCGGGTCACCTGGAAGGGCGAGGGCGGCGACGCGTTCCGGAACTGGGGCGACGATTTCGCCAACCAGGCCCTGAAGCTCGCGAGTTTCGCCGGCTCCGTAGGCACCGCCATGGAGACCGCGGGCCAGGCGCTGAGCGAGGTCAAGAAGTCGATGCCGGATCGCCCGGCGGGCTCGCAGGTGTGTTACGCGGACCAGGAGAAGGAAGAGAAGCGTCTGGAAAGCCTGAAAAAGGTCCGTGACGAGGCGCTTCCGCAGATGTACAAGCTGGCCTCGTACTACAGGATGTCGCAGGAGACCATCGCGGCGTCCCAGGAGAATGAGCCGGTCTTCAAGCCGCTGCCGAGTCAGATGATCCCTGACACCTCGGTGGGCGGTGGGCAGGAGAGCTATGGCTCGCCCAGCGTTTCCGGGGGCGGCGGCCACACGGCGCCCGCATCTGTCGGGACGACGCATCCGGCGGTCGATCCGTCCACGGTGAGTCCGGGTTCGCCCGCGCATTTCTCGCCTGCGCATGTCTCACCGGGGCATGTCACCCCTCCGTCGATCCCGGAGAACCCGGGGCATGTCACCGTTCCGGACGCGACGCACACCAACATCGACACGGTGAAGCCGTCGCCGCCCACCACTACCGCACCGCAGCTTCCGACCGACGGTGGGCCCCCGGTGTCTCCGGTCACTGACCGGCCCGGGCCCGTGGGTCTGCCCGCGTCACCCCCGCCGACGGTCGGGCCCACAACCGGTATGGGCAAGGTCAATCCCACCGTGGGCAAGGTCAACCCCACTGTGGGGAAGGCCAACCCCACTGTGGGCAAGGTCAACCCCACTGTGGGGACGGGCGGCACCAAAGGCCCCGTCACCGCTCCCAGGCTGCCGAACGGACCGACCGAGCAGATCAACGGCCGGCCCATCAACTCGGTGCGCGACAGGAGCATCGTCGGCGGTATGCAAAACCACCAGGCGGGCACGAACCAGGGCTCCCGGCAGAGCCGGGGGACGGTCATCGGCAGGGAGCCGGCCGGGCCTGTGGGCCGCGCTGGTCCGGGCGCGGGTCCTGGCCTCCCCACGGCCGGGCGGCCCGGAGGTGTCATCGGTGCCGGTCCGAACCGGGGAGCTTCGGCGTCGGTCCGGGCCGAGGGTACGGCGCGTCGCGCAAGCGAGCTGCGGACCGGCGGCGAGTTCACCCCCGGTGGGAGCGGACTGGTCCGGGGGCAGGCCGAGGGACGGGCCCCCGGCGCGCCGGGGGCGGCGGCATCGGGGGGCGGTGAGGGCCAGAAGAGGCAGCGTGAGGAAGGCCGGAACGCGCCCGACCAGCTGACCGAGGACGAAGAGACCTGGAACGAGGGTCGGCGCGGCACCGTGCCTCCCGTGATTGGGTAAAACCCTTCCGCAGAGGCCGCGGATGATGGCGAGCACAGGACGAACAGGCGATATGGAAACAACGCTCAACCAGGTCCGGAGCCGGACGACAGTGATCATCTCGCTGCTCGCGTCCTTGCTCGCCATCATGGGGCTGATCGCCCCCGCCGCCACGGCGGAGAGCATGCGGGAGCGCCAGTGGTATCTGGACCGCATGCAGGCGGAGAGCATGTGGAAGGTCAGCACCGGTAAGGGCATCACGGTCGCGGTCCTCGACTCCGGAGTCGACACGTCGGCCCCGGAGCTGAAGGGGAAGGTGCTCAAGGGCAAAAACCTCGTGGAACCGAGCAAGGATGCCCGTACGGACCCGGACGGGCATGGCACGGCCATTTCCATGCTCATCGCCGGAAACGGAGCCGGCGGCCAGGGCATCAAGGGCCTCGCTCCGGATGCGCGCATTCTGCCGCTCACGGTATTCGGCTCGACGAAGGAGTCGGGAACCAATAGCGTCCCGGGCCTCATCAACGCCATTCGGTACGCGGCGGACAGCGACGCGCAGATCATCAACATGTCGCTGGCCTTTCCGTACTACCAGGTCAACAAGACCGAGCAGGGCAAGCTGCAGAAGGCGGTCGACTACGCGGTCAGCCGCGGCAAGCTGCTCCTCGCCGGTTCGGGCAATGACGGGGAGACGTCGAACGACACCACCTACCCCGCGGCCAACAAGGGTGTGGCGGGGGTCAGCGCCGTCGACTCGTCATTGACGGTGACCAAGTTTTCCAACCACGGGTCGTTCGTCGCTCTTGCCGCGCCGGGCAAGGACATCCCGATCCGCTGCATCGGCAAGGCCGGCTACTGCCGCAGTTGGGGCACCAGCCAGGCCACGGCCATCGCCTCCGGCGCGGCCGCTCTCATCTGGGCCAAGCACCCCAAGTGGAACGGCAATCAGGTGCTCCGCGTCATGATGGACACCGCCGGAAAGCCCACCGAGGGCAAGATTCCCAGTCGCTACATCGGGTACGGCACGATCCGCCCCCGCTACAACGTCCTCGAGGAGAAGGGCAAGCCGGGCTCGGCCGAGGTCAACCCCCTGGTGCCCGCACAGGCGGGCGGCTCTCCGTCCACCTCCTCATCGCAGAGCCAATCCCCGTCCCCGGCCAAGGGGGATTCCTCGGCCCGCGACACCGCCGCCGAGAGCGGCAGCGACGATGGCGGCAGCGGCGTGCTCCCGTGGATCCTGGGTGCGGCCGGCATCCTCGCCGTGGTCTGTGTCGCGCTGTTTGTGGTCCGCCGCCGGGCGGCTTCGCCCCGATGACGGGCGGCCCCGAGAACCGCGCTTCGCCATGCACCCTGGCCATGGAATCTGCAAAGAAAGCGCCTCGTTTCGGATGTGCCGATGGTGTTTCGAATTCGCCACAGGAGCGGTTCATCATCGGTAATTGCCGTTACGGGAGGTACGCCAACTGCACGGCCGTGCTAGCGTGCGAAGCAAAGGATAGGCAACACACCTGCGCTTCTGGTCATTTGTTCACAAAAGCGCGATGGCTCCGCGATTGGCCAGTAAGGGGGAAGCGTGAGCGAGGACTTCATCCGTGAGCTGCAACAATTCCAGCAATATGCGGAGAATCTGCAACACCTGATGTCGGACATGCACGACCAAGTGCCCCGGGGTTCCGAAGGAACGGATGCACAGGGGGCCGTCTCCGTGACCCTGGGTGCGGACGGGCTTCCGGAGTCGATCAGGCTCGCGTCCGACTGGCAGCGCCGACGGCCCGCTGAGGACCTCGGCGGCGCCGTCGTCGAGGCGTTCGAGTCCGCCATGAGCGACCGTATGGAGCGCTGGTCACGGTCGCTTGAGCAGTCCGGTTGGGAAGAGCGAGCCGGTCAACTCGGCGACGGCCGCGCCTCGTCCGCGTCGACGACGCCGTCCCGTCCGGTCCCCGAAATCTCCGACCACGACGTGCGCCACGTCCTCCACAGGCCCGTGGACGAATCGATCGAGGATGTCCTCACGGCATTCGACGCCGTCGACCGACTGGACGCAGATTCGTTCCTGCCGCCGCAGGTCAAGGGAGAATCCGCCGCGCGCCGAGTCGCCATCACCCTCACCGCGCACGCCCTGGTCTCCTGCGCGGTGGACCCTCAGTGGGCTGCCGGTCAGTCAGTCGTCCGGCTCAACCAGGCACTGAACGAGGCTTTGAACAACGCTCGCGAAAAGGTCGGCAGTGCCGAGAGTCCCGGGGCGGCCGGCGTCGCGAACCTGCATGTGGGCGGTCTGATGAACGAGTTTCTGGCCATCATCAAGAACCCCCAGCGCTTCAAGGACTGATACGGAAAAGAACTGATACGGAAAAGAAGGGAGGCCCATGAGCAAGCTCAAGGTCATCACAGACGCCATACGCGCTGACGCCAGAACGTGGGATGAGCAGGCGAAAGCGATCGGCGGTGTCGGGACCAATATCAGCGGGCTGCGCCGCGATCGGCTTGAGCTGGGCATGTACCAGATGTTTTTCGGTGCCTACGCGGATGCCATCGACCATCTTTCGGACCGGTGTTCCGAAGGGCAGAAGCGGATGTCGGAAATCGCTGATGCGCTGGTCAAGAACGCGAAGGCGTACGACGATCACGAAGTGGAAACCACGAAGTCCGTGGAAGACGCCTACTAGCAGCCGGCGGTGCACCGGGGAGACGGGGAAGGCGATGGCATTCAGCCAGACGCAGTTCGAAACACTCATCGAGAAGATCAATGACAAGCTGGAGAAGCTTGCGAAGGATCTCGTTACCTTTGGCAACAAGATCAACGGGGCAGTGGACCATTGGTACGTTCCGGGCCCCGTGGCAAAAGCGGTAGTCGCCGCGGCGAATAAGCTCATCGAGTTCGTGAACGGGATCCTCAAAAAGATCGGCCATTTGCTCGAGGGTGTCGTTGCCCCGGTGATCTTGTTCATCGACGCAAACAGCTGGAAGGCGAAGGGCATCCACGGCGACGCGACCACGGCCTCGTCCAGCACCCAGAAGTTCAACCTCCAGGCCCCCAAGGAGTGGAAGGGCGAGGGCGCTGACGCGTACACCAACGCCGTCTTCCCTCAGTCGGGCGCGGCCGCCCAGGTCGCGACCAACGCGAATTCGATCGCGGATATCCTGCTCACCGCCGCCATCGCGGGAGTGGCATTCTACGGAGCGATCGCTGCTTTCTTGATCCAGTTCATTCCCGCCATGGCCGCCGCGATCGCCGCGGGGGCGACCGTCGTCGGTGCCGTTCCGGCCGCGATCGCCGCCTTGGGTGAAGGGGTGGCCGGTTGGCTCGTCATAGCGGGCGCCGTGACTACTCTGCTGGGCGTGCTGGGTGACCAGGCCAAGGCCATGGCCGACCTGAAGAGCAATGCCAACGACAACAGCGCGTTTCCGAAGGGCCATTGGCCGGTGGGCACGGCCTGAGTGCCTGATGTGACGATATGAGGTGAGCCTGTGTACGGACCTCGCGTCGCCCTATGGGCCGTCGGGGTGGCGTCATTCGCCTGGCTGATGCTCCCAGCGGTTACCGACTGGGCCGTCGGCCTCCCCCCGCCCCCGCTGATCGCCGTCCTCTGCGCGCTTGCGATCCTCTGCCCGGGAACCGCTGAGTTCCTGGCGAGGCGGCATAAGGAGCAGTCCTGGTACGCCGGGAACTTCGCTTCGTTCGAGGACCTTCGTGGGTCCGTGGACCGCGCGTCCCTGCTGCGAATCCGGGAGACGAAGGGTCCGGCGCAAGCTCTCCGTGAGGTCAGGCGCCAGTACCCTTCGCTCCCGCTCAAGGTGGCCGCTCGGCTCGTCAGGGAGCTGTGAGCGGCTCGAGCAGCACTCGCTGAGCAGCAGGGCCCGTACGGCCGGGGTCGCCGGTCCGTACGGGCCCTGCGCTGCTCCAGGCCTGGCCGTAGCCCGCCATCCAGCCTCAGTCCACTGACGGCACCCACGCCGTCTGGACCAGCGACGCTCCGCCGCGCCGTGAGACGAAGACGCCCCGCCCCGGTGGCAACGGACGCGCCTTGACCTGGCCCAGCAGCTCGCCTTCCCCCGGCGAACCCGACAGCACGACGCCCTGCGCGCCCAGCTCCTTGAACCGCTGCATGAACGGCTCGTACGACGAGCGCCCCGCGCCGGCCGTCGTCCGCGCCACGATGATGTTGACGCCGGCGTCCCGCGCGTACGGCAGGTTGTCCACCAGCTCGGACATCGGGTTGCCGGACGAGGTGGCGACCAGGTCGTAGTCGTCCACCACGATGAAGGCCCGCGGCCCCGACCACCAACTCCGGTTGCGCAGCTGCTGCGGGGTGACATCCGTCCCCGGGATGCGCTGGCTGATGAGGGTGTTCATGTCGGCGATGTACTTCTCGAAGGCGTTCTGCGTCGTGCCGTAGCCGACCAGATGAGGCTGTGGCACGACCTCCAGCAGACTGCGCCGGTAGTCGCCCACCACGAACAGCCCCTCCTCGGGGGCGTAGCGCTCGGTGATCTGCTTGATGAGCAGACGCAGCAGAGCTGTCTTCCCGGACTCCGACTCGCCGTAGATGGCGAAGAAGGGGTCGGTGTCGAAATCGATGAAGACCGGCTCGAGGTTCATCTCGTCGATGCCGATCGCGATGCCCCGCTCCGGCTGCTCATGACCGGACGGGATCTCCCGCACCGACAGTGTCCGCGGCAACATTCTCACCTGCGGTGCGTGCGGACCGGGCCAGTTGTCCACCGACGCCTTGACGAACGCGGCGGTCGCTTCGGCCAGGTCGTCGGGGTTGCCCGACGTACCGTCGATACGCGGCAGACCGCCCAGGAAGTGCAGCTTCTCCGGGGTGAGGCCGCGGCCGGGGGTGCCCATGGGCACATTCGCGGCGACCTTACGGTCGAGTTCGGAGTCCATCGGGTCACCGAGCCGCAGCTCCAGCCGGGCGAGGAACTGGTCCTTGAGCGCCGCTCGCATTTCCATATAGCGCGTGACCGTGACGATGAGGTGCACCCCGAGTCCCAGCCCGCGCGTGGCGATGTCCGCGACGATCGGCTCGAGCATCTCGTAGTCGGTCTTGAAGGACTGCCAGCCGTCGATAACCAAGAAGATGTCGCCCCATGGCTCGCCCGGCAGCTGCCCGGAGGCACGAAGCTGACGGTAGGTGCCGATGGAGTCGATGCTGTTGTCCCGGAAGAACTCCTCGCGCCGGTTCAGCACGCCGGTCACCTCGGCGATCGTGCGGCGGATCTTCTCCGGGTCCAGACGTGACGCCACTCCGCCGATGTGCGGCAGCCCCTCGACCGCGATCATGCCGCCACCGCCGAAGTCCAGGCCGTAGAACTGGACCTCGTGCGGGGTATGGGTGAGCGCGAAGGATCCCAGCAGGGTGCGCACGGCGGTCGACTTACCGGACCGCGGACCGCCGACGATCAGCATATGGCCCTGTGCGCCGGAGAAGTCCCGGTAGAAGATCTCCCGCCGCTGTTCGAACGGCTTGTCCACCATGCCGATCGGTACGCACAGACCACCGCTGCGGGCATAGCCGCCGGCATGCAGACCGCGCTCCGGCGAGACGGCGAGCTGGGGCATCAGCTGGTCCAGGGACGACGCCTCGGTGAGCGGCGGCAGCCACACCTGGTGTGCCGCCGGACCCCGTCCCTCCAGGTTGTGCACGACGACGTCCAGCACCGTGTCCGCGAGCGCGTCGTCCACCCGGTCGCGGTCCGCCGTGTAGGTGAAAGCAGGGTCGGGCTCGGCGAAGCGGACTGGCACCGGGGCGGCACTGAACAGCACCGGACGGCGGTCGGTCGGGATGGGACCGCTGCCCACCACGGTTGAGGTGGACGAACGGTAGGGCCCGGACACGTACGCCGCCTTGAAGCGGACCATCTCCTCCGTGCCGAACTTCAGATACCCCGATCCGGGCACCGACGGCAGATGATAGGCATCCGGTACGCCGAGCGCCGTACGGGACTCGGCGGCGGAGAAGGTCCGCAGACCGATGCGGTACGACAGGTAGGTGTCCAGGCCCCGTAGCCGGCCCTCTTCGAGGCGCTGAGAGGCCAGCAGCAGATGCACCCCGAGTGACCGGCCGATGCGGCCGATCTGGATGAACATCTCGATGAAGTCGGGCTTGGCCGTCAGCAGCTCGCTGAACTCGTCGATGACCAGGACCAGGGAGGCCAGCGGCTCCAGCGGGGTGCCCGCGGCGCGTGCCTTCTCGTAGTCGTGGATGTTGGCGTAGTTGCCCGCGGAGCGCAGCAGCTCCTGACGGCGCTGGAGCTCACCGGTGATCGAGTCACGCATGCGGTCGACCAGCGTCAGATCGTCCGCGAGGTTGGTGATCACCGCGGCGACATGCGGCAGCTCCGCCATGCCCGAGAAGGTCGCGCCGCCCTTGAAGTCCGCGAGGACGAAGTTGAGCGTCTCGGACGAGTGCGTGACCGCCAGGCCCAGCACCAGTGTCCGCAACAGCTCTGACTTACCTGAGCCGGTCGCGCCCACGCACAGGCCGTGCGGACCCATGCCCTCCTGGGCCGCCTCCTTCAGGTCGAGCATGACCGGGGCGCCGCTCTCCCCGACCCCGATCGGAACGCGCAGCCGTTCCGCCGTCGAGCGGGGCCGCCAGGTGACCACCGGGTCGATGGACGCCGCGTCGCCGAGGTTGAGCAGATCGGTGAACTCCAGGTTGGTCAACAGCGGTTCGTCATCCCCGCCGCCCGCCGAGACCCGCAGCGGGGCGAGCTGCCGCGCCAGCGCCTCGGCGCCGGCCAGCGACAGGGTGTCCGGAACGCCCTCGTACACGGCCGAGGCCGACTCCACCCGCAGCAGACCCGGCCGCACGATCAGCGACAGGCCGCCGCGCAGCTCGTCCAGGCCGCCACGGATGACCTCCAGCACCGTCACACCCTGCAACCCCTCCTGGGCGGCCAGAAGCGAGTCGGGCGGCACCAGACCGCCGTCCAGGATCACCACCACATGCGGCGCGTCCAACAGCGGCTGACCGTCCCGGTTGAACCGCGAACGGCCCTCCAGACGGCTCTTCAGCAGGTCCTCGACCTCGGCCAGATTGTCACTGAACAGCCGCTTCGTTCCGGCTCCGTCCACCGACCCCGGCACCTGGGTGTGCGGCAGCCACTTGACCCAGTCCCACTCCTCCGTGGCACCCGCCGCGGCCACCACCGCGATCACCAGGTCCTCGGGCGAGTGCAGCGCGGCCAGGCTCGCCACCAGCGCCCGGCTCGTCTCCAGGGTCGTCTCCGGCTCGCCGGAGACCGTCATGTGGTAGAAGGCCCTCAGACTGACGGCCATCGGCATGCCGTCCAGCGACCGGTGGACCGCCAGGAACTGCTGCATGGCGCCCGCCGACAGCGGCTCCAACTCCTCCACCGGGGCGGTGTCCGGTGCCACCAGTGGGGTCCACAGCTCCTGCGGGCCGAGCCCGATCCGCACCTGCACGAAGTCGTCGTCGGTGATCCGCCGCTCCCACAGCCGGCTGCCCTCCGCCACCAGCGACCACAGCTGCTCGGGGGAGGGGTGGAGGAAGAACTGCGCATCGCGCTGCGTGCGCGCCGTACGCTGCACCCTCCGCCGGGTCTTCGCGAGGTACTTGAGATAGTCGCGGCGGCCCTCCACCGCCTCCCCCTGCGCGCCTTTGCGATACCGGATCGCCTGTGCGATGACCATCGATACGGTCGACAGCAACATCATCACGCCCATGATCTTCATGAACGGTGCCGAATTCGGCATGAAGAAGAAGACCACCGACGAGCCCATGCCGAGCATGGGCAGCAATTGCATCGCCATGCCTTCCCGATCGCCGCGTGGCAACTCGGGAGGGGATTCGAGTCGGAGTTCATCCGCGGGCATCTCGGGAGGAGTCTCCCGAGGTGGACGTTTCACGATGATCTGGCTCATCGGCCTGTCTATCCCCCGATGCGGACTGAACAATTGAGGACCTGCTGAGGACCCGCACGCACGCTTGCCGCGCGTCATTGCGGCACCCACCCGGCAACGAACCGATCCTACGTGTCGGGAAGACAATTGGCGCCCGGTAGGGTGACCTCTCGCACACTGCCAGACATGAACGCGTCCGGACGGAAGACGCGGCGAGACGCTAATGAGAGGGCCCCGCAGGTGAGTTCGACCACATCGACCGGTTTCTGCCGAGTGACGGTCGTCGCACCCGACAGCCGCATCGACGTCGCCCTCCCCGACGACATAGCCCTTGCGGACCTGTATCCGGAGATGCTCAGGCTGACCGGCCAGACCCAGCCCACGGGGACGCCGGTCGGCTACCACTTCGTGCGTCGTGACGGCACCGTCCTGGACGGCTCCCGCTCCCTCGCGGCGCAGCGCGTGCTGGACGGGGACGTGCTGTCCATGCGCCCCTTCGCGCAGTCCCTGCCGCCCGTCGTACGCGACGACGTCTCCGACGCGATCGCCTCGACGGTGGCCGGTGACCACGCCCTGTGGAACGCCCGCTACCTGCGGGCCTGCGGACTCTTCGGCGGCGCGCTGCTCTTGATCTTCATGGGCTTCGTCCTGTGGTTCGCCGACCCGGTCAAGCACGACATGCACGGCCTGCCCGGTGTCATCGCCGGTGGCGTCGGTCTGCTGCTCGCGGTCTTCGCCGGCGTACGGGCCCGGGTCTACGACGACCGGGCCTCCGCCATCGCCCTCGGCCTCGCGGCGCTGCCGCACGTGATGATCGGTGGATCCGGGGTCCTGGCGCTGGAGGCGGGCGAGGGCATCGGACGGCTGCAGTTCCTGCTCGGCTGTGTCGCCGTCCTGATCGTGTCGGTCGCCCTGGTCGCCACCATGCCGTCCGGCGACGCTCCGTTCGTCGCCGCCGTCGTCCTCTCGGCCTTCGGCACGCTGGCCACCTTCTGCCAGATCATGACGGACACCAGCGCGGCGGGCACCGCGGCCGTCTGCGCGGCGGTCGCCATCGCCGCCATCGCGTTCCTCCCCGGCCTCTCCGCGCGCGCCGCCCGTCTGCCCATCGGATACATCGCGCCCCGTGACGCCTCCCGCAACGACTACGGCGCTTCCGGCGGCATCGACCTGGACAATCCCTCGTCCGCGGCCGCCGCCCGGCCGGTCGACGGCGAGCGGATCGCGGCCCAGGTCAAGCGCGGCCACGAACTGCTCCTCGGCCTGGTCGGCGGCTGTGCGGCGGTCGTCGTGGGTTCGTCGGCGGTGCTCGGCTTCTCCGACGGCACCTGGGCCCAACTGCTCGCCCTGGCGGCCGGACTGGCGATGCTGCTGCGCGCTCGTCTGTTCCGGTACACCTGGCAGGTCGCCTGTGTCCTGGCGTCCGGCGTCATCTCCCTCGCTCTCCTCATCCTGGGGCTCGCCCTCAACCCGCCGACGAGCGCCGTCATCGACCTGCTCAGCGGCGACAGCGGCCCGCTGAACATCCGTACCGTCTGGCTCGCCGCCTCCGTCGCCTTCGGCGCGCTGATCCTCATCGCGATCGCTCTGATCGTCCCGAAGAAGAGCGTCACTCCTTTCTGGGGCCGCTTCGGTGACCTGGTCGAGGGCGCGATGCTGCTGTCGATCACGCCGCTCGTGCTCGCAGTCCTGGACGTCTACGCGACGGCGCGCGGTCTGGTCAGCAAGTGACGCTCGCCGAGCGGTGAGGCAGCGGCGGACGGCCACATGCCACGGCCAAGGGCGCCCCGGTCACGTACCCCGTGACCGGGGCGTATTCGTTTCGGCCTTCACTCGTGGGAAGTACTTTGAGCCGCCTGCCTTGAGTCGCCTGGATTCGGGCGACGTGTGGAGTGGCTCTCCGATACGCCCTATGCCTGAGTTATGCCCTGGAATCGCCAAGGTCGTCTTCCCGGCAATGAAGTTGGGGCGTACACCCTGCGCCACTAAGCTGGTGCCGACCGTCATCGTGTACGCCGTAGGGGGGATCCGATGAGTGAGGGGAGCCGGGTTCCGGCGAATGACGCCGGTGCGGGCAGGGCAGGCGGGGGCGGGTCGGACCTCAAGGTGGAGGCCGAGACGCTGGCGAGTTTCAAGAGCAGGATCGACAAGATCCTCATGGATCTCGAGGAGTCTCCGGCGGCCAGGAGCAAGATCAGCGATCAGAGCGTCGCGCACGCCGCGTTCGGCGCGGAGTTCTCGGCCGCCGCGGACCTCGCGGGCGCCTACGAGAAGCTGCACGACCGCTTGGAGAAATTCTCCAGGACGCTGGGAGACCAGCTCGAAGCTTTGGGTATGGCCGTCCAGATCTCGGACCGCGGCTACGAGAGCATCGACGCCGAGCAGGCCGACCGGCTCCGTGCCATCCAGGACCGTACGGCCAAGTACTACGGCCAGAACGCGGACAACCGGGGGGCCGGGCGCGACGAGGGCCGGGCGCGGAAGGCCGGCACGGGCGAGTCCGGCACCGCCGATTCGAACTTCAAATAGGGGGAGACGTGGGGAACGGGGAGTTCGACGGTCTGTCGGTGGAGAGCCTGCGAGCCATGCTGGCCAACGCGGATCCCGACAAACTGACCGCCGCCGGTACCGCTCTGGGCGACGCGGGTCCGAAGATCCTCGACATCGGTTCGGACTTGCGCCGTCATGTGTCGCGCGTGGACTGGACCGGCGAAGGTGGGTCTGCCTTCCGTGAATGGGCCCACGACTTCGCCCTGGAAGTCATGCGCTTCGGGCAGTTCACCTCCACGGTCGGCCAACATGTGGCCCAGGCCGGCCAGGCCCTCTCCGAGACCAAGTCGGCCATGCCCGAGTCCAGGGGCCCGGGTCCCAGGGCAGCCCACGAGGACCCGGCGGCACAGGACGCGGAGCGGCGCGAGACGGAAGAGGCCAGACACCAGATGGAGCGCCTCTCCTCGGCCTACCGGGCGGCGCAGGAGACGATGGCGGCGGAGCAGGAGCCGCAGTTCAAAATGCTTCCTCCTATGGGCGTTGATGTTGGAAATCGTGAAGAGAGATACGACTCCGGCTCGGTGGCAGAGCCGACATCTGGCGCAGGGGTAGGCGTAGACCAGGTGCCGCAGGAGCAAGCGGGCGTGCCAGCGGTGCCACTGCATGGGGAGACGGAGCCAAGCCACCGCGAGGCGACGAGCACGCACATCGATTCGACCGCCACCCTCCCTGATCCAGAGGTCAAGACGCCACCTCGTACCTCGTTGCCGCCTGCGGACCAGGCCAGGCAGCCAGGCCCTGTTGTGATGCCATCACCCCCGATTGGGCCGTCCACAGCGCCCCCTCGACCCACACCCGTCGCAGGGAAGAGCCTCTCTCGCCTCCCCGTGACCGAGCGTGTGACAGAACCCGGAGGCCCGCCTCCGCGTCGCCCGCTCACGCCGCGGGGGCCGGTCGAGAACGATGTTGTGGGAGGGCAGCAGCGGCGCCTCGGCCCTTCCCCCCGCCTTCCGCGTGCCATGGTGGTCGGGGAGGAGAGCGGTCAGATGTCCCGCGGCCCCGGGGGAGGAGGCGGCAACCCCATGGCACGGGCAACCGGTGTGCCAGGGACCGAAGGTGTGGCTTCAGGGCGTCGGTTGGCCTCGGAGCCCGGAGGGCCGGTGAGCGGGCCACGCACGCCGAACCCCGGTGTCGCCGGCACGCGTCAGCGTGGAGTCGCCATCGGCGAGGAGAACGGATCTCACACACGGGGGCCCGTGTCAGGGGCGGCGCCTTCTGGCGGTTCAAATAGCGCGGCAAGCGATCCTTCCAGGGAGTCGGGCAGAGGACGCAGGGTCGCCTCCGAGCCCGGGGGGTCGATCGCCGATCCTCGTTCGTCCTCTGGGAGAGGGGCCGCATTCACCCGTGGGGGTACCGGGCTCGTTCGGTCAGGTCAGGCCGAAGGACAAGAGCCTGCCGCCCCTGGAGCCTCTGGCACCGGCCGTCGCGGTCCCTGGCCTGAGAGTCGGCAAGGACATGCGGTCGTTGATCAGGGAGCCTGGGAGCTAGGGCGCCAGGACGCATTGCCTCCCGTCATTGAATAGTCGGCACTTGAAGTCTCAGGAGATTTCGCAGGGATGTCAGTCTTGTCCAGTGGAAACACGAGGCGCTCAGTGCGTGGCTTGACGCTGCTCGCGGCTCTGATCACGTGCATGGGAAGTTTCACATCCCCTGCGATCGCTCAGGATATACGTTCGCGTCAGTGGTACCTCGATGCAATGGCTGCCGACGAGATGTGGCGGACCAGCACAGGCAAAGGCGTCATCGTTGCCGTGCTGGACACCGGGGTCGACAGCTCGCTCCCTGAATTGCGTGGGCAAGTCCTGGAGGGGAAGGACTTTTCATATAAGTCAAAAGGGGCCACTGTCGATACCAATGGGCATGGCACAGACATGGCCGCCGTTATTGCGGGAACAGGACGTTCCGGCGGTATTCAAGGTGTAGCGCCTGGCGTGAAGGTGCTTTCCGTCAAGACTGGTTCTGGACCTGGATTCGGCGATCTAGCGTCAACTTACCTCAAGGCAATGCGGTATGCGATAAAGCATGGGGCTCGCGTAATAAATCTTTCGGAGACCATCCTCAGCCCCTTGAATGAAGAAGACAAAAAGAAGCTCCAGGACGGCCTGGATGAGATCAACAAGAGCGATGCCCTGATATTTGCCGGGGTCGGAAACGATGCTGAGTCCGATAACTTTGCGGGCTATCCATCTAGTCTCCCCGGGGCTATCGGGGTTGCTTCTGTCGATCAGGGCGGCACTGTTTCCACTTTTTCGACTCATGGCCCGCAAGTGGCCCTCGCAGCCCCAGGTGAAGGTATTCCTGGGCACTGCAAGGATGGGGGAGGTTGGTGCGAGCAGTCGGGTACCAGTTATGCCACCGCCATCGCCTCGGCGTCAGCCGCCCTGATCTGGTCCGCTCACCCCACATGGACCGCGAACCAGGTTCTGCGCGTGATGATGCAAACGGCGAGCAAGCCCAAGGGCAAGGTTCCCAGCGAGTACATCGGCTACGGCATCATCCGTCCCGGCCAGGTTCTGCTCGACGGCAAGGGAGACCCGGGGGCAGCGGACGTCAATCCGCTGTTCCCGAACTACCACCCAGGGCGGAGTTCCTCCACATCTCCGTTCCCCTCATCGAAGACCGACGCCCACTCGGGCGCTGCACACGCCAAGGACAAGGCCCCTGCCGCCTCCGCAACGGGTCACGATGGCGGTAGTGGCAACGCGCTCGTCTACGTTGGAGTCGGTGTGGTCGTGGCTCTGGTCCTCGGCGGTGGGGGCTATGCACTCGCCCGCAATCGCAGGCGGGTATAGCTGCGGCGCCGACTGGGGTCTGTGGGGTGGCATTCGAAACCGGGAACAGCCCCGAAAGCGGGGTCGACGCATTCCATGTGTGATCTTAGTGAGTATCGAGAGTGACCTTTTCCGGAGCCGGGTAGGCGACCTTGTTCTTGCATGACAGGCGATCTTCCAGGTCGGTGAACCTCTGTGCGGATTTAGTCAGGATACTGATGTCGGCACGATCGGAGAGGCCCACGTTATCGAAGAGCGTGACCTGGAATGCGAGCATCTTCTTGCCCTTGGACTTCTCGGCCAGGTCGGGACGTTGGCAGTCCACCAACAGTTCGGTGAGCTTTCCGTCGCCGGTGTTGCGTACGCTGTAGGACGTAGACTTGCCGCTCTTCCTGTCCGCCGTCGGGAAGGATTTGGGTCCCCAGTTCACCGTAATCCTGAACAATCTTTTTCTGCCTGAATCATCCAGGATGCCGCACGGCGAACCTGCTTCTGGCTTGAAGCTGGTCATCTCTTTGTTCATCCCCAAGCTGATTTTAACGGCCAAGTCCTCGCCGTCTCGGGGTACAACCACCTTCTTCAAGCCGTGATGCCGCTTTGCTTCAGTTACGGTTTCCTCGTCGAATATGCCCAGACAGGTCTTCTCGCTGAGCTGAGTGAGATAGGGGTTCTTGGATTGTTCTTCGTCCTCTCGTTTTGAATCGCTATCACTCCCACCGCAAGCAGTGACCGTAAAAACAAGTAGACAAGCGAGCGATGTAACGGCCCCGGAGGGCACTTCACCCAGAGGGGGGATGCGCATAGTCACCTTCGGCTCCTGTTATTTTCCGCTATCGGTGAGCCTGCTGTTGCCCACGCCGCGGTCGTAACCGTTCTTTAGGGCTTCGTCGGCTCTGGCGTACCATGACGAGTTATCAATTTCTGGATGGACTGTGACATATGAATCGAATGCGACTGCTGATCGGCGTTGACTCTTCTCGATGAACTCCTTCTTGAGGTCGCTCGCATCTCTGTCGATCTTGGTGTCAATTTCTTCTTGGCGGCGCTCCGTTTCTCTATCGATTTGGATGCCCGTGTGCGTTTCCATCGCTCCGGCCGCGCCATCGATGAATGGTGTGACGAATGGTGCGTACCTCGCGGTCTCAAGGGGCATGGTGATGAGACTTGTGGCGCTGCCGATTCCCTGGCTTACGCCGTACTTCTTCCATTCGGCCGCTTCAGATAGTTTTCTGGCCTGCTCGGCCTTGGTGTCTTCGGCGTTTGACGTGATGGCGTCGGCTCGCGCTTCATCGAGGATTCCCTGAGTCTCGGCGCCGGTTCCAAAGATGGCGATAAGAGAATCATCTGCCTGAGGATGGGCCTTAACGGCGCTGATTGTGAACTCTTGTTGCGCGACTGAGAGGATCTTATAGCTGTCATCGTCTCGGCCAACTGCTGAAAGGAAATCGTTGGCTCGCTGATGTGTAACGAGGATATCGCCTTCACCGATTGCGCCGAAGGCGGCGTCCCGAATCCCGCTACCGGAATTCTTGTCACCGTAGTTCGCGGTTGCCCAGTCCAGGTTGTCGATATAGCCCGCACCCATTCTGGCCAGGCTGTCGCTGAGCCCTGGTTTGTCTTCGGCCAGCCCTGAATTTTCGGCGACCATGACGACTGCCTGGGCCATCACATTGGCGCTTGCCGAGGTCCTGTGCAGACCCAACTCAGGCTGGTCATACGGGTGGCCTAAGGTGGCTGCTTCCAGAGCGTGGCCCAACTCGTCGTAGCCGTAGCCGCGATCACTGGCAGCGAGAGGATTCCCATTGGGCCAGTTCCGGTCCTGTAGGAGATACTTCAGGTCGGGGTCCGCCGTAGCCAATGGGTCTTCTTCATAGCCCTCCCGGTGGAACAGCGATTGGGCCGCCTCCGGATTGCGCCCCAGCGCCTCCATGTACCCCGCCATGGGGTCCATACCCTGGTCGCTTCCCTTGCCGAAACTGAGGTACGGCGTATATCCGTTGGGGCTCCACAGACCCTTGAGGTCGTCCTTGTGCTTGCGGTCGAACTCGATCAAGCCACCGGTGCGGCCGTCCTTGTCGTGGCTGTTCGGATCCTTGTAGCCCTTGCCGTAGTCGTACAGGAAATCCTTGTCATACTCCCCGTACCGCAGCAGGCTGCTCATGGCCTGGAAGCCGTAAGGGCCCTTAGCAATCGGGCCGCCGGAATGGGTGTCGTCCAACCGTTGGGGGCCGAGATTGATGACGTCCCGCTTCCATTGCTCGATGGCCTTGCTGTCAGAGTGGGAAGCTGTGGCCAGGGTGAACCCCAGGGACTTCTGCAGCTTTTCGAGTGTCTTCGTCCGCTCGCCGCCCGTCTGGGTCGTGTCGGCGGCGTGTTCCCAGAACTGCAGTGTGCCCTTCGCGCCGAGTTGGACGGCGAACTTCTCCGAGAAGAGCGGGTCTCCCTCGTGTTTCGAGAGGATCGAGTTGACCTTCTGGAGGTCGACCGTGGAGAGTTCGCTCTTCAGCTTTGCCAGTTCGGTGACCGTTTTTAGGTCTTTGTGAGCCTGATCGCGTCCTTTTTCGGCACCCTTGATGCTGTTAAAGCCGTCGCCTGTGAACCCTTTGCCTCGGCCGTTGAAGTCTTGAGCGAGGGCCCAATGCAGGATCTCGTCAGCCGCGGTGGCGTCCGAGAGTACTTGCAGGATTCGGTCGTTGTAGCTGGATACTGTTTCGGAGTATCGCTTGGCTTGCAGGGTTTCGGCCTGCTCTGAAATGTCGTCAAGGTTCGTTGGCTTGTACGACACACGGCCCTGCTCGTCGATGGCCAGATTCTTGTCCGCTTCGATATCGTCCTTGTAGCCCTTGAGCTTCTTCTTGGCATCCTTGAACTTGGTGTGGGCGTCGCTGAGAAGGCCGTGCATGTCCTTGGCCTCAAGGGCAGCCTGCTCCATCTGCTTCGCGACTGCCTTGATCTTGTCGGCGGCCGCCTCAGCTGCCTTGCCCTCCCAGTCCGAGTTGGTGATGGGGGACGTGACCTGCTTGGTGAAGTTTGTGCTGACCTGTGTGAAGTGGTCTGGAAGGTTGCGCCACTTGTCGACGGCGTCGGAGAGCGGTTGCAGGTTCACCTTGAGGAGATCGTGGTAGGAGACCATCGTCCTTATCGCATTCCATGGCTATTCTGGTGGATGGGATGTGTCGCCTCGGGTTCCTACTACCTGGCCACGCGTTTGTTCCCATCGGCGTCCCTGAACTTATCGACGGTGTCCTTGTTGCCGATCTGGAATTCCGCGGCGGCGTTCCGCAGGGCGCCCGCGACGCCGTGTTCGAGTAGCCCATGTACGTAGCGCATCTGATCCCGCCACCGCTCCTCGAACGTGTCGAAAGCAACGGCGCAGTCGAACCCTTTGAGGCTGCCTTTGACCTGGCCGGTCTCCTTCATGGCCTGGTTGTCAGCTTCCGCGAAGTTCCGGCGCGTGTCGTCGGCCTTGTCGGCCATTTCACGGAGAACCTTCGGCGTGACCTTGAGCTTCTCCTTCGGCGCCGCGGCGCCGCCGTCATGAAATGCGTTGATCTGCATGCGGGTCGCCTGGCGCTCTGCCGCTTGCGTGCGGAAACTTGCCCATTGCTCGTCGAACGACACGAGATCCCTCCTGACGCCGCATCAACTTTGTTTTATAGACAGGTCAATAGTTGTTAAACATATCGCGTCGTGGAGCGGGGCGCGCGACTGCGACGGGTTATTCGCTGCCTAACTCATCTGGCAGCCAGCCGAGCTGAACCAGCCGGGTGCCACCCTTCCGGGTGATCAGGGTGCCGCGCCCCTGGGGGAGGCGGCGGGGGCGGGTGTTGCCGAGGAGGTCTCCTTCGGCTGGGTCGCCCGAGAGGATGACGCCCTGGGCGCCGAGTTGCTTGATGCGTTGCATGAAGGGCTCGTACGAGGAGCGTGAGGCGCCTGCCGTGTTGCGAGCGATGATCAGGCGGACACCGACGTCGCGGGCGTAGGGCAGCCGGCTCGTCAGGAAGTCGAGAGGGTTGCCGGCGCTCGTGGCGACCAGTTCGTAGTCGTCGATGATGACGAAGAACTGCGGACCGCTCCACCAACTGCGCTCGCGTAGTTGCCGCGGGGTGACCTCCGGGCCGGGAGCTCGG
The DNA here is from genome assembly GCF_042868035.1 of Streptomyces sp. NPDC007875. Lineage (NCBI taxonomy): Bacteria > Bacillati > Actinomycetota > Actinomycetes > Kitasatosporales > Streptomycetaceae > Streptomyces > Streptomyces sp. NPDC007875. Next base: position 26,364 of record NZ_JBIADZ010000039.1, on the reverse strand, counting down.
TGTTCCATGAGGGTGCTCAGGGCGTCCATGTGCAGTTCGAGCGCCGGGGCGGCGGGGGCGTACTCCAGGAGGTGGGAGTCCGGTATGGCCTCCAGGAGCGTACGGCGGTAGTCGCCGACGATGATCCGCGCCTCGTCGGGGGTGTAACGCTGGCTGATCTGCTGGGCAAGCAGGCGCAGCAGAGAGGTCTTGCCCGATTCGCTCTCGCCGAAGACGACGAAGAACGGATCGGAGTCGAAGTCGATGAAGACCGGCTCCATGCGGTCCTCGTCGATGCCGATCGGCAGCCCGAGGTGCGGGGTCTCGAAGCTCTTGGGGAGGCGGTCGGAGGGGAGTTCGCGCGGGAGGACGCGGACCTCGGGGGCCCGGGGGCCGGTCCAGTGGGTGTTGACGGCGCGAACCAGGGCCGCTGTCGATTCAGCGGATCCGGCCGATGTCGGTCCTGTCGGTGTCGGTCCTGTCGGTACCGACGCCGACGCCGACGCCGACGCCGACGCCGACGCCGACGCCGACGCCGACGCCGACGACGCGGCCGTACCGGTCGTGGTCGGCTCTGTCCGTGACGGGCCAGCCGTCCGCTCGTCCGCCTCCGGCCGAAGCGCGGCTCCGATCCGCGGTTGCGCGGCCAGGAAGTGCAGCCGTTCGGGGATCTGGCCGCGGCCCGGTGCGCCGACCGGGACGTTGGCCGCCACCTTACGGTCGAAGTCCGAGTCCAGCGGATCGCCGAGACGCAGCTCCAGACGGTTCATGAACTGGTCCTTCAGCGCGGCCCGCACCTCCATGTAACGGGTGGCCGACAGGACCACATGGACGCCGTAGCCCAGTCCCCGCGTCGCGAGGTCCATGACGGCGCCCTCGAACTGCTCGTACTCCTGCTTGAAGGTGCCCCAGCCGTCAATGACCAAGAAGACATCCCCCCAGACCTCGTCAGGGAGCTCACCAGCTGCCCGCCGCTTGCGGTAGCCGGCGATGGAGTCGACGCCGTGCGTGCGGAAGAACTCCTCGCGGCGGCTCAGCACTTCGACGGCCTCGGCGACCGTGCGGCGCACCCGGTCCGGATCGAGACGTGACGCCACTCCGCCGACATGCGGCAGCTCCGATATCCCGCTGAGACCTCCGCCGCCGAAGTCCAGGCAGTAGAACTGCACCTCGTGCGGGGTGTGGGTCAGAGCGAAGGACGCGATGAGCGTACGCAGCAGGGTGGATTTACCGGACTGCGGCCCGCCCACCACCAGCAGATGGCCCGCGGCGTTCGAGAAGTCGCGGTAGAGGATCTCGCGCCGCTGTTCGAAGGGCTTGTCGACCAGTCCGACCGGGACCACCAGCCCGCCCGCCCCCGGATAGTCCGGTGAATGCAGACCACGCGCCGGCGAGACGGCCAGGGAGGGCAGCAGTTCGTCGAGTGCGGGGGAGGTGTCCAGGGGCGGGGGCCACACCTCGTGCGCGGCCGGTCCCTGGTCCTCGAGACGCCGGACGATGACGTCCAGGACCGTGTCCGGCACCGCGTCGCTCGGGTGAGCCGTAGTGGCGGCGGGTGCGGGCGCGGCATAGGAGACCGGCACCGGGACCGCCGTGAACAGCGTCGGCCGGCGGTCCATTCGCCGAGAGCCGCCCGCCCCGTCGTCCGCCAGCGCCTCGGCGGTGCGGTACGGGCCCGAGACGTAGGCGGCCTTGAAGCGCACCATCTCGTCCGTACCGAACTTCAGATAGCCGGAACCGGGCAGCGAGGGTAAATGGTGGGCGTCCGGCACGCCCAGCACGGCCCGGGACTCCGTGGCGGAGAAGGTACGCAGGCCGAGTCGGTACGACAGGTAGGTGTCCAGACCGCGCAGCCGCCCCTCCTCCAGCCGCTGGGTGGCCAGCAGCAGATGGACGCCGAGCGACCGGCCGATGCGGCCGATCTGAATGAACATCTCGATGAAGTCCGGTTTGGCACTGAGCAGTTCACTGAACTCATCGATGATCAGGACGAGCGATGGGACAGGCTCCAGCGGCGCCCCCGCGACCCGCGCCCGTTCGTAGTCGTGGACATTGGCGTAGTTGCCCGAGGCACGCAGCAGCTCCTGGCGGCGCTGCAATTCGCCCCGGATCGAGGCCTCCATACGGTCCACGAGCGTCAGGTCGTCCGCCAGGTTGGTGATGACCGCCGAGACATGCGGCAGGTCGGCCATGCCGGTGAAAGTCGCACCGCCCTTGAAGTCCGCCAGGACGAAGTTGAGGTGTGCGGAGGAGTGGGTGACGGCGAGCGCCAGGACCAGTGTGCGCAGCAGCTCGGACTTTCCGGAGCCGGTCGCGCCCACGCACAGACCGTGTGGGCCCATACCGCCCTGAGCCGCCTCCTTCAGGTCCAGCATCACCGGTTCACCGTCCTCGCCGACCCCGATGGGGACCCGCAGGCGTTCGCTCGTCGTCCGGGGCCGCCAGGTCCGGGCCACGTCCACGGAGGACGCGTCGCCGAGGTCCAGCAGATCGGTGAAGTCGAGCTCGTCCAGGAGCGGCTCGTCCTTGCCCCCGGCGCCGACGCGCAGTGGCGCGAGCTGGCGGGCCAGGGCCTCCGCCGCCTCCAGGGGGAGCACGTCCGGCTCGCCTTCGTAGACCAGTCCCGCAGCGGACTCCAGGAACAGCTTTCCGGGGCGTACGTCGAGCGACAGGCTGCCGCGCGGCTCGTCCAGTTCCCCCGACACCACTTCGGCGACGGTGACGCCCTGGATGCCATCCGCACTCGCCAGCAGGGAGTCCGGCGGGACGGTGCCGCCGTCCAGCACGATGAGGAGGTGAGGCGCGTCCAGGACGGGCGATCCGTCCGGTGCGAATCGGGGGCGCTCGGAGAGCGGGCTGCCCTGGCCGTCCGGACCGTACGCCGCGACAAGCGCCTCCAACTCGAGCGCGTCCCGGCAGAACAGCCGCCGGGTGCCCGCCCCGTCCAGCGTGCCGGGGATCTGGGAGTGTGGCAGCCACTTGGTCCATTCCCAGCGTGCGACCGATTCCCGCCCGTCGGCCAGGACCGCCACAGCCAGGTCCTCCGGAGAGTGAAGGGTGGCCAGCTGGCACACCAGCGCGCGTGCGGTGCCCTGGGCCGTGGCCGGGTCCCCGGATACGGTGAAGTGGTAGAAGCGGCGCAACGACACCGCGACCGGTAGCCCGTCCACCGCGCCGTACAGCATCAGGAACCGCTGCATCGCGCCCGCTGTGAGCGGCTCCAGGTCCTCGATCAGCGCCGTGGTCGGGGCCACCAGAGGGGTCGACAGCTGCTGGGGACCGACACCGATACGGGCCTGCCCGAAGTCCTCGTCGCCGACCCTGCGTTCCCACACCCGGCTGCCCTCCGCGACCACCGCCCAGAGCTGGTCGGGCGCGGGGTGCAGATAGAGCAGCACCTCGAGTTGTGCGCGGGCCGTACGGCGGACACCGCGGCGCATCTGCGCGAGGTACCTCAGGTAGTCGCGGCGTACGCCCGCCGCCCGGCCCTCCGTCCCGCGCCGGAAACGCACGATCTGGGCGGCGACGGTCGCGAGGGCGGATGCCAGCATCAGCCAGCCCATGACGCGCATGAACGGACCCGCGCCCGAGTTGAAGAAGTAGACCATCGATCCGCCCATGCCGAGCAGGGGCACCAACTGCGTCAGCAGTCCTTGCTGCTCGCCGCGCGGCAGTTCGGGGGGAGAGCTGAGCTCGACTTCGTCCGTGGGCACGGTCGGCGGCAGCGCCCGGGTCGGACGCTTGACGAGAATCTGGCTCACCGGGTGGTCAATCCCCCTTCTGTGGTCTCCCGTGCAAGGAGCGAGATCCGTGATGGCGTCGCACCGGCACTCCGGCGACACGATTCCCCCGAACCCGGTGAGCCTATCGACACGGGGTGTCACCATGCGGTGGCACCCCGGCGTGTCGTGCGTATGAACAGGAAATCTCCACGGCTTTGAGAGGGAGGAGATCATCGCGCGCCGTGCAGGGTGGCTCCCGCGCCGTCCATCCGTGAAACTGGGGGCCGAGAACTGAACGTCCGGTGGTACAAAGATTTCCCGCTCCGGAAATGTCATCGCAGAGCGGGATCTTCCAGTGGACTCGCCGAAGAGGTAAGCGCTGATGTCGCAGCCGCCCCAGCCCCCCGACCAGCCACCCTCCGGCGGTTTCGGCGCGCCACAGGATCCTCGTCAGGGCGGCGAGCCGTCCAGGGACGGCTACGGCACATCCTCGCGGCGTCCGGTCCCGCCTCGTCCGCCCGCGCCGCCGGCCGTCCCGCCGGCGCCTCCGGTGGGTCCCCCGGCCGGTCGTACTCCGCCCCAGATATGGGATACGGGCGCGTTGCCGTCGGGCCCTCCCGCAGTGCCCGGGGTCCCGGCCCCTCCCCGGGCCGACCCCGCCAACCCGTACGCACAGAACCCGTACACCGCTGCGCAGGGAGGGCCCGGGTACGGCGGTATGTACACCCCACCGCCCGGTCAGCCCTACGGCACGCATCCCTCCGGCGGCGGAGGCAGCGGCCGGAACACGAGACGCAAGGCCGTCGTCATCGGCGTGGCCGTGGCGGTGCTGCTCGCGGCGGGAGCCGGGGTCTACGCGGCGGTGAGCGGTGGTGACGACGACAAGAAGCCCACCGCCACCTCGACGACCACCCCCGCTGGTCAGGACCGGCAGGACCGCACCCCCGAGCCGACCGGAAACGGTGAGAGCACCGGCGGTCGTGACGGTGGCGAGAGCGAGAGCGACCCCAACGACGTGCGCCGGGCCGGCGAGGCGAAGGTCCTCTACCAAACGCGCGCGCCCGAGGTCTCCAAGAAGGGCCTCGATGTGCCCGGCTTCTGGGTGATGAAGGGATATGTGGTCAAGGCGGTCGAAGACAAGATCGTCGCGTACAAGGACGACGGCACGAAGAAGTGGACGCTCTCCCTGCCCAAGGCCGTCTGCGCCGCGCCCAACTCCACGACCGCCGGCAAGGTCGTGGTCGCCTATGAGGGGCATGGAAAGGACTCGTGCAGCCAACTCGCCCTGATCGACCTGGACAAGGGGGTCAAGGTCTGGGACCGCGACGCTCCCGGGGCGGGCTCCTTCGGCGGCGGCTACACCAGCATGGGCATGGCGCAGAGCGGCGACCTGGTCGGCTTGTCCTGGTTCGGCGGTTCGGCCGTCATCAAAGTCCGCGACGGCAAGGAGGTCTCCCTCGAAAAGCCGAGCCCGGGTTGTTCCGTCGACGGTTACGCGGGAGGGAAAGCGCTGCTGCGCGCCTACTCCTGTACCAATGGCACCGCCAAGCTGCAAAAGGTGGCGTCGAATGGCGTGATCACATGGACCTATGTCGTCCGTAAGGGCTATAAGGTCGACAAGATCTTCTCCACCAGCCCTGTTGTGATCGCTCTGAGCGACCAGGACCGCAAGGCCGGCGGCATCCTGGCCGTATCGGACAGCGGTAAGGAGCGGTCGGCCCTGGCCGTGGGGAAGCAGTCCTACCAGCCGCTGTGCGGAACGGACCTCTTCGGCACCAATTTGGGCAGTTGTCAGGGCGTCGCCGCCTCCAGGGACACTTTCTATCTGCCGACCGAGATGACCCAGGACAGCGCCGGGGGCTCGACGAGTGAGATCCACGCCTTCGACCTGGACAGCGGGAAGAGGAAGTGGGCGGCCAAGGTGGCCGGTCGGATGCTGCTTCCGTTGAGCATGGACGGCAAGAATCTGATCGCCTATGAGGAGCCCTCATACGACAAGGCCGGTCTGGTCGTCAGTATTGGCCCGGACGGCGGCAAGCCGAAAACCGTGCTGAGGTTGCCCCAGGCCACCCGCGAGGCGGAGAACGGCTTCTACTCCGCCACTCATGACTACCGGAACGGCATTTTCTACATCGCCTCGAATCGCATAACGGGGACTGAGGGCACCAGCGAGAAGCTCATCATGGCCTTCGGCTCCTGAGGTGAGCCGAGCGCCGACCACTGCCGGAGAGGGGGCCACCGAGATCGGCGGCCACCCTCTCGTTCACGCTCGTCGGCCCCTCATGCTCCTCAGCTCAAGTCGAATTCACCGTCCCGTGCGCCCAGCACAAAGGCACGCCACTCGGCCTCCGTGTAGCGGAGCACGGTCTCGGGGTCAGCGGAATTCCGCATGGCCACTGCCCCCTTCGGCAGATAGGCGATCTCCACCCGGTCTTCGGAGGTGCTGCCAGGTGCGCTGAGCCACTCGACACCGGAAATGTCGAGGGCGTACAGCTCTTCCTTCTCTTTGGCGTCGGCCACTGGTGGAGAACCCCTTCGGATACCGCGGATAACATCCCGCACGGCCTTTGGACGGAAGGCGAGGGCGGGCCACTGCGCCCGGACTCCCGCCACGTCCCACAGTGTTGTCCACAGCGCGTGACGCGGCAATCGAACATGGTGACAAGGGCCCCGGTAGGGTGTCGCCAGGGGCGTAACGCGGGCGGGGCGACGGGATGGATCGAAGGCGGGGGGCCTTCCGCATGAGTGCGGACTACAGCACGCAGAGAAGCGGAGCCATGGCCGAGGCGGTACGCCGTCCCGGCCGCCTGGATCGTCCCCGCGGTCACAGGGGGCGTCTGTGGAGCCGCTGAGTCAGGACGATCCGCGGCGGCTCGGCCCGTATCACGTCATCGCGCGGCTGGGGCCGGACGCGGGTGAAGGTCCCGCTATGGAGAGCCACTTCATCGCACGCAGTGTGGCGGGGGACCGTACGGTCGTCGTCACCGCACCGTCGCAAGAGCTCGTGGACGACGTCGCGTACCGGGAGCGCTTCCGGGCGGAGGCGGAGAACGCGAGGCTTCTGGGCGGCGGGCGGCCTCCGCTGTGGCTGGCTCCCGTTGTCGAGGTCTCAGGCGGGGGTACGGGGCAGCCGTGGAGCGCCACGCCGTTTCTGCCGATGCTGTCGCTGCCCGCGGTGCTGGAGGCAAACGGAGGCCCGCTTCCTGTGCGCACCGTAAGGGCGTTGGGAGCGGCGCTGGCCGAGACGCTCGCTGAGGTGCACGCCGCGGGCTTTGCCCACGCGGGCGTCGCACCGGGCACGGTCTTCCTGGCGGGAGACGGCCCGCGACTGGTGGGCTACGGCGCGGTGCGGGCCGCCGCTCCGGACGGTGAGGCGCGGGTGGGGCTCCCGGGGCTGGAGGACGACGCGGTGCCCCCGGAACAGGCCGCGGGCGGGCGGCCGCGGCCGCTGGGTGACATCTTCGCCCTGGGCGCGGTGCTGGCGTACGCGGCGACCGGGCGACGGCGGCCGGACGTCGAGGATCTGCCGGAGGAGTCGCGGGGCGCTCTGGTCCGGTGTCTGGCTCAGGATCCGGCCGACCGGCCAACGGCGCGAGCCCTGCTGGACGAGCTGATGCGCGGCGTAAGCGTCCCCCTTCCCTCAAGCACGGTGAGGGCGCCCGCTGGTGCCCCGCCCACGGTTGTCGACGCGGGATCCGCGGGTTCGAACGGTGGCGCGGCGTGGGGAGCGGGCCCGGGATCGACCGCACTGGACGGCTCCGGTGGCCTCAGCCGGGCCGTGGGGGCGCTGGGGCCGGGATGGCTGCCGGGGCGGGTGATCGCCGCGCTGTCCGAGCTGTCCTCGGCGGTGCTGGCGGCGGAGATCGAGTCGGTGGAGGCGCCGTCCCCGGCGACGGCGGACGTGCCAGTGGGGCCGGGTACCGCCATGGACCGGGCATGGCCGGAGCGCGGCGCCGCGCCTTCGGTTGTGACCGGGCCCGGGCCGGTGCATGAGACCGGGACGCCGGCCAGGACCGCCTCGTCCGGGAAGACCTTCGCCCCGTCCCTCAGCCCTTCCCGGCGCCGGCTCCTGCTGGGTGTCGCCGGTGGTACGGCCGGGCTCGCCGTCGGCGGTGGCGCCACGTGGCTGGCGACGGCCCCGGATGCGCCCGCACCGCTCACTCCGGCCCAGCGCCTCGCCGCCGACCGCCCTCACCGTCGGCTGCCGGGCGCGCCGCCCACTCCCTTGTGGCGCTACGACGTCAAAGGGGTGGCTTCGAGATACGCCCCGCTCGTCTGGCGTGACGCGGTCGCCGTCCTCACGGGGAAGCGGGCGGTCGTGGGGATCGATCTCCGTACGGGTAAGCGGCTGTGGACGCGGGACGGACTGCGCCCGGCGGGGCAGCCCTGGGTGGCCGATGGGGACGCGCTGGTCGTCCCGGGGGACGGGCTGGTGGCGCTGGAGCCGCGGACCGGTCGGGTCCGCTGGCGCTCGAGTGACTTCCGGCAGGGTGCGCGGAGTTCGTTCACGGGGCTGCTCGCGGTGGCCGGGAGCACGGTCTGGTTCACGGCGACGGTAAGGGACGAGGGCGGAGGCGCGAACGGTGACCGCGTCGTGGTCGCCTATGACGTCCGTGAGCGCGCGGAGTTGTGGCGCGGTCCCGTGGCGGCGGGTTTGAACGAGGGACATCTGCTGAAGGACGCGCTGGTGCTGATGGCAGGTGGTGACCAGGACGGAACGGCTGCCAAGAGGGCCGTCGCGCTCAGTCGGGACCACGGGAAGGAGCTGTGGCAGCGGGTTTATCCGGGCATGACCGCGAAGGGGCTTGTCACCACCGACGCCCGTCGCACGCTCATCGCGGCCCTCGGAACCACTTTGCGGGGCTTCGACGCGGCCCGGGACAAGGCCGCCCTGTGGTCCGTCAGTTCCAAGGGGAAGGGACCCGAGGGTCGGCCCGCCGATTTCGGGCTTCCGCTCGTCCATGGGAAGACCGCCTATGTCGCCGACGGTGGTTTCGCCCTCCACGCGATCGAGGCGGCGTCCGGCGAGATCCAGTGGCAGCGGGCCTATGGCTTCGTGATGAAGGTGCTTGCGGCGCCGCGCACGCCCGACACGCTGGTCAGCCCGGCAGGGCGCAGGGTGCTGGTGGCCGGTGACGCCGAGGTGGACGCGTTCGACGCCGAGGACGGCTCCTTGCTGTGGCGCTTCACCGATGCCGGTGCGGATCCGAGCCCGCGCGCTCAATCGCCCCGCCGGAAGGTCGCGTTGACGGATGACAGGGTCGTCGTCGCCGGGAGCGGAAGCGTCTACGCGCTGCCGCTCGATTAGGAAGGACGCATGGAACCGCCGATTCTGGGCCGCCGGACCGGACGGACCGATCACGAGCCTCCACAGCGCACCGACCACGACGGGGGGCAGCGGATCGGCCCGTATCGCGTCCTCGCCCCCCTGGATGTGCCCGGGCACGCCGATGACGCCCGCCGCTGCCTCGCCCGGGACGTGCGAACGGGCCGTACCGTCGTCCTGACCCTGCCGTATCCGGCGTCGGCCGACGACCGCGGATACCGGGTGCGGTTCCGGGCCGAGGCCGAGAACTCCCGTCGGCTGCAGGGCCGCTGGGTGGCACAGGTCGTGGACGTCGCTCCACCCGATGTGGAGCTTCCCTGGGTCGCCCACGGCTGCTTCCCCGCCCTGACGCTGCCCGCGGCCCTGGCCGCGCACGGCGGGCCGCTCCCCGAGGACACCGTGCGCGCGCTGGGTGCGGCTCTCGCCGAAACCCTCGCGGCCGCGCACGCCAACGGCCTCGTCCACGCCGGGATATCGCCACAGGCGGTGCTCCTGACGCCGGACGGCCCCCGGCTGACCGGGTACGGGCTCCTCCGGGCCGCCACCGGCAATCGCCCCGCCACATCCCATGGCGGCCGTCCCGCCACCTCGTACACCGGCCGCGCCGCAGTGGCCCACGACAGCCCCGCCGGGCTGCCGCCCGAGCAGCAGGCTGGTGAGCCGCCGCGCCCTTACGGTGACGTCTACGCACTGGGCGCCGTGCTGGCATATGCCGCGACCGGCCGTAAGGACGCCGGGCCCGCGGCCCTGCCGCCGGGGCTGCGCGAGCCCATCGCCGCCTGTCTCTCCTGGGACCCGGCACACCGCCCCCAACCCGCCTCCCTCGCCCGGGAGTTTTACTCGTCCGCGGCGTCCGTCTCACCGGGCCGCGTGCCCCAGGCCGTCGAGGCGGCCCTCGCCGAGCAGGCCGCGCACCACCCCGCCGACACCCCGCCGCCGGACCTCCCGCAACCCGTCGGCCACTCTCCTTCCGCGGGCCGGGCGCCGTCCCGGCGCTCCGTGGCCATCACCGCCCTCACCGGCGCCGCCGGACTGGCCCTGGGGATCGGCGGAACGGCCCTGTGGCGGGCTGTGACCGGCGATTCGCCCGCTCCGCCCGAGCCCCTCGCCCTGCGCGGGGTCGCCCCCGCTGCGCTGTGGCGCCGCCGCATCGAGACCGAGATCGACGGCACGCCACTGCTCTGGGGAAACAGCCACCTGCTCGTACCGGGTGCGGGCGAGGTGACGGCGGTGAGGGTCCGCGACGGACAGAAGATGTGGACCCGTGACAACGTGTGGGGTGTCGGCGACCTCAGCTCGCTCGGCGGTGACCTTGTGCTGAAGCCGGGACTCAAGGAGTTCATCGCCCTGTCGGCGCGCACCGGGCAGGTCAAGTGGGTGGAACGGGCCTACGACGGCGAGAAGCGCCCGCGGTTCCGCTATCCGCTGGCGGCCGACGGGAAGACCCTCTGGTTCCTGGCCCAGGACCAGGAGGAGACCGCCACCGTCGTCGCCTATGACCTCAAGACCCGCAGGGAGCGGTGGCGCACCACGGTCCCCGGCGGTTTCGGCGGCTCCGAGGAGCACTCCGCGGTGCTCCGCGAGGAATCCCTCCTGCTGTCGAACCGCAGCGAGTCGGCCCCCGACAGCCCATGGACCTATCTGGCTCTTGGCCGGCGCGACGGGGCCAAGCTGTGGACGCGGACCTACAAAGGCGTCCTTACCGTCGCGGATGATCCGACGGAGATCGTCTCCGGGGATCTCCTTGTCACCTTCGCCTCGGACGTCGTTTCCGCCCATGAGATATCCAGCGGCAGAAAGCGATGGCACTTCAGTTTCAACGAACTCGTGTACACCGATGGTGCGCTGCACGGCCGGACGCTCTACGCGACCGACGGCAACGCCGTCACCTACGCCATCGACGTGGCCCACGGCAAGCTTCTCTGGCGCCGCCGGGCGGCCGTCGACGCGGCCTCCCCCATGTCGGAGAGCGAAACAGCGCTGAGCCACTCCGGCCGGACCGTGTTCCAGATCAATGCCTCGGAGGTGGAGGCGCTGGACGCGGCGGATGGTTCACTGCGCTGGCGCTTCGCCCCCGCGGCCGAGGGAGCGTCGGCCGGGGCCCTCGGCGGGTCCGTCCTCAGCGCGCCCGGTGTAGCCCTCATCAGGAATGACCAAGCCTTCTACGCACTGCCGGTGGACTGATACCGATGGCCCATCCCCTCAGCCATGACGACCCCCAGCGCCTCGGTCCGTACACCCTCGTCGCCCGGCTCGGCAGCGGCGGCATGGGCACGGTGTACCTCGGCCGCTCATCCGGCGGTCGTACGGTCGCGCTGAAAACCATGCACGCGCGGTTCGCCGCGGAGACGGAATTCCGCACCCGCTTCCGGCTGGAGACCGACGCCGCGCGGGTCATCGGTGGACGGCACGGAGCGCAGGTCATCGACGCGGACACGCTCGCCCCGACGCCCTGGCTCGCCACCGAATACGTCCTCGGCCCGCCGCTGGACGACGCGGTCGCACTCTGTGGGGCCCTGCCCGAACAGGCCGTACGGGCCCTGGGAGCCGCCCTGTGCGACGCGCTCGCCCAACTGCACCGGTCCGAGGTGGTCCACCGCGACCTCAAGCCCTCCAACATCCTGCTGACGGCCCTCGGCCCCAAGGTCATCGACTTCGGCATCGCCCGCGCGGCGGGCGACGACCGGCTGACCCGCACGGGCGCGGCGGCCGGAACGCCCGCCTATATGTCGCCCGAACAGGTGGCCGGTGGCGAACATGCGGCCGCGGGCGATGTGTTCGCCCTCGCCGGAGTGCTCGTCTTCGCGGCCACCGGCCGCCCGCCGTTCGGCAGCGGACAGCCCGCCGATCTGCTCTACCGGGTGCGGTACACCGACCCCGACCTGTCCGGCCTGCCGGGGGGATTGCGCGCCGTACTGGAGCCGTGCTTCGTCAAGGACCCCCGGCAGCGGCCCGGTACGGCCGAACTCGGGCCGCTGCTGCACGCCGGAGGCGGTCACTTCGCCGATCATCTGCCGGACCCAGTCCTGGCGGAGATCGCCCGGCTCGGGACGGCCGTATGGGAGATCCAGCCGTCCAGGATGCCCGCGCCCGTGGAGGAGGACAGGGTCGGCGCGGACCGGCCGCCCAGGTCGGCCGTCTCCCGCCGTAAGGTCGTCACGATCGGAGGAGGCGGAGCCGTAGCGGCCGTCGCGGCTGCCGCCACTTGGGCCTGGCTCGGTCCTGACGGCGGCGCGGGCGGCACTGCGGCCCCGACGCCCGCGCCCACCACACGTCCGCCCGGGACCCCGCCACGTATGTCCTGGAAGTTCACCCCGCCTTCCAGCACCGCCATGGCCGAATGCGCGGTCCTCCTCGCCGGGGACCACACCGCGGTCATCGCCGACACCGGGCTGTATTGGATCGACGCCGAAACCGGAGCCAGGCGCGGCGCCAACGACCTGGTGACGAAGGCGCAGCACGCGGTCTCCGACGGCCGGCGGCTACTCGCCTGTGACTCCAGCGCCGATCATGTCCGGATCGCCCCTGTGGATCCTGGAACGGGTAACTTCCGGACCCCGCTCGCCACGGTCAAGGACCTGGAGGTCGACGACGTACGGCTGCTCGCCGCCACCTCGGACGTGGTCTTCCTGGAAGGGACGAGCCGTAAGGGTCTCGTTCGTGTGGCCGTCGACGCGCGGACGGGGGAGGAGCGGTGGCGGCGGGCCAGCGACACCCCCGAGTTCCAGGACCCCCTCGCGACCCCCGCGGGCTCCTCCCTCGTGCTCTCCTTCCGTGAGCGGGTCACCTTGGTCGGCGCCGCTGACGGCAGGCGCCGGTGGTCGAAGATGCTGGCCAAGGAGAACTACCGCATCCTTCCGGGGACGCAGCGCCACACCGTCTCGGGCGGGCTCCTCTTCGTCGGCGGGAAGGACCTCCTCGCCGTACGGCTCTCCGACGGTGAGGTCGCCTGGCGGTTCGGCGAGGGACGGAAGGCCGGTGACAAGAACGAGCCGGACTCCCCGCGTTATGGACCGCCCCTGCTCAAGGACGGCGTGGTCCACAGCCTCGAGACGGGCACCGGCCTGGTCGCCGTGGACGCCAAGAGCGGAAAGCTGCGGTGGGAGCAGAAGAAGGGCACGGGCCCCGCGCTCAACTTCCAGTATCCGCCCGCCCTCGGCAAGAAGTACCTCTACGCCTTCCCCGACATCGGAACCGATCAATGGGCGGCGGCGATCGACCTCCGCGGCCACAAGGCGGCCTGGACGTTCCAGGGCCCCGGCACCGCCATGGCCTCGCTCAACCCCACCATGACCGTCCATCGGGGTGCCGGCCGGCTGATCATCGCGGGCGGCTCCACCGTGTGCGCCATCCCCCTGGAATGACCCGGACCCCGGACCCGTCCCATCGCGCTGCCCCACCCTCTAGGAGCCTTTGCCCATGAACCCTCTCGGCACCGGCGATCCGCTGCGCCTCGGCCCGTACCGCCTCACCGGCGTGCTCGGCGCGGGCGGCATGGGTCAGGTCTATCTCGGGCGGGATTCCGAGGGCCGGACCGTGGCGGTCAAGGTGCTGCGGCCCGAACTGTCCCATGACCCGGGGATGGCTCGGCGTTTCGTGCGCGAGGCGCACGCCGCCCAGGCCGTGCGGAGCGACGGTGTGGCGCGGGTGCTCGCGGCGCAGACCGAGGGCGGACGGCCGTGGATCGCCACGGAGTTCCTCGCCGGGCCCACGCTCGACCAGGCCGTCGAGCGCTACGGCGCCCTGGAGGAGCCCGTCGTAAGGGCGTTGGGTGCCGCGCTCGTCCGCACGCTCCACGACATCCACGGTGCCGGGCTGGTCCACCGCGACCTCAAACCGTCCAACATCGTGCTGACCTCGCGCGGCCCGAGGATCATCGACTTCGGGATCGCCCGGCCCGAGCACGGGCTGACCCTGACCACCACGGGACAGACCGTCGCCACCCCTGGCTACGCCGCGCCCGAGCAGGTCCTGGGGCAGCGGACCGGCCCCGCGGGTGATGTGTTCTCCCTCGGAGTGGTCCTCGCCTACGCGGCGGGTGGACGGCCGGTCTACGAAGGCGGCCATGTGGCCGCCGTGCAGTACCAGGTGGTGCACGGTGAGCCGGAACTGGGCTCGGTGCCCGGTGGGCTGAGGCCTCTGGTCGAGCCCTGCCTGTCCAAGGACCCCAGGGGCCGCCCCGTCCTCGACTGGATCGGCCAGGCGCTGGCGCCGCCCCGGGGTGCGGACCGGGCCTGGAAGAACGGACCGCTCGCGCAGGACATCGCACGGCGCGAGGCGGATGCCCGGCGCATGGCCGCGCTGCCCGGCGACCGGACGGGCCCCTCCCGGCGGCGGCTCATCGGCACGCTCGCCGCGGGCGGCACCCTGCTCGCGGCGGGTGGCGGAGGCGTCGCGTGGTGGCTGCTGCGCGGCGACGAGGCAAAGGCCGGCGGGCGGCCCTGGGAGGCCGAGCCACTGGCCCACTACAACGAGGGGACGGCCCCGTCACCTCTGTGGGGACCCGTGGACCTCGGCTCCATCGGTGTCGCCAATGCGCGGATGCCGGCCCCGCTTCCCGTCCATGACCTCGTCGTGGCCCCGGCCGAGGGCGGCCGTCTGCGGGCCTACGACGTCCGCACCGGCCGGGCCCGCTGGACCTCCCGGACAGCCGGACTGACCGGGCGCCCCCTCGCCGTATCCGATGACACCGTCCTTACGATCGGCAGCAGGGGCGTACTGCACGCGTTGAACGCCCAGAACGGCAAGGAGCGGTGGAATGCGCCTGCAGCGGAGGCGGCGACCCTGCTCGCGGTGGACGACAAGGCCGTCTATATAGCCACCCGTGGGGGTGAATTGCGCGCCGTGGCGCTGACGTCGCGTACGTCCCTGTGGACGGTGCCCTCGCCGGTACGGACCTCCGAGAAGAGCCCGGCGGTGGCCGCGGTGGCCGACGGCCATCTGGTGGTCTGCGGTGAGGACGGCCAGGTCGTGGCACTCGACACCGCCCGTGGAAAGACCCTCTGGGGACCCGCACGGCACGGAACCACGGCCCTTGTCCCCGCCGTCGCCGACGGCACCGTCTACCTGGGCGGCCGCTCCCTTACCGCGCTCACGCTGTCCACGGGCGAGAAGAAATGGTCCCAGCCCAGCGGGGGCGGGCGCGGCTGGGGCGCACCGGTCGTCGCGAAGGACGTCGTCTACGCCGTGGACGCCACCGATCTCTCAGCCCGCCGTACAGACGACGGAACGGACGCCTGGACGCTCACGTTCGCCTCCGAGGACAGTTCGCAGGACGCGCCGGTGATCGCGGGGAACAGCGTCTGGGCGGGCGCCGGGGAGGCCGGTTCACGCGGCGTCGCGGCGGTGGACACCCGCGGCGGAAGGCTCGCCTGGCCGTACACCCAGGGCACCGAGGGCCGCTGGGCGCTGTCCGCGGGCGGCAACCGCGTCTTCATGCTGCACAACGGCACCCTGACCGCCATGCCCGTCTTCTAGCCTCACCACCCCCGCTCCCGGGCCACCCCACCAGCCCCCGCCCACCCCCCGCCAAGACGCTGGTACTCTGTGTGCTGGCCGTTTGCGTACGCGTCCCCGGAGGCCCCGAGTCTCGGGAGACAGCGCCCAGCGGACCCCGCCTCCCGAGTCACGGAAGATCCCCTGAGACAACGACCAGGGGCACTCGGCGGCTGATACGAAGCAAGGAGTACCGAGTGTCGCTCGACGCCGCTACCAAGAAGCAGATCATGACCGAGTTCGCCACCAAGGAGGGCGACACCGGCTCCCCCGAGGTCCAGGTCGCGCTGCTCACGCGCCGCATCTCCGACCTGACCGAGCACCTCAAGACCCACAAGCACGACCACCACTCCCGCCGTGGTCTGCTGCTCCTGGTCGGCCAGCGCCGCCGGCTGCTGCAGTACCTGGCGAAGAAGGACATCACGCGCTTCCGTGCGCTGGTCGAGCGCCTGGGCATCCGCCGGGGTGCGGCGGGCGCCAAGTAAGACGCCAAGGAGGGAGCGGTTCCCGCTATGGGGGCCGCTCCCTTTGCCATACACGGCGCCGTACGGTTTCAGCCAAAGGTGACCCGTACGGCCTACGCACCGGTGCGTAGCGTGCTCGCTACGTACCGTAGGGGCCGGAGAGTACAGCCGTCGTGATGACGGCCGAAGCTTTGTAGTCTGGTCCCAACAACGTCATAACGAACGAGGAGGAGCGCCTCATTCCCGCCGCACCGGCGCCACAGGAGCCGGTCCTCGGTAGTGGCTCCCGGAACTGGCAATTCCGGTGGCTTCGATCGAAGACCGGCCCGGCCGCCGGCCCGCAAGGCCAGGGGCGCTGCTCCACCACCGTCCACCGTCACACGGACGAGGGACGCAGAAGAGGAGATTTCCCTGGTGGAGAACGAGACCCACTACGCCGAAGCAGTCATCGACAACGGCACCTTCGGCACCCGCACCATCCGTTTCGAGACGGGCCGCCTGGCCCGTCAGGCCGCCGGTTCGGCCGTGGCCTACCTGGACGACGACACCATGGTGCTGTCGGCCACCACCGTTTCCAAGAACCCCAAGGACCAGCTCGACTTCTTCCCGCTCACGGTCGACGTCGAGGAGCGGATGTACGCGGCGGGGCGCATCCCCGGCTCGTTCTTCCGCCGTGAGGGCCGCCCCTCCGAGGACGCGATCCTCACCTGCCGTCTGATCGACCGCCCGCTGCGCCCGTCCTTCAAGAAGGGCCTGCGCAACGAGATCCAGGTCGTCGAGACGGTCATGGCGCTCAACCCCGACCACCTCTACGACGTGGTCGCGATCAACGCCGCCTCCTGCTCCACGCAGCTGGCCGGGCTGCCCTTCTCCGGTCCCATCGGCGGTACCCGCGTCGCCCTGATCAAGGGCCAGTGGGTGGCCTTCCCGACCCACTCCGAGCTGGAGGAGGCCGTCTTCGACATGGTCGTCGCCGGCCGGGTGCTGGAAGACGGCGATGTCGCGATCATGATGGTCGAGGCCGAGGCCACCGACAAGACCATCCAGCTGGTCAAGGACGGCGCCGAGGCTCCCACCGAGGAGATCGTCGCCGCCGGCCTGGAGGCGTCGAAGCCCTTCATCAAGGTCCTGTGCAAGGCGCAGGCGGACCTCGCCGCCAAGGCCGCCAAGCCGACCGCCGAGTTCCCGATCTTCCTCGACTTCCAGGACGACATCCTGGAGGCGCTGACCACCGCCGTCCGCGACGAGCTGGCCCAGGCGCTGACCATCGCGGGCAAGCAGGAGCGCGAGACCGAGCTGGACCGGGTCAAGGGTCTGGCCGCCGAGAAGCTGCTGCCGCAGTTCGAGGGGCGCGAGAAGGAGATCTCCGCCGCGTACCGCGCGCTGACCAAGACCCTGGTGCGCGAGCGCGTCATCAAGGAGAAGAAGCGCATCGACGGCCGCGGTGTCACGGACATCCGTACGCTCGCCGCCGAGGTCGAGGCGATCCCGCGGGTCCACGGCTCGGCGCTGTTCGAGCGCGGCGAGACCCAGATCCTGGGCGTCACCACGCTGAACATGCTCCGCATGGAGCAGCAGCTGGACACGCTCGCGCCCGAGACGCGCAAGCGCTACATGCACAACTACAACTTCCCGCCGTACTCCACCGGTGAGACCGGCCGCGTCGGCTCGCCCAAGCGCCGCGAGATCGGCCACGGCGCCCTGGCCGAGCGCGCGCTGCTGCCGGTGCTGCCGACGCGCGAGGAGTTCCCGTACGCCATCCGCCAGGTCTCCGAGGCGCTCGGCTCCAACGGCTCGACCTCCATGGGGTCGGTCTGCGCCTCGACGATGTCGCTGCTCAACGCCGGTGTGCCGCTGAAGGCCCCGGTCGCGGGCATCGCCATGGGCCTGATCTCCCAGGAGATCGACGGCGAGACCCACTACGTCACCCTCACTGACATCCTCGGTGCGGAGGACGCGTTCGGCGACATGGACTTCAAGGTCGCCGGCACCAAGCAGTTCGTCACCGCGCTGCAGCTGGACACCAAGCTGGACGGCATCCCGGCGTCCGTGCTGGCCGCGGCCCTCAAGCAGGCCCGCGACGCCCGGCTGCACATCCTCGATGTGATGAACGAGGCCATCGACGTCCCGGACGAGATGTCCCCCAACGCGCCGCGGATCATCACCGTCAAGATCCCGGTCGACAAGATCGGTGAGGTCATCGGCCCCAAGGGCAAGATGATCAACCAGATCCAGGAGGACACCGGCGCCGACATCACCATCGAGGACGACGGCACCATCTACATCGGTGCCGCCGACGGCCCGGCCGCCGAGGCCGCCCGCGCGACCATCAACGGCATCGCCAACCCGACCATGCCGGAGGTCGGCGAGCGCTACCTGGGCACGGTCGTGAAGACCACCACCTTCGGTGCGTTCGTCTCCCTGCTCCCGGGCAAGGACGGCCTGCTGCACATCTCGCAGATCCGCAAGCTGGCCGGTGGCAAGCGCGTGGAGAACGTCGAGGACGTGCTGAAGGTCGGCGCCAAGGTCCAGGTCGAGATCGCCGAGATCGACCAGCGCGGCAAGCTCTCCCTCATCCCGGTCCTCGAGGACGAAGAGGGCTCGGACGCGAATGCGGACGAGGCCGGCGCCGAAGCGCAGCCCCAGACGAAGGACGAAGCCGCCAAGTGACGTCCCGCGACGACGAGACGACGGCCCGCACCTCCTCGGAGGCGCGGGCCGTCGCCCGTACCCAAACGCTTCTCGAGGGCGAGAACGGCATCGGCACGGTCCGCAGGACGACCCTCCCCGGGGGCTTGCGCGTCGTCACCGAGACCCTCCCGTCCGTGCGCTCGGCGACCTTCGGCATCTGGGCGCACGTCGGCTCGCGCGACGAGACCCCGACGCTCGGCGGCGCCACCCACTATCTGGAGCATCTGCTCTTCAAGGGCACCCGGCGGCGCAGCGCGCTGGACATCTCCGCCGCCATCGACGAGGTCGGCGGCGAGATGAACGCGTTCACCGCCAAGGAGTACACCTGCTACTACGCGCGGGTGCTCGACACCGATCTGCCGCTGGCCATCGACGTCGTCTGCGACATGCTGACCGGCTCGGTGATCGGCGCGGCGGACGTGGACGCGGAGCGCGGTGTCGTCCTCGAAGAGATCGCGATGACCGAGGACGACCCGGGCGACTGTGTGCACGACCTGTTCGCCCACACCATGCTCGGCGACACCCCGCTCGGCCGCCCGGTCCTGGGCACCGTCGACACCGTCAACGCGCTGGGCCGCGACCAGATCGCGCGCTTCTACCGGAAGCACTACGACCCGACGCATCTGGTCGTCGCCGCCGCGGGCAATGTGGACCACGACGACGTGGTGCGCCAGGTGCACGCGGCGTTCGACGGCGCGGGCGCCCTGTCCCGCACCGACGCGGTCCCGGTCGCCCCGCGCTCCGGCACCCGTGCGATCCGTACGGCCGGCAAGGTCGGGCTGCTGAACCGCAAGACCGAGCAGGCCCATGTCGTCCTCGGCATGCCCGGCATCCCGCGCACCGACGACCGCCGCTGGGCGCTCGGGGTGCTCAACACCGCGCTCGGCGGCGGTATGAGCTCCCGGCTCTTCCAGGAGGTCCGGGAGAAGCGCGGGCTCGCCTACAGCGTCTACTCCTACACCTCCAGCTTCGCCGACTGCGGACTCTTCGGCGTCTACGCCGGCTGCCGTCCGAACCAGGTGCACGACGTCCTCAAGATCTGCCGCGACGAGCTCACCCAGGTCGCGGAGAACGGCCTGAGCGACGAGGAGCTGCGGCGCGCCGTCGGCCAGCTCGCCGGCTCCACCGTGCTGGGCCTGGAGGACACCGGCGCGCTGATGAACCGGATCGGCAAGAGCGAGCTGTGCTGGGGCGAGCAGATGTCGGTGGACGACATGCTCGAGCGGATCGCGGCGGTCACCCCGGACGAGGTGCGCGAGGTGGCGCGCGATGTACTGGGGCAGCGTCCTTCGCTGTCCGTCATCGGCCCGCTGAAGGACAAGCAGGCGGCCCGTCTGGACGAGGCCGTCGCCTAGCCCGTGCCGAAGCGTCCCGGATCGAAGGAAACAGGATCGATGAGCAAGCTGCGTGTGGCCGTCGTCGGCGCCAAGGGCCGGATCGGCTCCGAGGCCGTACGAGCCGTGGAGGCCGCCGAGGACCTGGAGCTGGTCGCCGCGCTCGGGCGGGGCGACGGGCTCGAGACCCTGGTCGAGGCGGGCGCCGAGGTGGCGGTCGAGCTGACCGAACCGGCCTCGGTGATGGACAACCTCGAGTTCTGCGTCCGCCACGGCATCCACGGCGTCGTCGGCACCACCGGCTGGACGGACGAGCGCCTGGCGCGGCTGGGCGGCTGGCTCGACGCCTCGCCGACCACCGGCGTGCTCATCGCGCCGAACTTCTCCATCGGTGCCGTGCTGACCATGCGGTTCGCCCGCCAGGCCGCCCGGTTCTTCGAATCGGTCGAGGTCATCGAGCTGCACCACCCCAACAAGGTGGACGCTCCCTCCGGCACGGCCGCGCGCACCGCCCAGCTGATCGCCGAGGCCCGGCGGGAGGCCGGCTGCGCCCCGCAGCCGGACGCCACCACCACGGCGCTCGACGGCGCGCGGGGTGCCGACGTGGACGGGGTGCCGGTGCACTCGGTGCGGCTGCGCGGGCTCCTCGCCCACCAGGAGGTCCTGCTGGGCGGCGAGGGAGAGACCCTCACCATCCGCCATGACTCCACCCACCACAGCAGCTTCATGCCCGGCATCCTGCTCGGCGTCCGCCGCGTGGTGACCACCCCCGGCCTGACCTTCGGCCTGGAACACTTCCTCGATCTGGACTGAGGGCACAGCGGTGCGCGCAAAGATCACATATTTCGTTCTCGCGGCCGTCCTGGTCGTCTACTTCGTGCTGGTCGGCGACCGCGGGGTGCTGCTGATCCGGGAGGGCACCCCGGTCACGATCGTCTTCGGCCTGGCGGTGCTGGTGATGCCCCTCATCGGCGTCTGGTTCCTGTGGCAGACCACGCAGTTCGCGCGGAGCGCGGACCAGCTCGCCCGGGAGCTGGAGGCGGAGGGCGGTCTCCCGGTCGACGAGCTGGTACGGACGCCCGGCGGGCGGATCGACCGGGACTCGGCGGACGCCGTCTTCGCCAAGCGCCGGGCCGAGACGGAGCAGTCGCCGGACGACTGGCGGTCCTGGTTCCGGCTCGCCGTGGCGTACCACGACGCCCGGGACACCGCGCGCGCCCGTAAGGCGATGCAGCGCGCCATCGCCCTGCACGACGGCAAGCCGGTGCGGGCGGCCGGGGGCTGACCCGGGGCCGCCCGCGGCGGTATGGCTCAGCGGTGGGCGGCGGCCCAGCCCTCGATCGCGTCGGCGGCGCGTTCGAAGCTCTCCGCATGGCCCAGGAAGTCGGCGCCATGGGTGGTGAACACGGTGTCCGGCGCTCCGCCGCGCACCGGTTCGAGCAGCACCGCCTGGCCCTGGACGGTCCGTGGCAGGCCCAGCCACCGGACCGGCTGCTGGGCCGTGCGTATCGCGGCGATGTCCTGCCAGCGCACGGTGGTGCTGCGGAGAAGGCCGGTCCGGCGCAGCCCCTGGGCGCTCACCTCGACGCCGATGCGCACCAGCCTTACGGCTGTCACGATCATCAGTGCCCCGACGGCGGCGCAGATGCCCGCCGCGGGCAGCGATCCCGCCATCGCGATGATCATGGCGGAGAAGAGGACGTACGAGGCGAGCAGGAGCACAAGAGCGGCGCCCCCGACCCTCCAGGGCCCCGGTCGGTAAGGACGGCGCCAGCGGTCCCGGTCTTCGTAGCCGAGCGGGTCCGCTCCGGCCGCCGCGTCATCATCGTGGGCGCGGTCGGCGGTCAGGAAGGGCAGGGGCACGGAAGGTCCTCACTCACACACATGTCCGGATGGGCCTGTGCTGGGTGAGGCTATCCCAGCGCCGGTCAGCGTCCGTCGGACGCCTCGGGCCGCTGGATCTGTTGGGTGGGGTGCGACTGGCTGTCGAGGGCGGGCATCCCGAACATCAGCGAGCCGATGAACCCCGCGATGATCGTGAGACCGATCAGAGTCCGCCCGGCTATCTGGGACGGTGTGGCGCGGGGGCGGGGAGGTGGGGTGACATTGCTGCGGAAACGGTCGGCTTCGGCGACGAAGGCGAACGGCACGGGCTCTCGCCGGCGGGACATCTGCGGGCTCTCCTTGGAACCTCGAACGTGGGTACTTCAATGTGTAGGACGTGTGAATGAGCGATTGGGTGCCCTGATCCGTCCACTTTCTGTCAAAAAGTTTGGCGGAGCGGGACTGTCGGTGGTGGCCCGTAAGCTGGGCGCCGCCCCGAGCGATGCACCACGGAAGGACCCGCGCGTGACCGAGATCCCCGCCGAGACCGAGAAGGCCAGTTTCCGCAGCGATGTGGCCGTCGAACTGGTCAAGCACAGCGCTGCCGACTCCGATGTGCTGTGGGCCGCGCGGGTGTCGACCGCGGGCGAGCAGTCCCTGGAGGAGATCACCAAGGACCCGGAGCGCTCCAAGGGGCTGATCAACTTCCTGATGCGGGACCGCCACGGCAGCCCGTTCGAGCACAACTCGATGACCTTCTTCATCAGCGCCCCGATCTTCGTCTTCCGCGAGTTCATGCGGCACCGCGTGGGCTGGTCGTACAACGAGGAGTCCGGTCGCTACCGTCGCCTGGAGCCGGTGTTCTACGTGCCGGGGGAGGCGCGCAAGCTGGTCCAGCAGGGCCGCCCCGGGAAGTACGAGTTCGTCGAGGGCACCGCGGCGCAGCACGAGCTGACCGGCCGGGTGATGGAGGACGCGTACCGCCATGCGTACGAGGCGTACCAGGAGATGCTGGCCGCCGGAGTGGCCCGCGAAGTGGCCCGTTCGGTGCTCCCGGTCGGCCTGTTCTCCTCGATGTACGCGACCTGCAACGCCCGCTCGCTGATGCACTTCCTCGGCCTGCGCACCCAGCATGAGCAGGCCGCGGTGCCCTCGTTCCCGCAGCGGGAGATCGAGATGGTGGGGGAGAAGATGGAGGCGGCCTGGTCGCGGCTGATGCCGCTCACCCACGCGGCCTTCAACGCCAACGGCCGAGTGGCCCCGTAGCCCGGGCCGGGCCCGCCCCGGACGGATCACCGGGCGAAGTGTCCGTATTGCGGCGTTTCGAGAAGTTCATCTAGGCTGAACAAACGGGCCCGGCACTGCTTGAACCCCCGAGCAGGCAGTGCCGGGTCCCATCTCTTCGCTCCGTCCGCCGCCCCGAGCGAGCGCCGTGGGGCGCGCTACGAGTAGCGTGGTCCCCATGGCACCGACATCCACATCGCAGACCCCTTTCGGGCGGGTGCTGACCGCCATGGTCACGCCATTCACCAGTGACGGCGCGCTCGATCTCGACGGCGCCCAGCGACTCGCCGTTCATCTGGTGGACGCCGGCAATGACGGCCTGATCGTCAACGGCACCACCGGTGAGTCCCCGACCACCAGCGATGCGGAGAAAGCCCAGCTCGTACGCGCCGTGGTGGAGGCGGTCGGGGACCGCGCCCACGTCGTGGCCGGAGCCGGTACCAATGACACCCGGCACAGCGTCGAGCTCGCCCGCGCGGCCGAGCAGGCCGGTGCCCACGGGCTGCTGGCGGTCACGCCGTACTACAGCAAGCCTCCGCAGGAAGGTCTCCTGCGGCACTTCACCGCCATCGCCGACGCCACCGGCCTGCCGGTCATGCTCTACGACATCCCGGGCCGCAGCGGTGTCCCGATCGGCACCGAGACCATCGTCCGGCTCGCCGAGCACCCGCGCATCGTCGCCAACAAGGACGCCAAGGGCGACCTCGGACGCGCCAGCTGGGCCATCGCCCGCTCGCGCCTCGCCTGGTACTCCGGCGACGACATGCTGAACCTGCCGCTGCTGTCGGTCGGCGCGGTCGGCTTCGTCTCCGTGGTCGGCCACGTGGTCAGCCCCGAGCTGCGGGCGATGCTGGAGGCCCATCTCGCGGGCGACGTCGCGAAGGCAACGGAGATCCACCAGAAGCTGCTGCCGGTCTTCACCGGCATGTTCCGCACTCAGGGAGTGATCACGACCAAGGCCGCGCTCGCCCTTCAGGGCCAGCCCGCGGGGCCGCTGCGGCTGCCGTTGGTCGAGCTGACCCCCGAGGAAACGGAACAGCTGAAGCGCGATCTCGCCGCGGGCGGGGTACAGCTCTAAGCAAAGAGGCGATTGGTCGCACCTTCATACTTCACAACTGCATACAGACACATCAGCAAGTGCACGAATGTCACGCGCGCCATGTGCCCAGGGGGCATGTGGCGCGCGTGGTGAGGAGAGTCTTTTGAGTCATCCGCATCCTGAGCTTGGCCCTCCGCCGAAGCTCCCCGAGGGCGGCCTGCGTGTCACCCCGCTCGGCGGCCTCGGTGAGATCGGCCGGAACATGACGGTCTTCGAGTACGGTGGCCGGCTGCTGATCGTCGACTGCGGGGTGCTCTTCCCCGAGGAGGAGCAGCCCGGAGTCGACCTGATCCTGCCGGACTTCACATCCATCCGGGACCGACTCGACGACATCGACGGCATCGTCCTGACCCACGGGCACGAGGACCATATCGGCGGTGTCCCCTTCCTGCTGCGCGAGAAGCCCGACATCCCGCTGATCGGCTCCAAGCTGACCCTCGCCCTGATCGAGGCGAAGCTGCAGGAACACCGGATCCGCCCGTACACCCTCGAGGTCGAGGAGGGGCACCGCGAGCGGATCGGCCCCTTCGAGTGCGAGTTCATCGCGGTCAACCACTCCATCCCGGACGCCCTCGCGGTTGCCATCCGCACCCCGGCCGGCATGGCCGTGCACACCGGCGATTTCAAGATGGACCAGCTCCCGCTGGACGGCCGCCTCACGGATCTGCCCGCCTTCGCCAAGCTCGGCGAGGAGGGCATCGATCTGCTCCTGGTGGACTCCACCAACGCCGAGGTCCCCGGGTTCGTACCGCCCGAGCGCGATATCTCCGGCGTACTGCGCCAGGTCTTCGGCAACGCGCAGAAGCGCATCATCGTCGCCAGCTTCGCCAGCCATGTGCACCGCATCCAGCAAATCCTCGACGCGGCGCATGAGTACGGACGCAGGGTCGCCTTCGTCGGCCGCTCGATGGTCCGCAACATGGGCATCGCACGTGACCTCGGCTATCTGCGGGTGCCGGCCGGTCTCGTGGTGGATGTGAAGACCCTCGACGACCTACCGGACGACGAGGTGGTGCTCGTCTGCACGGGCTCCCAGGGCGAGCCGATGGCCGCGCTGTCCCGGATGGCCAACCGCGATCACCAGATCCGGATCGTCCAGGGCGACACGGTGATCCTGGCGTCGTCGCTGATCCCCGGCAACGAGAACGCGGTCTACCGGGTGATCAACGGACTGACGCGATGGGGCGCCACGGTCGTCCACAAGGGCAACGCCAAGGTCCATGTCTCCGGCCACGCCTCGGCCGGCGAGCTGCTGTACTTCTACAACATCTGCAAGCCCAAGAACCTGATGCCGGTGCACGGCGAATGGCGCCATCTACGGGCCAACGCCGAACTGGGTGCGTTGACCGGGGTTCCGAAGAACCGTTGCGTCATCGCCGAGGACGGTGTCGTGGTCGACCTTGTCGACGGCATCGCCAAGATCGTCGGCAAGGTACAGGCGGGATACGTGTACGTGGACGGCCTCTCGGTCGGCGATGTCACGGAAACCTCGCTCAAGGACCGCCGCATCCTCGGCGAGGAGGGCATCATCTCGATCTTCGTGGTCGTCGACAGTTCGACCGGCAAGGTCGTGGGTGGTCCGCACATCCACGCGAGGGGCTCTGGAATCGAGGACTCGGCCTTCACCGCGGTCATCCCGAAGATCGAGGATGCCCTGGTGAAGTCGGCCTCCGACGGGGTCGTGGACGCGCATCAGCTCCAGCAGCTGGCGCGTCGCGCGGTCGGTAAGTGGGTCTCCGACAGCTACCGCCGGCGCCCGATGATCCTTCCTGTGGTCGTCGAGGTCTGACGTTTGGTCTGACACCTCCTCAGCACCACACCGGCGCTGAACACCCGGCGGGGCTCCTCGATTTGCATCGAGGAGCCCCGCTCCAGTACGTTTACGGCTCCGCCAGAGGGGAACCCGGAGGACTCAACGGTCTCCGGAGGAGCCCACCGGCGGGGGTGGAAATCGACTCAGAGAAATTCTGATAAAGTCGAGGACACCGAAAGGGAAGGCCCTCCAGCGGCCACCGGAATCAGAATTCGGACCGGAAACGGACCGAAAAAGAATCTGGTAAGGTTGGAAACACCGAAGGGAAGCGCCCGGAGAAACCGGTGAAACGGTTTCAAAGGAAGCGTCCGTTCCTTGAGAACTTAACAGCGT
>NZ_JBIADZ010000038.1:0-79691 GCF_042868035.1 Streptomyces sp. NPDC007875 | reverse complement strand
ACCTGATCACCCGCACGAACCGCCAGCTCCACAAAAGCCGTACCCGGCAGCAGCACCGAACCCATCACGACGTGATCGAGCAGCCACGGATGCGTGTCGAGCCCCAGTCGGCCCGTGAGCAGCAGCCCCTCGCCACCGGCCAGCGGCACGGCGGCCCCGACCAGCGGATGGTCGACGGTCGCCAGCCCCAGCCCGGCCGTACCGCCAGGGGCAGTGGCCGGGGGCTCGGGCCAGTAGCGCGCGTACTGGAAGGCGTACGTGGGCAGCTCGACCCGAGCCGCGCCGGTACCGGCGAAGACGGCGTCCCAGTCGACCGCCACACCGCGGACATGTGCCCGGGCGACGGCGGTGGTCAGCGTCTTGGCCTCGGGACGGTCCTTGCGCAGCGCGGCGGCGAACACGGCGTCCTCGCGGGTCACACACTGCTGGGCCATGGCGGTGAGCACACCGTCCGGGCCCAGCTCGACGAACGTGGAGACGCCCTGGGCTTCGAGGGTGCGGACACCGTCGAGGAAACGGACGGCTTCGCGCACATGGCGCACCCAGAAGTCGGCCGTCGTGATCTCCTCGGCGGCCACCACGCCACCGGTCAGATTCGACACGATCGGGATCTTCGGAGCCTCGTACGACAGCCCTTCAGCCACCTCGCGGAACGCGTCCAGCATCCCGTCCATGCGGGGCGAGTGGAAAGCATGGCTGACCGTCAGCCGCTTGATCTTCCGACCCTGCGCCTCGAACGACGCCGCGATCGCGACAGCCGCGTCCTCATCACCCGCGATGACCACCGACGCCGGCCCGTTGAGCGCGGCGATCGAGACGCGCTCGGTGAGCAGCGGCGCCACCTCGTCCTCCGACGCCTGCACCGCGATCATCGCGCCACCGACCGGAAGCTCCTGCATCAGGCGACCACGAGCCGCCACCAGCTTCGCCGCGTCCGCCAGCGACAACACACCCGCCACATGCGCGGCGGCCAGCTCACCAATCGAGTGGCCGGACAGGAGGTCCGCCTTCAGACCCCACGCCTCGACCAGCCGGAACAACGCCACCTCAACCGCGAACAGCGCAGGCTGAGTGAACCCCGTCTGATCCAGCGCCTCAGGGTCGCCCCCGAAGAGGACGCCCTGCAAAGGCCGTTCAAGGTGCGCGTCCAACTCCGCACACACCGCATCGAGCGCCTCCGCGAACACCGGATAGGCGTCATACAACTCACGCCCCATCCCCAGCCGCTGACTCCCCTGCCCCGTGAACAGGAACGCCACCTTGCCACCGGCCACCGAACCCTGAACGAGCGCCGCTGCGCGACGTCCCTCGGCCAGCGCCCCCAAAGCCTTCAGCAGCCCATCCCGGTCCTCGGCCACCACCACCGCGCGGTGGTCGAACGCCGATCGGCCGGTCGCCAGCGAGTAGCCCAGGTCGACCGCGTCCAGCTCGGGCCGGTCCGTCGCATGCTCCACCAGCCGCGCGGCCTGGTCCCGCAGCGCAGCCGCATTCCGCCCCGACAGCACCCACGGCACCACGGCGGGCGGGACAGCGGGAGCCGCCGGAGTCTCCGCCGCCTCCACCTCAGGCGCCTGCTCGATGATGGTGTGCACATTGGTGCCGCTGATGCCGAATGACGACACACCCGCGCGGCGCGGACGGCCGGTCTCCGGCCATTCCACCTGATCCGTCAGCAGCGCGACCGCGCCCGCCGACCAGTCCACATGCGGCGACGCCTCGTCCGCGTGCAGGGTCTTCGGAAGCACCCCGTGCCGCATGGCGAGGATCATCTTCATCACACCCGCGACACCGGCGGCGGCCTGGGTGTGGCCCATGTTCGACTTGATGGAGCCGAGCAGCAACGGCCGCTCCGCGTCCCGCTCCTGGCCGTACGTGGCGAGCAGCGCCTGCGCCTCGATCGGGTCGCCCAGCGTCGTGCCCGTGCCGTGCGCCTCGACCACGTCCACATCGCCGACCGACAGCCCGGCGGCGGCCAGCGCCTGCCGGATGACACGCTGCTGGGATGGGCCGTTCGGCGCCGTCAGACCATTGGACGCACCATCCTGGTTCACCGCGCTGCCGCGCACCACGGCCAGCACCGGGTGGCCGTTCTTGCGCGCGTCCGACAGCCGCTCGACCAGCAGCATGCCCGCGCCCTCGGCCCAGCCCGTGCCGTCCGCGTCCGCCGAGAACGCCTTGCAGCGGCCGTCGGCGGACAGGCCGCCCTGGCGGCTGAAGCCGACGAATGTGCCGGGCGTCGCCATCACCGTGACACCACCGGCCAGCGCCATCGTGCACTCGCCCGAGCGCAGCGCCTGCATCGCCCAGTGCAACGCCACCAGTGACGACGAGCACGCCGTGTCGACGGTGACCGCCGGGCCTTCCAGGCCGAGGGCGTAGGCGACGCGGCCGGAGGCGATGGAGCCCGTGCTGCCGGAGCCGATCGCGCCCTCGCCGCCGCCGTCCGGGGCCTGCTCCACCAGCGTGGCGTAGTCGTGGTACATGACGCCCGCGAACACACCGGTACGGCTGCCGCGCAGCGTGACCGGGTCGATGCCCGCGCGCTCGAACGCCTCCCACGACGTCTCCAGCAGCAACCGCTGCTGCGGGTCCGTCGCCAGCGCCTCGCGCGGCGAGATCCCGAAGAAGGTGGGGTCGAAGTCGGCGGCGTCGTGGAGGAAACCGCCCTCGCGGGTGTACGAGGTGCCGGGGTGCTCCGGGTCCGGGTGGTAGAGCGCGTCCAGGTCCCAGCCGCGGTCGACGGGGAAGCCGGAGATCGCGTCCTGGCCGGCGGACAGCAGCCGCCACAGGTCCTCGGGGGTGCGCACCCCGCCCGGGAAGCGGCAGCTCATCGCCACGATGGCGATCGGCTCGTCGTCGATCGCGCCCACGGCCTGGACGGGCAGGCCCGACTGGGCGCCGGTGCCCGCCAGTTCGTCCCGGAGGTGTTCGGCCAGGACGAGGGAGGTCGGGTAGTCGAAGACCAGGGTGGCGGGGAGCCGCATCCCGCTGACCGCGTTCAGGCGGTTGCGCAGTTCGACGGCGGTCAGCGAGTCGAAGCCCAGGTCGCGGAAGGCACGGTCGGGGTCGACGGAGTCGGCGGTGCCATAGCCCAGGACGGCGGCGACCTGGGTACGGACCAGCTCCAGCAGCGACTCCAGCCGCTCGGTCTCGTTCAGGCGGGCCAGCCGCTGTGCCAGGGCGCCCGTTCCGGCGGAGCCCTCCGCCGTACGCCGCGCCGGGACCCGCACCAGCCCGGACATCAGCGGGGCCACCACACCGGTGGACGCCGCCTCGGCCCGTGCCGCCGCCAGGTCCAGCCGCACCGGGACGAGCAGGGCCTCGCCGGCCCGTCCGGCCGCGTCGAACAGCTCCTTGCCCTCGTCGGTGGCGAGCGCGGCGACGCCGCCCCGGCTCATCCGGGACACATCGGCCTGGTCCAGCTCACCGGCCATACCGCCGGATTCTGCGGCCCACAGGCCCCAGGCAAGGGACGTTCCGGGCAGGCCACGCGCCGTACGGTGCTGGGCGAGTGCGTCCAGGTAGGCGTTGGCGGCGGCGTAGTTGCCCTGTCCGGCGGCGCCGAAGACACCGGCGGCGGAGGAGAAGAGAACGAACGCGGACAGGTCCAGGTCGCGGGTCAGCTCATGCAGGTTCCACGCCGCGTCCACCTTCGGACGCAGCACCCGCTCCAGCCGCTCCGTCGTCAGCGAACCGATCACGCCGTCATCCAGTACACCGGCCGTGTGCACCACGGCCGTCAGCGGATGCCCGGCCGGAATGGCCTCCAGCACCTCGGCCAGCGCGCCACGGTCGGCGACATCACAGGCCGCCCACCGCACCTCGGCGCCCAACTCGGTCAATTCCGAGCCGAGTTCGGCCGCGCCCGGAGCCTCGCCACCACGGCGGCTCACCAGCAGCAGACGCCGGACCCCACGCTCCACCACCAGGTGGCGGGCGAACAGAGCGCCCAGCGTGCCGCTCGCACCGGTGACCAGCACCGTGCCGTCGGCATCGAACTCCGGCGCGTCGTCCCCGGAGCCCGCAGCGGCGGCCCGCGCCAGGCGCGGCGCCCGCAGCACCCCGTCCCGTACGGCCACCTGCGGTTCCCCCGACGCCAGCGCGTCCGGCACCGCCCTCAGCGAATCGGCCGCGCCATCGACGTCGACCAGGACGAACCGGCCGGGGTTCTCCGACTCGGCGGAGCGCACCAGGCCCCAGACGGCGGCATGGGCCAGATCGGCCACCGGCTCGTCCGCACCGGCCGCCACCGCACTCGAGGTCAACAGGACCAGGCGCGAGTTCGTGAAGCGGTCATCATCCAGCCACTGCTGCAGCAGGCTCAGCGCCTGGGCGGTGGCGCGGTGCACCGCGCCGGCGGGTGAGGAGCCTTCCCCTATCCCGCCCCTTCCCGCGACCTGGGGCTCCGCCCCAGAACCCCGGTCCTCAATCGCCGGACGGGCTTGAAGGGCGACCACCACGTCATCCGGCAGCGCCGCGCCGGAGTCGACAGCCGTGGCCAGCGCGTCCAAGTCGGGGTAGGTGTCGAACCGCTGCCCGGTCGACGCCAGGTCGAGCGCGTCGGATCCCAGCAGCGCCCAGCGTCCCGCCGGACCCTGGGCGGACACCTCGGCCCAGTCGAGCCGGAACAGCGACTCCTGACGGCCACCCCGCGCGCCCTGGATCTGCTCGACGGACACCGGCCGCAGCACCAGCGAATCCACCGACAGGACGGCACGCCCGGCACCATCGGCCACCGCCAGCGACACCGCGTCCGCACCGGCCGACGACAACCGCACCCGAAGCACCGAAGCACCCACCGCGTGCAGCGACACACCAGCCCACGCGAACGGCAGCCGCGCCCCGTCCGCCCCCTCGATCAGACCACCCAGGCCGACCGCGTGCAGCGCCGAATCCAGCAGCGCCGGATGCAGGCCGAACAGCCCCGCCTCGGACCGCGCCTCCTCCGGCAACTCCAGCTCCGCGTAGACCTCATCACCCAGCCGCCAGGCGGACGTCAGCCCCTGGAACACCGGGCCGTACGTCAGCCCCGCCTCGGCCAGGCCCTCGTACAGGCCCTCGACGGGCAGCGCCGACGCCCCCGCCGGAGGCCACGCCGCCAGGTCGAACGACGCCGCGGGCGCGCCCGAGCCCAGCACACCCGACGCATGCCGCGCCCACGGCTCGTCAACCGCCGCGTCCTCGAACCGCGAGTACACCGTCAGCGCGCGCCGCCCCGAAGCGTCGGGAGCGCCCACCGACAGCTGGAGCTGGACGCCGCCCACCTCGGGAAGCACCAGCGGCGCCTCCAGCGTCAGCTCCTCCAGCAGATCGCAACCGACCTGGTCACCGGCGCGGATCGCCAGCTCCACGAAGGCCGTGCCGGGCAGCAGCACCGAGCCCGCCACCGCGTGATCGGCCAGCCACGGGTGGGTGTCCAGGGCGAGACGGCCGGTGTAGAGGAAACCGTCGGAGTCGGCGAGCGCCACCGCGGCACCCAGCAGCGGGTGGTCGGCCGCGCCGAGCCCGGCGGACGCCATGTCGCCCGTCCAGTAGCCGGTGTCGAGCCAGTAGGTGTCGCGCTGGAAGGGGTAGAGCGGAAGGTCCGTGCGGGCCGTGTCCGTCCCGGCGAACACCGCGGCCCAGTCCGGGGTGACGCCGTGGACATGGGCCCCGGCGACGGCGGCGGCCAGGCTCTGGAGCTCCGGGCGGCCGGAGCGCAGCGCGGACACAAGGGTGGCGTCGTCGCGGGTCAGGCAGTCCTGGGCCATGGCGGTGAGCACACCGTCCGGGCCCAGTTCCACGAACTTCGTGACGTTGCGCTCCTCCAGCGTCCGTACGCCGTCGAGGAAGCGGACGGCCTCGCGGACGTGGCGCACCCAGAAGTCAGCGGTCGTGATCTCCTCGGCGGCCACCACGCCACCGGTCAGATTCGACACGACCGGGATCTTCGGAGCCTCGTACGACAGCCCCTGCGCCACCTGCCGGAAGGCCTGCAGCATCCCGTCCATACGCGGGGAGTGGAACGCGTGGCTGACCGTGAGGCGCTTGGTCTTCCGACCCCGCGCCTCGAAGTCCGCCGCGATCTGCAGCGCCTCGTCCTCATCACCCGCGATGACGATCGACGTGGGCCCGTTGAGCGCGGCGATCGAGACGCGCTCGCCGAGCAGCGGCGCCACCTCTTCCTCCGACGCCTGGACGGCGATCATCGCGCCACCCGCCGGAAGCTCCTGCATCAACCGCCCACGCGCCGCCACCAACGTCGACGCGTCCGCCAGCGACAACACACCCGCCACATGCGCCGCGGCCAGCTCACCGATCGAATGCCCGGAGAGGAAGTCGGGCCGCAGCCCCCACGCCTCCACCAGCCGGAACAACGCCACCTCAACCGCGAACAAAGCGGGCTGGGTGAACCCCGTCTGATCCAGCGCCTCGGCATCGTCCCCGAACAGGACGTCCTGCAAAGGCCGTTCCAGATGCGGGTCCAGCTCCGCGCACACCGCGTCCAGCGCCTCCGCGAACACCGGATAGGCGTCGTACAGCTCACGCCCCATCCCGAGTCGCTGACTGCCCTGCCCGGTGAACAGGAACGCCACCTTGCCGCCGGTGACCTTGCCCTCGACCAGCCCGGTCGCGGGCTCCTCGCGGGAGAGTGCGTCGAGGGCCCGTATCAGACCCTCGCGGTCGTCGGCGACGATCGCCGCCCGGTGGTCGAAGGCGGCCCGGCCGATGGCCAGCGAGAAGCCGACATCGGCGAGGCGCAGTTCGGGGTGGGCTTCGAGGTGGGCGCGCAGGTTCGCGGCCTGCGCGCGCAGCGCGGGGCGGCTCTTGGCCGCCACGGTCCACAGCGGCAGCGCGGCGGCGGCACGGGTCTCGGCGGGGGCGCCGTCGTCGGCCGTCTTCGCGGTCTGCGGCTCCTCGGCGTCCGGCTCGGGCGCCTGCTCCAGGATGGTGTGCGCGTTGGTGCCGCTGATGCCGAACGAGGACACCGCGGCCCGGCGCGGCTGGTCGGTGTCGGGCCAGGCGCGCCCCTCGGTGAGCAGCGAGACGGCGCCCGCCGACCAGTCGACGTTGGGCGTGGGCTGGTCGACGTGCAGGGTCCGCGGAAGCGTCCCGTGGCGCATCGCCATGACCATCTTGATGATGCCCGCGACACCCGCGGCGGCCTGGGTGTGGCCGATGTTGGACTTGATGGAGCCCAGCCACAGCGGCTGGTCCTCGGTGTGGTTGCGCCCGTACGTGGCGAGCAGGGCCTGCGCCTCGATGGGGTCGCCGAGGGTGGTGCCCGTGCCGTGGGCCTCGACCACGTCGATCTGCCCGGCGGAGAGCCGGGCGGAGGCCAGGGCCTGGCGGATGACGCGCTGCTGCGAGGGCCCGTTCGGCGCGGTCAGCCCGCTGCTGGCGCCGTCCTGGTTGATGGCGCTGCCGCGGACGAGGGCGAGCACCTGGTGCCCGTTGGCGCGGGCGTCGGAGAGCCGCTCCAGCAGCAGCATGCCGGCGCCTTCGCCCCAGCCGGTGCCGTCCGCGGCCGCCGCGAAGGACTTGCAGCGGCCGTCGGCGGCGAGGCCGCGCTGGCGGCTGAACTCGGTGAAGGTGCCGGGGGTGGACATCACCGTGACACCGCCGGCCAGGGCCAGCGAGCACTCCCGGCGGCGCAGCGCCTGGGCGGCGAAGTGCAGGGCGACCAGGGAGGAGGAGCAGGCCGTGTCGATGGTGACGGCCGGCCCCTCCAGGCCGAAGGTGTAGGCGACGCGGCCGGAGGCGATGGAGCCGGAGCTGCCGTTGCCGAGGAAGCCCTCGACGTCCTCGGGCGCGGAGAACAGCCGGGAGGCGTAGTCGTGGTACATCACGCCCGCGAACACACCGGTCTGGCTGCCCTGGAGCGAGGTCGGGTCGATGCCCGCGCGCTCGAACGCCTCCCAGGAGGTCTCCAGCAGCAGCCGCTGCTGCGGGTCCATGGCGAGGGCCTCGCGCGGCGAGATGCCGAAGAACGCGGGGTCGAAGTCGGCCGCGTCGTGCAGGAAGCCGCCCTCGTGGACGTACGGCTCCTGGCCGCTGTCCGGGTCCGGCTCGAAGAGGACGTCGGTGGCCCAGCCGCGGTTGGTGGGGTACGGCGTGGCCGCGTCACCGCCGCGGACGACGAGCTCCCACAGCTCCTCGGGGGTGGTGACCCCGCCGGGGTAGCGGCAGCTCATCGCCACGATGGCGATCGGCTCCTGCTCACGCTCCTCGACCTCGCGCAGCCGCCGCCGTGCCTCGCGCAGGTCGGTGGTGGCCCGCTTGAGGTAGTCGAGGTACTTCTCTTCGTTCGCCGTCGCCATTACGCCGTCCCCGCGGTGCTGAGATGAGTCGATGAGCTCTTGTGGAGCAGGTCAGGAGAGCCCGAGCTCGTCGTCGAGGAGATCGAAGATCTCGTCTGCCGTAGCGGACTGGATTTCACGGTCTTCTGCGGTGCTGTCCGTAGCACTTTGCGTTTCATTCCACTTCGACAGGAGGTCGCGCAGGCGGGTGGTGATGCCGGGGCGCTCGATGTCGTCCGGGGCGATCGTGGCGAGGATCGCCTCGAGCTTGTCGAGCTCCGCGTGTACGGGCGGGTGCCCGGCCGCGCCGTCCAAGCCCAGCTCCTCGCGCAGATACCCGGCGAGCGCGGTGGGCGTCGGGTAGTCGAAGATCAGCGTGACCGGCAGGCGCAACCCGGCGGCGGCACCCAGTCGGTTGCGCAGATCCACGGCGGTGAGCGAGTCGAAGCCGAGGTCGAGGAAGCCGCGGCCGGCGTCCACGTCGTCCGGGGTGGCGTAGCCGAGGACGGCCGCCACATGGCTGCGGACGACCTCCAGCAGCTCCCGGTCGCGTTCGGTCTCCGAGAGCCCGGAGAGCCTTGTCGCGAGCGAGCCCGCGCCGGAGTCGGCCAGGGCCCCGGCACCGGTGGCACCGGTGTCGGCGGAGCGCCGTACGGGGGTGCGGACCAGGCCGCGCAGCAGCGGCGGCAGCAGCCCTGCGGCGGCCTGGCCGCGCAGCGCGCCGGTGTCGATGCGGATCGGGACGAGTACGGCCTCGGGCAGGGTGCCCGACAGGTCGAACAGGGCCAGGCCCTCGTCCTGCGGGAGCGCCGCGAAGCCACCGCGCGAGATGCGGGTCACGTCCGAGGCGTCGAGGCTTCCGGCCATGCCGTCGGCCGCCGCCCACAGGCCCCACGCGAGGGAGCTCGCGGGCAGGCCCTGGGCGTGGCGGTGCTGGGCGAGCGCGTCCAGGAAGGTGTTGGCCGCGGCGTAGTTTCCCTGCCCCGAGCTGCCGAAGGCACCGGCGGCCGAGGAGAAGAGCACGAACGCGGCCAGGTCCAGTTCGCGGGTCAGCTCGTGGAGGTTCCACGCCGCGTCCACCTTGGGGCGCAGCACGGTGTCGATCCGCTCACCGGTCAGCGAGCTGATCACGCCGTCGTCCAGGACGCCCGCGGTGTGCACCACGGCGGTCAGCGGATGCTCTGCCGGGATCGCCGAGAGGGTGGCGGCCAGGGCGTCCCGGTCGGCGGTGTCACAGGCCGCCCAGGTGGCCTCGGCGCCCATCTCGCCCAGTTCGGCGGCGAGTTCGGCCGCGCCCGGTGCCTCGCCACCACGCCGGCTCACCAGCAGCAGACGCCGGACCCCGCGCTCCGCCACCAGGTGGCGGGCGAAGAGTCCGCCCAGGGCGCCGGTGGCGCCGCTCAGCAGCACGGTGCCGTCCGGGTCGCCCAGTGTGGTCGGCTCGGGGGCGTCCGGCCGGGCCGGGACCCGGGCGAGCCGGTAGGCGTGGCCGGTGCCGGAACGCAGGGCGAGCTGCGGTTCGTCGGTGGCGAGCACCGACGGCAGGGCCCGCTGGGAGGCGTCGGTGCCGTCGAGGTCGACCAGGACGAGACGGCCGGGGTTCTCCGACTGCGCGGACTTGACCAGGCCCCAGGCGGTGGTGTGGGCCAGGTCGGCGATGTCCTCGCCGGGGGCCGCCGCGACCGCGCCACGGGTGACGAGGACGAGGCGGGTGTCGGCGAACCGCTGGTCGTTCAGCCAGTTCTGGACCAGGTCCAGGGTGTTCCGGGCGACGGCCCTCGCGGTGTCGGGCAGGGACGCCGCGCCGCCGGTGGCGGCGAGGGGTGCCACGACCACGTCGGGGGCGGAGGCGCCGCCGTCGAGCGCGGTGGCGAGCGCCGCGAGGTCCGCGTAGTCGTCCAGCCGCTCGCCCGCGACGGTGAAGCCGGTGGCCGTGAAGCCGGTGGCGGCGCCGAGGGTCACCCAGCGCTCGCCGAGCGGGATGTCGGTGGCGGTCGCGGACAGGGCCACCCACTCGGGGCGGAACAGCGACTCGTGGTGTGCGGCGCGCGAGGCGTCGAGCTGCTCCGTCGAGAGCGGGCGCAGCACCAGGCCGTCGATGGTGGCGACGGCGGCGCCGGTGCCGTCGGCGAGGTGCAGCGACACCCCGTCGGCGCCGGGCCGCAGCCGTACGCGCAGCGATGCGGCGCCCCCGGCGTACAGCCGTACGCCGGTCCAGGCGAACGGCAGCCGCGCCCCCTCGTTCTCCTCGCCCGCCGGGGCGAGGCCGAGCGTGTGCAGGGCGGCGTCCAGCAGCGCCGGATGCACCCCGTACGCGGCGGCCTCGGGCTCGAAGCCCTGGGGCAGCCGGATCTCGGCGAACAGCTCGTCGCCGCGCCGCCAGGCGGTGTGCAGCCCCTGGAAGACCGGGCCGTAGCCGAGTCCGGCGGCGGCCGCGCCCTCGTAGAACTCCTCGGTGGCGAGGGCCGTCGCGTCGGCCGGGGGCCATACGCCCAGGTCCACCTGCTCGGCGTCGGTCGCCTGCTCGCTCGGGGCGAGGAAGCCGGTGGCGTGGCGGATCCACGGCTCGTCGGCGGGTACGTCCTCCCGGCGGGAGTGCAGGGTCAGCGAGCGGCGCCCGGTCTCGTCGGCCGCCGCGAGCTCCAGCCGCAGCTGGACGGCTCCCTGTTCGGGCAGGACCAGCGGCGCCTGGAGGGTCAGCTCCTCGACCGTGTCGCAGCCCGCCTCGTGGCCGGCCCGCAGCGCGAGTTCGACGAAGGCGGTGCCGGGCAGCAGCACGGTGTCCATGACGGCGTGGTCGGCCAGCCACGGGTGTGTCAGCAGCGACAGCCGCCCGGTGAACACGAAGCCACCGGTGTCGGGGAGTTCCACCGCCGCGCCCAGCAGCGGGTGGTCGGCCGTACCGAGGCCCGCGGAGATCACGTCCTCGACGGAGATGCCCACGTCGAGCCAGTAGCGCTGGCGCTGGAAGGCGTAGGTGGGCAGCTCCACGCGGCGGGCGCCGCGCCCGGCGTAGACCGCCGCCCAGTCCGGGGCCGCGCCGCGGACATGGGCGTGGGAGAGGGCGGTGGCGAGCGCCTGGGCCTCGGAGCGGCCACTGCGCAGGGTGGGGACGAACACCGCCTCGGTGCCGGCCTCCCCTTCGGCCCCGGTCTCCGTCTCGGCGAGGCAGTCCTCGCCCATCGCGGAGAGCACCCCATCCGGGCCGAGCTCCACGAAGGTGGTCACACCCTGGTCGCGCAGGGTGCGGACACCGTCGGCGAAGCGGACGGACTCCCGGACATGGCGCACCCAGAACTCCGGCAGGCGGATCTCATCGGCGGAGACCACGGTGCCGGTGAGGCAGGACACCAGCGGGATCCTCGGGGCGTTGTAGGTCAGGCACGCGGCCAGCTTGCGGAAGTCCGCGAGCATCGGGTCCATGTGCGGCGAGTGGAAGGCGTGGCTGACCGTGAGCCGCTTGGTCTTGCGACCCCGCGCCTCGAAGTCCGCCGCGATCTGCGTCGCCGCGTCCTCGTCACCCGCGATGACCACGGAGTTCGGGCCGTTGAGGGCGGCGATGCTCACGCGATCGGTGAGCAGCGGCGCCACCTCGTCCTCGGACGCCTGGACGGCGATCATCGCGCCACCGGCGGGCAGCTCCTGCATGAGGCGGCCACGGGCCGCCACCAGCATGGAGGCGTCGGCGAGCGAGAACACACCGGCCACATGCGCGGCGGCCAGCTCGCCGATGGAGTGGCCGGACACGTAGTCCGCCTTCAGGCCCCACGCCTCGACCAGCCGGAACAGCGCCACCTCGATGGCGAACAGCGCGGGCTGGGTGAAACCGGTCCGGTCCAGCGCCTCGGCGTCGTCGCCGAACAGCACCTCACGAAGCGGCCGCTCCAGATGCCCGTCCAGATGCGCGCACACCTCGTCCAGCGCCTGCGCGAAGCGCGGGAACGTCCGGTACAGCTCACGGCCCATGCCGAGCCGCTGGCTGCCCTGCCCGGTGAACAGGAACGCCACCTTGCCCTCGGTGGCGACCCCGCGCAGCGCCTGCGCCGGGTGGTCACCGCGCGCCAGCGCGTCGAGCGCGCCCAGGGCATCGTCGTGGCCCTCGGCGACCAGGGCGACGCGGTGTTCGAGCGCGGCGCGGGTCGTCGCGAGCGAGAAGCCCAGGTCGGTGAGGGCGGCCCGGGGTTCGGCGGCGATCCGCGACCGCAGCCGCCGCGCCTGCGCCCGCACACCGTCCTCGGTGCGGGCCGACAGCAGCACGGGCACATACGGCAGGGCCTCGGGCTCCGCCGCGGGCTCGCTCGTCTCGGGGACGGGCGGCTGCTCGATGATGGCGTGGGCGTTGGTGCCGCTGATGCCGAACGAGGACACCGCGGCACGGCGCGGGCGGCCGGTCTCCGGCCACTCCATCTGCTCGGTGAGCAGCGACACCGCGCCCGCCGACCAGTCCACGTGCGGCGACGGCTCGTCCACATGCAGGGTGCGCGGCAGCACACCGTGCCGCATCGACAGCACCATCTTGATGATTCCGGCGACACCGGAGGCCGCCTGGGTGTGGCCCAGGTTGGACTTGACGGAGCCCAGCCACAACGGCCGCTCCGCGTCCCGCTCCTGCCCGTAGGTGGCCAGCAGCGCCTGCGCCTCGATCGGGTCGCCCAGCGTCGTTCCCGTGCCGTGCGCCTCGACCACGTCCACCTCACCGGTGGTCAGACGGGCGTTGGCCAGCGCCTGGCGGATGACGCGCTGCTGGGAGGGGCCGTTGGGCGCGGTCAGGCCGTTGGACGCGCCGTCCTGGTTGACGGCCGAGCCGCGCACGATCGCCAGCACCTCATGGCCGTTGCGGCGGGCGTCCGACAGCCGCTCCAGCAGCAGCATGCCCGCGCCCTCGCCCCAGCCGGTGCCGTCGGCGGCGGCCGCGAAGGACTTGCAGCGGCCGTCCCTGGCCAGTCCGCGCTGGCGGCTGAAGTCGATGAACGTACCCGGGGTGAACATCACCGTGACACCGCCGGCCAGCGCCAGCGAGCATTCGCCCTGCCGCAGCGCCTGCGCCGCAAGGTGCAGCGCGACCAGCGACGACGAGCAGGCCGTGTCGACCGTGACGGCCGGGCCCTCCAGACCGAAGGTGTACGCCACCCGGCCGGACACCACGCTGCTGGAGCTGCCGGTGCCGAGATAGCCCTCGACCTCGTTCGGGACGGCGTGCAGCCGGGACCCGTAGTCGTGGTACATGACGCCCGCGAACACACCGGTCCTGCTGCCGCGCACGGACAGCGGGTCGATACCGGCGCGCTCGAACGCCTCCCAGGACGTCTCCAGCAGCAGCCGCTGCTGCGGGTCCATCGCAAGGGCCTCACGCGGCGAGATCCCGAAGAACGCCGGGTCGAACTCGGCGGCGTCGTGCAGGAATCCGCCCTCGCGGGCGTAGGAGGTGCCCTGGGTCTCCGGGTCCGGGTCGTAGAGCGCCTCGAGGTCCCAGCCGCGGTTGTCGGGGAAGCGGGAGATGCCGTCCTCGCCCGCGGCGAGCAGCTGCCACAGCTCCTCGGGGGTGGTGACCCCGCCGGGGTAGCGGCAGCTCATCGCCACGATGGCGATCGGCTCGTCGTCGGTGGCGGCCACGACCGGCACCGGGGTGTGCACCGCCGGGGTCTGTGTGCCGACGAGCTCGGTGCGCAGATGGCGGGCAAGGACCTGCGGGTCCGGGTAGTCGAAGATGAGCGTGGCGGGCAGCCGCAGCCCGGTGACCGTGTTGAGCTGGTTGCGCAGCTCGACGGCGGTCAGCGAGTCGAAACCCAGCTCCTTGAACGCCCGGCCCGAACCGATGGTCTCCGCACCGGCGTAGCCGAGCACGGTGGCCACCTGACCGCGGACCAGGTCCAGCAGCAGCCGCTCCTGCTCGGGCTCGGACAGCCCGGTGAGCCGCCCGGCAAGACCGGTCTCGCCGCCCGCCGCGACCGCGTCCACCGCACGCCGCGCCGGAACCCGCACCAGACCACGGAACAGGGGCGAGACCGCGCCACTGGCGGCCAGGGTGC
Organism: Streptomyces sp. NPDC007875; assembly: GCF_042868035.1. Lineage (NCBI taxonomy): Bacteria > Bacillati > Actinomycetota > Actinomycetes > Kitasatosporales > Streptomycetaceae > Streptomyces > Streptomyces sp. NPDC007875. The sequence continues at coordinate 65,383 of NZ_JBIADZ010000038.1, read as the reverse complement.
GCAGGGCCGCGATGTCCACCCGCATCGGCACCAGCGACGCCTCGCGGACGGTCAGCGCGGTGTCGAGCAGCGCGAGGCCCTCCGCCACCGGCAGCGGCGGCAGTCCGGCCCGCCGCATCCGGGCGATGTCGGCCTCGTCCAGGGTGCTGCCCATACCGGCCCCGGCCCACAGGCCCCACGCCAGCGCGGTGGCGGGCAGGCCCTGGGCGGCGCGGTGCTGGGCGAGGGCGTCCAGGAAGACGTTGGACGCGGCGTAGTTGCCCTGACCGGGGCCGCCGAACACGCCGGAGGAGGACGAGAACAGTACGAAGGCCGTCAGGTCCAGTTCGCGGGTCAGCTCGTGCAGGTTCCAGGCCGCGTCCACCTTCGGACGCATGACGTGGTCGACGCGCTCGGGGGTGAGGGAGCCGATCACACCGTCGTCCAGCACACCGGCCGTGTGGACGACCGCGGTCAGCGGATGCTCGGCGGGGATGGCGGCGAGGGTCGCGGCCAGCGCGTCCCGGTCCGCCACATCACACGCCGCCCAGCGCACGCTCGCACCCAACCCGGCCAGCTCGGCGCCGAGTTCGGCCGCGCCCGGGGCCTGCTCGCCACGGCGGCTCACCAGCAGCAACTGCCGTACGCCACGCTCCGCCACCAGATGCCGCGCCACCAGACCACCCAGCGAACCGGACGCACCGGTCACCAGCACCGTGCCCGCGGGGTCGAGGCCCCGGGCGTCGTCGGCTTCCGGCTCCACGGCCACCCGCGCCAGCCGCGGCACGGACACCGCGCCCGCGCGGATCGCCAGCTGCGGCTCGTCCGAGGCCAGGGCGGCGGGCAGCGCCCGCAGCGACTCCTCCCGGCCATCGGTGTCCACCAGCACGAAACGGCCCGGGTTCTCCGACTGCGCCGAGCGCAGCAGACCCCACACGGCCGCACCGGCCAGATCCGCCACCGGCTCGTCGGCCTCGGCGGCCACCGCGCCGCGGGTCACCACGACCAGCGGGGCGTCCCCGAACCGCTCCTCCTCCAGCCACCGCTGGACGACGTCGAGCGCCACGCCGGCGGCGCGGTGCGCCGCACGGGCCACCCGCTCACCGATCTCGGCGGACGGCGACACGACGACGTACTCGGGCGCGGGCGCCGTGCCCGCGGCGACCGCATCGGCCAGCGTCGCGAGGTCCCCGTACGCCGTCGCCCCGAGCCCGAGCGGATCGGCGCCCAGCACCGCCCACCGGCCGTCGGCCGGCACATCGGCCCCGGCCGGGTCGGCGAGCCCGGTCGGTGTCGTCCACTCCAAGTGGAACAGCGACTCGTGGTAGGACGTGCGCGCGCTCTGCAACTGCTCGGCCGAGACCGGCCGCAGCCCGAGCGTCTCGACGGCCGCGACCGGCGCACCGGTGGTGTCGGCGATCTCCAGCCGGACGCCCTCGGCGCCCGCGGGGGCCAGCCGCACGCGCAGCGCCGAGGCGCCGCTCGCGTACAGCGACACACCGGTCCAGGCGAACGGCAGCCGCCCTTCCCCGCCCGTGTTGCCCAGACCGGCCAGGCCGATGGCGTGCAGGGCGGCGTCCAGCAGCGCCGGGTGCAGCCCGAACGCGGCGGCCTCCTCGGCCGTGTCCTCGTCCAGCGCCACCTCGGCGAACACCTCGCCACCGCGCTGCCACGCCCTGCGCAGCCCCTGGAACGCGGGGCCGTAGGCGAAACCGATGTCCAGCAGGCCCTCGTAGCGGCCGTCCAGCTCCACCTCGGCCGCGTCCGCCGGGGGCCATGCGCTCAGCTCGAACGACGCCTCCGGACGGCCGCCGGACGCCAGGACACCGGCGGCGTGCCGGGTCCACGGCTCCTCGGCGGGCAGGCTCTCCGGCCGGGAGTGCAGCGACAGCGGACGGCGGCCCGTCTCGTCGGCCGCGCCGACCGACAGCCGCAGCTGGACGCCGCCCTGCGCGGGCAGGACCAGCGGCGCTTCGAGGGTCAGCTCTTCCAGGTAGTCACAGCCGACCTGGTCACCGGCGCGGATCGCCAGCTCCACGAACGCGGTGCCGGGCAGCAGCACGGTGTCCAGGATGGTGTGGCCCGCGAGCCACGGATGGGTCGAGAGCGCCAGCCGCCCGGTGAACAGCATCCCGTCCGCGTCCGGCAGTTCGGCGCTGGCGCCGAGCAGCGGATGCTCGGCCTCGCCCAGCCCGACCGCGGCCACATCGCCGAGGAACAGCGAGGAGACCTTCGGCCAGTAGCGCTGCCGCTGGAAGGCATAGGTGGGCAGCTCGACCTGAGCGGCGCCCGTTCGGGCGTAGTACGCCGCCCAGTCCACCGCAGCCCCACGCACATGCGCCCGCGCGACGGCCGACAGCAGCGCCTCGGCCTCGGGGCGGTCCTTGCGCAGCGCGGCGGCGAAGCCCGCCACCTCGGCGTCGGTGACGCACTCCTGGGCCATGGCGGTCAGGACGCCGTCGGGGCCCAGCTCCACGAAGGTGGTCACGCCGTGGGCTTCCAACGCCCGTACGCCGTCGAGGAAGCGGACCGCCTCGCGGACGTGGCGCACCCAGAAGCCGGGGCTGGTGATCTCCTCGGCGGAGACGACGGCACCGGTGAGGTTGGAGACGATCGGGATCCGCGGCGCCTCGTACGACAGGCCCTCCGCGACCTCGCGGAACGCCTCCACCATGCCATCCATACGCGGGGAATGGAACGCGTGGCTGACCGTGAGGCGCTTGGTCTTCCGACCCCGCGCCTCGAACGAGGCCGCGATCTGCAGCGCCGCGTCCTCATCACCCGCGATGACCACGGAGGTGGGCCCGTTGAGCGCGGCAATGCTGACCCGCTCGGTCAGCAGCGGCGCCACCTCGTCCTCCGACGCCTCGACGGCGATCATCGCGCCACCGGCAGGCAGCTCCTGCATCAAACGGCCACGCGCCGCCACCAGCTTCGCCGCGTCCGCCAGCGAGAACACACCCGCCACATGCGCGGCGGCCAGCTCACCGATCGAGTGCCCGGAGAGGAAGTCCGCCTTCAGACCCCACGCCTCCACCAGCCGGAACAGCGCCACCTCGACCGCGAACAGCGCGGGCTGGGTGAAACCGGTCCGGTCCAGCGCCTCGGCGTCATCCCCGAACAGCACATCGCGCAGCGGCCGCTCCAGATGCGTGTCCAGGTGGGCGCACACCTCGTCCAGGGCGTCCGCGAACGCCGGGAAGGTGTCGTACAGCTCGCGGCCCATGCCGAGCCGCTGGCTGCCCTGCCCCGTGAACAGGAAGGCCAGCTTGCCACCGGCCACCGCGTCCTGAACGAGCCCGGCCGCCGTACGCCCCTCGGCCAGCGCCTCCAGGCCGGACAGCAGCCCGTCCCGGTCCTCGGCGACCAGCGCCGCGCGCTCCTCGAAGACGGTACGGCGCGTGGCGAGGGTGAACGCCACGTCGGTGAGGTCCAGCTCGGGACGCTCGTCGAGGTGGGCGCGCAGCCGTACGGCCTGGTCGCGCAGGCCCTCGGGGGACTTGGCGGAGAGCACCCAGGCGGCCGGGACGCCGGACCGGGGCGCGGCGGCGGGCGCCGGGTCCTCGGTCTCGTCCGCGTACGCGGGGGCCTGCTCGATGATGGTGTGCGCGTTGGTGCCGCTGATGCCGAACGAGGACACCGCGGCCCGGCGCGGACGGCCGGTCTCCGGCCACTCCCGCGCCTCGGTCAGCAGTGACACCGCGCCCGCAGACCAGTCCACGTGCGGGGTGGGCTCATCGACGTTGAGGGTCTGCGGAAGCATGCCGTGCTGGATGGCCAGCACCATCTTCATCACCCCGGCGACACCGGCCGCGGCCTGCGTGTGCCCGAAGTTGGACTTGATGGAGCCGAGCCACAGCGGCTGGTCGGCGTCGCGCTCCTGGCCGTAAGTGGCCAGCAGCGCCTGCGCCTCGATCGGGTCGCCCAGCTTGGTTCCGGTGCCGTGGGCCTCGACCGCGTCCACCTCGGACGCCGACAGACCCGCACCGGCCAGCGCCTGCCGGATCACCCGCTGCTGCGAGGGACCGTTCGGCGCCGTCAGACCGTTACTGGCTCCGTCCTGGTTGATCGCGGAGCCACGCACGACCGCCAGCACCGGGTGGCCGTTCTTCCGGGCATCGGAGAGCCGCTCGACGAGCAGCATGCCCACACCCTCGCCCCAGCCCGTGCCATCCGCACCGGCCGCGAACGCCTTGATCCGGCCGTCCTCCGCCAGCCCACGCTGACGGCTGAAGTCCACAAACGAACCCGGCGTCGACATCACCGTCACACCACCGGCCAGCGCCAACGAGCACTCACCCGCCCGCAACGCCTGAATCGCCCAGTGCAACGCCACCAACGACGACGAACACGCCGTATCCACCGTCACCGCAGGACCCTCAAGCCCCAGCGCATACGACACCCGACCCGACATCACACTGGCCGCGTTACCCGTCCCCATGAAGCCTTCGGAGCCATCGGGGGCGGACAGGATGACGGGCAGATAGTCCTGGCCGTTGGTACCGGCGAACACGCCGACCTGCTGACCGCGCAGCGTCGTCGGGTCGATCCCGGCCCGCTCGAACGCCTCCCACGAGGTCTCCAGCAGCAACCGCTGCTGCGGGTCCATGGCCAGGGCCTCGCGCGGCGAGATGCCGAAGAAGACGGGGTCGAACTCGGCGGCGTCGGCGAGGAATCCGCCCTCGCGGACGTAGCTGGTGTGCTCGCCCGTGCCCTCCGGGTCGTACAGCGTCTCCAGGTCCCAGCCACGGTCGGCGGGGAAGTCGACCACCGCGTCCTGTCCGGACGCCAGCAGCCGCCACAGCTCCTCGGGCGAGCGCACGCCACCGGGGAAGCGGCAGCTCATGCCGACGATCGCGATGGGGTCGTCGTCCAGGGCCACGCCCACCGACGACGCGCCGGTCACCGCCGGGCGCGAGCCGATGAGTTCGGCCTGCAGATGGTCGGCGAGGGCGATCGGGGTGGGGTAGTCGAAGATGATGGTGGCGGGCAGCTTCAGCCCGGTGAGGGTGGACAGCAGGTTGCGGATCTCGACGGCGGTCAGCGAGTCGAAGCCGAGGTCGCGGAAGGCGCGGCTGGGCTCCACCGAGTCCGGTCCGGGGTGGCCGAGGACGACGGCCACCTGGGTGCGGACGAAGTCCAGGGCGATCTGGTCGCGTTCCTCGTCGGTCCCGGCGTCGGTCAGCCGCTGGGCCAGCGAGGTGGGCTGGCCGGGGATGGCGGGGCCGCCGGTGGCGGTGCGCGCCGCCTCGATCGCGCGGCGCGCCTCGGAGAGCTCGGCGAGCAGCGGGTTCGGGCGGTGGCCGGAGAGGCCGGGCGCGAAGCGGTCCCATTCGATGTCGACGACGAGGGAGAACGTCTCGTCGAGGTCGAGCGCGGCGCCCAGGGCGGCGGTCGCCGGTTCGGGGGCGAGGGCGGGCAGCCCGGACTGCCGGAGCCGCTCGGCCACCAGTTCGTCGGTGGCCATGCCGCCGTCGGCCCAGGCGCCCCAGGCCATCGAGGTGGCGGGCAGGCCCTCGGCGCGGCGCTGCTCGGCGAGCGCGTCGAGGTAGGCGTTGGCGGCCACGTAGTTGGCCTGGCCCGCGGCGCCGAAGGTGGCGGCCATGGAGGAGAAGAGCACGAAGGCGGACAGGTCGAGTCCGCGGGTGAGCTCGTGCAGATGGCGGGCGGCGTCGGCCTTGGCGCGCAGCACATCGGCCATCCGCCGCGGGGTCTGGGCGTCGAGGACACCGTCGTCCAGCACTCCGGCGGCGTGCACGACCGTGGTCAGCGGAAGGTCCGCGGGGACGGTCGCCAGCAGCCCGGCGAGGGCGTCGCGGTCGGCGACGTCACAGGCGGCGATGGTCACCTGGGCGCCGAGGGTGGTGAGTTCGTCGCGCAGTGCGGCGGCGCCGGGGGCGTCGGGGCCGCGGCGGCTGGTCAGCAGGATGTGCTGGGCTCCGTGGGCCACGAGCCAGCGGCCGACGTGACCGCCGAGGGCGCCGGTGCCGCCGGTGATCAGCGCGGTGCCGTGGGTCTTCCAGCCGTCGCCGGTGGTCTCGTGGTGCGGTGCGCGGGCGAGCCGGCGGACGTGGATGCCCTGCGGGCGGATCGCGAGGTGGTCCTCGCCGCTGATGCCCTCGGGTCCGGCGAGGATGTCGGCGAGCCGCCCGAGGGCGCGGTCGTCGGCGGTCTCGGGCAGGTCGATCAGACCGCCCCAGCGGTCGGGGTGTTCGAGGGCGGCGGTGCGGCCCAGGCCCCAGATCTGGGCCTGGTCGGGGCTGGTGAGCCGGTCGGAGCGGCCGACGGAGACCGCGCCACGGGTGGCGGCCCACAGCGGGGCGTCGACCTCGGCGTCACCGAGGGCCTGGACGAGGGTGAGGGTCCCCGCGAGTCCTGCGGTGAGGGAGGGGTGCCGGTCGTGCGGGCGCTCGTCCAGGCCGAGCAGGGAGAGCACACCGTCGGCGTGCGGGGCCCCGCCGGTCTCCCCCGCCGGGTCCGGGGTCAGGGCCGAGCGGATCCGCTCGGCAAGGGCGGCGCGGTCGGCGGTGGTGCCGTCGACCGCGATCTCGTGGACCGTGACTCCGCGTTCGGCCAGCAGCCGCAGCGACTCGGCCACCCAGGGGTCCTCCGCGCGCCCCTCGGGGGTGACCACGAGCCAGGTGCCGGTGAGCGGCTTGTCCTGGGTCTGCGGCAGCGGTGTCCAGGTGATGCGGTAGCGCCAGCCGTCGACGGTGGTGTCGACGTGGCTGCGCCGGCGCCACGCGGACAGGACGGGCAGCACCTCACTGAGGGGCTGGTCGCCGTCGAGGCCGAGGGTGTCGACCAGGGCGGCCAGGTCCTCGCTGTGCACGACCTCCCAGAACCGGGCGTCGGACACGGCCGGGGCGGCGGCTTCGGCGGCGGCGGGGTCGGGGCCGTACGAGAAGGGGTTGGCCGGCCAGTAGCGCTGCCGCTGGAAGGCGTAGGTGGGCAGCTCGACGCGGCGGGCGCCGGTGCCCGCGTAGTACGTGGCCCAGTCCACGGGCACGCCGCGGACCTGGGCCTGGGCGAGCGCGTGGCCCAGGGTGCGGGCCTCGGGGCGGCCGGAGCGCAGGGCGGGCAGGAACGCGAACGTGCGGTTCTTGCCGCCGGTCACGCACTCCTGGGCCATCGCGGAGAGCACCCCATCGGGGCCCAGTTCGAGATAAGTGGTCACGCCGTGGTCCTCGAGGCGGCGGACGCCGTCGAGGAATCGGACGGCCTCGCGGACGTGGCGGACCCAGAAGTCGGGCGAGGTGATCTCGTCGGCGCTCACCAGGGTGCCGGTGAGGTTGGAGACGATCGGGATCTTCGGAGCCTCGTAGGTCAGCCGCTCGGCGACCTGACGGAAGTTCTCCAGCATTCCGTCCATGTGCGGGGAGTGGAACGCGTGGCTGACCGTGAGCCGCTTGGTCTTACGGCCCTGGGCCTCGAAGCCTTCCGCGATCTCCACGGCCGCGTCCTCGTCGCCCGCGATGACGACCGAGGTGGGGCCGTTGAGCGCGGCGATGGAGACGCGCTCGTTCAGCAGCGGCGTCACCTCGTCCTCCGTCGCCTGCACCGCGATCATCGCGCCACCGGCGGGGAGTTGCTGCATCAGCTGGCTGCGCGCGGCCACCAGGGCGGAGGCGTGGGTGAGCGACAGCACCCCGGCGACATGGGCGGCGGTGAGCTCGCCGATGGAGTGGCCGGCGAGGAAGTCGGGGCGCAGCCCCCAGGATTCGACGAGGCGGAAGAGGGCCACCTCGACGGCGAACAGCGCGGGCTGGGTGAAGCCGGTCCGGTCGAGCGTGGCGGCGTCGTCGCCGAACAGCACGTCCTTCAGCGGCCGGTCGAGGAACCGGTCGAGCTGGGCGCAGACCGCGTCCAGCGCCTCGGCGAACACCGGGTAGGTCTCGTACAGTTCACGGCCCATGCCGAGCCGCTGGCTGCCCTGGCCGGTGAAGAGGAACGCGACCTTGCCCTCGGCGGCCAGCCCCTCGGCCAGCTCGGGGTGGTGGCGGCCTTCGGCGAGCGCGTCGAGGCCCGCGAGGAGTTCGTCGTGATCGGCCGCGAGGACCACGGCACGGCGGTCGAGGGCGGCACGGGTGACGGCCTGGGAGTAGCCGAGGTCGGCGAGGCGGTGGCCGGGGCGGGCGGCCAGATGGGTGCGCAGCCGGAGGGCCTGGGCCCGCAGCGCCTGCTCGTCCTTGCCGGAGAGCACCACCGGGACCAGGGGCGGTTCGGTCCGCTCCGGCTCCGGTTCGCCGCTCTCGGCGGGGGCGGCGAGGGCCGGGGGCTCCTCGAGGATGGTGTGCACATTGGTGCCGCTCATGCCGAACGACGAGACGCCCGCGCGGCGCGGGGTCGCGCCCTCGGGGTCCTGGGGCCACTCGGTGGTGGCGGTGAGCAGTTCGACGTCCCCGGCCGTCCAGTCGACGTGCGGGGTGGGCTCGGTGAGGTGGAGGGTCTTGGGCAGCACACCGTGCCGCATCGCCATGACCATCTTGATGACGCCGCCGACACCGGCGCCCGCCTGGGCGTGGCCGATGTTGGACTTGATGGAGCCGATGAGCAGCGGTTTGCCCTCGGGCCGGTCCTGGCCGTAGGTGGCCAGCAGCGCCTGCGCCTCGATCGGGTCGCCGAGGGCGGTGCCGGTGCCGTGGGCCTCGACGGCGTCGACCTGGTCGGGGCTGAGGCGGGCGTTGGCCAGCGCCTGGAGGATGACGCGCTGCTGCGAGGGGCCGTTGGGCGAGGTGAGGCCGTTGCTGGCGCCGTCCTGGTTGACGGCGGAGCCGCGGACCACGGCGAGGACCGGATGGCCCTTGCGCTGGGCGTCCGACAGCCGCTCGACGAGCAGCATGCCGACGCCCTCGCCCAGGCAGAAGCCGTCGGCCTCCGGGGCGAAGGGCTTGGAGCGGCCGTCGAGGGCCAGTCCGCGCATCTTGCTGTAGTCGACGAAGACGCCGGGCGCGCACATGAGGGTGGCGCCGCCGGCGAGCGCGAGCGAGCATTCGCCGTTGCGCAGCGCCTGGACGGCGAGGTGGAGCGCCACCAGCGAGGAGGAGCAGGCGGTGTCGACGGTGACGGCCGGGCCCTCGAAACCGAAGGTGTAGGAAAGGCGGCCGGAGGCGACGCTCGCGGCGTTGCCGGTGCCGAAATAGCCCTCGAAGTTCTCGTTGGAACTGAGGATCGCGCCCAGGTAATCGTGATTGCTGGTGCCGACGAAGACGCCGATCTGCCGGCCGCGCACCGCGACCGGGTCGATTCCGGCCCGCTCGAAGGCCTCCCAGGACGTCTCCAGCAGCATCCGCTGCTGCGGGTCCATGCCGAGCGCTTCGCGCGGGCTGATGCCGAACAGCGACGGGTCGAAATCGGCTATGCCGTCGACGAATCCGCCCTCGTGCACATAGCTGGTGCCGGGGTGGTCCGGGTCCGGGTGGTACATCGTGTCGACATTCCACCCGCGGTCCAGCGGAAACTCGCTGACCGCGTCGACGCCCTCGCTGACGATGCGCCACAGGTCCTCGGGCGACGAGACGCCTCCGGGATAACGGCAGCCGATCCCCACGATCGCGATGGGGTCGTGGTTCTTCGCCTCGGCCTCCTGCAGGCGGAGGCGAGTCTGGTGCAGATCCGCCGTTACCAGCTTGAGGTAGTCCCGCAGCGTCTCTTCATTCGCCATTTACGCAATCCAATTACGGCAGACGGCATCGGAAATGCTCCACAGATCCTCAACAGGGGAGCCGGTAACCAACAACCAAATCAGTCGACTTCTCGCTGAGAGGCTATGTGCGAACTAACCCTCACAACAACCCCTAGATGCCCCCTATGACCCCCTGGAGACCCAAGGAGCGATAGGGGGCAACCGGTATTCAGCAACTCTATTGAAGGGTATGGAAAATCCTGGCCGACATCGGATACGACGTCAATAGCAGAATTCCCGTCATGCCCTTCCGAGACCCTTGTTGATGAATGCGAAGAGCTCTTCGTCGCTGGCCGACTGGAGTTGCTCGGCGTCGACCGTGTCCTTCGCCGGACGCTCCGGCGCCGCCGTGGTGGCGGGCTCGGCGGTGACCGCCGTGCCGTCCGACTCGTTCCACTTCGCCACCAGCGACTGCAGACGCATGGTGATCCGGGCCCGGGTGATGTTGTCGGGCGCGGTGCCGGTGAGCGCGGTCTCCAGCTTGTCGAGTTCCTCGAGCACCGCGGTGCCGTCGGCCGCCTCGTCGGGCGCGATCCCGGCCCGCAGATAGGCGGCCACGGCGGCCGGGGTCGGGTGGTCGAAGATCAGGCTCGGGGGCAGCTTCAGCCCGCTCGCGGCGCCGAGGCGGTTGCGGAGTTCGACGGCGGTCAGCGAGTCGAAGCCCAGCTCCTTGAAGGCCCGGCCCGCCTCGATCGCCTGGGCGCCGGAGTGGCCCAGGACGGCGGCCACCGCACTGCGCACCAGATCCAGCAGCACCCGCTCCCGCTCGGTCTCCGGCAGCGCCGCGAGCTGTCCGGCCAGGGCCGCCCCGGCGGCCGCGCCGCCGCCGTCGGCCTCGGCGGTGGCCATCTCCTCGACGACCTCGCGGGCCTCGGGCAGGTCGTGCAGCAGCGGACGCGACCGGTCGGCGGTGAAGGCGAGGGTGAAGCGCCGCCAGTCCATGTCGATGACGGTCAGCGCGGTCTCGTCCCGGTCCAGCGCGTGCTGGAGGGTGGTGGTGGCCGGTTCCGGCGCCATCTCGTTGATGCCGTGGCGGCGCATCCGGTCGCCGACGGCGCCGTCCACCGTGGCGCCGTCGCCCCACGGGCCGAAGGTCAGCGTGGTGGCGGGCAGCCCGTCCGCGCGGCGCTGTTCGGCGAAGGAGTGCAGGAAGGCGTTGCCGGGCGCCTGGTTGCCCTGGCCGGGTGCGCCGAAGGTGGCGGAGAAGTGCGAGCACAGCACGAACGCGGTCAGGTCCAGGTCGCGGGTGAGCTCGTGCAGATGGCGCGTGGCGTCCACCTTGAGCCGCAGCACCCGCTCGACCTGATCCGCGGTCAGCCCCTCGATCACCCCGTCCTCGATGACCGCGGCGGTGTGCACGACGGCCGTCAGCGGCTGGTCGGCCGGGATGGCCGCGAGGGTCTCGGCGAGCGCGGCGCGGTCGGTCACATCGCAGGCGGCGAGGGTGACCTTGGTGCCGAGTTCGGTCAGCTCGGCCTCCAGCTCGACGGCCCCGGGGGCGTCCGGGCCCCTGAGGCTCGCCAGCACCAGGTGGTCGGCGCCGTTGCGGGCCAGCCACCGGGCGACCTGCCCGCCGAGCCGTCCCGTACCGCCGGTGACCAGCGTGGTGCCGGTCGGCTTCCAGGACCGTACGGCGGAGGTGTCGGCCAGCGGGGCGCGCACCAGGCGGGGCCCGAAGACGCCCGTGGCACGGATCGCGGCCTGGTCGTCGTCACCGTCGGAGGCGAGGAGGCCCACCAGCCGGGTCAGGGCGCGCTCGTCGGGCGTCGCGGGCAGGTCGATCAGACCGCCCCAGCGCTCCAGGTGCTCCAGCGCGGCCACCCGGCCCAGACCCCAGACGAGCGCCTGCTCGGGGGCGGCCGGCCGGTCCGAGCCGCCGACGGAGACGGCGCCGCGGGTCAGGCACCACAGCGGGGCGCCGATTCCGGCGTCGCCGAGGGCCTGGATCAGCGCGAGCTGGGCGGCCGTTCCGGCGGGCAGCGAGGCGTGTCCGGGGTGCGCGCCCTCGGCCGGGGCCAGCAGCGAGACGACCCCGGCGAACGAGCCGCCGTCGGCTTCGGCGAGCGCGGTGCGCAGCCGCTCGGCCAGTTCGTCCCGGCCGTCGGTGCCGGTGTCCACGGCGATCCGCCGTACGTCGGCGCCGCGTTCGGCGAGCACACCGGCCACGGCGTCGGTCCAGATGTCCTCGGCGGCCGGGGCGACGACGAGCCAGGCGCCGGACAGCCGCACGGACCGCTCCTCGGCGAGCGGCTTCCACGTGACGCGGTAGCGCCAGCCGTCCACCGTGGACTGCTCACGGGCCTGCTTGCGCCAGGTGGCCAGGGCGGGCAGGACGGCGCTCATGGGCTGATCGCCGTCGACCGTCAGCTCGGCGGCGAGGGTCTGCCAGTCCTCGGCCTCCACGGCGGCCCAGAACTTCGCCTCCACGGGGTCGTGCCCGGTCTCCGCCGCCGCCCGCGCGGGCGCGGCCTCGGGCCAGTAGCGCTCCTGCTGGAAGGCGTAGGTGGGCAGCTCGATGCGGCGGGCGCCGGTGCCGTCGAACACGGCCTCCCAGTCGACGCTCACCCCGCGCGACCACGCCTCGCCGACGGAGGCCCAGAACCGGTCCTGCCCGCCCTCGTCACGGCGCAGCGAACCGATCGCGGCCGCGTCCACGCCGGCGTCCTCGGCCGTCTCCTGCACACCCATCGTCAGCACCGGATGGGCGCTGGACTCGATGAACACACCGAAGCCCTCGTCCAGCAGCCGCCGGACCGCACCCTCCAGCTCCACCGTGCGACGCAGGTTGGTGAACCAGTACTCGGCGTCCAGCTCGGACCCCTCGGCCCACTCCCCCGTCACCGTCGACAGGAACGGCACCTGGGCGCTCTTCGGCTGTACGGGGGCCAGCAGCTCCAGCAGCTCCTCGCGGAGCAGCTCGACCTGCGCCGAATGCGAGGCGTAGTCCACCGGCACCCGGCGCGCCCGCACCTCATCGGCCTCACACGACGCCAGCAGCTCGTCCAGCGCGGTCGGCTCACCGGAGACGACCACCGAGGACGGTCCGTTGACGGCCGCGATGGAGATCCGCTCCTCGCCCCAGGGCGCGATGCGCTCACGCACGTCCGCCACCGGCAGCGCCACCGACACCATGCCGCCCTTGCCCGCCAGCACCCGGCCGATCGCCTGACTGCGCAGCGCCACCACACGCGCCGCGTCCTTCAGGGACAGAATCCCCGCGACATACGCGGCGGCGATCTCGCCCTGCGAGTGGCCGATCACCGCGGACGGGACGACACCCAGCGAACGCCACAGCTCGGCGAGGGACACCATCACCGCGAACAGCACCGGCTGGACCACATCCACCCGGTCCAGCGACGGCGCGCCCTCGGCGCCGCGCAGCACGTCCACCAGCGACCAGTCGGTGAACTCCGCCAGCGCCGCGGCACACTCCTCGATGTGGGCCGCGAAGACGGGCGAGGCGTCCATCAGCCCCACGCCCATCCGCACCCACTGGGACCCCTGTCCGGGGAAGATGAACGCCGTCTGCCCGGCGACCACGGTGCCCCGCTCCACACCGGCCGCCATGCCGCCGTCGGCGAGGGCGTTCAGCCCGGCCATCAGTTCCTCGCGGTCCCGGCCCTGGACCACGCCGCGGTGGTCCAGGGCGGAGCGGGTGGTGGCCAGCGACAGGCCGACGTCCACCGGGCGCAGCGCCGGTTCGTCGTGGAGCCGGTCCAGCAGCCGCCGCGCCTGGGCGCGCAGCGCCGCCTCGCTCTTGCCGGAGAGCACCCACGGCAGCACACCCGGCTGCTTGGACACCAGCTCGACCGGGCCCGGCTCCTCGGCGGGGGCCTGCTCGATGATGGTGTGCGCGTTGGTGCCGCTGAAGCCGAAGGAGGAGATGCCCGCACGGCGCGGGCGCCCGGTCTCGGGCCACGGCGTGGCCGACCTGACCAGCGCGACCTTCCCCGCCGCCCAGTCGATGTGCGGGGACGGCTCGGCGATGTGCAGCGACTCGGGCACCACCCCGTGCTCCATCGCCAGCACCATCTTCATCACCCCGGCGATGCCCGCGGCGCCCTGGGTGTGGCCGATGTTGGACTTCACCGACCCAAGCAGCAGGGGCAGTTCCTCGGGCCGGTCCTGGCCGTAGGTGGCCAGCAGCGCCTGCGCCTCGATCGGGTCGCCCAGCGAGGTGCCCGTGCCGTGGGCCTCGATGACGTCCACATCGCTGCCGGACAGCCGGGCGTTGGCGAGCGCCTGCTGGATGACGCGCTGCTGGGAGGGGCCGTTGGGCGCGGTCAGGCCGTTGGACGCGCCGTCCTGGTTGACGGCGGAGCCGCGCACCACGGCCAGCACCTTGTGGCCCCGGCGACGGGCCTCCGAGAGCCGCTCCAGCAGCAGGACGCCCACGCCCTCGGCCGGGCCGAAGCCGTCGGCGTCCGCCGAGAACGCCTTGCAGCGGCCGTCCTGCGACAGCCCGCGCTGGCGGCTGAACTCGATGAACAGACCCGGGGTGGACATCACATGGACGCCGCCCGCCAGGGCGAGCGAGCATTCGCCCAGCCGCAGCGACTGGACGGCCAGGTGCAGCGCCACCAGCGACGCGGAGCAGGCCGTGTCCACCGTGACGGCCGGGCCCTCGAGGCCGAAGACGTAGGAGAGCCGGCCGGAGACGACGCTGCTGGCGTTGCCCGTGCCGAGGTGGCCGCCGAAGTCGTCCTCGGCGTCGAGCGCCACCGACAGATAGTCGGAGGCGTTCATGCCCGCGAAGACACCGGTCCGGCTGCCGCGCAGGGACGCGGGGTCGATCCCGGCCCGCTCGAACGCCTCCCAGGACGTCTCCAGCAGCAGCCGCTGCTGCGGGTCCATCGCCATGGCCTCACGCGGCGAGATCCCGAAGAACGCCGCGTCGAACCGGGTGGCATCGCTCAGGAACCCGCCCTCGCGGGTGTAGGTGGTGTCCGGGGTGTCCGGGTCCGGGTCGAACAGGTTCCCCAGGTCCCAGCCCCGGTCGGCCGGGAACTCCGTCTGCGCCTCGCCACCGGAGGCCATGAGCTGCCACAGCTCCTCGGGGGTGCGCACACCCCCGGGGAAGCGGCAGCTCATGCCCACGATGGCGATCGGCTCATGGGCCTGGTCGTCGACCTCCTGCAGCCGCCGGTGGGCGGCGGTGAGGTCGGTGGTGACCTTCTTCAGATATTCGCGGAGCTTGGCTTCGTTCGCAGTCGCCATGGACGTTCACCTATTCGCAATGCTCTGGTTCGTCGGGGGGGTTCGGGTGGGTGTGCTGCCGCGCTTCAGCCGTTGCCGAACCTCTTGTCGATGAAGTCGAAGAGGTCGTCGTCACTGACCTCTTCGAACGCGTCCGCCTCGGCGTCCGGCCCGGCGTCGTCCGCGGTGCGACGCACGTCGTTCCACTTCGCGAGCAGCGTCTGGAGGCGCACCGCGATGTTCGCATGCGCGGCCTCGTCCTCCGTCACCGATGCCAGATCCTCCGGCGTCAGCGAGGACAGGCTGTTCTCCAGCCGCTCCAGCTCCTCCAGTACGGACACTCCGGGGCCGTCGGCCTCCGGCGCCACTTCCTGACGCAGATGGTGCGCGAGCGCCACCGGTGTCGGGTAGTCGTAGACCAGCGTCGCCGTCAGCCGCAGCCCCGTGGCCGCGTTCAGGCGGTTCCGCAGTTCCACGGCCGTCAGCGAGTCGAAGCCCAGATCCTTGAACGCCTGCTCGGCGCCCACCTGGTCCTTCGAGGCGTAGCCCAGCACGGCGGCCACCTGACGGCGGACCAGGTCCAGGGCGGTCAGCTGCTGCTGGGCCTCCGACTGCCCGGCCAGCCGCTGGGCCAGCGTGCCGTCCCCGGTGTCCGCCACCGCCTCCGGAGCGGCGGGGCCGCCGGTCGCGGCGCGGCGCACGGGCGTGCGCACCAGGCCGCGGTAGAGCGGCAGCAGTTCCCCGGTGGCGGCGGCGGCGCGCAGCGTCGCCATCTCCAGCCGTACGGGCACCAGCACCGCCTCGTCGGCCACGGCGTGGGCCGCGTCGAACAGGGCGAGCCCCTCCGCGGCGGACAGCGGCAGCACCCCGCCGCGCGCCGCCCGCTGCTGGTCGGCCTCGCCGAGCCGGCCGCCCATGCCCCGCGCCTCGGCCCACATGCCCCACACCAGGGACAGCGCGGTACGGCCGGTGGCGCGGCGGTGGCCGGCGAGGGCGTCGAGGAAGACGTTCGCCGCCGCGTAGCCGCCCTGGCCCGCGCCGCCCAGCGTGCCGGCAGCGGCCGAGAAGAGCACGAAGGCGGACAGATCCAGCTCGCGGGTCAGCTCGTGGAGGTTGACCGCCGCGTCGACCTTGGGCCGCAGCGCCGTGTCCACCCGCTCGGGCGTCAGCATGTCGATGACACCGTCGTCGAGGACGCCCGCGGTGTGCACCACGGCCGTCAGCGGACGGTCGGCCGGAATCGCGGCCAGCAGCCCGGCCAGCGCCTCCCGGTCGGCCGCGTCGCATGCGGCGACGGTGGCCTGTGCGCCCACCTCGGCGAGTTCCGCCACCAGTTCGGCCATGCCGTCGGCGGCGGGGCCGCTGCGGCTGGTGAGCAGCAGATGGCGGGCGCCGTGCGCGGTGGCCAGATGGCGGGCGAACAGCCTGCCCAGACCGCCGGTGGCGCCGGTGATCAGCACCGTGCCGTCCGGGTCGATGGCCTTACCGGTGGGCTCGGTGGCCTTCCTCTCCGACGTCTCGGCCGCCGGGGCCGCCTCGACCCTGGCCAGGCGCGGCGCGTACGCCGCCCCGGCGCGCAGCGCCAGCTCGGGCTCGCCCGAGTCCAGCGCCGCCGCGAGCGCCGGGTAGGACACCTCGCCGTCCACGTCCAGCAGGACGAACTGGCCTGGGTTCTCCGTCTGCGCGGAGCGCAGCAGACCCCACACCGGCGCGTGCGCCAGGTCCGCCACCGCCGGGTCGGCGGCCGCGGCGACCGCGCCACGGGTGACCACGACCAGCCGGGCCGAACCGGGCCGGCCGCCGTTCAGCCACTCCTGGAGCAGGCCCAGGACGCGGTGGGTGGCCGTGTGCGCACCGGCGGCGAGGCCGTCCTCGGCGCCCGGCTCCGGCGGGAACGGCACCAGCACGGTGTCCGGCGCGGCCTCGCCCGCCTCGACCGCCGCGTTCAGCGAGACGAGGTCGTCGTGGACCGTGGCGCGGAACCCGGCCGTCTCCAGGGCCACGCTCAGCTTGAGCTCATCGCCGCCGATGACGGCGAAGCCCGCCGACGTGGCCTGCGAAGGCGTCTGCGAAGCCGCCTGAGAGGACGCCTGAGAGGACGCCTTTGCGGGTGCCGCCACCGGCGCCCAGTCGATGCGGAACAGCGACTCATGGCGGTCGGAAGCGGTCGCACCGGCGATCCGGTCCACCTCCAGCGCCCCGGTCTCCAGCGCGTCCACCGACGCGACGAGCGCACCCGTCTCATCGGCCGCCACCATCGACACGGCGCCGTCCTCGGTCAGCGCCAGCCGTACGCGCAGTGCCTCGGCGCCGACCGCGTACAGGCTCACCCCATGCCAGGAGCGCGCCACCGCGGCACCGCCCGCGCCCAGCGCGAGCGGCTGCAGCGCACCGTCCAGCAGGGCCGGGTGCAGGGCGAAGCGGGCGGCCTCGGGCTGCCGCTCCGCCGCGACGCGGACCTCCGCGAACAGCTCCTCGCCACGCCGCCAGACGCGGCGCAGGCCCTGGAACGCGGGACCGTGCAGCAGTCCGGAGCGCGCCATGCCCGCGTACAGCTCATCGGTGTCGACCGCTTCCGCGTCGGCGGGCGGCCACACGGACAGCGACTCGGCACCGCCACCCGCCGGGGCCTCGCCCGCCATCGCCTGGCCCGAGGCGAGCACACCGGCGGCGTGCCGGGTCCACGGCCGGTCCGCATCCGCCCGCTCGTCCCGCGCGTACACGCCCAGCGGGCGACGCCCGTCGGCGTCCGGCTCACCGACCGACACCCGCAGCCGCACCCCGCCGCGCTCCGGCAGGATCAGCGGCTCGTCCAGGGTCAGCTCTTCCAGCAGCCCACAGCCCACATGGTCCCCGGCGCGCACCGCCAGCTCCACGAACGCGGAGCCGGGCAGCACGGCCGTGTCCGCGACCGTGTGGTCCGCCAGCCACGTGTGCGAGGCGAGCGACAGCCGCCCGGAGAACACATAGGCGTCCGCGTCGGGCAACTCCACCGCCGCGCCCAGCAGCGGGTGATCGGCCGAGCCGAGCCCCGCCGAGGCGACCTCGTCCAGGCTCAGCTGGGCGTCGACCCAGTAGCGGCTGCGCTGGAAGGCGTACGTCGGCAGCGTGACCTTCCGCGCACCCGTACCGGCGAAGAACGCCTCCCAGTCCGGGGCCAGACCACGGACGTACAGCCGGGCCAGCGCGCCGGTCAGCGCCTCGGCCTCCGGCCGGCCCTTGCGCAGCGCGGGCAGCAGCTCGGCCGCGTCGGGCTCGGCCAGGCAGTCCTGCGCCATGGCGGTGAGGACACCATCGGGGCCCAGCTCCACGAAGGCGGTCACGCCCCGGGTTTCGAGGGTGCGGACACCGTCGAGGAAGCGCACGGCCTCCCGGACGTGGCGCACCCAGAAGCCGGGGTTGGTGATCTCTTCGGCGGAGACCAGCTCGCCCGTCAGGTTGGACACGATGGGGATGTGCGGGGCCTCGTAGGTCAGCCCCTCCGCGATGTCGCGGAACGCCTCCACCATGCCGTCCATGCGCGGCGAGTGGAACGCGTGGCTGACGGTGAGGCGCTTCGTCTTACGCCCCCGCGCCTCGAAGGCCGCGGCGATCTGCAGCGCCTCGTCCTCATCACCCGCGATGACGATCGACGTCGGCCCGTTGAGCGCGGCGATCGACACCCGCTCGGTCAGCAGCGGCGCCACCTCGTCCTCCGACGCCTGGACGGCGATCATCGCGCCACCGGCAGGCAGCTCCTGCATCAGACGGCCCCGCGCCGCCACCAGCTTCGCCGCGTCCGCGAGCGAGAACACACCCGCCACATGGGCGGCCGCCAGCTCACCGATCGAATGCCCGGAGAGGAAGTCCGCCTTCAGGCCCCACGCCTCCACCAGCCGGAACAGCGCCACCTCGACCGCGAACAACGCAGGCTGGGTGAAACCGGTCTGGTCCAGTGCGGTGGCGTCGTCGCCGAACAGCACCTCCCGCAGCGGCCGCTCCAGATGCGCGTCCAGGTGGGCGCACACCTCGTCCAGCGCGTCCGCGAACACCGGGAAGGTGTCGTACAGCTCGCGGCCCATGCCGAGCCGCTGGCTGCCCTGTCCGGTGAAGAGGAACGCCACCTTGCCACCGGTCACCGAGCCCTCGACCAGGCCCGGTACCTCGGACTCGCCCCGCGCCAGCGCCGCGAGACCGGCCAGCAGCCCGTCCCCGCTGTCCGCGGTGAGCACGGCCCGGTGGTCCAGGGCGGCGCGAGTCGTGGCGAGCGAGTAGGCCACATCGGTGGCGGCCGGCGCGGTCTCGCCGCCGAGGTGGGCCAGGAGCCGTTCGGCCTGGCCGCGTACGGCGGCCGGGGACTTGGCCGACAGCACCCACGGCACCGTCGGCAGCTCCACCGCCGGAGCGACGGCGGGGTTCTCCTCCGGCTCCGGGGCCTGCTCCAGCAGGGTGTGCGCGTTGGTGCCGCTGATGCCGAACGCGGAGACCGCGGCCCGGCGCGGACGGCCGGTCTCCGGCCACTCCCGCGCCTCGGTCAGCAGCTCCAGCTCACCGGCGGACCAGTCGACATGCGGGGTCGGCTCGTCCACGTGCAGGGTTGGCGGCAGCACACCGTGCCGCAGCGCCAGCACCATCTTCATCACCCCGGCGACACCGGCCGCGGCCTGCGTGTGCCCGATGTTGGACTTGATGGAGCCGAGCCACAGCGGCCGCTCCGCGTCCCGCTCCTGGCCGTAAGTGGCCAGCAGCGCCTGCGCCTCGATCGGGTCGCCCAGCGTCGTACCGGTGCCGTGGGCCTCGACCGCGTCCACCTCGGACGCCGACAGACCCGCACCGGCCAGCGCCTGCCGGATCACCCGCTGCTGCGAGGGACCGTTCGGCGCCGTCAGACCGTTACTGGCTCCGTCCTGGTTGATCGCGGAGCCACGCACGACCGCCAGCACCTCATGGCCATGGCGCTGGGCGTCCGACAGCCGCTCCACGAGCAGCATGCCCACACCCTCACCCCAGCCGGTGCCATCCGCACCCGCCGCGAACGCCTTGATCCGGCCGTCCTCCGCCAGCCCACGCTGACGGCTGAAGTCCACAAACGAACCCGGCGTCGACATCACCGTCACACCACCGGCCAGCGCCAACGAGCACTCACCCGCCCGCAACGCCTGAATCGCCCAGTGCAACGCCACCAACGACGACGAACACGCCGTATCCACCGTCACCGCAGGACCCTCAAGCCCCAGCGCATACGACACCCGACCCGACATCACACTGGCCGCGTTACCCGTCCCCATGAAGCCATCACCGCCGTCCGGCGAGTGGAGGACGAGCGACATGTAGTCCTGGCCGTTGGTGCCCGCGAACACGCCGACCTGCTGACCGCGCAGCGTCGTCGGGTCGATCCCGGCCCGCTCGAACGCCTCCCACGAGGTCTCCAGCAGCAACCGCTGCTGCGGGTCCATGGCGAGCGCCTCACGCGGCGAGATACCGAAGAACGCCGCGTCGAAGTCCCCGGCGTCCGCCAGGAATCCGCCCTCACGGACATAGCTGGTGTGCTCGCCCGTGCCCTCCGGGTCGTACAGCGTCTCCAGGTCCCAGCCACGGTCGGCCGGGAAGCCCGTCACCGCGTCCTGCCCGGAGACCAGGAGCCGCCACAGCTCCTCCGGCGACCGCACGCCGCCCGGGAAGCGGCAGCTCATCCCGACGATCGCGATCGGATCGTCGGCGACGGCCACCGTCGTGGACGACGCACCGGCGACCGTCTCGGCCGCGCTCTCCTCGCCCAGGATCTCCGTACGGAGGTGGGCGGCGAGCGCCGAGGACGACGGGTAGTCGTACACCAGCGTGGGCGGCAGTCGCAGCCCGGTCACGGTGTTCATGCGGTTGCGCAGCTCGACGGCCGTCAGCGAGTCGAAGCCCAGATCCCGGAACGCCCGGTCCGCCTCCACCGCCTCCGCGTCCGAGTGGCCCAGCACATCGGCCACGGCCGAGCGCACCAGGTCCAGCAGCATCCGCTCGCGCTCGGCCGCCGGGACCCCCGCGAGCCGCTGGGCCAGCGAGGACTCGTCCGCACCGCCACCGGCCGTACGGGCCGTCCGCCTGCCCTCGGCCGCCAGCGCCGTACGCACCTCGGGCAGCTCCAGCAGCAGCGGGCTCGGCCGGGAGGCGGTGAAGCCGGGGGCCAGCCGCTCCCAGTCGATGTCCGCGACCGTCACCGCGGTCTCGTCCAGGTCCAGCGCGCGCTGCAGCGCGGCGATGGCCAGGTCCGCCGCCATCGGCGGCACACCGGCGCGGCGCATGCGCTGTTCCAGCGCGTCGTCCGCGGCCATCCCGCCCTCGGCCCACGGGCCCCAGGCCACCGAGGTGGCGGGCAGGCCCTCGGCCCGGCGGCGCTCGGCGAGCGCGTCCAGGAAGGCGTTCGCGGCCGCGTAGTTGGCCTGACCGGCGGCGCCGATCGAGCCCGCGAACGAGGAGAACAGGACGAAGGCCGTCAGGTCCAGGTCCCGCGTCAGCTCGTGCAGATTGGCCGCGGCATCGGCCTTGGCGCGCAGAACGGAGGCGAAGCGCTCGGGGGTCAGCGACTCCAGAACGCCGTCGTCCAGCACCCCGGCCGCGTGCACCACCGCCGTCAGCGGCAGTTCGGCCGGGAGCCCCGCCACCAGCGCGGCCAGCGCCTCGCGGTCGGCGGCGTCGCAGGCCGCGACGGTGACCCGGGCGCCCGAGGCGGCGAGTTCGTCCCGCAGCTCGGCCGCGCCGGGGGCGTCGAGGCCACGGCGGCTGGTGAGCACCACGTGCTCGGCGCCCTTGTCGATCAGCCAGCGGGCCACATGCGCGCCCAGCGCGCCCGTGCCGCCGGTCACCAGGACCGATCCGGCACCCGGCCGCCAGTCGCGGCCACGCCCGGTGTCGGCGGACCGGGTCAGCCGGCGGCCGAAGACACCGGAGGCGCGCACCGCCACCTGGTCCTCGCCCTGGCCACCGGCCAGCACGCCCGCCAGCCGCGACAGCGCCCGGTCGTCCACCGTCTCCGGCAGATCGACGAGACCGCCCCACCGCTCGGCCAGTTCCAGGGCCGCGACCCGGCCCAGGCCCCAGACCCGCGCCTGCCACGGGTCCACCGGCCCGTCCGCGCGGCCGGTCGAGACCGCGCCGCGCGTGGCGACCCACAGCGGCGCGTCCACGCCCAGATCGCCCAGCGCCTGCGCCAGGGCGGCCGTGCGGACCAGCCCGTCGGCACCCTCGGCCAGGGACGGCAGCGCGAACACCCCGGCCACCGGGGCGTCGGCGACCGCCTCGGCCAGCCGCTCGGCCGTGCCCGTACGGTCCGTGGCGGCCAGCTCGACCCGCTGGACCTCGGTGCCGCGTGCGGACAGCGTCCGTAGGACACCCTCGGCCAGTGCGCCATCCGCCTCTTCAGTGGTGGTGACGACCAGCCAGCGGCCGGTCAATGCCCCCTCGGCGCGGGCGGCCACCGGCTTCCAGGTCACCTGGTAGCGCCAGGCGTCCACGGTGGACCGCTCGCCCTGGCGGCGCCGCCACGAGGAGAGCATCGGCAGAACGGCACCCAGCGAGGAGAGCGCGTCGGCGTCCTCGGACTGGAGTGTCCCGGCCAGGGCCGCCAAGTCCTCGCGCTCGACGGCCTCCCAGAACCGCGCGTCCACGGAATCCATGGCCGCGACCGCCTCGCGGACCTCCTCCGGGTTCTCCACCCAGAACCGCTGCCGCTGGAAGGCGTAGGTCGGCAGCTCGATGGCGCGGGCTCCCGTACCGGCGAAGAACGCCGACCAGTCCGGGGCGAGCCCCCGGGTGTGCAGCGCGGCGAGGGCCGCCGTCACCGCCACCGGCTCGGTACGTCCCTTGCGAAGCGCCGAGACGAAGGCGGCGGCATCGCCGGAGACGCACTCCTGGGCCATGGCGGTGAGGACACCGTCGGGGCCCAACTCGACGTAGGTGCTGACGCCCTGGGCTTCCATCGTCCGGACGCCGTCGAGGAAACGGACCGCCTCGCGGACGTGGCGCACCCAGAAGTCAGCGGTCGTGATCTCCTCGGCGGCCACCACAGTGCCCGTCAGGTTGGACACGATCGGGATCCGCGGGGCCTCGTACGACAGACCCTCGGCCACCTCACGGAACGCGTCCAGCATCCCGTCCATACGCGGGGAGTGGAACGCGTGGCTGACCGTGAGCCGCTTGGTCTTCCGACCCCGCGCCTCGAATGACGCGGCGATCTCCAGCGCCGAGTCCTCATCACCCGCGATGACCACCGACGTGGGCCCGTTGAGCGCGGCGATCGAGACGCGCTCGCCGAGCAGCGGCGCCACCTCGTCCTCCGACGCCTGGACGGCGATCATCGCGCCACCCGCCGGAAGCTCCTGCATCAAACGGCCACGCGCCGCCACCAACGTCGACGCGTCCGCCAGCGACAACACACCCGCCACATGCGCGGCCGCCAGCTCACCGATCGAATGCCCGGAGAGGAAGTCGGGCCGCAGCCCCCACGCCTCCACCAGCCGGAACAACGCCACCTCAACGGCGAACAGCGCGGGCTGGGTGAACCCCGTCTGATCCAGCGCCTCGGCATCGTCCCCGAACAGGACGTCCTGCAAAGGCCGTTCCAGATGCGGGTCCAGCTCCGCGCACACCGCGTCCAGCGCCTCCGCGAACACCGGATAGGCGTCGTACAGCTCACGCCCCATACCGAGCCGCTGACTGCCCTGCCCGGTGAACAGGAACGCCACCTTGCCGCCCTCGGCCACCGTCCCCTGGACCAGCCCCGCGGCCGACTCGCCGCGCGCCAGCGCCTCCAGGCCGGACAGCAGCCCGTCCCGGCCCTCGCCGAAGACGACCGCGCGCCGCTCCAGCGCCGCCCGGCCCGTCGCCAGCGCGTAGCCGACGTCCGTGGTGTCCAGGTCGGGGTGGGTGCCGAGGTGGGAGAGGAGCCGTTCGGCCTGGCCGCGCAGGGCGGCCTCGGACTTGCCCGAGAGCACCCAGGGCACCGTCGGCAGCTCCGCCACCGGACCGGTCGCGGAGATTTCCTCGGGGGCCGGGGGCTGCTCGATGATCGTGTGCGCGTTCGTGCCGCTCACGCCGAACGACGAGATGGCCGCCCGGCGCGGCCGGCCGAACTCCGGCCACGGCCGGGCCTCGGTCAGCAGCTCGAGGTCGCCCGCCGCCCAGTCCACATGCGGGGTGGGCTCGTCGATGTGCAGCGTCTGCGGAAGCACTCCGTGCCGCATCGCCATGATCATCTTGATGATGCCCGCGACACCCGCTGCGGCCTGGGTGTGGCCGATGTTGGACTTCAGCGAACCGAGCCACAGCGGCTGCCCCTCCGGCCGGCTGCGGCCGTAGGTGGCGAGCAGCGCCTGGGCCTCGATCGGGTCGCCCAGCGTCGTCCCCGTGCCATGCGCCTCCACCACATCGACATCGGCGGTGGTGAGCCGGGCGCTGGTCAGCGCGTCACGGATGACGCGCTGCTGGGACGGGCCGTTGGGCGCCGTCAGACCGTTGGACGCGCCGTCCTGATTGATGGCCGAGCCCCGCACGATCGCCAGGACGCGGTGGCCGTTGCGCCGCGCGTCCGACAGCCGCTCGACGAGCAGCATGCCCGCACCCTCGGCCCAGCCGGTGCCGTCCGCCGACGCCGCGAAGGACTTGCAGCGGCCGTCGGTGGACAGGCCCTGCTGGCGGCTGAAGTCGATGAATGTGTCCGGGGTGGCCATGACGGTCACACCACCGGCCAGCGCCAGCGAGCACTCGCCGTTGCGCAGTGCCTGCGCGGCCAGGTGCAGTGCCACCAGCGACGACGAGCACGCCGTGTCGATGGTGACCGCCGGGCCTTCGAGACCGAAGGTGTACGCCACCCGGCCCGAGGCGATGGAGCCCGCGCCGCCCGTGCCGAGATAGCCCTCGAGCCCCTCGGGGACGGCGGTCAGCCGGGTCAGATAGTCGTGGTACATGACGCCCGCGAAGACACCGGTCCTGCTGCCGCGCACGGCCGCCGGGTCGATGCCCGCGCGCTCGAACGCCTCCCACGACGTCTCCAGCAGCAGCCGCTGCTGCGGATCCATCGCCATGGCCTCGCGCGGGTTGATCCCGAAGAAGTCCGGGTCGAAGTCGGCGGCGTCGTGCAGGAAGCCGCCCTCGCGGGTGTAGCTCGTGCCCACCTGGTCGGGGTCGTCGCTGTAGAGCGCGTCGAGGTCCCAGCCACGGTCGACGGGGAAGTCGGAGATGGCGTCGGTGGCACCGATGACGAGCTGCCACAGCTCCTCGGGGGTGGTGACCCCACCCGGGTAGCGGCAGCTCATCCCGACGATGGCGATCGGCTCGTCCTCGGTGACGGCCGTCACCGGGACCGGGGTGTGCACCTCCGCCGACTCCTCGCCCACCAGCTCGGTCCGCAGGTGGCGGGCCAGGACCTGCGGGTCCGGATAGTCGAAGATGAGCGTCGCGGGCAGCCGCAGCCCGGTGACCGCGTTGAGCTGGTTGCGCAGCTCGACAGCGGTCAGCGAGTCGAATCCCAGATCCTTGAACGCCGGCCCGGAGCCGATGGTCTCCGCGCCCGCGTAGCCGAGCACGGTCGCCACCTGCGCCCGGACCAGGTCCAGCAGCAGCCGCTCCTGCTCCGCCGTGCTCAGCCCGGCGAGCCGCCCGGCAAGACCGGTGTCGCCGCCCGCCGCGACCGCGTCCACCGCACGCCGCGCCGGAACCCGCACCAGGCCGCGCAGCAGCGGCGAGATCGCGGGCTGGTTACGCAGCGCCGCGAGGTCCAGGCGCATCGGCACCAGCGACGCCTCGTCGACGGTCAGCGCGGCGTCGAAGAGCCGCAGCCCCTCCGCCACCGGCAGCGGGGGCACTCCGGCCCGCCGCATCCGGGTGATGTCGGCCTCGTCGAGGGTGTCGCCCATGCCGCCACCGGCCCACAGGCCCCACGCCAGCGCGGTGGCGGGCAGGCCCTGGGCGGCGCGGTGCTGGGCGAGGGCGTCCAGGAAGACGTTGGACGCGGCGTAGTTGCCCTGACCCGGGCCGCCGAACACACCGGCGGCCGAGGAGAACAGGACGAACGCCGAGAGGTCCTGGTCGCGGGTCAGCTCGTGCAGGTTCCAGGCCGCGTCCACCTTCGGGCGCATGACGTGGTCGACGCGCTCGGGCGTCAGCGAGCCGATCACACCGTCGTCCAGCACACCGGCCGTGTGGACGACCGCGGTCAGCGGATGCTCGGCGGGGATGGCGGCGAGGGTCGCGGCCAGCGCGTCCTGGTCCGCCACATCACACGCCGCCCAGCGCACGCTCGCACCCAACCCGGCCAGCTCGGCGCCGAGTTCGGCCGCGCCCGGGGCCTGCTCGCCACGGCGGCTCACCAGCAGCAACTGCCGTACGCCACGCTCCGCCACCAGGTGGCGGGCGAACAGGCCGCCCAGCGAACCGGACGCGCCGGTGACCAGCACCGTGCCGTCCGGGTTCCACTCCGGGACCTCGCTGTCGGCCGCCGACGCGGCGCGGGCCAGCCGGGGCGTCTTGAGGACACCCTGCCGCACCGCGACCTCGGCCTCGCCGCTCGCGAGCACTGCGGACAGCGCGGGCAGCGCGGCCTGCGAGTCGTCAGGGCCGTCGAGGTCGATCAGGACGAAGCGGTCCGGGTTCTCGGACTGTGCCGAACGCACCAGACCGCGGACGGCGGCGCCCGCCGGATCCGTCACCGGCTCACCGGCCTCGGTGGCCACGGTCCCCGAGGTCAGCAGGACCAGACGTGAGTCCATGAAGCGGTCGTCGGACAGCCACTGCTGCAGCAGGCCCAGCACCTGGGTGGTGGCCTGATGCGCCGTGGTGGCGGGCGAGGGGCTTTCCCCCACCCCGCCCCTTCCCGACACGTGGGGCTCCGCCCCACGACCCCGGTCCTCAATCGCCGGACGGGCTTGATTTGCCGCACCTGGGCCTTCAAGTGCTGCGTCTACACGGGCTTGAGCTGCCAGGTCCACCACGACGTATTCCGGCAGCGCCGTTCCGGAATCGACGGCCTCGCTCAGCGCGGCCAGGTCCGGGTAGGTGGCGAGGCCCAGGGTGTCCGTGCCCAGCGCCGCCCAGCGGCCGTCGACCGCGGTGTCCGCCCCGGCGGCATCCACCAGCCCGGCCGTCGTCCATTCCACGCGGTACAGCGACTCGTGGTACACCGTCCGCGCACTCTGCAGTTGCTCGGCCGAGACCGGGCGCAGCACCAGCGAGTCCACGGCCGCGACCGGCGCGCCCGTGGCGTCCGCGATCTCCAGCCGGACGCCGTCGCCGCCCACGGCGGCCATCCGCACCCGCAGCGTGGCCGCGCCACTCGCGTACAGCGACACACCGGTCCAGGCGAACGGCAGCCGCCCCTCGGTCTCGGTGCCGCCGAGCCCGGCCAGGCCGAGCGCGTGCAGCGCGGCGTCCAGCAGCGCCGGGTGCAGCCCGAACGCGGCGGCCTCCTCGGCCGTGCCCTCGTCCAGCACCACCTCGGCGAACACCTCGGCCCCGCGCCGCCATGCCTTGCGCAGCCCCTGGAACGCGGGGCCGTACGCGAAACCGACGTCCCGCAGCTCGGCGTAACGGTCGCCGACCTCCACCTCGGCGGCGTCCGCCGGAGGCCACGCGGTCAGCTCGAACGACGCCTCCGGCGCACCATCGGACGCCAGGACACCGGACGCATGCCGGGTCCACGGCTCCTCGGCCGACAGGTGCTCGGCGCGGGAGTGCAGCTCCAGCGGGCGGCGGCCGGTGTCATCGGCCGCGCCGACCCACAGCCGTAGCTGGACGCCCCCGTCCTCGGTCAGGACCAGCGGCGCTTCGAGGGTCAGCTCCTCCAGCACCTCGCAGCCGACCTGGTCACCCGCCCGGACCGCCAGCTCCACGAACGCCGTGCCCGGCAGCAGCACGGTGTCCATGATCGTGTGATCGGCGAGCCACGGGTGCGTGGACAGCGCCAGCCGCCCGGTGAACAACATCCCGTCCGCGCCGGGCAGTTCGGCGCTGGCGCCGAGCAGCGGATGCTCGGCCTCGCCCAGCCCGACCGCGGCCACATCGCCCAGGAACAGCGAGGAGACCTTCGGCCAGTAGCGCTGCCGCTGGAAGGCATACGTGGGCAGCTCGGCCAGCTCGTCCGGCGCCAGTCGGGTGGCGCCGGTCCCGGCATAGAAGGCCGCCCAGTCCACCGCCACACCGCGCACATGGGCCCGCGCCACGGCCGTGGTCAGCGCCTCGGCCTCGGGACGATCCTTGCGCAGCACGGAGACGAACGCGGCGTCCGACGCGGAGTCGGCCACACACTCCTGCGCCATCGCGGTCAGGACCCCGTCGGGGCCCAGTTCGATGAAGGTGGTGACGTTGCGCGCTTCCAATGTCCGCACACCGTCGAGGAAGCGGACGGCCTCCCGGACGTGGCGCACCCAGAAGTCGGCCGTCGTGATCTCCTCGGCGGAGACCAGCTCGCCGGTCAGGTTGGACACGATGGGGATGCGCGGGGCCTCGTACGACAGGCCCTCCGCGACCTCCCGGAACGCCTCCAGCATCCCGTCCATGCGCGGCGAGTGGAACGCGTGGCTGACCGTGAGCCGCTTCGTCTTACGACCCCGCGCCTCGAACGACGCGGCAATCTCCAGAGCCGCGTCCTCATCACCCGCGATCACGACCGACGTCGGCCCGTTGAGCGCGGCAATGCTGACCTGCTCGCCGAGCAGCGGCGCCACCTCGTCCTCCGACGCCTGGACGGCGATCATCGCGCCACCCGCCGGAAGCTCCTGCATCAACCGCCCACGCGCAGCAACCAACGTCGCCGCGTCCGCCAGCGACAACACACCCGCCACATGCGCCGCGGCCAACTCACCAATCGAGTGGCCCGACAGGAAGTCCGCACGCAGCCCCCACGCCTGCACCAGACGGAACAACGCCACCTCAACCGCGAACAAAGCGGGCTGAGTGAACCCCGTCTGATCCAGCGCCTCAGCGTCCTCCCCGAACAGCACCGTCTTCAACGGCCGTTCCAGATGCGCGTCCAACTCATCGCAGACCGCGTCCAGCGCCTCCGCGAAGGCCGGGTACGCGTAGTACAGCTCACGGCCCATCCCGAGTCGCTGACTGCCCTGCCCCGTGAACAGGAACGCCACCCGGCCGCCGGCCACCGAACCCTGAACGAGCCCGGCCGCCGTACGCCCCTCGGCGAGCGCCTCCAGGCCG
Organism: Streptomyces sp. NPDC007875; assembly: GCF_042868035.1. Lineage (NCBI taxonomy): Bacteria > Bacillati > Actinomycetota > Actinomycetes > Kitasatosporales > Streptomycetaceae > Streptomyces > Streptomyces sp. NPDC007875. Next base: position 36,351 of record NZ_JBIADZ010000038.1, on the reverse strand, counting down.
GACAGCAGCCCGTCCCGGTCCTCGGCGATCAGCGCCGCGCGCTCCTCGAACGCCGAACGGCCCACGGCGAGCGCGTAGCCGAGGTCGGCCGTCCGCAGCTCGGTCCGCTCGGTCAGGTGGCCGTGCAGTTGCTCGGCCTGCTCGCGCAGCCCGTCCGCCGTCCGGGCCGAGAGCAGCACCGGCAGGGCCGCCCCGCCCTCATCAGCGGACTCAACGGTCTCAAGGGCGGGAGCCGCCGGGGCCTCTTCCACGACGGCGTGGGCGTTGGTGCCGCTGAAGCCGAAGGAGGAGATGCCCGCGCGCCGCGGATGGCCGGTCTCCGGCCATTCCACCTGCTCCGTCAGCAGGCTGATGTCGCCCGCCGACCAGTCGACATGCGGGGTGGGCTCGTCCACGTGCAGCGTCCGCGGCAGCACTCCGTGCCGCATGGCGAGGACCATCTTCATCACACCGGCGACACCGGCCGCGGCCTGCGTATGCCCGATGTTGGACTTGATGGAGCCGAGCAGCAGCGGCTGCCCCTCCGCCCGGTCCTGGCCGTACGTGGCGAGCAGCGCCTGCGCCTCGATCGGGTCGCCCAGCCGGGTGCCGGTGCCGTGGGCCTCGACCGCGTCCACCTCGGACGGAGCCAGACCGGCACCGGCGAGCGCCTGGCGGATGACGCGCTGCTGCGACGGCCCGTTCGGCGCCGTCAGACCATTGGACGCACCGTCCTGGTTGACGGCCGTGCCGCGTACGAGCGCGAGCACCGGGTGGCCGTTCTTCCGCGCGTCCGACAGCCGCTCGACGAGCAGCATGCCGACGCCCTCGCCCCAGCCGGTGCCGTCCGCCTCGGCCGCGAACGCCTTGATCCGACCGTCCTCCGCGAGCCCGCGCTGACGGCTGAAGTCCACGAACACACCGGGCGTCGACATCACGGTCACACCGCCCGCGAGCGCGATCGAGCACTCACCGCCGCGCAGCGCCTGGATCGCCGAGTGGAGGGCGACCAGCGAGGAGGAGCAGGCGGTGTCGATGGTGACCGCCGGGCCTTCGAGACCGAAGGTGTAGGCGAGCCGGCCCGAGATCACGCTGGCCGCGTTGCCCGTGCCCATATGGCCTTCGAGGCCCTGCGAGTCGCCCAGCAGCAGGGACAGATAGTCCTGGCCGTTGGTGCCGACGAAGACACCGGCGGTGGAGCCGCGCAGCGTCGCCGGGTCGATCCCGGCCCGCTCGAACGCCTCCCACGACGTCTCCAGCAGCAGCCGCTGCTGCGGGTCCATGGCGAGGGCCTCACGCGGCGAGATACCGAAGAACGCCGGGTCGAACTCGGCGGCGTCGTGCAGGAATCCGCCCTCGCGGGCGTACGAGGTGCCCTCGACGTCCGGGTCCGGGTTGTAGAGCGTCCGGAGGTCCCAGCCGCGGTCGGCGGGCATGTCCACGATGGCGTCCGTGCCGGACACCAGCAGTTGCCACAGCTCCTCGGGGGTGCGGACACCGCCCGGGAAGCGGCAGCTCATCGCGACGATCGCGATCGGATCAGCGTCGGCCGCGGCGCCCGCCACCGGCGACGCGCCGCCCGTGACCGCCACCTGCCCGCCGAGCAGTTCGGCGAAGAGGTGGTCGGCGAGGGCGAGCGGCGTCGGGTAGTCGTAGATGAGGGTCGCGGGGAGCCGCAGGTCGGTGGCGGCGCCCAGGCCGTTGCGCAGTTCGACGGCGGTGAGGGAGTCGAAGCCGATCTCGCGGAAGGCCCGTTCGGCGCTGATGTCGGACACATCGGCGTGGCCGAGGACCTCCGCGACATGGGTTCGTACGAGATCCAGCAGCGCCCGATGGCGCTCCGCCTCGGGCAGGCCGAGGAGCCGCCGCGCGAGCGCGGAGGCCGTCTCGACGGGCGCGGCCTCGCCGGTCGCGGTGGCGGCGCCGCGCGTGGCGGCCTGGCGCACCTCGGGCAGGTCGGTCAGCAGGGGGCTGGGGCGGCCCGCGGTGAAGCCGGGGGCGAACCGGTCCCAGTCGACATCCGCCACGGTCACAGCCGCGTCGCCCAGGTCGAGGGCGCGCTGCAGGGCGTCGATCGCGAGATCGGCGTCCATGGGCGGCATCCCGGCGCGGCGCATGCGCTGCTCCAGCACCTCGTCGGCGGCCATGCCGCCCGCGGCCCACGGGCCCCAGGCGATCGAGGTGGCGGGCAGGCCCTCGGCGCGCCGCCGCTGGGCGAGCCCGTCCAGGAAGGCGTTCGCGGCGGCGTAGTTGGCCTGGCCGGCGGCGCCCACGGTGCCGCTGGTCGAGGAGAACAGCACGAACGCGGACAGGTCCAGCTCGCGCGTCACCTCGTCCAGGGCGAGCGCGGCGTCGGCCTTCGCACGCAGGACGGAGGCGAAGCGCTCGGGGGTCAGCGATTCCAGGATGCCGTCGTCCAGTACCCCGGCCGCGTGCACCACGGCCGTCAGCGGCAGTTCGGCGGGGAGGTCGGCCAGCAGCCCGGCCAGGGCCTCCCGGTCGGCCGCATCGCAGGCGGCGACGGTGATCCGGGCGCCGGTGGCGGCGAGTTCATCGCGCAGCTCGGCCGCGCCCGGGGCGTCGAGGCCACGGCGGCTGGTGAGCACCACGTGCTCGGCGCCCTTGTCGATCAGCCAACGGGCCACCTGGCCGCCCAGCGCGCCCGTACCGCCCGTCACCAGCACCGTGCCGCGGGCGTTCCAGCCCTCGGACTCCGCCACCTGCCGTGCGGTCGCCCGCGCCAGCCGGCGGCCGAACACCCCGGAGGCGCGAACGGCGATCTGGTCCTCGCCCCCGACCCCGGCGAGCACCACCGCGAGCCGCGACAGCACCCGGTCGGTCATGGTCTCGGGGAGGTCGATGAGACCGCCCCAGCGGTCGGGCAGCTCCAGGGCCGCCACCCGGCCAAGACCCCACACCTGGGCGCGGGCCGGGTCCACCAGCTCGCCCTGACGCCCCGTCGAGACCGCGCCCCGGGTGGCACACCACAGCGGCGCGTCGATCGCGGCGTCGCCCATGGCCTGCACGAGGGCGGCCGTGGGCAACAGGGCGTCGGCGCCCCCGGTGGCCAGCAGCGAGAGCACACCGGACACCGCGTCGCCATCGGCCGCCGCGCGCAGCCGCTCGGCGATGCCCGCGCGGTCCTCGCCGGCCAGGTCGAGCCGCCGCACCTCGGCGCCCCGCTCGGTCAGCGTACGGACGACACCGTCTGTCCACGCGTCGGCGGCGGTGTCCTCGGCGGGGGCGACGACCAGCCACACCCCGGACAGCCGGGCCGCGGAGCCCAGCGACAGCGGCTTCCACGCCACCTGGTACCGCCAGCCGTCGACACCAGCGGCGGCCAGGCTCGCCACCGGCTCCTCGGGCCAGTAGCGGCGGTGCTGGAAGGCGTAGGTCGGCAGGTCGACACGGTGGGCGCCGGTCCCGGCGAAGTACGCGGCCCAGTCCGGCGCCACGCCACGGACGTGGGCCCGCGCGATGGCCGTGGTCAGCGCCTCGGCCTCGGGACGGTCCTTGCGCAGCACGGAGACGAACGCGGCGTTGCCAGCGGTCACACACTCCTGCGCCATCGCGGTGAGGACGCCATCGGGGCCCAGCTCGACGAAGGTGGTGACGCCCTGGGCTTCCAACGTCCGGACGCCGTCGAGGAAGCGCACGGCCTCGCGCACGTGGCGCACCCAGAAGTCGGGCGTCGAGATCTCCTCGGCAGAGGCGACGTTCCCGGTGAGGTTGGAGACGATCGGGATCCGCGGCGCCTCGTACGTCAGCCCCTCCGCGACCTCGCGGAACGCGTCCACCATGCCATCCATACGCGGGGAATGGAACGCGTGGCTGACCGTGAGCCGCTTGGTCTTACGGCCCTGCGCCTCGAAACCAGCGGCAATCGCGACAGCTTCGTCCTCGTCACCCGCGATGACGACGGAGGCGGGCCCGTTGAGCGCGGCGATCGACACCCGCTCGGTCAGCAGCGGCGTGACCTCGCCCTCAGACGCCTGCACCGCGATCATCGCGCCACCAGCGGGCAGCTCCTGCATCAGACGGCCACGCGCCGCCACCAACTTCGCCGCGTCCGCCAGCGACAACACACCCGCCACATGCGCGGCCGCCAGCTCACCGATCGAATGCCCCGACAGATAGTCGGGCTTCAGACCCCACGCCTCCACCAGCCGGAACAGCGCCACCTCGACCGCGAACAACGCGGGCTGAGTGAAGCCGGTCTGATCCAGCGCCTCGGCGTCCTCGCCGAAAAGCACCGTCTGCAACGGCCGTTCGAGATGCGCGTCCAGCTCCGCGGCGACCGCGTCCAGCGCCTCCGCGAACACCGGATACGCCTGGTAGAGCTCACGCCCCATCCCCAGCCGCTGACTCCCCTGCCCCGTGAACAAGAACGCCAGCTCACCCTCGGCGACCACACCCTCGACCAGCCCCGGCGCGGACTCCCCCCGCGCCAGCGCGTCGAGGCCGCGCAGCAGGTCCTCCCGGCCGTCCGCGACCAGCACCGCGCGGTGGTCGAGCGCGGCGCGGCCGGTGACCAGGGTGTGGGCGACGTCGGCCGGTTCGAGGTCGGAGTGCGCGGTCAGATGGGCGTAGAGCCGCTCGGCCTGGGCCCGCAGGGCGTCGGTGCCCTTGGCCGAGAGCGCGTACGGCAGCACATCGGAGCCGCCCCGCCCGGTCTCCTCCTCCACCGGTTCGGCCGTGTCGGCCGGGGCCTGCTCGATGATGGTGTGGGCGTTGGTGCCGCTGATGCCGAACGAGGACACGGCGGCGCGGCGCGCGCGGCCGGTCTCGGGCCACTCCTGCGCCTGCGTCAGCAGCGCGATGTCCCCGGCCGTCCAGTCAACGTGCGGCGACGGCTCGTCCACGTGCAGCGTCTGCGGCAGCACACCGTGCCGCATCGCCATCACCATCTTGATGATGCCCGCGACACCGGCCGCCGCCTGGGAGTGGCCGATGTTGGACTTGATGGAGCCGAGCCACAGCGGCCGCTCCGCGTCCCGCTCCTGGCCGTAGGTGGCCAGCAGCGCCTGCGCCTCGATCGGGTCGCCCAGCGTCGTACCGGTGCCGTGCGCCTCGACGACGTCCACATCGCCGCTGGTCAGCCCGGCGCTGGTCAGCGCCTTGCGGATGACGCGCTGCTGGGACGGGCCGTTCGGCGCCGTCAGACCATTCGACGCACCATCCTGGTTGACGGCCGAGCCGCGCACGACGGCCAGCACCTGGTGGCCGTGGCGCCGCGCGTCGGACAGCCGCTCCACGAGCAGCATGCCGACGCCCTCGCCCCAGCCGGTGCCGTCCGCACCGGCCGCGAACGCCTTGCAGCGGCCGTCGGCGGCCAGGCCGCCCTGGCGGCCGAACTCGGTGAAGTGGCCGGGCGTCGTCATGACGGTGACACCGCCCGCGAGCGCCATCGTGCACTCGCCCTGGCGCAGCGCCTGGATCGCCCAGTGCAGCGCCACCAGCGACGACGAACACGCCGTGTCGACGGTGACCGCCGGGCCCTCCAGACCGAGGGCGTAGGCGATACGGCCGGACATGACGCTGCCCGCGTTGCCCGTCATCACATGGCCCGCGACCTCCGCGCCGGCCTGCTCCAGGCCCGCGTCGTAGCCGCTGTAGGCCGCGCCCACGAACACGCCGACGGAGCGCCCACGCAGCGAGTCCGGGTCGATCCCGGCGCGCTCGAACACCTCCCAGGACGTTTCCAGCAGCAGCCGCTGCTGCGGGTCCATCGCGAGGGCCTCACGCGGCGAGATGCCGAAGAAGGCCGCGTCGAAGAGGTCCGCGTCGTGCAGGAAGCCACCGGCGCGGGCGTAGTCGGACGGGGCCGCGTCGGCCTCGTCGCCGTCCGCCGCCCACTGGCTCTCCCAGTTGCGGTTGACGGGGAAGCCGGTGATGGCGTCCGAGCCGGTGGCCACGAGCTGCCACAGGTCCTCGGGCGAGCGGACGTCGCCGGGGTAGCGGCAGCCCATCGCCACGATGGCGATCGGGTCGTCGGCGAGGGAGGCGGCGGTGGCGGGGAGTGCCGGGTCCGCCCGCTCGGCCTCGGGCTCGTCGTCGTCCGGGCCGAGGAGTTCGGCGCGCAGATGGTCGGCGAGGACGGTGGGGTTCGGGTGGTCGAAGACGATCGTGGAGGGCAGCTTGAGCCCGGTGGCGGCGGAGAGCCGGTTGCGCAGTTCGACGGCGGTGAGCGAGTCGAAGCCCAGCTCCTTGAAGGCGCGGCGGGCCTCGATGGCGTCGGCGGAGGCGTGGCCGAGGGCCGTGGCCACATGGCCGCGGACGAGGTCGAGCAGCGTCCGGCGGCGCTCGTTCGGGGAGAGCGCGCGCAGCCGCTGGGCCAGGGACGAACCGGCGGCGAGCGCGCCCGCGGCGGTGCGCCGGCCGGTCGTGCGGATCAGCCCGCGCAGCAGCGCCGGGACCGGGCCGGATCCGGCGGCGGAGCGCAGCGCCACGAGGTCGAGCCGGGCCGGGATCAGCAGGGTCCGGCCGGTGTGGCGGGCGGCGTCGAAGAGCGCCATGCCCTCGTCGTCGGTGAGGGCGCCCATCCCGCTGCGGGCCAGCCGCAGCAGGTCGGTCTCGGTCAGATCGCCGGTGATACCGCCGGACTGGGCCCACAGGCCCCAGACCAGCGAGGTGGCGGGCAGGCCCGCCGCGTGGCGGTGGGCGGCGAGTGCGTCGAGGAAGACGTTGGCCGCGGCGTAGTTGGCCTGGCCCGCACCGCCCAGCGTGCCCGCGATGGCGGAGAACAGCACGAACGCGGACAGGTCGAGGTCGCGGGTCAGCTCGTGCAGATTCCACGCCGCGTCCACCTTCGGACGCAGCACCCGCTCCAGCTGCTCGGGCGTCAGGGCGGCGGCCGTGCCGTCGTCCAGCACACCGGCGGTGTGCACGACGGCCGTCAGCGGATGCTCGGCCGGGATGGCGGCCAGGGTCGCGGCGAGGGCGTCGCGGTCCGCGGCGTCGCAGGCGGCGAGGGCGACCTCGGCGCCGCGCTCACGGAGTTCGGCGGCCAGCTCGGTGGCGCCGTCGGCGTCCGCGCCACGGCGGCTGGTCAGCAGGAGGTGGCGTACGCCGTGCTCGGCGACCAGGTGGCGGGCGAGCAGCCGGCCCAGGGCACCGGTGCCGCCGGTGATGAGCACGGTGCCGTCGGCGTCGAACGCCGGGGCGGCCTGGGTGTCGTTCTCCGGCGCCGAGGCACGGGCCAGCCGGGGTGCGAGGGATCGGCCCGCGCGCAGGGCGAGCTCCGGCTCCCCGGTGGCCAGGGCGTCAAAGAGCGCGTCGGCGGAGGTCTCGGCGGTCTCCTGCAAGTCCACGAGGACGAAGCGGCCGGGGTTCTCGGTCTCGGCGGACCGCACCAGGCCCCACAGGGGCGCGTGCACCAGGTCGGTGACGCCCTCCTCGGCGTCGGTGGCCATCGCGCCCCGGGTGACGACGACCAGGCGCGCGTCGGCGAACCGCTCATCGGCCAGCCAGCCCTGCACCAGGGCCAGCGCGCGCCGTGCCTCCCGGTGCGCGGCCTCGGCCACGTCCTCGTCCGGGCCGCTGGGTGCGGGCGCGAAGGACGCGAGGACCAGTTCCGGGGCGGCGGTGTCGCCCACCTCGACGGACGCGCCCAGCGCGGCCAGGTCGGGGGCGGAGGCGGCGGCCACTCCGGCCGGGACCAGCCCGAACGGGTCCTCGCCCAGGACGATACGACGGCTGGCGGCATCCGGACCGGCGGAGGTGGTCTGCGGGGCCACCCAGTCGAGCCGGAACAGGCTCTGCCGCGCCACGTCCGCGTCACCGGTGAGGTCATCGGGGAGCGGACGGCAGCGCAGAGCGTCAACGGCGGCGACCGGCTCGCCCGTGGCGTCGGCGAGCGCCAGGGTCACCGTGTCGGCTCCGGCGGGCGCGATCCGTACGCGCAGCGCGGACGCGCCCTCCGCGTACAGCCGGACGCCCTGCCAGACATCGGTCAGCTGGGCGCCCTCGCGGCCGTGGAGGGCGTGCAGGGCGGCGTCCAGCAGCGCCGGGTGCACGGCGAACTCTTCGGCGCCGGGCTTGACGTCGTCGTCCAGCCGGACCTCGGCGAAGAGTTCGTCCCCGCGCCGCCAGGCGGCAGTGAGCCCCTGGAACCCCGGGCCGTGCCGCAGTCCGGCCTCGGCCAGCCGGGCGTAGAGCGCGTCGGGCTCGATCGCCTCGGCGGCGGTCGGCGGCCACTTGGCCAGGTCGAACGACGGGCTGGGGGCGCCGGAGGCGAGCACACCGCTCGCATTCCGCACCCACGCCGTGTCGGCGGCGGCGTCCTGGGGGCGGGAGGAGACGGTGAACGAACGACGCCCGGCGTCGTCCGGCGCACCGACCGTGACCTGCAGCCGGACGCCACCGCGGGCCGGCAGCACCAGCGGGGCGTGCAGGGTCAGCTCGTCGAGCAGGTCGCAACCGACCTGGTCACCGGCCCGGACGGCAAGCTCCACGAACGCCGAGCCCGGGACCACCACCGCATCCCGGACCGTGTGATCGGCCAGCCACGGATGGGTGTCAAGGCCAAGTCGTCCCGTGAAGACCAGCCCATCGGTCTCCGCCAGCGGCACCGCCGCACCCAGCAGCGGGTGTCCGGCCAACTCCAGCCCCACGGAGGCCACATCACCCACGGATGCCGCACCCGGCTCCAGCCAGAACCGCTCGTGCTGGAAGGCGTACGTCGGCAGGTCGACGCGAACCGCGCCACTCCCGGCGAAGTACGCGGCCCAGTCCGGCGCCACGCCACGGACGTGGGCCCGCGCGATGGCCGTGGTCAGCGTCTCGGTCTCGGGGCGGTCCTTGCGCAGCGCGGAGATGAACGCGGCGTCGTCGCCGGTCGCGCAGTCCTGGGCCATGGCGGTGAGGACACCGTCGGGGCCCAGCTCGACGAAGGTGGAGACGTTCTGCGCCTCGAGCGTCCGTATGCCATCGAGGAAGCGGACGGCCTCGCGGACGTGGCGCACCCAGAAGCCGGGGCTGGTGATCTCCTCGGCGGAGACGACGGCACCGGTGAGGTTGGAGACGATCGGGATCCGCGGGGTCTCGTACGACAGTCCCTCCGCGACCTCGCGGAACGCCTCCACCATGCCGTCCATACGCGGGGAATGGAACGCGTGGCTGACCGTGAGCCGCTTGGTCTTCCGACCCTGCGCCTCGAACGAGGCCGCGATCTCCAGCGCCGCGTCCTCATCACCCGCGATGACGACCGACGCCGGGCCGTTGAGCGCGGCGATCGACACCCGCTCGTTGAGCAGCGGCGCCACCTCGCCCTCAGACGCCTGGACGGCGATCATCGCACCACCAGCGGGCAGCTCCTGCATCAAACGGCCACGCGCGGCCACCAACCGGCACGCGTCCGCCAGCGACAACACACCCGCCACATGCGCGGCAGCCAGTTCACCGATCGAATGCCCCGACAGGAAGTCCGGCTTCAGACCCCACGCCGCAACCAGCCGGAACAGCGCCACCTCGACCGCGAACAACGCGGGCTGGGTGAACCCCGTCCGATCCAGCGCCTCCGCGTCATCCCCGAACAACACATCCCGCAGCGGACGCTCCAGATGCGCGTCCAGCTCCGCACACACCGCGTCCAGCGCCTCAGCGAACACCGGATTCGCCTGGTAGAGCTCACGCCCCATCCCCAGCCGCTGGCTGCCCTGCCCCGTGAACAGGAACGCCACCTTGCCACCGGCCACCGAGCCCTCAACCACACCCGGCGCACCACGACCCTCAACCAGCGCACCCAGGCCAGCGAGCAGCCCATCCCGGTCCTCGGCCACCACCACCGCACGGTGTTCAAAGGCGGACCGCCCGGTCGCCAGCGAGAACCCCACATCCACCGGACGCAGCTCGCCACGCGCCTCCACATGCGCCACCAGCCGCTCGGCCTGGTCCCGCAGCGCGGCCGCGCCCCGCCCCGAGAGCACCCACGGCACCACAGACGGGGCCACCACAGGAGCCGAAGCAGCCTCCGCCGCTTCGGCTTCCGGCGCCTGCTCGATGATGGTGTGGACGTTGGTCCCGCTCACGCCGAAGGACGAGACGCCCGCCCGGCGCGGCCGGCCGGTCTCGGGCCACGGCCGCGCCTCGGTCAGCAGGGACACCTCTCCCGCCGACCAGTCGACATGCGGGGTGGGCTCATCCACGTGCAGCGTCCGCGGCAGGACCCCGTGCCGCATCGCCATGACCATCTTGATGACGCCGCCGATACCGGCGACGTTCTGGGTGTGGCCGATGTTCGACTTCAGCGAGCCGAGCCACAGCGGCCGCCCGTCCGGCCGCTCCTTGCCGTAGGTGGAGAGGAGGGCCTGTGCCTCGATGGGGTCGCCCAGCGTGGTGCCCGTGCCATGGGCCTCCACCGCGTCCACGTCGGCGGGGGTGAGACGGGCGTTCTCCAGGGCCTGCCGGATGACGCGCCGCTGCGAGGGGCCGTTCGGCGCGGTCAGACCGTTGGACGCACCGTCCTGGTTCACCGCGCTGCCGCGCACCACCGCGAGCACCGGGTGACCGTTGCGCCGCGCGTCCGACAGCCGCTCGACCAGCAGCACCGCGACGCCCTCGGACCAGCCGGTGCCGTCCGCCGAGGCCGCGAAGGACTTGCAGCGGCCGTCGGCGGAGAGTCCGCGCTGACGGCTGAACTCCACGAACACATCCGGGGAGGACAGCACGGTCGCGCCCGCCGCCAGCGCGAGCGAGCACTCGCTCTGCCGCAGCGCCTGGACCGCCAGGTGCAGCGCGACCGAGGAGGACGAGCAGGCGGTGTCGATGGTGGCCGCCGGGCCCTCGAGGCCGAAGGCGTAGGAGAGCCGACCGGAGGCGACGCTGGAGGCGGTGCCGGTGAGCAGATGGCCCTCGACACCCTCCGGGAGGTCGTACTCCCCCGCCCCGTATGCCTGCGTGGACGCGCCGACGAACACGCCGGTGCGCGAGCCCCGCATCGTGTCGGGGTCGATCCCGGCCCGCTCGAACGCCTCCCAGGAGGTCTCCAGCAGCAGCCGCTGCTGCGGGTCCATGGCGAGCGCCTCACGCGGCGAGATGCCGAAGAAGCCCGGGTCGAACCGGCTCGCGTCGTACAGGAAGCCGCCCCCGCGGGCGTAGAACGTGCCCTCGCGCTCCGGGTCCGGGTCGTACAGCGACTCGATGTCCCAGCCGCGGTCGGTGGGGAAGCCGGAGATGGCGTCCTGGCCGTCCACGACGAGCCGCCACAGCTCCTCGGGGCTGCCGACGCCGCCGGGGAACCGGCAGCTCATGCCGACGATCGCGATCGGTTCCCGGGACGCGTCGGTGAGCTGCTGGTTCTGCTTCCGCAGCCGCTCGGTTTCCTTCAGCGAGGCCCGCAGCGCGTCAACGAGCTTTTCGTTGGGGGTTGTCATCGTGTACTCCGTGCTTGGGCCCGCGTCAGGAATCGTTGCCGTCGAGGCTGTCGAGGTCGAGCGCCATGTCGATGAGGTGCTGGACGTCCATCTCGTCGATGGACTCCGCCTCGTCCTCGACGCGGCTGGGATCGGAAGTGGCTGCTTGTGGATCGGCCAGCCGGAGCAGCGTGTCCAGCAGCCCCGCCTCCCGGATCCGGCCCATCGGGATGGTGGCCAGGGTGCGGCGCAGCTCGGCGTCCTGCGGATCGGTGTCCACATGGGCCTGGGCAAGGCCGGGGCCGTGGCCCGGTCCGTCCGGGATCAGCTCGGTCAGCAGATGCTCGGCGAGCGCGGCCGGTGTCGGGTAGTCGTAGACCAGGCTCGCGGGCAGCTTGAGGCCGGTGGTCGCGCCGAGCCGGGTACGCAGTTCGACCGCGGTGAGCGAGTCGAAGCCCAGCTCGCTGAAGGCGCGTCCGGCCTCGACCTCGTCGGCGGAGGCATGGCCGAGGGCGCTGGCCACATGGGTGCGGACCACCTCCAGCACCGCGTCCTTGCGGTCGGCCACGGCCAGTTGGGCGAGCCGCTCGCGCAGCGCGGAGGCGCCGTCGGCCGCCGCCGCGTCCGCCGATTCGCCCTCGCCGCCGTCCCGCAGGGCCTTGGCCACCTGCGGCAGATCGTCGATCAGCGGGCGGGGGCGGGCGGCGGTGAAGGCCGGGGCGAAACGCTCCCAGTCGACATCGGCCACCGTCACGGCGGTCTCCTGGCGGGAGAGCACCCGCTGGAAGGCGACCATGTTCAGCTCCGGTGCCATCGGCGGCAGCCCGCGACGGCGCAGCTGCTCCTCCGCGTCACCCTCGGCGGCCATACCGCCCTCCGCCCACGGGCCCCAGGCCACGGAGGTGGCGGCGAGACCGCGGGCCCGGCGCTGTTCGGCCAGCGCGTCGAGGAAGGCGTTACCGGCCGCGTACGCCCCCTGGCCACCGCTGCCCCACACCCCGGCGATCGAGGAGAAGAGCACAAAGGCGTCCAGCTCGGCGTCCTCGCCGAAGAGAGCGTCGAGGTGGACCGCCCCGGTCGTCTTGGCCGCCACGATCCGGGCGAACTCGGGGAGTTCGGTGCCGGTGCCGGGCTCCTGGGAGATCCCGGCCGAGTGCACCACGGCACGTACCGGGGTGCCGTTGGCCGCCAGCTTCTCCACGAGCGCGGCGAGCGCGGCGCGGTCGGCCACATCGCATGCCTCGACGGTCACGGCGGTGTCGGTCCCGGAGAGTTCGGCCACGATCTCGGCCGCGCCCGGCGCGTCGGGGCCACGGCGGCTGAGCAGCACCAGCCGCTCCGCGCCGTTGCGGGCCAGCCAGCGGGCGACATGCCGCCCCAGCGCGCCGGTGCCGCCGGTCACCAGCACGGTGCCGCGCGGCGTCCAGGGCTCGGCGGCGGCGGTGGCCGCGTCGCGGGGGGCCGGGACGAGGCGGCGTACGAAGACCCCGGTGGCGCGGATCGCCACCTGGTCCTCGTCGTCGGCCCCGGCGAGCACCGCCGCGAGCCGGTCCAGCGCCCGCTCGTCCACGGTCTCCGGCAGGTCGATCAGACCGCCCCAGCGCTCGGGCTGCTCGAGGGCGACGACCCGGCCGTAGCCCCAGACCTGGGCCTGGGTGGCGCTCTCCAGCCGGTCGGCGCCGCCAGTCGCGACCGCGCCCCGGGTGGCGCACCACAGCCGCGCCGGGGTCTCGTCGCCTCGCAGCGCCAGCGCCTCGGCCAGCGCACCGGTCAGCGCGAGGCCGACCGGCACCGCCGGGTGCGCCGGGTGCGGCCGCTCGTCCAGCGCCAGCAGGGACAGCACTCCGGCCACCGGGCCGTCGGCCGACGCCTGGGCGAGGCGGTCGGCCACGGCCGCGGGGTCGGTGTCCGCGGCGTCCAGTTCGACACGGACGACCCGCACCCCGCGCCGCGTCAGGTCGTCGGCCACGGCGGTGATCCGCTGGTCGTCGGCGTGGTGCGCGGGGACGACGGTCAGCCAGGTGCCGGCCGGGGCCGGGGAGCCCGACGGGCCCTGCGGACGCGGCTTCCACACCACGTTGTAGAGGTGGCCGTCGGCGGCGGACCGCTCGCGCTGGGCGCGGCGCCACGTCGAAAGGGCGGGCAGCACCACGCTGAGCGGCTGGTCGCCCTCGACCCGCAGCTCGGTGGCGAGCGACTCCCAGTCCTCGCGCTCCACGGCCTCCCAGAACCGCGCGTCCACCGCGTCCACCGCGCCCTCGGCCGGGGTCCGGGCCTCCAAGGCGAACTCCGGCCAGTAGCGGCGGCGCTGGAACGCGTACGTCGGCAGGTCGACGCGGTGTGCGCCGGTCCCGGCGAAGTACCCGGCCCAGTCCACCTCGGCGCCCCGGACATACGCCTGGGCGAGCGCGGTGGTGGCGGTCTCGGCCTCGGGGCGGTCCTTGCGCAGCGCGGCGGCGAAGCCCGCCACCTCGGCGTCGGTGACGCACTCCTGGGCCATGGCGGTCAGGACGCCGTCGGGGCCCAGCTCCACGAAGGTGGTCACGCCGTGGGCTACCAACGCCCGTACGCCGTCGAGGAAGCGGACCGCCTCGCGGACGTGGCGCACCCAGAAGCCGGGGCTGGTGATCTCCTCGGCGGAGACGACGGCACCGGTGAGGTTGGAGACGATCGGGATCCGCGGCGCCTCATACGACAGGCCCTCCGCGACCTCGCGGAACGCCTCCACCATGCCATCCATACGCGGGGAATGGAACGCGTGGCTGACCGTGAGCCGCTTGGTCTTCCGACCCCGCGCCTCGAAGTCCGCCGCGATCTGCAGCGCCTCCTCCTCATCACCCGCGATGACCACGGAGGTGGGCCCGTTGAGCGCGGCAATGCTGACCCGCTCGGTCAGCAGCGGTGTGACCTCGTCCTCCGACGCCTCGACGGCGATCATCGCGCCACCGGCAGGCAGCTCCTGCATCAAACGGCCACGCGCCGCCACCAGCTTCGCCGCGTCCGCCAGCGACAGCACACCCGCCACATGCGCGGCGGCCAGCTCACCGATCGAATGCCCGGAGAGGAAGTCCGCCTTCAGACCCCACGCCTCCACCAGCCGGAACAGCGCCACCTCGACCGCGAACAGCGCGGGCTGGGTGAAACCGGTCCGGTCCAGCGCCTCGGCGTCGTCCCCGAACAGGACGTCCTTCAAAGGCCGTTCCAGATGGGCGTCCAGCTCCGCGCAGACCGCGTCCAGCGCTTCGGCGAACGCCGGGTAGGCGTCGTACAGCTCACGCCCCATCCCCAGCCGCTGGCTGCCCTGCCCGGTGAAGAGGAAGGCCAGCTTGCCACCTGTCACCGAGCCCTCGACGAGCCCTGTGGCCCCGCGCCCGTCGGCCAGTGCCGCGAGCTGCTCGCCGAGGAGGCCGCCGTCCCGGCCGAGCGCCACGGCCCGGTGTTCCAGGGCGGCGCGGGAGGTGGCCAGGGAGTAGGCGAGGTCGAGCGGGCGCGGCCCGTCGGCGCCGGTGTCCACGGAGGCGTCCACGGCGGGCCGCAGCCGTGCGGCCTGGGCCCGTAGCGCGTCCTCGGTACGGCCGGAGACCGGCCAGGCGAGGACGGGCAGGAGCCGCTCCGGAGCGGGCGCGGCAACCGTGTCCACGGCCGGGGCCTGCTCGATGATCGCGTGCGAGTTGGTGCCGCTGAAGCCGAACGAGGACACGCCCGCGCGGCGCGGACGGCCGGTCTCCGGCCAGGGCCGGGCCTCGGTCAGCAGCTCGATGTCGCCCGCCGACCAGTCGACGTGCGGGGTCGGCTCGCTGACGTGCAGGGTCCGCGGCAGCACACCGTGCCGCATCGCCATGACCATCTTCATGATGCCGGCGGCGCCCGCCACGGCCTGGGTGTGGCCGATGTTGGACTTCACCGAGCCCAGCCACAGCGGCCGCTCCTCCGGCCGGTCCTGGCCGTAGGTGGCGAGCAGCGCCTGCGCCTCGATCGGGTCGCCCAGCGTCGTACCGGTGCCGTGGGCCTCCACGACGTCGATGTCGGTGGCCGAAAGCCCGGCGTTGGCGAGGGCCTGGCGGATGACGCGCTGCTGGGACGGCCCGTTGGGCGCGGTCAGACCGTTCGACGCACCGTCCTGGTTGATGGCGGTGGAGCGCAGGACGGCGAGCACCGGATGGCCGTTCTTGCGGGCGTCGGAGAGCCGCTCCACCAGGAAGAGGCCCACGCCCTCGGCCCAGTTGGTGCCGTCCGCGTCACCGGAGAACGCCTTGATCCGGCCGTCGGCGGCCAGTCCGCGCTGCCGGCTGAACTCCAGGAAGGCGCCCGGGGTCGACATGACCGTGACGGCTCCGGCCAGCGCGAGCGAGCATTCGCCGTTGCGCAGCGCCTGCGCGGCCAGGTGCAGTGCCACCACCGACGACGAGCAGGCCGTGTCGATGGTGACCGCCGGGCCTTCGAGCCCGAAGGCGTAGGAGAGCCGGCCGGAGGCCACGCTGGAGGAGTTGCCGGTGCCGAGGTGTCCTTCGAGGCCCTGCGGCTCGTTCAGCCACAGCGTCAGATAGTCCTGGTCGTTGGAGCCGATGTAGACACCGGTCCGGCTGCCGCGCAGGGACGCGGGGTCGACCCCGGCCCGCTCGAACGCCTCCCAGGTGGTCTCCAGCAGCAGCCGCTGCTGCGGGTCCATGGCGAGGGCCTCGCGCGGCGAGATGCCGAAGAACGAGGCGTCGAAGTCGGCCACGTCGTGCAGGAAGCCGCCCTCGCGGGTGTAGCTGGTGCCCTCGAGGTCGGGGTCGTCGCTGTAGAGGGTGGCGAGGTCCCAGCCGCGGTCGGCGGGGAACGGGGTGATGGCGTCGTCACCGGCGACCAGCAGCTGCCACAGCTCCTCGGGCGACCGCACCCCGCCGGGGAAACGGCAGCTCATCGCGACGATCGCGATCGGGTCGTCGCGGTCCACCGCGCTGATCACCCGGTCGGGGACGTTTTCGTCGGCCGTGTCCCCGACGATCTCCTCGCGCAGATGGCCCGCCAGGCTGGTCGAGGTGGGGTAGTCGAAGACGAGCGTGGGCGGCAGCCGCAGCCCGGTCGCCTCGCGCAGCAGATTGCGCAGTTCGACGGCGGTCAGGGAGTCGAAGCCCAGGTCCTTGAAGGCCCGGCCCTCCTCGACGGCCTGCGGGCCCGCATAGCCGAGGACGGCCGCCACCTGCGTACGGACCAGGTCCAGCAGCAGCCGGTCCTGCTCGGCCGCGCTCAGCCCGGTCAGCCGCTCCGCCAGCGCGGAACCGCCGCCCGCGGCCGTGTCCACCGCGCGGCGCACCGGGACCCGCACCAGCCCGCGCAGCAGCGGCGCGAGCGCGCCCGCCGCGGCCTGGGCGCGCAGCGCCACGGCGTCCACGCGCATCGGGACCGGTACCGCCTCGTCCGTGGTGAGCGCGGCGTCCAGGAGCGCCAGGCCCTCGGCCGGGGACAGCGGCGGCAGTCCGGCGCGCCGCATCCGGCTGATGTCGGCCTCGTCCAGGCCACCGGCCATCCCGGCACCCGCCCAGGGGCCCCAGGCCAGCGAGACGGCCGGAAGGCTCTCGGCCCGGCGGTGTGCGGCCAGGGCGTCCAGGAAGGCGTTGGCGGCCGCGTAGTTGCCCTGGCCCGGAGTGCCGAAGACGCCCGAGGCGGAGGAGAACAGTACGAAGGCCGTCAGGTCCAGGTCGCGAGTGAGCTCGTGGAGGTTCCACGCCGCGTCCACCTTCGGGCGCATGACGTGGTCGACGCGCTCGGGCGTCAGCGAGCCGATCACACCGTCGTCCAGCACACCGGCCGTGTGCACGATGGCGGTCAGCGGATGCTCGGCGGGGACGGTGGCGAGGGTCGCGGCCAGCGCGTCCCGGTCCGCCACATCACACGCCGCCCACGCCACATGGGCGCCCAACCCGGCTATTTCTGCGGCGAGTTCGGCCGCGCCCGGCGCCTGCTGCCCACGGCGGCTCACCAGCAGGAGCTGCCGTACGCCATGCTCGGCCACCAGATGCCGGGCCACCAGACCGCCCAGCGAACCGGAGGCGCCGGTCACCAGCACCGTGCCCTGGGAGTCGAAGGTGCCCTCGGCGGCCACCGTCTCGTCCGCGACCGGCACCCTGGCCAGCCGCGGGATACGGACAACGCCCGTACGGAGGGTGAGCTGCTCCTCGCCCGCCGCCAGCGCGGCCGGAAGCGCCGCGAGCGACGCGTCCTGCCCGTCGATGTCCAGCAGGACGAAGCGGTCCGGGTTCTCGGCCTGCGCCGTGCGCAGCAGACCCCACACCGCGGACTGCGCCGGATCGCGCACCGGCTCGCCCTCGCCGAGGGTCAGGAACACCAGCCGCGAGGTGGCGAACCGCTCATCGGCCAGCCACGCCTGGGCCAGGCCCAGCGCCTCGGCCGTGGCCTGACGCACCGTGCCGGGCACCTCGTCGCCACCCTCGGTGGACGGGGTGACGAACACGTACTCCGGTACGGCCGCCCCGGACGCCACGGCCTCGCCCAGCCCGGTGAGGTCCGCGTACGTACCGGCACCGGCGGACGCGAGCCCGAGGGCGTCAGCGCCGAGCACCGCCCACCGGCTGCCGCCGGGCGCGCCGGCGCCCGCTCCGGCCGGGAGTTCGCTCCACTCCACGCGGAACAGCGACTCGTGGTACGCCGCCCGTGCGGCCCGCACCTGCTCCGCCGACACGGCGCGCAGGACCAGCGAGTCCACGGCGGCCACCGGCGCACCGGCCGAGTCCGCGATCTCCAGCCGGACCCCGTCCGCGCCCCGCAGCGCCAGCCGCACCCGCAGCGCCGAGGCGCCGCTCGCGTACAGCGACACACCGCTCCAGGCGAACGGCAGCCGCCCGCCCTGGCTCTCGCCGTCGCCCAGGCCGTCCATGCCGAGTGCGTGCAGCGCCGAGTCGAGCAGCGCCGGATGCAGTCCGTACGCCTGCGCGTCGGAGGCGGCGGACTCGTCCAGCCGTACCTCCGCGAAGAGTTCGTCCCCGCGCCGCCAGGCGGCCGTGAGCCCCCGGAACACCGGGCCGTACCGCAGACCGCCGTCCGCGAGGGCCGCGTACAGCTCCTCGGTACGGGCTGCCTCGGCGTCCTGCGGCGGCCACGCGGTCAGCGCGAACGACGGCCGGGGCGCGCCCGAGGCGAGCACACCGTCGGCGTGCCGCGTCCACGGCTCCTCGGCCGGGGCGTCCTCCGCGCGGGACAGCACGGTCAGGGACCGCCGTCCGGCGCCGTCGGGCGCGCCCACCGTGAGCTGCAGCCGGACGCCACCACGTGCGGGCAGCACCAGCGGCGCGTGCAGGGTCAGCTCATCGAGCAGGTCGCAGCCGACCTGGTCACCGGCGCGCACGGCAAGCTCCACGAACGCCGTGCCGGGCAGCACCACCGTGTCCCGCACCACATGGTCGGCCAGCCACGGATGGGTATCCACACCCAGCCGTCCGGTGAAGACCAGCCCATCGGTCTCCGCCAGCGGCACCGCCGCACCCAGCAGCGGGTGTCCGGCCAACTCCAGCCCCACAGAGGCCACATCACCGACGGACCCGGCACCCGGCTCCAGCCAGAACCGCTCATGCTGGAAGGCATACGTCGGCAGGTCCACCTGCTCCGCGCCCCTACCGGCGAAGAACCCGGCCCAGTCCACCGTCACACCGCGCACATGCGCGCGTGCGACGGCGGTGGTCAGCGCCTCGGCCTCGGGACGGTCCTTGCGCAGCGCGGAGATGAACGCGGCGTCCGACGCGGAGTCGGTCACACACTCCTGCGCCATCGCGGTGAGCACACCGTCCGGGCCCAGCTCGACGAACGTGGTGACACCCTTGGCTTCAAGGGTGCGGACGCCGTCGAGGAAGCGGACGGCCTCGCGGACGTGGCGCACCCAGAAGTCGGGAGTCGTGATCTCCTCGGCGGACACCACGCCACCGGTCAGATACGACACGACCGGGATCTTCGGAGCCTCGTACGACAGCCCCTGCGCCACCTGCCGGAACGCGTCCAACATGCCGTCCATGCGCGGCGAGTGGAACGCGTGGCTGACCGTGAGGCGCTTGGTCTTCCGACCCTGTGCCTCGAAACCGGCCGCAATTTCCAGAGTCGCGCCCTCATCGCCTGCGATGACGATGGAAGTGGGCCCGTTGAGGGCGGCGATCGAGACGCGCTCGGTGAGCAGCGGCGTGACCTCGTCCTCCGACGCCTGCACCGCGATCATCGCGCCACCGGCCGGAAGCTCCTGCATCAAACGACCACGCGCGGCCACCAGCTTCGCCGCATCGGCGAGCGACAACACACCCGCCACATGGGCGGCCGCCAGCTCACCGATCGAATGCCCCGACAGATAGTCGGGCTTCAGACCCCACGCCTCCACCAGCCGGAACAGCGCCACCTCGACCGCGAACAACGCGGGCTGGGTGAAACCGGTCTGGTCCAGCGCCTCGGCATCGTCCCCGAACAGCACGTCCTGCAAAGGCCGCGCAAGATGCCGGTCCAGCTCCGCGCAGACCGCGTCCAGCGCCTCCGCGAACACCGGATACGCCTGGTAGAGCTCACGCCCCATCCCCAGCCGCTGACTCCCCTGCCCCGTGAACAAGAACGCCAGCTCACCCTCGGCGACCACACCCTCGACCAGCCCCGGCGCGGACTCCCCCCGCGCCAACGCCTCCAGGCCCGCCGCCAGCCCGGCGCGGTCCTCGCCCACGACCACCGCGCGGCGCTCCAGCGCCGCCCGGCCGGTGGCCAGCGAGTAGGCCACATCGGCGGTGCCGAGGGCGGGTTCGCGCTCGAGGTGGGAGGCGAGGCGGCGGGCGTTGTCGCGCAGCGCCGCCGCGTTCCCGGCGGACAGGGGCCACGGCAGCACGGCGGTGGTGACGACCGCCGCCGGGGTGGCGTCCCCGTCCGTGGCCGACGGCTCCTCCGCCTCCGGCTCGGGGGCCTGCTCCAGGATGGTGTGGGCGTTGGTGCCGCTCACGCCGAAGGCCGAGACACCGGCCCGGCGCGGCCTGCCGGTCTCGTCCCAGGGACGGGCCTCGGTCAGCAGGGACACCTCGCCCGCCGACCAGTCGACGGTCGGGGACGGCTGGTCGACATGGAGGGTCTTGGGCAGGATGCCGTGGCGTATCGCCATGACCATCTTGATGACGCCCGCGACACCCGCCGCCGCCTGGGCGTGGCCCAGGTTGGACTTGAGCGAGCCCAGCCACAGCGGCCGGCCCTCGGGCCGCTCCTGGCCGTAGGTGGCCAGCAGCGCCTGCGCCTCGATGGGGTCGCCCAGTGTGGTCCCCGTGCCATGCGCCTCGACGACGTCGATCTCGGCGGCGGACAGCCGGGCGTTCTCCAGGGCCTGGCGGATGACGCGCCGCTGCGAGGGGCCGTTCGGCGCGGTCAGACCGTTGGACGCGCCGTCCTGGTTCACCGCGCTGCCGCGCACCACGGCCAGCACCGGGTGGCCGTTCTTGCGGGCGTCCGACAGCCGCTCGACCAGCAGCACGCCGACGCCCTCGGACCAGCCGGTGCCGTCCGCCGAAGCGGCGAAGGACTTGCAGCGGCCGTCGGGGGCGAGGCCGCGCTGGCGGCTGAACTCCACGAAGACGTCCGGGTTGGGCATCACGGTGACGCCGCCGACGAGGGCGAGCGAGCATTCGCGCTGCCGCAGCGCCTGGGCCGCCCAGTGCAGGGCGACCAGCGACGACGAGCACGCCGTGTCGATCGTGGCGGCCGGGCCTTCCAGGCCGAAGGTGTAGGCGATACGGCCGGACAGCACGCTGGTGGCGCCGCCGGTGAGCAGCAGGCCCTCCAGCTCCTCCGGCGCGCCCGAAACATCCGAGCCGTAACCCATGGCCGAGGCGCCCACATAAACGCCGGTGCGGCTGCCCTTGACGGAGGTCGGGTCGATTCCCGCGCGCTCGAAAACCTCCCAGGAGGTTTCCAGCAGCAGCCGCTGCTGCGGGTCCATGGCGAGGGCCTCGCGCGGCGAAATACCGAAGAACGCGGGGTCGAATTCGGCGGCGCCGTCGAGGAATCCGCCGCCGCTGTTGTAGAAGGTGCCCTTGCGGTCGGGGTCCGGATCGGCCAGGCCCTCGATGTCCCAGCCGCGGTCGGCGGGGAATCCGGAAATGGCGTCACCGCCCTCCGCGACCAAGTGCCACAGGTCCTCGGGCGAACCGACGCCACCGGGGAAACGGCAGCTCATCGCGGTGATCGCGATCGGTTCCTGCGCGTCCGCCTCCACCTCGGTCAGGCGGCGACGGGCCCGGCGCAGCTCAGTGGTCATCCACTTCAGATTGTCGAGAAGCTTCTCTTCGTTCGCGCTAGCCACGGAAACGTCACCTCCTGAGGTCAGTTGAATTGTGGGCGGTCATCACGTCAGGACCTTCCGAATTCATTGTTGATGATGTCGAAGATGTCTTCGGCGGAGGCGGCGTCGAGGGCGAGTTCATCGTCTTCGACGCCGTCGGCGCCCGCCGCGCTCTCGGTCTCGTGCCATGTCCGCAGCAGCGCTTCGAGTCGGGCCGTGACCCGTTCGCGTTCCGTCGCGTCGTCGGAGACGTGGGAAAGGGTGAATTCCAGCTTGTCGATTTCGGCGAGGGCCGGGAGTTCGGGTGTGGTGTCCTCGCCGAGCAGGTCGGCGCGCAGCACATCGGCGAGCGCGCCGGGCGTCGGGTGGTCGAAGACCAGGGTGGCGGTGAGCTGGAGCCCGGTGGCCGCGTTCAGCCGGTTGCGGAGTTCGACGGCGGTGAGGGAGTCGAAGCCCAGCTCCTTGAAGGCCCGGCCCGCCTGGACGGCCGTGGTGTCGTCGTGTCCGAGGACGGCGGCGACCTCCGTACGGACCAGGTCGAGCAGGACCTTGTCGGCCTCGGACCCGGTGAGCCCGGCGAGCCGCTGCCGCAGGGACTCCGCCGATGCCTCGGCCGTGCCGCCGTCCGCGCCCTCCGCCGGGTCCGGTGCCAGGGCGGCGCGGACCTCGGGCAGATCGGCGATGAGCGGGCGGGGGCGGGCCGCCGTGAAGGTGGGGGCGAAGCGGCCCCAGTCGACGTCGGCCACGGTCACCACGGTCTCGTTCCGGTCCAGCGCCTGCTGGAGGGCGGCGATGGCGGAGTGCGGGGCCATCACCGGCAGGCCGCGGCGGCGCAGTTGCTCGGCCGCCTCGTCGTCGGCGACGAGTCCGCCGTCCGCCCACGGGCCCCAGGCCACGGAGGTGGCGGTGAGACCGCGGGCCCGGCGCTGTTCGGCCAGCGCGTCGAGGAAGGCGTTTGCGGCCGCGTAGGCGCCCTGGCCGCCACTGCCCCACACCGCGGCGATCGAGGAGAAGAGCACGAAGGCGTCCAGCTCGGCGTCGTCGAGCAGCGCGTCCAGATGGGCCGCGCCCGCGACCTTGGCGGCGACCACATCGGCGACCTCGGCCGGGGTGGTCTCCGCGAGCGGTGCGAACTGCCCGGCGCCCGCCGTGTGCACGACGGCGGTGAGCGGGTGTCCCGGGCGTTCGTCGCGGATCCGGGCCAGCAGCCCGGCGACCGCGTCCCGGTCGGTGACGTCGCAGGCGGCGACGGTCACCTCGACGCCCTTCGCGATCAGTTCGGCCGCGAGTACGTCGGCGCCGGGGGCGTCGGGGCCCCGGCGGCTGGTGAGCACCAGATGCTCGGCACCGTTCTCCGCCAGCCAGCGGGCCACATGGGCGCCCAGCGCGCCGGTGCCGCCGGTGACCAGGACCGTGCCACGCGGCCGCCAGGGCGCGCCGGTGGCCGGGGTGGACTCGGCGCGGGCGAGGCGGCGGGCCAGGATTCCGGCCGTACGGATCGCCAGCTGGTCCTCGTGGTCGTCGCCGTGTCCGCCGAGCACACCGGCCAGGCGGTCGGCGGCCCGTTCGTCGAGCGTCGCGGGCAGGTCGATCAGACCGCCCCAGCGCTCCGGATGCTCCAGCGCGACCACCCGGCCCAGGCCCCAGAGCTGCGCCTGTGCGGCGCTGCCGACCGGTTCCGAGGCGGCGGTGGAGACGGCGCCGGTGGTGGCGCACCACAGCGGAGCGTCCAGGCCCGCGTCCCCGAGCGCCTGCACCAGCACTCCGGTGCGCAGCAGCCCGGTGGGCACGGCGGGGTGGTCGGGGTGCGGGCGCTCGTCCAGCGCGAGCAGCGACAGCACACCGTGTACGGGCTCCTCCGCCGCGGCCCGGCGGATCCGGTCGGCCAGGGCGTCCCGGTCGAGATCCCCGCCGTCTGCGGACGGGGCGATGCTGACGCGCCGGATGTCGGCGCCCCGGTCGGCCAGCGCGGCCACCACGCGCCGCACGGTGTCGGCCTGGCCCGCGGCTGCGACCGGTTCGGCGACCAGCCAGACGCCGGGGGCGGCGGCGAGCTGCGGCTCCTCCAGCGGCTTCCAGGTGACGCGGTAGCGCCAGCCGTCGAGCGCGGACTGCTCGCGTTCGCGGCGCCGCCACGCGGACAGCGCCGGGAGCAGCGCGCTGAGCGGCTGGTCCACGTCGATGCCCACGGCGTCCGACAGCGAGGCGAGGTCGTCGCTCTCGACGGCCTCCCAGAACCGGGCGCCGGCCGTGTCGACGGCCGTGGCCGCCTCGCCGGACGTGTGGCGGGGGGTGCCGTCGAGCCAGTAGCGCCGCCGCTGGAAGGCGTAGGTGGGCAGCTCGACGCGGTGGGCGCCGGTCCCGGCGAACAGCGCCTCCCAGTCCACGGCCGCGCCCCGGACGTGCAGCGTGGCGAGGGCGCCGGTCAGCGTCTCCGTCTCGGGGCGCCCGGCGCGCAGCACGGGCACGAAGGCCACCTCTTCGGCGCCTTCGCCTCCGGCGGTGACGCAGTCCTGCGCCATGGCGGACAGCACCCCGTCCGGGCCGAGTTCGACGTAGGTGGTGACGCCCTGCGCCTCCAGGGCGCGTACACCGTCGAGGAAGCGGACGGCGTGGCGGACGTGGCGCACCCAGTAGTCGGCGGCCATGCCCAGCTCGTCGGCGACCGGCTGCCCGGTGACCGTGGAGACGATCGGGATGCGCGGCGCGCGGTACGTCAGCCTCTCGGCGACCTTGCGGAAGTCGGCGAGCATGCCGTCCATCAGCGGGGAGTGGAAGGCGTGGCTCACGGTGAGCCGCTTGGTCTTGCGGCCCCGCGCCTCGAACGACGCCGCGATCTCCAGCGCCGCGTCCTCGTCGCCCGCGATGACCACCGAGGCCGGTCCGTTGAGCGCGGCGATGCCGACGCGCTCGGTCAGCAGTGGCTCGACCTCGTCCTCCGACGCCTGGACGGCGATCATCGCGCCACGGGCGGGCAGTTGCTGCATCAGCCGGCCGCGGGCGGCCACCAGCGTGGCGGCGTCCTCCAGCGACAGCACCCCGGCCACCTGCGCCGCGGCCAGCTCGCCGATGGAGTGCCCGGCCAGGACGTCCGGCCGCAGCCCGGCGGCCTCGGCCAGCCGGAACAGCGCCACCTCGACCGCGAACAGCGCGGGCTGGGTGAAACCGGTCCGGTCCAGCGCCTCCTTGTCGTCCCCGAACAGCACGTCGTACAGCGGTTGTTCGAGGTGCCGGTCCAGCTCGGCGCAGACCGCGTCCAGCGCCTCCGCGAAGACCGGGCTGGCCTCGTACAGCTCACGGCCCATGCCGAGCCGCTGGCTGCCCTGCCCGGTGAAGAGCACGGCGGTGCGGCCCTCGGCGGGCACGCCCCGGATCAGCTGCGCGGCGGACTCGCCGCGCGCGAGGGCGGTGAGGCCCGTGAGCAGCCGGTCCCGGTCCGGGCCGAGGACCACCGCGCGGTGCTCCAGGGCGGACCTGGTGGTGGCCAGGGAGTACGCCACGTCCACCGCGCCGAGCCCGGTGTCGGCCTCGAGGTGGGCGCGCAGCCGCTCGGCCTGGGACCGCAGCGCGTCCTCGCCCTTGGCCGACAGCGGCCAGGCCACCACATCGGGCCGTACGAGGGGGCGCCGCGGTGTGCTCTCGACCGGCTCGTCGTGGACCGGGGCCTGCTCCAGAACCGTATGGGCATTGGTGCCGCTGAAGCCGAACGAGGAGACGCCCGCGCGGCGCGGACGGCCGGTCTCCGGCCACTCCACCTGCTCGGTGAGCAGCGACACCGCGCCCGCCGACCAGTCCACATGCGGCGACGGATCGTCCACGTGCAGGGTGCGCGGCAGCACACCGTGGCGCATGGCCAGCACCATCTTGATGATGCCCGCGACACCGGCCGCCGCCTGGGTGTGGCCGATGTTGGACTTGATGGCGCCCAGCCACAGCGGCCGGTCCGCGTCCCGCTCCTGGCCGTAGGTGGCCAGCAGCGCCTGGGCCTCGATCGGGTCGCCGAGCCGGGTGCCGGTGCCATGGGCCTCGACCGCGTCCACCTCGGCGGCCGACAGGCCCGCACCGGCCAGCGCCTGGCGGATGACGCGCTGCTGGGCGGGGCCGTTGGGCGCGGTCAGACCGTTGGAGGCGCCGTCCTGGTTGATGGCCGAGCCACGGACGATCGCCAGCACCGGGTGCCCGTTGCGCCGGGCGTCCGACAGCCGCTCCACGAGCAGCATGCCGACGCCCTCGCCCCAGCCGGTGCCGTCCGCACCTGCCGCGAACGCCTTGCAGCGGCCGTCCGGAGCCAGCCCGCGCTGGCGGCTGAACTCGATGTACGCGCCGGGGCTGGACATGACCGTCACACCGCCCGCGAGCGCGAGCGAGCACTCGCCCTGGCGCAGCGCCTGGATCGCCCAGTGCAGCGCCACCAGCGACGACGAACACGCCGTGTCGACGGTGACCGCCGGACCCTCCAGGCCGAAGGTGTACGCGAGCCGGCCGGAGACCACGCTGGCCGCGTTGCCCGTGCCCAGGTAGCCCTCGACCTCCTCGGGGACGGTGTGCAGCGAGGCGTCGTAGTCCTGTCCGTTGGAGCCGACGAAGACACCGGCGGAGGTGCCGCGCAGCGTCGCCGGGTCGATGCCCGCGCGCTCGAACGCCTCCCAGGAGGTCTCCAGCAGCAGCCGCTGCTGCGGGTCCATGGCGAGCGCCTCACGGGGCGAGATCCCGAAGAACGGGGCGTCGAAGTGGCCCGCGTCGTAGAGGAAACCGCCCTCGCGTGCGTAGAACGTGCCCCGCCGGTCGGGATCCGGGTCGTACAGCGCGTCCAGGTCCCAGCCGCGGTCGGCCGGGAACTCGGCGATCGCGTCCCCGCCCGCGGTGAGCAGCTGCCACAGCTCCTCGGGCGTCCGCACCCCGCCCGGGAAGCGGCAGCTCATCGCGACGATCGCGATCGGGTCGTCATCGGCCGCCGCCGTCACGACCGCAGGCTGCAAAGCCGCGGCGGTGGTGTCCGCCCCGATGAGCTCGCCGCGCAGATAGCCCGCGAGGGCAGAAGCCGTCGGATAGTCGAAGACCAGGGTCGCGGGCAGTTGGACACCGCTGGCGGCGCCGAGCCGGTTGCGCAGCTCGACGGCGGTCAGCGAGTCGAAGCCCAGCTCACCGAAGGCCCGGTCGGCGGCGATGGACTCCGAGCCGTCGTGTCCGAGCACCGCGGCCACCTGCGTACGGACCAGGTCCAGCAGCAGCCGGTCACGTTCCGCCTCGCCCAGCCCGGCCAGCCGGGCGGCGAGCGAGGAGCCGTCGGCCGCGGTCTCGGTGGCAGTGTCCTCCGCCGCCGCGCGGATCTCCGGGAGCTCCGCGAGCAGACGGCTGGGCCGTGCGGCGGTGAAGTCCGGTGCGAACCGGTCCCAGTCGATGTCCGCGACGGTGACCACGGTGTCATCGAGGTCGAGCGCCCGCTGGAGCGCGCCGATCGCCAACTCGGCGTCCATCGGCGGCAGTCCGCTCCGGCGAAGACGCTGCTCCAGCGCACCGTCCGTGGCCATGCCGCCCTCGGCCCACGGGCCCCAGGCGATCGAGGTGGCGGGCAAGCCCTGGGCGCGCCGCCGCTCGGCCAGCGCGTCCAGATAGGCGTTGGCGGCGGCGTAGTTGCCCTGCCCCGCGGCGCCGAACGTGCCGCTGATCGAGGAGAACAGCACGAAGGCCGACAGCTTCCGGTCGCGCGTCAGCTCGTCGAGATGGGCCGCGGCGGCGGCCTTGGCGCGCAGTACGGATGTGAAGCGCTCGGGGGTGAGCGAGTCCAGTACGCCGTCGTCCAGGACGCCCGCGGTGTGCACCACGGCGGTCAGCGGCAGCTCGGCGGGAAGATCGGCGAGGAGCCGCGCGAGCGCGTCCCGGTCGGACACGTCGCATGCGGCGACGGTCACCCGGGCACCGGCGGCGGCGAGTTCGCCGCGCAGCTCGACGGCGCCGGGGGCGTCGATGCCACGGCGGCTGGTGAGCACCACATGCTCGGCGCCGCCCGCGACCAGCCAGCGGGCCACCTGCGCGCCCAGCGCGCCCGTACCGCCGGTGACCAGCGTCGTACCGGCGCCGGGCGTCCATGTGTCGCCGGAGGACGCGGTGGCCCGTACGAGCCGACGTCCGAACACGCCCGACGCCCGCACCGCGACCTGATCCTCGCCACCGGCACCGGCCAGCACCTCCGCCAGCCGCCCCAGCGCACGCTCATCGGCCGTCTCCGGGAGGTCGACCAGACCGCCCCAGCGCTCGGGCAGCTCCAGCGCCGCCACCCGGCCCAGACCCCACAGCCGCGCCCTCTCCGGGCTGACCGCACCGTCCGAACGGCCCACGGCCACCGCGCCCCGCGTGGCCACCCACAGCGGCGCGCCGATGCCCGTGTCGCCCAGGGCCTGCGTCAGCTCGGCCGTCCGCAGCAGCGCGTCGCCGTCCGCGGAAGGCAGACCGTCTGCGTGTGCCGGACCGTTCGCGGGGGCCAGACCGCCCGCGAGGCCCAGCAGGGACAGCACGCCACCGGTCACGGCCTCGTCGCCGACGGCCCCGGCCAGCCGCTCGGCCATCGTGGCACGGTCGTCGTCGGCGGTCAGCTCGACGCGGTGTACGTCGGCCCCGCGGTCGTTCAGCATCCGTACGGCACCCGCGACCCAGGCGTCCTCGGCCGCCTCGGCCGGTACCACCACGAGCCAACGGCCGCTCAGGGACGCGGTGGAACGGTCGGTGACCGGCTTCCACGACACCCGGTAGCGCCAGCCGTCCACCGTCGAACGCTCCGACTGCTGCCGCCGCCACGACGACAGAGAGGGCAGCAGGGCCTCCAGCGCCCCGTTGTCCTCGGTGCCGAGGTTCAGGGTCTCGGCGAGCGAGGCCAGGTCCGCGCGCTCGACGGCCTCCCAGAAGCGGGCGTCGACCGCGTCCTGAGCCGTGGCGTCGGGGGTGGCGGTGGCGGTCCGCACGTCCAGCCAGTAGCGCCGCCGCTGGAAGGCGTACGTCGGCAACTCGACGCGCCGCGCCCCGGTTCCGGCGTAGAACGCCTCCCAGTCCGGGACCACGCCCCGGACCTGCAGCGCGGCGAGGGCGGAGGTGACGGTCTCTGCCTCGGGGCGGCCGCCGCGCAGGGCGGCGACGAAGGCCGCCGCCGCGTCACCCTCGGCGAGGCAGTCCTGGCCCATCGCGGACAGCACACCGTCGGGGCCGAGTTCGAGGTACGTGGTGACGCCCTGGGCTTCGAGGGTGCGGATGCCGTCGAGGAAGCGGACGGCTTCGCGGACATGGCGCACCCAGAAGTCGGCGCTGGTGATCTCCTCGGTGGAGACGACGGAACCGGTGAGGTTCGAGACGATCGGGATGCGCGGAGCTTCGTAGGTCAGCCCCTCCGCGACCTCGCGGAACGCGTCCAACATCCCGTCCATACGCGGCGAGTGGAAGGCGTGGCTGACGGTGAGGCGCTTGGTCTTGCGGCCCTGGGCCTCGAACGACGCGGCGATCTCCAGCGCCGCGTCCTCGTCACCCGCGATGACCACGGAGGTGGGCCCGTTGAGCGCGGCGATCGAGACGCGCTCGGTCAGCAGCGGTGTGACCTCGTCCTCGGACGCCTGGACGGCGATCATCGCGCCACCGGACGGAAGCTCCTGCATCAGACGGCCACGCGCGGCCACCAGCTTCGCCGCGTCCGCCAGCGAGAGCACACCCGCCACATGCGCGGCGGCCAGCTCGCCAATCGAGTGCCCGGAGAGGAAGTCGGGCCGCAGTCCCCATGCCTCGACCAGCCGGAACAGCGCCACCTCGACCGCGAACAGCGTGGGCTGGGTGAATCCGGTCCGGTCCAGAGTCGTGGCGTCGTCCCCGAACAGCACATCCCGCAGCGGCCGCTCCAGATGCGCGTCCAGGTGAGCACACACCTCGTCCAGCGCCTCGGCGAACACCGGAGAGGCGTCGTACAACTCGCGGCCCATACCGAGCCGCTGGCTGCCCTGCCCCGTGAACAGGAAGGCCAGCTTCCCGGCCACCGGCGAGCCCTGCACCAGACCCGTGGCCGGTTCGCCGGAGGCCAGCGCCTCCAGGGCGCGCAGGAAGCCCTCGCGACCGTCAGCGACCAGCACCGCACGGTCCTCGAAGGTGGTGCGCCCGGCGGCCAGGGTGTAGCCGATGGCGGCCAGGTCCACGTCCTCGTCAGCGGAGTCGGCGCGCAGCCGGTCGCGCAGGTGGCGGGCCTGGTCGCGCAGCGCGTCCCGGCTCACGGCCGACAGCGGCCACGGCAGCACCGGCGGTACGGCGGTGGGCCGCGCCGCCCCGTCCTCGTGGTCCTCGGCGGCCGGCGGCTGCTCGATGATGGTGTGCGCGTTGGTGCCGCTGATGCCGAACGACGACACACCGGCACGGCGCGGACGGCCGGTCTCCGGCCACTCCATCCGCTCGGTGAGCAGCGAGACCGCGCCGTCCTCCCAGTCGACGTTGGTCGAGGGCGCGTCCACGTGCAGTGTCTGCGGCAGCACACCGTGGCGCATCGCCAGCACCATCTTGATGATGCCCGCGACACCGGCCGCGGCCTGCGTGTGACCGATGTTGGACTTGATGGAGCCCAGCCACAACGGCCGCTCCGCGTCCCGCTGCTGCCCGTAGGTGGCGAGCAGGGCCTGCGCCTCGATCGGGTCGCCCAGCGTCGTGCCCGTGCCGTGCGCCTCGACCACGTCCACATCGCCCGCCGACAGCCCGGCGGCGGCCAGCGCCTGCCGGATGACGCGCTGCTGGGACGGGCCGTTGGGTGCCGTCAGACCGTTCGACGCACCGTCCTGGTTGATCGCGCTGCCGCGCACGACCGCCAGCACCGGGTGCCCGTTGCGCCGGGCGTCCGAGAGCCGCTCCACGAGCAGCATGCCCGCGCCCTCGGCCCAGCCGGTGCCGTCCGCCGACGCCGCGAACGACTTGCACCGGCCGTCCGTGGCCAGGCCGCGCTGACGGCTGAAGTCGATGAACGTCTCGGGGGTGGCCATGACCGCCACACCACCGGCCAGCGCCATGGTGCACTCGCCCGCGCGCAGCGCCTGGATCGCCCAGTGCAGCGCCACCAGCGACGACGAGCACGCCGTGTCGACGGTGACCGCCGGGCCCTCCAGGCCGAAGGTGTAGGCCACCCGGCCGGATGCGATGGAGCCCGCGTTGCCGGTGCCGATGTAGCCCTCGACACCGTCGGGGATACCGTCGAGCCCGGTCACGTAGTCGTGGTACATGACGCCCGCGAACACGCCGGTCTTGCTGCCGCGCAGCGTGACCGGGTCGATGCCCGCGCGCTCGAACGCCTCCCACGACGTCTCCAGCAGCAACCGCTGCTGCGGGTCCATCGCGAGGGCCTCGCGCGGCGAGATGCCGAAGAAGTCCGGGTCGAAGTCGGCGGCATCGTGCAGGAAGCCGCCCTCGCGGGTGTACGAGGTGCCCGCGTGATCGGGGTCCGGGTGGTACAGACCGTCGAGGTCCCAGCCACGGTCCACGGGGAAGCCGGAGATGCCGTCGCCGCCGGTGGCGACGAGCTCCCACAGCTCCTCCGGGGTGCGCACCCCGCCGGGGTAGCGGCAGCTCATGCCGACGATGACGATCGGGTCGTCGTCGACCGCCGGGGCCGCGCCCGTCCGTACGGGGACGAGCGGCGCCGTGGTCTCCTCGGCGCCCACCAACTCCTCGCGCAGATGACCGGCCAGGGCGGTGGGGGTCGGGTAGTCGAAGACGAGCGTGGCCGGGAGCCGCAGCCCGGTGACGGTCTTGAGGTCGTTGCGGAGTTCGACGGCGGTGAGCGAGTCGAAGCCCAGCTCCTTGAACGCCCGCCCGGCCTCGACCGCTTCCGGGCCCGCGTAACCGAGCACCGCGGCGACCCGGCCGCACACCAACTCCAGCAGCTCACGGTCCTGTTCGGGCCGGGCGAGCCCGGCCAGCCGCTG
Organism: Streptomyces sp. NPDC007875; assembly: GCF_042868035.1. Lineage (NCBI taxonomy): Bacteria > Bacillati > Actinomycetota > Actinomycetes > Kitasatosporales > Streptomycetaceae > Streptomyces > Streptomyces sp. NPDC007875. Next base: position 4,798 of record NZ_JBIADZ010000038.1, on the reverse strand, counting down.
GGCGAGCGAGGAGCCGTCGGCGGTGACGGCCGCGGCGGCGGCCCGCCGGACCGGGGTCCGCACCAGGCCGCGGAACAGCGCCGGGACGGTGCCGGTCGCCGTGGCCTCGGTGCGCAGCCCGGCGTAGTCGAGCCGCATCGGGAACAGCACGGCGGCGCCGTCGGCACGGGCCGCGTCGAAGAGCGCGAGCCCCTCGTCGGCGGCGATCGGGGCGACCCCGCCGCGCGCGATGCGCCGCAGGTCGACCTCGTCGAGACCGCTGCCCATGCCCGCACCGCCCCACAGGCCCCAGGCCAGCGCGGTGGCCGGGAGCCCCTGGGCGAGGCGGTGCTGGGCGAGCGCCTCCAGGAAGGAGTTGGCGGCGGCGTAGCTCGCCTGTCCGGGCGCGCCGAACACGGCGGCGGCACCGGAGAACAGCACGAACGCGGACAGCTCGTGGCCGCGGGTCAGCTCGTGCAGGTTGAGCGCCGCGTCCACCTTGGGACGCAGCACCCGCGCCACCCGCTCGGGCGTCAGCGAGCCGAGGATGCCGTCGTCCAGGACACCCGCCGTGTGCACCACGGCGGTCAGCGGATGCTCGGCCGGAATGGCGGCCAGGGTCGCGGCGAGCGCGTCGCGGTCGGCCACATCGCAGGCCGCCCAGGTCACGGTGGCACCGGCCGCCGTGAGATCGGCGGCCAGCTCCTCGGCGCCGTCGGCGTCGGCGCCACGGCGGCTGACCAGCAGAAGCCGCCGTACGCCGTGGGCGGAGACGAGGTGGCGGGCGAAGAGGCCGCCGAGGGTTCCGGTGGCACCGGTGATCAGTGCGGTGCCGTTGGGGTCGTACGACGGGGCGCCGGATGCCTCGTGAGCGTCGCCGTCGGTGCTCTCGCCAACCGGCACCCGGGCCAGCCGGGGCGCGAGCGCCACGCCCGCGCGCAGCGCCAGTTCCGCCTCGTCCACGCCGAGCGCGCTGGGCACCGTACGGTACGAGCCCTCCTCGCCGTCCACGTCCAGCAGCACCAGACGGCCTGGGTTCTCCGACTGGGCGGAGCGGAACAGACCGCGCACGGCGGCGTACGGCAGGTCCGCCACGCCCGCTCCCGGCTCGGTCTCCACCGCGCCCCGGGTCAGCAGGACCAGCCGCGAGGCGGCGAACCGCTCATCGGCCAGCCACTCCTGGAGCAGGGCGAGGGTGGTCTGCGTGGCCTCGTACACGGCCGCCGCGCCGTCACCGAGGGCGACACCGGCACCGGCACCCGCCAGCAGGACGGTGTCGGGCGCGGGCGCCCCGGCCTCCACGGCCGTCCGCAGCACCGACAGATCGCGATACGCGGCGAGCCGGACCCCGGACCCGAACGCACCCTCCAGTGCGGCCAGTTGACCGGCGTCCGCGCCGAGCACCGCCCAGTCGCCCGTTGCCGCGCCGCTCGCGGGCGCCGGAACCGCCGTCCAGTCCAGCCGGAACAGCGACTCATGCAGCCCGCCGCGCGCCGCGCGGACCTGGTCGGCGGAGGCGGCCCGCAGCGCCACGGACTCGACCGTGGCCACCGGACGCCCCGTACCGTCGGCGACCAGCAGCGAGACCGCGTTCGAGGACCGCTCGGACAGCCGCACCCGGAGCGCACCGGCCCCGGCCGCGTGCAGCTGCACGCCGTTCCACGCGAACGGCAGCAGCGCGCCCTCGGCCAGCGCCGCCTCGCGGTCGGCGCCGTCGAGGCCGATGACGTGCAGCGCGGCATCCAGCAGGGCCGGGTGCAGCCCGAACCGCTCGGCCTCGGCGCCCGACGTCAGCGGCGCGTCCTCGGGGAAGCCCACCTCGGCGTAGAGATTCTCGCCGAGCCGCCAGGCGCCCTTGAGCCCCTGGAACACCGGCCCGTAGCCGAGGCCCGCCCCGGCCAGTTCCTCGTACAGCCCCTCGACCGCGATGGGCGTCGCGCCCTGCGGCGGCCATACGGCGAGCTCATCGGGCTCGCCGGACTCGGAGATCCGGGCGCCGGGTGCGAGCACACCGGTGGCGTGGCGCGTCCACGGCTCGGTCCCGAGCGCGTCCTGCCGACGCGAATGCAGGCTGAAGGAACGGCGGCCGGACTCGTCCGGCCCGTCCACGACGAGCTGCACCCGCACCCCGGTGTGCTCGGGCAGCACGAGCGGGGCTTCCAGGGTCAGTTCGTCCAGCCTCTCGCAGCCGACCTGGGCGCCTGCGGCGCCGGCCAGCTCGACGAAGGCCGTACCGGGCAGCAGCACGGTGTCCATGACCGCGTGGTCGGCCAGCCAGGGGTGGGTCCGGGTGGAGAGCACACCCGTGAGCAGGAGCCCATCGGCGTCGGCGAGCGCGACGGCGGCGCCGAGGAGCGGATGGTCGATGTCGCCCAGCCCGATCGACTCGGGGTCGCCCGCCGCGAGGGCGGCGGCGCTGGGCCAGTAGCGCCGGCGCTGGAAGGCGTAGGTGGGCAGCTCGGCCGGGTCCATGGAGACCGCGCCCGCACCGGCGAAGACGGCCGCCCAGTCCGGCGTCACACCACGGACATGCGCCCGCGCGACAGCCGACAGCAGCGCCTCGGCCTCCGGGCGGTCCTTGCGCAGCGCGGCGGCGAACGCGACGTCGTCGCCGGTCACGCACTCCTGCGCCATCGCGGAGAGAACGCCGTCGGGGCCGAGCTCGACGAAGGTCGTCACACCCTCCGCTTCCAAGGTGCGGATGCCGTCGAGGAAGCGGACCGCCTCGCGGACATGGCGCACCCAGAAGTCGGCCGTCGTGATCTCCTCGGCGGAGACGACGGTCCCGGTGAGGTTGGAGACGATCGGGATCCGCGGCGCCTCGTAGGTCAGCCCCTCCGCGACCTCACGGAACGCCTCCAGCATCCCGTCCATGCGCGGCGAGTGGAACGCGTGGCTGACCGTGAGCCGCTTGGTCTTGCGGCCCCGCGCCTCGAAGGCCGCGGCGATCTCCAGCGCCGCGTCCTCGTCACCCGCGATGACCACAGAGGTGGGCCCGTTGAGCGCGGCAATGCTGACGCGCTCGGTCAGCAGCGGGAGCACCTCGTCCTCCGACGCCTGCACCGCGAACATCGCGCCACCGGCCGGAAGCTCCTGCATCAAACGACCACGCGCCGCCACCAGCTTCGCCGCGTCCGCCAGCGAGAACACACCCGCCACATGCGCGGCAGCCAACTCACCGATCGAATGCCCGGAGAGGAAGTCCGCCTCCAGACCCCACGCCTCCACCAGCCGGAACAACGCCACCTCGACCGCGAACAACGCCGGCTGGGTGAATCCGGTCCGGTCCAACGCCTCGGCGTCATCCCCGAACAGCACATCCCGCAGCGGCCGCTCCAGATACAGATCCAGATGCGCACACACCGCATCCAACGCATCCGCGAACACCGGATAGGCGTCATACAGCTCACGCCCCATCCCCAGCCGCTGACTCCCCTGCCCCGTGAACAGGAACGCCACCTTGCCCTCAGCGACCGTCCCCTCGACCACGGACGGGGCGGACTCGCCCCGGGCCACCGCGTCGAGCGACCGCAGCAGTTCGTCCCGGTCGCCGACGGTCAGCACCGCACGCCGCTCCAGGGCGGCGCGGCCGACGGCCAGGGCGTGGGCGACGTCGAGCGGCGCAGACTCCGGCCGCGACGCGAGGTGGGCGTGCAGCCGCGCGGCCTGCTCCCGCAGGGCTTCGGCGTTCTTGGCCGACAGGACGAACGGCAGGAGGCCGTCGAGGCCGTTCCGCTCGGGCGTCTCGGCCGGGGCGGCCGGAAGAGCCGGGGCCTGCTCGATGATGGTGTGCGCGTTGGTGCCACTGATGCCGAACGAGGAGATACCCGCGCGGCGCGGACGGCCGGTCTCCGGCCATTCCACCTGCTCGGTCAGCAGCGAGACGGCCCCCGCCGACCAGTCCACATGCGGCGACGGCGCGTCCACGTGCAGCGTCTGCGGCAGCACACCGTGCCGCATCGCCAGCACCATCTTGATGATGCCCGCGACACCCGCCGCCGCCTGCGTGTGACCGATGTTGGACTTGATGGAGCCGAGCCACAACGGCCGCTCCCCATCCCGCTCCTGGCCGTACGTGGCGAGCAGCGCCTGCGCCTCGATCGGGTCACCCAGGGTCGTACCCGTGCCGTGCGCCTCGACGACGTCCACATCGCCGGTCGTCAGCCCGGCGCTGGTCAGCGCCTGCCGGATGACACGCTGCTGCGACGGGCCGTTGGGTGCCGTCAGACCGTTCGACGCACCGTCCTGGTTGATGGCCGAGCCCCGGACCACCGCCAGCACCGGGTGCCCGTGGCGCCGCGCGTCCGACAGCCGCTCCACGAGCAGCATGCCCGCGCCCTCGCCCCAGCCGGTGCCATCGGCCCCGGCCGCGAACGCCTTGATCCGGCCATCGGCGGCCAGGCCACGCTGACGGCTGAAGTCGATGAAGTTCTCGGGGGTGGACATCACCGTGACGCCGCCCGCGAGCGCCATCGTGCACTCGCCCTGCCGCAGCGCCTGCACCGCCAGATGCAGCGCCACCAGCGACGACGAGCAGGCCGTGTCGACCGTGACGGCCGGGCCCTCCAGACCGAAGGTGTACGCCACCCGCCCCGACACCACGCTCGCCGCGTTGCCGGTGCCCAGATGGCCCTCCAGGCCATCGGGCGCCTGCATCAGCAGCGACAGATAGTCCTGGCCGTTGGTCCCGGCGAAGACACCGATCTGCTGGCCACGCAGCGCACCCGGGTCGATGCCCGCGCGCTCGAACGCCTCCCAGGAGGTCTCCAGCAGCAACCGCTGCTGCGGATCCATCGCCAGCGCCTCACGCGGCGAAATC
>NZ_JBIADZ010000037.1:0-84675 GCF_042868035.1 Streptomyces sp. NPDC007875 | reverse complement strand
CCACCCCCCAGGTCATCCCTGCGACAGGGGGGAACAGTCATGCCGGGCCCGGAGGCCAGCGGTCCTCTTGCAGGACCGCGAAGAAGATAACGGGGTGTTACGGATGGCGCCGCTCGATCACGCCTGCTCGATCACGCCTGCTCGATCACGTCTGCGTGATCACGCCTGCTCGATCACGTCTGCTTGATCATGTCCGCGCACTTCTCGCCGATCATCATCGTCGTGATGCACGGATTGACGGAGGTGAGATACGGCATCGCCGACCCGTCCGCGACCCGCAGCCCCGTCACGCCCTTGACCCTCAGCCGCGGATCGAGCGGGGCGTCCGGGTCGTCGGGCACGCCCATCCGCACGGTGCACGCCGGGTGGTAGACGGTGTTGTGGGTCTTGCGGATGTAGGCGGCCAGCTCGTCGTTGCTGTGCACATCGGGTCCGGGGGCCAGTTCGGCGCCCGCCCACAGGGCCAGCGCGGGCCGGGCGGCGATCTTGCGGGCGAGCAGCAGACCGCGGGTCATGATGTCGATGTCGTAGGCGTCGGTGAAGTAGCGGGGATCGACGCGCGCCTTGTCGCGGAAGTCGCGGGTGGCCAGCCGCACGGTGCCCCGGGAGCGGGCGCGGGTGACGTTCGGGGTGAGGCAGAAGGCGTTCTCCGAGGTGGGGTAGCCATGCCGGTAGGTGTTCATGTCGAAGGGCATCGCGCCGTAGTGGAACATCAGGTCCGGGCGGTCCAGATCGGGCTCGGTGGCGGCGAAGATGCCGATCTCCCACCACTGGGTGGAGGTGTTGATCATGGGCTGCTCGGCGTTCCACATGATGACGCCCTCGGGGTGGTCCTGGAGGTTGCCACCGACCCCGGGGGAGTCCACGAGCACGTCCACCCCCGTCTCCCGCAGATGTCCGGCGGGGCCGATACCGGAGAGCATCAGCAGCTTCGGGGTGTCGATGGCGCCGCAGGAGACGATGACCTCGCGGCGGGCGTGCACCCGCAGGGTGTGGATCAGATCGGGAGAGAGGTACTCGACGCCGGTACAGCGCAGGTTCTCGTCCAGGACCAGCCGTTTGGCCCGCAGTCCGGTGCGCACCTGCAGATGGGGCCGGGAGTCCATGACGGGGTGGAGATAGGCGACCGAGGCGGAGCAGCGGGTGCCGTCCTCGCGGGCGTTGATCTGGAACCAGTTGGCGCCGCGCACCACCGTCGTCCCGGTGTTGAACGGGGTGATCGGGATGCCCGCCTCCTCGCAGGCCGCCAGCACCGCCCGGCCGCACGGGTCCTCGGGCGGCACGGTGCGGATCCGGACCGGGCCGCCGCGGCCGTGGTGGTCGCCGGGCGCGTCGTTGTCCTCCAGACGCCGGTAGAGCGGGAAGCAGTCGGCGGCCGACCAGCCGTCCAGGCCCATGGCGGCCCATTCGTCGAGGTCCTCGGCGGGCGCCCAGAAGGCGATGCAGGAGTTGTGCGAGGAGCAGCCGCCGAGCACCTTGGCGCGGGCGTGGCGCAGAAAGCTGTTGCCCTTCTCCTGCGGTTCGACCGGGTAGTCCCAGTCGTAGCAGGAACCCAGCAGCCCCATCCAGCGGTTCAGCCGCAGGATGTTGTCGTCCCCGACGTCGGACGGGCCCGCCTCCAGCAGGCAGACGCTCACCGAGGGGTCCTCGGACAGCCGCGCCGCGACGACCGATCCGGCCGTACCGCCGCCGACCACCACGTAGTCGAACTGGTCCACGGGCCTCTCCTCACGGGGTGGTGGCGGCCGCGTGTTCGGCGAGCACACCCGTACGGGTCCGCTGGACGAACCAGTAGTAGGTGAAACCGCCCAGTGCGACCACGCCGACGAACAGGACCGCCCCCCAGCGCAGATACCAGTGCTGCGGTCCGGTGGCGTTGTAGACCTGGGCCCGGGGCCAGGCGAGGTTGACGGTCATCGCGGTGCCCCACAGCACGGCCAGCACATTGACCGGCAGCCCCAGCCGCCCCAGCGAGAAGCGGCCCTCGGCCGGGCTCCATTCGCCCTTCAGCCGCCGTACCAGCATGGGCAGGGTGACCATCAGATACGCGAAGTAGATCATGATGATCGCGATGCTGGTGACCACGGAGAAGATCTGCGGCTGGTTGATGTTGAGGACCAGGATCGCGATGGCCACCAGCCCGATCAGGACCGCCGGCAGCAGCGGGGTCTGGAACCGCGGATGGACCCGGGCGAGCCGGGAGCCGCCGGGCAGGTTGTTGTCCCGGGCCATGGCGAACATCAGCCGGATGGCGGCGGTGTGCACGGCCAGCGCGCACACGGTGATCGCGATGACCACGCACCACAGCACCATCAGGCCCACGCCATGGCCGAGCGCGGAGAGCACCACGAACTGCAGGCCGTCCGTCGCCAGCCGCTTGTCGCGCGGATCGGGCACCGCCATGAGGGCGAAGAGCAGGATGAGGCCGCCGAGGGCGAACGACGCCACCAGCGCCCGCAGGATGGCGCGCGGCGCGTTACGGCCCGGGTCCACGGACTCCTCGCCCAGCGAGGACGCCGTGTCGAAGCCGTACATCACATACGCCGAGGCGAGCGAGGCGGTGAGGAACGCGCCCAGATAGCCCAGCGATTGACCCTGGCCATGGCCGAAGGTGTCCAGCACCACGGACGGGCCGCGGGCGATGTTCGCGGCCAGCAGCAGGATCAGCACGACCGTGGCGATCAGTTCGATGGCCACGCCCGCGGAGTTGATGCGGGCCATCAGCTTCACCCCGAAGCCGTTGATCACCATGGTGAACAGGATCAGCACACTGCCGAGCAGCACCGCGTTGGCCGCGCGCTCGGTCCCGGTGGAGCCGTCGCCGATGAACTGGAACAGCGAGGAGATCTGCGGCAGCGTCACCTGGTACGCGAGCGCCACGGCCGCCAGCGACACCATCGAGGCCGTCATCATCATCCAGCCGCCCAGCCAGCCCACATGGGGGCCGCCCAGCAGCTTGGACCAGTTGTAGACCGAGCCGGCCACCGGATAGCGGCCGGCCAGCTCGGCGAAGCTCAGCGCCACCATCAGCTGCCCGCTGAACACCATCGGCCATGACCACCAGTACGCCGGGCCGCCGTGCGCGACACCGAAGTAGAAGAGCTGGAAGGTGCCGGTCAGGATGGAGATGTAGCTGATCCCGGCGGCGAAGGTGTGGAAGTTGCCCAGGGTGCGCTTGAGTTCCGGGCGGTAGCCGAGTTCGGCGAGCGAGTCGTCGTCGTGCGAACCCTCCGGCTTGGGTTTCGGCGGAGGTCCTGCCGACTCGCTCGCCGTCATTCGAACCACCGCTGCGGACGGGGCGCGGTGTTGCGCCAGATGTGCTTGAGCTCCTGGTACTCGTGCAGCCCCGACGGGCCCAGCTCACGGCCGATACCGGACTGCTTCATCCCGCCCCACTCGGCCTGCGGGACATACGGATGGAAGTCGTTGATCCATACGGTCCCGGCCCGCAGCCGGGACGCCACCCGCTGCGCCTTCTCCGCGTCCTGGGTCCACACCCCGCCCGCCAGGCCGTACACCGTGTCATTGGCGAGCGCCACCGCCTCGTCCTCGTCCCGGAACCGCTCCACGGTGAGCACCGGGCCGAAGGACTCCTCCTGCACCACGGACATGTCCGGGGTGCAGTCGTCCAGGACGGTCGGCAGGAAGTAGTAGCCCTTCTCCAGGTCCGGATCGTCGGGCGGGGTCCCGCCGCAGCGCAGCACCGCGCCCTCGTCGATCCCCGCCGCCACATAGTCGGCGATCTTCTGGCGGTGCTCGGCGGAGATCAGCGGCCCGGTGCGGGCGTGCTCGTCGAACGGCCCGCCCAGCCGGATGTTCCGGGCGCGATGGACGATCTCGTCGACGAACGCGTCATGCAGCTGCTCCTGGACCAGCAGCCGGGCGCCGGCCGAGCAGACCTGCCCGGAGTGCAGGAACACCGCCGTGAGCGCGTAGTCGACCGCGGTGTCGAAATCGCAGTCGGTGAAGACGATATTGGGGTTCTTGCCGCCCAGCTCCAGAGCCAGCTTCTTCACCGTGGGCGCGACGGCCGACATGATCCAGCGTCCGGTGACCACGCCGCCGGTGAAGGACACCATGTCCACCCGTTCGTCCGTGACCAGCGGCGCGCCCGCGGTGGCCCCCGAGCCCAGGATCAGATTGGCGGCGCCACCGGGCAGCCCGGCCTCCGTCAGCAGCCGCATCAGATGGATCGCGGAGTGCGGGGTCAGTTCGCTGGGCTTGAGGACGAAGGTGTTCCCGGCGGCCAGCGCGGGCGCCACCTTCCAGGCCGTCTGCAGCAGCGGGTAGTTCCACGGCGTGATCAGCACACACACCCCGACCGGTTCGTGCACCACCCTGCTGTCGATCTCGGCGCTGCCCACCTCCATCACGCGGCCGGCGCCGGCGGAGGAGGCGAGGTTGCCGAAGTAGCGGAAGCAGTTCGCGATGTCGTCGAGGTCGTACTCGCTCTCGACCATCCGTTTCCCGGTGTCCAGCGACTCGGCGCGGGAGAGCGTCGCCTTCTCGCGCTCCAGCAGATCGGCCACCCGCAGCAGCAGCCCGCCCCGGTCGGCTGCCGGGGTGCCAGGCCACGATCCGCGGTCGAAGGCGTCCCGGGCGGCCGCCACCGCGGCGGCGGCGTCACCCGGCCCGGCCTCGTCGACCACGGCGACCAGCGAGCCGTCCGCCGGACAGCGGATCTCGCGGCTGTGTCCGTCGAGGGCGGTCGTCCAATGGCCGCCGATGAACAGCTCCGGCATGGGCTCCTCCGGGCTCGGACGACAGGGCCGGTCCCGAGGTGGATCCGTCGACGCACCCGGCCAGCCCACACACTGAGCGTAAGTGGCACCGGTCACCCTCGCACGGCGTAGGGAAGCCGCGGGCGCGGCGGGGAGGTGAGGGGGGTGCCCCTGCGGCCCCGGCGAGATCGGCGACCCCGGCCGGGGGCGAGCCCGGGGTCACCGCCGGGCTGCGGGTCGCAGAGCCCGTGTGCATCGCGGCCCGGATTGCGCACGCGCGGGCGGGACGCGAGGGGCCGGGGCCGGGCATGACTGGAGCCGGGACGACGGGTGCTCCGGGAAACCATTTTCCGGCGGGACGTGTGATCGGACGTGTGAGCGGCACAATCCCTGGCATGGTCAACGCGTCCGAAGCCCATCGCGGCCCCGAAGCCCATCGCGGCCCCGAAGCCGACCGTGGGCCCGAAGCCCACCGTGGCCCCGAGCCCCACCGTGGGCACGCAGCCGACCGTGGCTCCGAAGTCCACCGCGGGCCCGCAGCCCATGGCGGCTCCGGGTTCCACCCCGGCCCCGAATCCCCCGGCGCCCTCGCCGACGAGTTGCTCGCCGTCCTCGATCCATTGCCCTTTCCGCGCCGGATGCGGGAGCTGGCCGGGCGGGCGAGGGCGGCCAGTGCCGAGGGGCGGCTGGGCGCGCTGATCGAGGAACTGGAGCGGCGTGGGACGTACGAGCGGCGGCTGGCGGCCGTGGCCGCGGCCGCCGGTGGGCGGACCGGCCATCTCGCGGCGCGGCTCGCGGACCCGGACTCCGTGGTGCGGCACCGCGCCCTCGACACCGCCCGCCGCGGCGGCCCCGGAGCCATCGCGGACGACGCGCTGGAGGCGGCCTTCGAGGATGCGCCCGCCACCGTACGGCGCGAACTGGTGCGTACCGTCGTGGCCGGGCGGCGCACCGCGCTCGCGGACCGGCTGATCGAGCCGTACCGGGAGCGCTGGGGCGACGGCGAGGCCGCGCGGCTGCTCCCCGGATGCGGCGCGGAAGCCGTGGCCCGGCTGCTGCCCGGGCTGTTCCACGCCGTCCGTGCCTGGCGGCCCCTCGTCTCCCGCCATCCGGTGGCCGTCCTGGACGAGGCGGCGCGTCAGCTCACCGCACTGCCCGCACCGCTGCGCACCGACTGGTGGACCCGTTACGCACCCTGTGTCGCGCTCGCCGCGCCCGCCCGGCCCCAGCGGGTGCTGGAGTTGCTGGAGGATTACTGCCACGGCCCGCTGCCCGCTTCCGTACGGGCCCGGCTGTCCGCGCTGGTGGCCGCCGAGCCCGGCTCCACGCTGCGGCTGCTGCTCGCCCCCGAGCACAGCGGCACCCGGCGCCGGCTGGACCGGGCCGTGCTGCGCCGGATCGTCCGCGCCGACCCGCCCGAGCTCGCCGAACTGGGCCGGGCCCTGCGGCACGACGCCGACGCCCTCGCCCGGCTGCTGGCCGCGCTGCCGCCCGCCCGCCGCGCCGCGTTCTACGACGCGGCCACCGACGGACGCGACCCCGCCCACGCCGTCATCGAACCCGCCGTGCTCGAGGTCCTGCCGCGCCCCCGCCGCCAGGCCGAGGCCCGCCGGATGGCCGCCCAGGCGCGCGAGCGCGGCGCGCTCTGGACCACCGTGCTGGAGTCGGTGGCCCATCTGCCGGTCGAGGAGGCGCGCGAGGAACTGCTGGCCGCCGTGCGCCGCTCCTCGGCCGAGGACCGCGCCCTGGCCTATCCGCTGCTGATCCAGTGCGTCGCCCGGTCCGGCGACCCGGATGCCCTCACCGACCTGCTGCGCCTGCTGGAGCGGCTGCGCAACGAGCAGGACCCGGTGCGCTCCGCGGCGTTCGGCGCACTCGCCCGCACCCATCCCGCGCTGTTCACCGATGACGCCGCCGAGCATCTGGACCGCATCGCCGCCGAGGCGATCTCCGCCCGCGACTCCTCCTCCGCCACCCGCCAGGCGCTGCGCCACCTCGCCGTGGCGCTGCTGCGCGAACACGCCGTCACCGGGCGGCGGCAGCTGCTGGGCTGGGCGCTGCGCACCCTCACCCGGCTCGCGGGCAGCGTCGGCGCCGCCGACCTGGGCCGCCTCGACCACCAGTTGCGGCGCGGCCAGGAGCAGGCGGTGTTCGAGGCGCTGCGCCCCTGGCTGGAGGCGGGCGCCGAACGGGTCGACCACGAGCTGACCTTCGCCCTCGCCCGCTCCCTCGGCCGACGCGCCCACGCCGTGCCCGAGCTGCAGGAACTCCTCTGGCAGGCCATCTCGTTCGGCAGCGACACGACGGTCCGCACCGCCATCGGGCTGTGGCTGGAGCCACCGGCGGAGCGGGACGCCCGCGTGGCCGAGCTGCTGACCCACGAGCCCTCGGCGGCCGTGCTGCCGCCCGTCCTGGCCGTGCTGACCCGCCGTCGCACCGATCTGCTCGACCTCGTCCTCGACGACACCCCGCCGTACGGGCGCTTTCTGACGTCCGGCACCCACTGGACCCCGCCCACCGGCCGGGACACCGGCCGCTGGCTGCCCCGCCAACAGGCCGCCGCCGCGCGCCTCCTGGACCGGGCCGCCGCCGACACCTCCCTGCGGCCGCAGCAGCGGGCGGCCGCCATCGCCGACGCCGCGCTGATCCCCGGCACCGGCGTGGCCACCGTCCGGACCTGGGCCGACGCCTCGGATGTGGTCCTGGCCGAGGCCGCGCTCGCCGCCCTCGCCCGGACCGACCGCCCCGGGGAGGCCCTGCCCGCCCTGCTGGCCCACGCGGGCGGCGACCGGGCCCGGGTGGCGGTGTACGCGGCCACCAGAGCGGCCCGGTACGCCGAGCCGTCACGGCTGGGGCGGGTGGTGCGCGGGGTGCTCGCGCCGGACGGGGTCGCCACGGCCGTACCGCCCGTCCCCGCGAAGGTCACCAGCCGTAAGGAGGCCGTCCGGCTCGCCGCCACCCTGCTCCCGGTGACCGACGCCGCCGCGCTGCTCGCCGACGCCTTCGCACTGCCCGGCCAGCACCCCGATGTGCAGGCCGCCTGCGTCGCCTTCGCCACCGGGCCGCTCGACGCCGAACGCTCCTGGGAGCTGCTGACCGCCGCCGCGAGCGGACGGCGCGAACTGCGCCACGCCGTGCTGCGCACCCGCCCGTTGGACCTCCCCGAGGCGCACCGCGGCCGCTACGCCCAGCTCATACGGGTCGTCTGCGACACCGACGACCCGGAGGTGGCGGCGGCCGGATACGGGGCGCTGGCCGGGTGGTCACCGTGGGCGCCGGACGCGGCGGCCGTACTGGTCGCGGCCGTCACCGACCTGGGCAACCGGGCGAGCTGGCGGCCCGCCGCCGACGCCCTGCTGGACCTGATGGCCGCGGCCCCCGACGGGTCGCCCGGCGACAACCCGCTGGCCTGGGCGCTCGCCGCGCTCGCCACCGCCGACGCCCGGCCCGGCGGCCCCGACGCCGAACCCGACCGGGACCGCCCCGCCCGCCGCCGCATCCAGCACCTCGCCGACCGGCTTGCCACCCGGGCCCGGATGCGGCCCCGCGTGACCCGGCGCACCGCGCGGGCCGCCGGTGAACTTCTCGCCGGATACGAGACGTTCGTCCAGGAGGCCGCCCAGGTGCTGGTGAACGCCCTCGACCTGGACGCCCGCCCCGGCCCGCTGTCCGCCGGGCTCGCCCGCCTCGCCCGGCTGCACACCACCCGCCCCGCGCTCGCCGTCCGTACCGCCGACGCCCTGCGCCGACGGCTGAACACCGCGCTGCGGCCGGGCTCCGACGCCGGTCTGCTGCGTGCCGCGGGCCAGCTCGACGAGGACGGAGGCCACGCCTCCGGGCTGTTCGCCGCCACCCTCACCGAGGTGGGCGGGGCGCGTACGGAGTGGGCGGAGCCCTGGCGGGAGCGGGTCCGCTCACTGCGCGGACATCCGCACGCGGATGTCCGGGACGCGGCGCTGCGGCTGACGACGACGGTGGAGTGAGGAGGGTGTCGCCGGTGGAGTGGGATGGCGTCGCCGGTGGGGTGAGGCGGCGTCGCCGCCGGGTGCTCAGTCGCTCGTGTGCCAGGAGCCGTCGGTGTAGTCGTAGGCGTACTGCGGTCGTCCCTTGATGCCGCTGGTGCGGAACGGCGAGCCGTGGTCGTCGATCCGCAGCGTCCCCGAGCGGCCGCCGCTCGACCAGTCCAGCTCCAGGTACCAGCTGCAGTCGCAGCCGGCCGTCCGGGCGTTGACGAGCAGCACCTCCGGGTCGGAGGCCGAGACGCGGTAGGGAAAGCGGACGGCGGGGATCGGCTTGCCCGCGTCGTTGCCCTCGGTGGGGCGGGCCAGCGGACGGGCGGCGTCCAGATTCACCGAGAAGGCGCGCGGGGTGAGGGAGCCCCCGCAGCCGTTGTCCATGGCGAACGACGACCACGCGAGCGGGGTGCGGCGGCCCACGACCCGTACGTGCAGGGCCTGCAGGACGACCGCCGACGAGGCCCGGCCCTGCACCGTGACCTCGACATTGGTGGTTCCGCCGTGCACCGCGCCATGGGCGGCGGCCCAGGTCGGGGCGTCCTGCTCGGTGGGCGGTGGGGCGACCTGGGACGGGGACCGGTCGATGAGATAGCGATGGCCGCAGCCGTTCTCCCAGACATGGGAACGAGTGGAGACGGTGAGCGGGACCTGGGTGGAGCCGCCGCCGTCCGGGCCCTTGGAGCCGCCGGGCCCGGGGGAGCCGGAAGCGCCCCCATTGGCTCTCTGCCCCTTGGCGCGCTCGCCCTTACGGTCCTTGTCGTCGCCGCGCGGTGCGCCGGACGCGTCGTCGCCGTCCGTCTTCTGACGGTCCAGATGCCCACGGGCGGTCGGCCCGGCGTGCGGCCTGGACGAGGGGGCGGCGGACGGGGGTGAGGCCGCCGCGTCCTTACGGCCGTCCTCGCCGGGCGGCCGTACCTCGACCGCCGTGACGGCGAGCACGACGACGGCGGCGGCCCCGGCCAATAACGCCCACGGCCGCCGCGCCCGTGACACGACGGCAGTGCCGCCGTCGCTCCCCGACACGGCCCGCAACCGCCTCCGCGCGGTGGCGGCGGATCCGGCGTTGCCCGTGGGCGCGGTCTTGTCCGTGGGCGCGGCGTGGGGCTGGGCCTGCCCGGCGGCTGCGGACGGCTCCGGGGCGCCGTCGGCGGGCTCGGTGGTGTCCCTGGTATCGCCGCTGTCGCCGCGTTGGTGCGGGTGCCTCGGGTTTCCGTTTGGGTGTGCGGCCCTGCCACGGCGTGCGGAGCCATGGCTGCCCGATGAGTGGTCGGTCGCGGCGGCGGTGCGGTGTGCGGCCGGGATGCCGGACGTCGGCGTGGCCCTCGAGGCGTCGGCCGGGGTGGCGGTGCCCTGTCGTTCATCGGCGGTGTTCTGCCGTTGATCGGCGGTGTCTTGGCGCGCATCGGCTGCCGCGTACGGCTGAGCGTCGCGGGAGCGCCCACCCGCTTCCGGCCCGGTGCCGTCTCCGGTCGGGCCGGTCGGGCCGGTTGGGCCGGTCGGAGCGGCCGCGCCCGGGGGAGAGTCTGTCACCGGGCCCGGGCCGGAGGCGGCGACGTGCCCCCGGTGGCGGCCGGCGTCCGGGCGGGCGCCGGGCGTGGCGGCGGCGGTCCCAGAGTTGTCCGACGGGTCGTCGTCGCCTCGTGCGTCGGCTGACAGGCGCGGCTCACCGTCACCGCCCCGTGCGTCCGCCTCGGGTTCGGGCGCGGTGCCGTCCGCGGCCGGGCGGTCGGCCCCGCCCCCGCGCGGGGCCGACGCCGTGCCGTCGGCCGCCGGGCGGCCGCCCGCACCCTCGCGGTCGGCCTCGCGTGCGCGGCGCCTGGAGGCGTCCGCGAGGATCCAGCGGCGGTGGAGGGCGAGCAGTTCCTCCGGGGTGGCGCCGCACAGCCGGGCGAAGCGCTCGACGGAGGCGTACTCCGCCGGGACCGCGTCGCCGTTGCAGTAGCGGTGCAGCGTGGACGTGCTGACGTGCAGTCGTGTGGCCAGCGAGCCATAGCTGCGGCCCGAGCGCTCCTTCAGCGCCCGCAGTCTCTCGGCGAAGTCCTCAACCTCTTTGGCGTTCCCCACGCCCACCACCCCCCATATCGTCCCCGGCCCGCGACGTCGTCCCGTGGGCGTTCCACGGGCGCGTTCCAGGGTGTTGTCATACCCCCAAGTCAGCGTACGTGCAGGCATTCCAGCGTCCCGCATGCCCCGCCGGTCGTAGCGGCCACGGCCAGGTGGCGCACACGCTTGTCCTGCCGTCGCGACCTCCCGGTACGACGGCGGACATGCACAGATCCTGAGATCGGGAAGAGACGAGGAAACACCTCATGCGCAAGCCCACGCACTCATTCCGCGGCGCCGCGCTCGGCGTGGTGGCCGCGGCCGCCGTCGTGGCCGGGACCGGGCCGGCCCAGGCCCATGCACCGTCGGATCGGGCGGAGGCGCAGGCGGTCGTACCCCAGGGCACCCCCGGCCACCTGGTGCCGAGGGAGCTCCCGCCGCATCCGAGTTCGGACTGGTACGCGAGTGATGTCACCCGGGGCCTGCCCGAGACCGCTCCGTTCTGCGTGGAGAAGACCCTGCCGTCGGCCGGGGCGACCCACCGCACCTTCTGGACCGAGTACGACACCAGCGCCACCCAGATCGTGGTCAGGACCGGCACGGTGGAGGCGGCCCGCAAGCTCGCCGCCGCGGCCGAGAAGAAGATCCAGAACTGCGCCGAGGACTGGGTGCGCGACTATCCGGAGGGCACCGCCTCGGGGCGGGACTACGGCGCGCTGACGGCCGAGGACGGCGCCCATGTCTACGGCGTCCACACCTCGTACCCGGACTCGGAGCCCGGCATCCACCTCTTCGGGGTGGGGCGCGACGGCCGGACCGTCACCGTCGTGTCGTGGGGCGAGATGGGCGGCTTCGACCAGGCGCCGGTGGCCGACTTCAAGCGGACCACCACGACCGCCGTGGTCAAGCTGTACCACCCGTGAGCAAGTCCTGACGGGGGCTCTGACGGGGCCCTGACGGGGGCGGCGCGGGGGCCGAGGGCCGACGGGGGTGACGGGCGGCGATGCGGCCTGAGGGGGCTGACGGGGGACATGGCCGGACGGAGGCCGACGGGGGACGCGGCCTGAGGCGGCCGACGGGGGGCGGGGGAGACGGCCCGAGGGGCTGATGGGGGATGAGACGGCCCGAGGGGACCGACGCAGGACGCGGCCGGACGGAGGCCGACGAGGGACGCGGCCCCAGGAGGGCTGACGGGGGGGACACGGCCTGGGAGGCCGACGAAGGACTCGGCCCCGGGAGGGCCGACAGGCGGTCACATGGCCTGACGGGCCAACGGGGGTGACAGGTCCGAGGGGGCCACGGGGGAATGGGGCCGGTGGCGGCTACGCGTACACACGGGGGTACGCGTGGCCGCCGTCTCCGCGTGTCCCGGGACCTGCCACTTCCCGTACGGAGGCAACGGGCCCCGCAGCGGCCAGGACCCAGGGCCGGGCCTGCCGCATCCCGGGCGGGGACCACGGGCCCCGGGGCGGCCGAGCCCCAGGGAGGACGACGTGTCCGGCCCCGCCGGAACCTCGTGGCGGAGGGTCGATCATGGGGGCACGTGGCCGATATGGTCGAGGTACGCCGCCCCACCGCACGCCCGACCGTCGGAGGTTCCCATGCCGAACGGCTCGCTCTCCCTCGCCGCCTCCCTCTACCTGCTCTCCTACGATCCCGAGACCGGCCGGCCCACCGGTGCTCACACCGCCCTCCTCGTCCGCGCCGCCGCCCTTACCGAGCTCGTTCAGCGGGGCATGCTCACCGACACCGACGGCAGCCCCTGTCCGGTGGCCGACGCCGCCACGGGAGACCGGGCGCTCGATGGGCTGCTGGAGCTGATCGGCGAATCCCGGCCGCGAAGCTGGCAGATCTGGGTGGGACATCAGCCGCGGCTGACCGAGCACGCGGTCCGCGACCAGATGGTGGCGGCCGGCTATGTGCGGGCGAAGGGGAGGCGCGTGCTGGGACTGTTCCCGGCCAAGGAGTACACGCTGGAACGGCCCGATCAGGTGGCCGGAATGCGGGATGACGCGGTGCGCGTACTGCACGGCGAGCAGCCGGCGGCCGAAGTGTCCGAACGCGACGCGGCGTTGGTCACCCTGGCGGCGGCGGGCGAGCTGAGGGCCGTGGTCACGGCCACGGACGCCAAGGTCCGCAAGCACCGGATCCTCGAACTGGGGGAGCGCTGCGGGGGCATGGGGCCGGTGCTGGAGAAGGTGATCGCCCAGGTGCGCACGGCGCTCGCCGCCGCCGTCGCCACGGCCATGCTGGCGGCGACCACGACCGCGACCGCCACCTGACCCCCTCACCGTAAGGGCGGGCTCAAGCGCCGTACGGGCTCACGGGTGTCCGCCGTACGGTCTCTCGGGTGTCCGTACGGGCGGTCTCGCGGGTGTCCGTACGGACAGGCTCACTGGTCCGTACGGGCGGGCTCACAAGTGTCCGTACCGGCTCAGGCGTCTCTGAGCAGCGACGCCAGCCCCTGGTCCAGGTCGAGCTCCCCGGCCTCGCTGCCCTCGGGGACGATGGCGTACGAGCGGCCGAGGAATCTGCGGAGATCCGCGGTGTCGAACTGGACCATGGCCATGCCCTCGGGGGCGTGGAACTCCAGGACCGTCCGCCGCGGTCCGCACGGCCACATCTGCACATCCCCGCTCCCCGCCGGGCCGCGCAGCCCGGCCGAGAGCAGCTCCCGCCCGAACGTCCATTCCACCGCGGAGCCGTCGAGGGACGCGGAGGGCGGGAAGGAGACATGGACGGCGAACGGGTCGTCCCGCTCATAGCGCAGGCACGCCGGAATCGCGCGTGACTCGGGCGTCGACGCGATGAGCTGTGCCTGGACGGCTTGATCGATGACAGTGGTCACGTCGGCTCCCTTGCGATAGGTGCGGGGCGCGTCGCCCTTTCGAGGGTTAAGACGTTTGGGCGATCAGGGCAGTGCACCCGCTTTCGACGTGACGTGCGTCACGAGTGATTTTTCGAGGGGACATACGGCATTTAGGCTTGCCAAACCATGCAAGGTCTCGGGGCGCCGTGCGGAGCTGTTACAGAACGGCGGCAGTGACGAGGCACCCACCCCAGGGGTTGTTCCACCATGACCGAAGGTCACGCACCGCTCGACGCGGCCGCCTACACCCGTATCCATGAAGCCGAATATTCGCGTCTGTGCGGATATGCCCGAACTCTTACCGGTAACCCCTGGGTTGCCGGGGACCTGGTGGCCGAGGCGCACTACAGCGTGTGGCGCCGGCTGCGCGCCGGGCAGCCGCTCGGTGCCGACGCCGTCCCCGCCGAGCTGACGAGCGCCGTAAGGGAGCTCTCGGCCGGGGCGGGGGGCTGGGGCCCGGCGCAGGAGGCGTCGTACCTCGAACCGCTCGTGCAGGTCCTCCATGAGCTGCCGCAGCGCTGGGTGAAGGTGCTCTGGCTCGCCGAGGTGGACGGGCTGCAGCCGGAGGAGGTGGCGTGGCGGGCCGGGGTGAGTCCGGACGGCGCGGCGGACCTGGTGGAGCGTGTCCGGGGGAGTGTGCGCCAGGAGTTCCTGCGCGCCCAGCCCGGCTATCCGGCGAGCGCCGCGTGCGGTGAGCACTGGGAGCGGCTGCCCGGCCATGTGCACGGCACGGACTCCCCGCATCAAGCCGAGCTCATCGCCGTGCACATCGACGGCTGCCGGGACTGCCGGGGTCGGATGGAGCAGCTCGTGGCGGCCGACGACCGGCTGCCCGCGCTGACCGGTCCGGCGCTGCTGGCGCTGTACGACCGGGGCATGGCGCGGTTCCTGGCGCCCCTGGTGGCCGCCGCCGCGGTGGGCGCCGTAGGGGCGGCCGGAGCGGGCGCGCTGGCGGCCGGCGGTGCGCACGCGGCCCCGTCGAACGGCCCGCTGGTCTCTTCCCGCCGTTCCATGCGCCACCTCGTCCGCGGGCAGGTGCGCCAGGCGGGGCCGGTGGCGGTCGCGGCGGCCGCGGGCGGGGTGCTGCTGGTCGCGGGGGCGGCGGTCATGACGGGGCTCGCGCTGACGGACGGCGGCTCGGCGGAGGCCCAGCAACCGGCCGGAGTGTCGGCGCCGTCCATATCGGACACGTCCGACTCCGCCGATTCGTCTGGCTCTTCCGAGGCGTCCGGCTCCTCGTCGGCTTCGGGTGCGTCCGCCACCTCCGGGGCCTCACGGCACTCGGACGGGTCGCGGGCGGGGGCTCCGGGGGAGGCGTCCCGGAACCGGCCGTCCACGTCGAGCGTGCCCACGGGGCACTCCCCGGCGGATGTGCCGTCCAGCGCCGTCTCGCCCTCGCGTAAGGCGCCGTCGTCCTCTTCCTCCGCTTCGCCCTCGTCGCGGCCGTCTTCGCCCGGCTCGCCCTCTTCCTCCTCGTCGAGCGGCCCGTCGGACCAGCCGACCGACGAACCGACCGAGGAGCCCACGGACGGCGGGACCAAGGACCCGGAGGGCACCCCGAGCGGGCAGTCCACGGAGCAGCCGACGGACGAGCCCACGGATGAGCCGACGCAGCGGCCCACGGCCAAGCCGACCGGCCCCGGCTCCGACGACTCCCGGGGCTGCGTCTCGCTGGTGGTCCGGCTCTGCGTCTCCCACTAGGGGAGGGCCGTGGGTCGTCCTGAGCGCCTTACGGCCGGCGCCGTCCGTCATCTTCCCGATCGTCCGTTCACGCGTCCATGGACGTCGATCCCGCGTATGGGCTAGCTTCCAGGCCCATGAGGGGCATGGGGATCGTGGGCATGATGAGACGTGTGGTGGCGGCCGGGCTCTGCGGGGCGGCGCTCGTCGCCGTGGTGGCCGTGCCCGCCCATGCGCAACCGGCTGGCGGCGAAGGCCGGTTGGGGCTGGGCTGGCGGCTCAAGGAGAGCGGCACCGACGCCCGGTTCCGCGGGCTGGCCGCGATCAGCCGCACGACGGCGTGGGTCGCGGGCACCAAGGGCACGGTGCTGCGCACGCACGACGGCGCGCGCAGTTGGGCGAATGTCTCGCCACCCGGTGCGGAGGGGCTGGAGTTCCGCGACGTGGAGGCGTTCGACGCGCGCCGGGCGGTGGTGCTGGCCATCGGCGAGGGCGAGGCGTCACGGGTCTTCCGTACGGATGACGGCGGTGCCACCTGGAGCGAGAGCTTCCGGAACACCGATCCGCGCGCCTTCTACGACTGCCTGACGTTCTTCGACGCCCGCCATGGGATCGCGCTGAGCGACCCGGTGGACGGCCGGTACCGCATCCTGGCCACCGGCGACGGCGGCCGCAGCTGGCGCGTCCTGCCGTCGGTCGGGATGCCCGAGGCGCAGCCGGGCGAGGCGTCGTTCGCGGCGAGCGGGCAGTGCCTGGTCGCCGCCGGAAGCCGCAGCGCGTGGTTCGCCACCGGTGGCGCGGCCACCGCCCGGGTGTTCCACTCCACCGACCGCGGACGCACCTGGACGGTGACCGATGCGCCGATCCCGGCGGGCGACCCCGCGCGCGGAGTCTTCGCGCTGGCCTTCCGTGACGCCCGTAAGGGCATCGCCGTCGGTGGCGACTACCGCCCCGGCGAGCCGTCCCCGCGGGCCGCGGCCGTCACTGGGGACGGCGGCACTCACTGGACCCCGTCCGCCCAGCCGCCACCGGCGTACCGGTCGGGCGTCACCTGGCTCCCGTACAGCGCCCACGCGGCCCTCGCGGTCGGCCCGACGGGCACCGACCTCACCCTCGACGCGGGCCGCACCTGGCGCCCCGTCGACCAGGGCTCCTACGACACGGTCGACTGCACCCCGGACCTCGCCTGCTGGGCGGCGGGCGAACAGGGCCGGATCGCCCGGATGGAGCCGACCAGCGGTCCGTAAGGACGCTGCCGCCATCCCGCGCGGTCCTTACGGCTGCTGCCGGCGGTGCTCGGCCAGGGCCGGGGCCGTGCGGGTGGCCAGGAACTCGGTGATGGTGTACTCGCCGACGCCCGCGACGATGAAGGGGTCGCTCGCCACCATCTCCTCGATCCTCGCCCGGTCGTCGCCGAGCGCCAGGATGACCCCGCCGTCGCGGGGGTTCTTGGGGCCGGAGGCGAGGAAGGTGCCGTTCGCGAAGTGGTCGTCCACCCAGACGAGGTGTTCGGGGAGGGCGGCCTCGACGCGGTCGGCCGAGGCGGTGTAGGTGATCTCCAGTACGAACATGTGTGCAGGCTAGTAACGTGAGCCACACGATGACCAGCGCCGTCGATCCACGATATGAGCTGCCTCGCGACTGGCCCACCACCGAGGCCGAGGCCATCGCCGTCCAGGAGCGGACGCGGGCGTCCGTGGCCGTCGGGGGGGAGCTGCCCGAGCCGGGCACCGGCACCGGCGCGCTCGTCGGGGTGGACGTGGCGTATGACGACGAGCGCGACCTGGTCGCGGCCGCCGCCGTCGCCCTGGACGCCTGTGGCCTCGCCGTCGTCGCGGAGGCGACCGCGGTCGGCCGGGTCACCTTCCCGTACGTCCCCGGGCTGCTGGCGTTCCGTGAGATCCCGGCCGTCCTCGACGCGCTCGGCGACCTCGACCGGCGGCTCGGCCGCCGCCCCGACCTGGTCGTGTGCGACGGCTACGGCCTCGCCCACCCCCGCCGGTTCGGGCTGGCCAGCCATCTCGGGGTGCTCACCGGGCTGCCCACCATCGGCGTCGCCAAGAACCCCTTCGGCTTCCGCCACGCCGACCCGGGGCCGCGCCGCGGCGACTGGTCGCCGCTGCTCGACAGGGACGAGGAGGTCGGCCGGGCGCTGCGCACCCGCGACGGTGTGAAGCCGCTCTTCGTCTCCGTCGGCCATCGGGTGACCATCGCGGACGCCTGCGCGTACACCCTGCATCTGGCCCGCGATTTCCGGCAGCCCGAGACGACGCGGCGCGCGGACGCGCTGTGCCGCCGGGCCCTGAAAGCAGCCGGGGCGTGATGCAGCCGCCGGGGCGTGAAGTGGCCCCGGGGGGTGTGACAGGACCCGCCGGGCCTGACGGAGCCCGGTCGGCGTCGCCGTCAGAGCGCCGTCAGAACGCCCCTCGCAGCGCCGTCAGACCCGCCGCGTCTCGGCCAGGAAGCACCCGAACTCGACGGCGCGCACATGCACCGCCGCCACCCGCGGGTCCGCGTACAGCTCGGTCAGCCCCTCCTCGATCGTCGGTTTGCCGTCGTTCAGCAGTCGGCCGCCGAGGATGTTGCCCTCGGCGGAGTACGCCCGCAGCACCCGCCGCTCCCCCGGGATGCCGTCCGCGATCCCGGGGCCGGCCCAGCCGTCGCACTCCTCGGGGTGGATGAAGACCGGGCCGACCTCGTCGTACGGGCCGGGCGTGGCACCCGTCTCCTGGGCCCAGCGGCGCAGCGGGGCGTAGGAGACGAGCGCGATGGTCTCGTGCGGCCGGCTCCGGCCCAGGCAGCAGCGCATCGGGCTGCCACCCTCCTCGTCCTCCACCACCACGCGCGGCGGGTTTCCCGCGTCGTCGGTGATCCGCAGCTGCTTCAGCACCTCGGGCGCGATGGCCCGCATCTCGTAGTTCTCGCTCATGCGTTCCAGACTGGCCGGTGGGCTCCTGGAGTGCTGGCGGGATTCGGACGAGGCGCTGACGCGGGAATGTACTTGACAGCGCGATGGCACTCCGTCAGATTCGGCCCCGAACATAGGACGTCCCACGTCCTGATTGTCCCGCTATATAGAAGGCTGGGTGTCGATGAGTCTTCCGGCTCCCCTTACCGGTGTCGTTCCGCCCCTGTGCACCCCGCTCACGCCCGCGGGCGAGGTCGATACCTCTTCCCTCGCCGCGCTCGCCGAGCGGCTGATCGACGCGGGGGTGAGCGCGCTGTTCGCGCTCGGCTCCAGCGGAGAGGCCGCCTATCTGAACGACCGAAGTCGCCGTACGGCCCTTAAGGCGGTCATCGAGGCCGCAGGCGGCCGGGTGCCCGTCCTCGCGGGGGCGATCGACATGACGACCGCGCGGGTGCTCGATCACGCCCGTACGGCGGCGGAGCTGGGCGCGGACGCCGTCGTGGCCACCGCGCCCTTCTACACCCGCACTCATCCCCTGGAGATCGCCGACCACTTCCGGCGGCTGCGCGACGGAGTGGACGTGCCGCTGTTCGCGTACGACATCCCGGTCTCCGTCCACTCCAAGCTGACGCCCTCGATCCTGCTTCCGCTGGCCGCCGACGCCACCGTGGTGGGGGTCAAGGACAGCAGCGGGGACGACGGAGCGCTGCGGCGGATGCTCGTCGAGGTCCGCCGGCGCGGCCTCAACGACTCCTTCACCGTGCTCACCGGCTCCGAACTGTCGGTGGACGGCGCCCTGCTGGCGGGGGCCCACGGCGTCGTCCCGGGGCTGGCCAACGTCGATCCGGCCGGTTTCGTCCGGCTGTACGAGCACGCGCGGGCGGGCCGCTGGGAGCAGGCGGCCGCCGAACAGGACCGGCTGGCCGCGCTCTTCGCCATCACCGACGCCGGGGACCCGGCGCTGATGGGCGGCAGTTCGGCGGGGCTGGGCGGCTTCAAGGCCGCGCTGCGGCTGCTGGGCGTGATCGAGTGCGCGGACACCGCCGCGCCCCAGGTGCCGCTGGGCGAGGAGGCCGTCAAGACCGTACGTCAACTTCTGGAGGAGGGAGGGCTGTTGCCGTGACCGAAGCCACCACGGTGCCCTGGTACCGAGAGGTCTCGCGGGGTCAGTGGAAGTCCATGTTCGCCGCCTGGATCGGCTATCTGCTCGATGGTTTCGACTTCGTACTGATCACGCTCGTCCTGACCGAGATAGCCGACGAATTCGATCTGAGCACGGCGTCGGCGGCGAGCCTGGTCTCGGGCGCCTTCATCACCCGCTGGCTCGGCGGGGCGGTGCTGGGCGCGCTGGGCGACCGCTACGGCCGTAAGGCCGCGATGATCGTCAGCATTCTGCTCTACTCGCTCGGCACCTTCGCCTGTGGGTTCGCCTGGAACTACATCAGCATGTTCACGGCTCGCCTTGTGATTGGCATGGGCATGGCTGGTGAGTACAGCGCCAGCGCCACCTATGTCCTGGAGAGCTGGCCCGCGCGGCTGCGCAACCGCGCCTCCGGCTTCCTGATCTCGGGCTACTCGGGTGGCACCATCCTCGCCTCCGAGCTCTACAAGTGGGTGGTGCCCCACTGGGGCTGGCGCTGGATGTTCTGGATCGGCGTGCTGCCGGTGCTGGTCGCGCTATGGGTGCGGCGCGCGCTTCCCGAGGCCGGGGACTGGCATGAGGAGGTGGCGACGGCGAAGGCGCGGCCGAACCCCTTCGGGCCGCTGTTCGCCGGACGCGCCCGCGCGAGCGTCAACACGGCGCTGGCCGTGGCCGCGAGTGTCGCGCTGTTCCTGGTCTTCACCCCGCTGGGCGCGGGCCTGCGCTGGCCGCTGTCGCTCCTGGCGGCGGGGTGTCTGATCGCCTTCGCGGCCCAGCTCGGCGGACGGCGCCGCTGGTCGTTGTATGTGGCTCTGACGTGCACGGTCTTCTGCGCCTTCCTCTACAGCTGGCCGATCCAGGCGCTGCTGCCCACCTATCTGAAGGAGCAGCTCGGGTACACCCCGTCCGAGGTCACCGATGTGATGTTCTACGCCGGGTTCGGGACGATGGCCGGCTGCTGGCTGGCGGGGTTCGCGGGCGACTGGCTCGGCACCCGGCGTGCCTACGTCTACACCCTGCTCGCCTCGCTGGCCTTCGTCTTCCCGGTGTTCGCGGTGCAGGACACCCTGGTCGGGCTCGGAGTGCTGCTGTTCTTCCTGCTCGCGCTGAGCCAGGGGATCTCCGGCATCCTGCCGAAGTACATCGCGGGTCACTTCCCGACCCGGACGCGGGCGGCCTCGCTCGGCTTCGTCTACAACACCGGGGCGCTCGGCGGCGCGGTGGCGCCGGTGCTCGGCGCCCATCTGGCCGAGGGCATGTCCCTCGGGCGGGCGCTGGCGGTGCTCACCTTCGGGCTGACGCTGGTGGTGATCGTGCTGGTCGGCTCCGATCTGCCGCGCAGGCTCGGCCGACTGACCGATCCGGCGGGCGACGAGGACCATCTGGTGCCCGAACAGCCGCTGTCCATGGCGGGGCCGGGCATGGAGAAGACCTGACCCGGAAGGCCGGTCGGCGCCACACCCGGCCCGCCGTGCTGCCGCAGGGGCCAAACCTGCTTGCCGGGCAAGGGGCTTGGTTGTCCACAGGCCCAGGAGAGGGCTTGTGGAATGCGGGACGCGTTCTTAGCATCGGCGGTGTTACAGCGGTGGTGTCACACGATTGGGGGACGGCATGACGGTGGCGGCGGAGGACGGGGCGACGGCGGCCGGTCCGCTGGCCGGAGTGCGGGTGGTGGAGCTCGCGGGGATCGGGCCGGGACCGTTCGCCGCCATGGTCCTCGCCGACCTCGGCGCCGATGTCGTCCGCGTCGACCGCCCCGGAGGCGCCGGCGGCCTGCGGATCGACCCGGACTACGACCTCACCAACCGCAACAAGCGCTCGGTGCTCCTCGACCTGAAGGCCGAGGGGAGCGTGGCCGCCGTGCTCGACCTCGTGGAGCACGCCGACATCCTCATCGAGGGCTACCGCCCGGGGGTCACCGAGAAGCTGGGCCTCGGCCCGGAGGACTGCCTGGCCCGTAACCCCCGGCTGGTCTACGGCCGGATGACCGGCTGGGGGCAGGAGGGTCCGCTCGCCCGGACCGCCGGCCATGACATCAGCTATATCGCCGTCACCGGCGCCCTCAGCATGATCGGCGCCGCCGACGGCCCGCCCATCGCCCCCGCCAACCTCCTGGGGGACTACGCGGGAGGCTCGCTCTATCTCGTCATCGGCGTCCTGGCCGCCCTGCAGCACGCCCGCGCGGGCGGCCCCGGCCAGGTCGTGGACGCCGCGATCGTCGACGGCACCGCCCATCTCACCTCCGCCATCCACGGCATGATGGCCGCCGGAGGCTGGCGGGACCAGCGAGGCACCAATCTCCTCGACGGCGGCTGCCCCTTCTACGGCACCTATGAGACCGCCGATGGCGGCTATATGGCGGTCGGGCCCCTGGAGCGCAAGTTCTACGCGGAGTTCATCGAGCTGCTGGGCATCGCCGACCAGGCCCCGGCCCGCGATGACTTCGACAGCTGGGCCGCGCTGCGCACCGCCATCGCCGACCGCTTCAAGCAGCGCGGCCGTGAGGAGTGGACCGCCGTCTTCAGCGCCTCGGACGCCTGCGTCGCCCCCGTGCTGTCGCTGCGGGAGGCCCCGGCCCATCCGCACCTCGCCGCCCGCTCCACCTTCGTCGACCACGGCGGGATCACCCAGCCCGCGCCCGCCCCGCGCTTCTCCGCCACCCCGGGCGCGGTGCGCCGCGCGCCCGTCCGGCCCGGGGTGGACACCGCCGAGGTGGCCCGCGACTGGGGAGTCACCTCGCTCCTCGAGGGAAACCCGTCAGGAACGTCATGAACCCCCGTCCGTTTCCCGCCGGCCTCCTGAGCCGTCCCCGCCCGACCCCCTCCCTTGAAAGGCCGCTGACGTGAGCACCGAAGCGTATGTGTACGACGCCATCCGCACCCCGCGCGGGCGCGGTAAGGCCGACGGTGCCCTGCACGGCACCAAGCCCGTCGACCTGGTGGTGGGCCTCATCCATGAGATGCGGCGGCGGTTCCCCGAGCTGGACCCGGCGGCCATCGACGACGTGGTCCTCGGCGTCGTCAGCCCGCTCGGCGACCAGGGCTCGGATATCGCCAAGATCGCGGCCATCGCGGCCGGGCTCCCGGACACGGTCGCGGGCGTCCAGGAGAACCGCTTCTGTGCCTCGGGCCTGGAGGCCGTCAACCTGGCAGCGGCCAAGATCCGTTCCGGCTGGGAGGACCTGGTGCTCGCGGGCGGCGTCGAGTCGATGTCGCGGGTGAAGATGGGCTCCGACGGCGGGGCCTGGTTCGCGGACCCGATGACCAACTACGAGACCGGATTCGTACCGCAGGGCATCGGGGCCGACCTCATCGCCACCACCGGCGGCTACAGCCGCCATGACGTGGACAGCTTCGCCGCGCTCTCCCAGGAGCGGGCCGCGCGGGCCTGGAAGGAGGGGTACTTCGACCGCTCCGTGGTCCCGGTCCGCGACCGCAGCGGGCTGACCGTCCTCGACCGGGACGAGCACATCCGCCCCGGCACCACCGCCGAGACCCTGGCGGGCCTGAAGCCGTCGTTCGCCACCATCGGCGAGGCGGGCGGCTTCGACGCGGTGGCGCTGCAGAAGTACCACTGGATCGAGGCGATCGACCATGTCCACCACGCCGGGAACTCCTCGGGCATGGTGGACGGCGCCGCCCTGGTAGCCATCGGCAACCGCGAGGTCGGTGAGCGCTTCGGGCTGACCCCGCGCGCCCGGATCGTCTCCGCCGCCGTCTCCGGCGCCGACCCCACCATCATGCTCACCGGACCGGCTCCCGCCACCCGTAAGGCGCTCACCAAGGCCGGGCTGACCATCGACGACATCGATCTGGTCGAGATCAACGAGGCGTTCGCGGCGGTGGTGCTGCGCTTCGTGGACGACATGGGGCTGAGCCTGGACAAGGTCAACGTCAATGGCGGCGCGATCGCGATGGGCCATCCGCTGGGCGCGACCGGCGCGATGATCCTCGGCACGGTGATCGACGAGCTGGAGCGGCGCGACGGGCGGTTCGGGCTGGTGACGCTGTGCGTGGGAGGCGGGATGGGCATCGCGACGGTGGTCGAGCGGCTTTAGGGGGTGACCGACGGATCGTGACGCCTGCGGCGGGCTGTTCCCCTCCCCGCCCCTTCCCTCAACTGGGGCTCCGCCCCAGGCCCCGGAGTCCACGATCCGCTGGACGCCCCGTAGAGCCGAGCGGCTCTCAGAACGCCGCCGTTCCCCCTCCTTCCCGCCCCCTCCCCACGCCCCTTCGCCCTGGAGACCTCAGATGAGCCACCCCACCACCGCCTCGACCATCCGCTGGGAGCAGGACGACGCGGGCGTCGTCACCCTGGTGCTCGACGACCCCGGCCAGTCCGCCAACACCATGAACGCCGCGTTCATCGACTCCCTCGACGCGATCGCCGACCGCGTCGAGGCCGAGCGGGACACCATCCGCGGCATCATCGTCACCTCCGCCAAGAAGACCTTCTTCGCCGGCGGCGACCTCAACGACCTCCTTCGGGTCGGGCCCGACCAGGCCCAGGAGATCTACGAGAAGAACCTCCGCATCAAGCGCGGGCTGCGCCGGATCGAGACCCTCGGCAAGCCCGTGGTCGCCGCGATCAACGGCGCGGCGCTCGGCGGCGGGCTGGAGATCGCGCTCTCCTGCCACCACCGCATCGCCCTCGACGCCCCCGGGTCCCGTATCGGCTTCCCCGAGGTCACCCTGGGCCTGCTCCCGGGCAGCGGGGGCGTCGCCCGTACCGTCCGGCTGCTCGGCGTCACCGACGCGCTGCTCAAGTGGCTGCTCCAGGGGGCGCGGTACAGCCCCCGGCGCGCCCAGGAGGCGGGGCTGGTGCACGAGGTCGTGGCCACCCGTGAGGAGATGCTGGCCCAGGCGCGGGCGTTCATCGACGCCCACCCCGAGTCGGCACAGCCCTGGGAGGACAAGGACTACCGGATCCCGGGCGGCACCCCGGCGCAGCCGAAGTTCGCCGTCAATCTGCCCGCCTTCCCCGCCAATCTGCGCAAGCAGCTGGGCGGCGCGCCCTACCCGGCGCAGCGCAATATCCTGGCCGCCGCCGTCGAGGGGTCCCAGGTGGACTTCGAGACCGCGCAGACCATCGAGGCCCGGTACTTCACCGAGCTGGTCGTCGGCCAGACCGCCAAGAACATGATCCAGGCGTTCTTCTTCGATCTGCAGGCGGTCAACTCCGGCGCCAACCGGCCCCAGGGGATCGAGCCCGGTCAGGTCCGCAAGGTCGCGGTGCTGGGCGCCGGGATGATGGGTGCGGGCATCGCGTACGCATGCGCCAAGGCGGGCATCGAGGTCGTCCTCAAGGACGTGTCCGTGGAGGCCGCGGCCAAGGGCAAGGCGTATGCCGAGGGACTGCTGGCCAAGGCGCTCACCAAGGGCCGGACCACCGAGGCCAAGCGGGACGAGTTGCTGGCCCGGATCACCCCGACCGGTGATCTCAGCGACCTCGAGGGCTGTGACGCGGTCATCGAGGCGGTCTTCGAGGACCCGGCGCTCAAGCACAAGGTGTTCCAGGAGATCGAGGGCGTCGTCGCCCCGGACGCGCTGCTGTGCTCCAACACCTCCACCCTCCCCATCACCCTGCTCGCCGAGGGGGTGCAGCGCGCCGACGACTTCATCGGACTGCACTTCTTCTCGCCCGTCGACAAGATGCCGCTGGTCGAGATCATCAAGGGCGAGCGCACCGGCGACAAGGCGCTGGCCCGCGCCTTCGATCTGGTGCGGCAGATCAACAAGACCCCCATCGTGGTCAATGACTCCCGCGGCTTCTTCACCTCCCGCGTCATCGGCCACTTCCTCAATGAGGGCGTGGCGATGGTGGGGGAGGGCGTCGACCCGGCCTCCGTGGAACAGGCCGCGGCCCAGGCCGGATATCCGGCCAAGGTGCTCTCCCTGATGGACGAGCTGACCCTGACCCTGCCGCGCAAGATCCGCGAGGAGACGCGCCGGGCGACCGAGGAGGCGGGCGGCGCGTGGCGGCCGCATCCGGCCGACGCGGTGCTCGACCGCATGGTGGAGGAGTTCGGGCGCCCCGGCCGCAGCGGCGGCGCGGGCTTCTACGACTACGACGAGACGACCGGCAAGCGGACGCGGCTGTGGCCCGGACTGCGCGAGCACTTCGGGCGGGGCGGGTCCGGCGGTGCCGGTGGGTCCGGTGGGTCTGGCGGGTCTGGCGGGTCTGGCGGTTCCGGCGGTTCCGGTGGCGAGGGCAATCGCATCCCCCTCGAGGACATGATGGAGCGGATGCTCTTCAGCGAGGCCATCGACACGGTGCGGCTGCTGGAGGAGGGCGTGCTGACCTCTGTCGCCGACGCCAACATCGGCTCCATCCTCGGCATCGGCTTCCCCGGCTGGACGGGCGGAGTGCTGCAGTACATCAACGGATACGAGGGTGGCGTGGCCGGTTTCGTCGCCCGTGCCAGGGAGCTGGAGGCGGCGTACGGGGAGCGGTTCGCCCCGACCACGCTGCTCCGGGAGAAGGCCGAGCGTGGGGAGCGCTTCACGGACTAGGTGGCCGTACGGCGGATCTTTCCCCTCCCCGCCCCTTCCCACAACCGGGGCCCAGCCCCGGCCCCCGCCGGGGCTCCGCCCCTGGACCCCGCTCCTCAAACGCCGGAGGGGCTGGATTGCGGACGCCGGAGGGGCTGGATTGCAAGCGTCGGAGGGGCTGGATTGACGGGCCGGCCGGTCGGGGCCGGCCCGTCAGCGTGCGCCCAGACGGCGTTCGAGCCGCTCGCCCACCCCCGGGCACCGCTCCCGGGTGATGTCCAGGAACGCCGCCAGCACGGGGGAGCGGTCCTGGGCGCGGAACGACATCACCAGCTCCGGCAGTTCCACCCGCGGGCTCACCTCGCACACCCGGACGTCCGGCCGCGCCGCCACCCGCAGACACGCCGGGCCGAGCCCCACCCCGACCCCGCACGAGGCCAGCCCGATGATGGTGTGCGCATCCCACGCCTCGGTGACCCCACCGGCCCGCGCGGGCGCCTCGGCGCCCTCGCCCAGCAGCGCGGTCAGCCAGGCCGCGACCACCGGCTCCTCATCCGCGGGCGCCACGATCAGATGCTGGCCCCTGAGCTGCTCGACGCTCACCCTGGACTGCCCGGCGAACGGATGGGCGGCGCCGACGACCGCCACCAGATGGTCCCGGCCGACCGTGACCGACACCAGCTCCTCGGCGCCCACGCCCCGGGGCGCACCCCGCCCGATGGCGATGTCCAGCTCGCCCGCGAGCAGCGCCGCCGTGGACCGGCGCGTCGACATCTCCTGCAGCCCCAGCCGCACTTCGGGGCGTTCCCGGATGAACTGGCCCAGCACGGACGGCAGCAGCTCCAGCAGCGCCGAGCCGATGAAGCCGAGCCGCAGCCGCCCCGTCTCGCCCCGGGCGGCCCGGCCCGCGTCCGACACGGCGGCCGACATCTCGGCCAGCGCCCGGCGCGCCCTGGCCAGGAACGCCTCGCCCGCGGCGGTCGGGAACACCCCACGCGCCGTACGGTCGAAGAGCCGCGCGCCCAGCTCCCGCTCCAGGGCCGCGATCTGCTGGGACAGCGGGGGCTGGGCGATCCCGAGGGCGGCGGCCGCCCGTCTGAAGTGCTGATGCTCGGCCACCGCCAGGGCGTACCGCAGATGTCGTGACTCCATCGGACCCAGGATATCCGAGCCGATATCCAAGAGATATCGGCGGCGGGGTTGTCAGATATGGCGGTGGATAATGCCGAGCCGCGCCGGTGGACTGTTCTCCATGAGTGCCATGAGCCCCAGAGCGCCTTTGAGCGATGCCCAACCCGTGAGCGAGATCCACCCCGCCCCCTCCGGCACCGTGTTCGTGCTGGTCCACGGCGCCTGGCACGCCTCCTGGCAGTGGGCACCCACCCAGCGCGCCCTGGCCCGGCTCGGCGCGGCGAGCCTCGCCGTCGACCTGCCGGGGCACGGCTTCGAGGCACCGCTGCCCTCGGGCCACCACCTTCCCGGCCAGCCGGGTTTCGCCACCGAGAAGTCGGCGCTGGCCGGGCTGACCCTGGAAGAGTGTGCCGGGGCCGTCGTCACCGCGCTGCGATCGGTGCGTGGGTATCAGAAGGTCGCGCTGGTCTCGCACAGCGCCGGTGGCGCCTCGGCGTCCCTGGCCGCGGAGCGGGCCCCCGAGCTCGTCGACGAGCTGATCCATCTGTCGTCCTTCGTCCCCGCCGGGCGCCCCCGCTTCGCCGATTATCTGGCGGCCCCCGAGCAGACCACGACCGTACGGGGGCAGGGGCTGATGCTGGGCGACCCGGAGGCCATCGGCGCGTTCCGGATCAATCCGTTCTCCGTCGATCCGGCGTACGTGGAGGAGCTGCGGCTGACCTACTACCACGACGTCCCGGCCGGGTCCTTCGCCCGCTGGTACCACGCCCTGAGCCCCGATCTGCCCTTCGCGGTGCCGACCACCCCGATCGCCCTGACCCGGGAGCGGTGGGGCCGGATCCCGCGCACCTTCATCCGGTGCGCCGAGGACTGGGCGTGCACCCCCGCGATGCAGGATCTGATGATCGCGGAGGCCGACGCGGCCATGCCGGACCAGCCCTTCACGGTGCGCTCGCTGCCGGGCAGCCATTCGCCGTTCGCCGCCCGCCCCGAAGAGCTCGCCGCCGCGCTCACCGGCGGCGAATGACCACCACCGGTGCCCGGGGGCGGTCGGCCGTCGCGCCGCCCCGGGCCCGCTCAGCCCCATTCACGGTCCGCGCCCGCAGTCCGCGGCTCAGCCCGCTTCACACTCCGCGGCTCAGTCCGCGTCCTGCCCGTACCAGGCCCGCAGCTCGTGCTTCATCGACCGCTGGAAGGCGATCACCAGCGCCTCCACCACCAGCGGCTGCATATGGGCCGACAGCGACTTCTTCGCCTGCATCCGCTCCGGTCCGCTCCCGGACTCGTGATCGCGCTCGGGCCCCCAGACCTCGTCCCGGAACAGCCGGCTGAGCTCGCGTGCCGCGGAGCGGGTGTGTTCCAGCACGACCGTATGGGCCGTGCGTATCGTCTCCATCTCGATCGGCACGTCCAGCAGCCGCAGCCCCAGATGGAGCACCTTGGGGTCGATCCGGAAGCGATCCGGGTCGTCGGTGCGCTCCAAGGCGTCCAGTGCGGCCAGCCGGTCGATGTCCTCCTCCGTGAGCTCCCGCCCGGCCCGCCGGTCCAGCTGTTCGCGGGTCGTCTCCTCGGGGGCGTCCGGGCCCCAGGAGGCGACCAGGGCCCGGTGGAGCGCCAGATCGTCCTCGCTCAGATCCGGTGGCAATTGGCTCAGATAGCGCTCGATGGCGGACAGGGTCATGCCGTGGCGCTGCAACTGTTCGATCAGCGCGAGCCGGGAGAGGTGCTCGGGGCCGTAGTGGCCGACCCGGCGCGGGCCGATCACCGGCGGCGGCAGCAGCCCGCGGGTGCTGTAGAAGCGCACGGTGCGCACGGTCACCCCGGCGCGGGCCGCCAGTTCATCGACGGTGAGGGTGGGTTCCTCGGTGCCGGGAGTGGTCATCGGCCGTGCCTCGCTCTCCGCGTCGTCCTGCTCCGCCGGGCTGCTGCCCGATCGGGTTCATCAGTATTGCTGTCGCAGCACCGCTGTGAAACCTCTCCCCGCCACTGGCTCAACTCCGGGATCAGCACCACCTGTTGACGATCTCTTTACCGATGAATAGCGTGCCTCGCTGTTCAGTTGTGTTGGTTTTCTTCCGAATCTGTTAGGTGGGGTCGGATTGAGGTCGGAACGCGGCAGATATGGGATACGGCGACTGATCGGGGCGGTGCTGGCCATGACCATGGCTGTCGGCCTCGGTCTCACGGCCGTGGACACGGCCGTCGGGAGGTGGTCGGACGCGGGCAAGTTGCCCGCCGATGTGCATACGTACCTCGAGGACCCGGAGCGGACCGGCGAGGGCCAGGAACCCCCGCACACCTGACTGCGGCCGGACGGGCCCGACCGCAAGGCGTGGGAACGCGGTCTGGACGGATCCTGGCGGTTCGCGATGGCCGAGCGCCAGAGCGTCGGATTCCGCGAGATCGAGGTCAAGGACAAGCAGCTCACGCTCAACGGCAAGCGCAATCCTGATACGTGGCGTCAACCGCGCCGAGACCGACCCGGCCACCGGGCGTCATGCCATCCGCGCCCGGATGGAACAGGACGTCCGGCTGATGAAGCGGCTGAACGTCAACGCGAGGCGAGGGTGCCCGCACCGGCAAGGTGAAGGTCACCAATGAGCGCCCTTCACCGGCACCGATGATCTCGCCCTGCGCTGGACGGTGACCGAGGGCGCGCGGACCGTCGCCAGCGGCACCCGCGCCCTGGACGTCGGGCCCGGCGAGAGCGCCACGGTCCAGCTCCCGGCCCCGCCCGCCAACCCCGGGGGCTATGAGCGCCATCTGACCGTGCGGGCCGTCACCGAACACTCCACCGACTGGGCCAAGGCCGGGCATGTGGTCTCCTTCGGCCAGTTCGCGGTCGGCGGCGACAAGGTGCCCGAGGCCCCCCGCCCCGGCCGCAGGCGGGCGAGCCAAAGCCGTCGAGCGCGGCGACACCGTGGGGGCCAGCGGCGAGGACTTCCAGTACACCTTCGGCAAGAAGGAGGGCATGCTCACCTCGATGCGCGTGGCGGGCCGCGAACCGCTCCGCTCCGGCCCCGAACTGGACGCCTGGCGCGCCCCGATCGGCAATGAGCGCTCCGACTGGGGCACCGCCGAGGGCAAGCGCTGGCGGACCCTGGGCCTTGACCGGCTGCGCACCACCGTCGACGGCATCGAGACGACCCCCGGCGACGACGGCACGGTCCCTGTCACCGTCCGCTCCACGGCCGCCGCGCCCGATGTGACCGGCGCGTCCTTCGGCCAGACCGTGGCCAACCGGGTCGATGGCGCGGGCCAGGTCCGGATCCGGCATCAGGTCGAGGCGCGCGGCGACTTCCGCACCCTGTCCTGTCTGCCCAGGATCGGTCTCCAGCTGAAGGTGCCCGAGCGGTACGGCACCTTCCGGTGGTACGGGCGCGGGCCGGTGGAGAACTTCAACGACCGTAAGGACGGCACGCCCATGGGCGTCTGGTCCTCCTCGGTCGAGGACCAGTACGTCGAGTATCTGAAGCCCCAGGACCACAACCCCGACGATGTGCGCTGGACGTCCCTCACCGACCGCGGCGGTGCCGGACTGCTGGTCTCCGGCGATCTGGAGGCGGGCGCCAGCGCGTACGTCGAGCTCGACCGCGCCGCCTATCCGCACTTCCTCAAGCGCAACGACGGCTGGAACACCCTGCACGCCGACCACGCGGTCACCGGCGCCGGCGACACCCCCAACCCGGTGCGCGACCAGTACCGGGTGAAGGCCGACAGCGCCTACGACTACGCGCTCACCCTGCGCCCGCTCAGCGGCGGCGCGGGGGCGCACACTGGAACAGGAGAGAAGTAACCGCGCCACCCATGGTCCCATGAGCACGCAGAGCCCCCGCCGCCCCGCCGAAGGCCACGACCCGCCGCCCGCCGGCGGCATCCTGTGGGCCGTGGCGGGGGAGCTGCGCAGCCTGCTCGCCCTGCCGGCCGCGATGACCATGCAAGTGGCGCATCCGGCCGTCGGGGCGGGCGTGGACCAGTACTCCGTCTTCCGCACCGACCCCTGGGGGCGCGGGGAGCGCTCCCTGCGGTCGGTGCAGCTGTGGGTGTACGGCGGTGCGCAGGCCCAGGCGGAGGGCCGCCGGCTGCGCAGGCTCCACGCGTCCATCCAGGGCGTCGACGCGCACGGCCGCCCGTACCGCGCGCTGGACCCGCCCGTCTACGCCTGGGTGCACGCCACCGGCTATCCGGTCTATCTGCGCGCCCAGCGCTATCTGGGCACCCGCCCCTTCACCGCCGCCGAGGAGCGGCAGCTGTACGGGGAATGGCTGCGGATCGGACGGGTGCTGGGCATCGACGACCGCGAGATGCCGGGATCCGTCGAGGAGTTCTGGCCCTACTACCGCGCGATGGTGCGCGAACGGCTGGAGCCGACCGCCGTCACCCGTGAACTGGCCGCGCCCGACGCGCCGGTGCCTCCGCCGGGTCCGCTGCCGCCGCGGCTGCTGTGGCCGCTGCTGCGCCCGCTGTTCACCCGCTTCCGCGCGTTCCTCACCGTCGGGCTGATGCCGCCGGACGCCCGGGAGGCGATCGGGCTGGGGTGGACGCGGGGGCAGGAGCAGCGGCTGCGGTGGTTCGGGAGGGTCGTCCGGGTGGTGGTCCCGCTGCTGCCCGAGCGGCTGCGCTATCTCCCCATCGCACGTGAGGCCCGGCACCGCGCCCGCGCAGGACGGCCGTGACCAGGGGATATGCCGGGCGCCAGCGCATCACGGCGGCGCTGTGCCCCGGCCGGGGCGGGGGACCCGGCCGGGGCTTCGGGGGCTCAGCGGCCGTGGGTGCGGTGCGTGTCCTGGATCCGCTGCCACGACTTCGGCCGCACCGGCGCCTTGGCCGGGCTCAGCTCCGCCGCCCGCGCCTGCGCGGCGGCAGGCTTCGACGGGGTGAACAGCCAGGTGTCGAAGAGCGTGGCCAGGGGCTTGCCGGACACCTTCTCCGCGTAGGTCACGAAGTCCTTGACCGAGGCGTTTCCGTACCGGTTCTCCGTCGTCCAGCCCTTCAGGATCGCGAAGAAGTCCTTGTCGCCGATGTGGTTCCGCAGCGCCTGGAGGGCCAGCGCGCCCCGGTCGTACACCGCGTCATGAAACTGGTTCTCCGGCCCCGGGTTGCCCGGCTCGACCTTCCAGAAGGGGTCGTCGGCCGGGTAGGAGGCGTAGGTGTAGTCCGCCAGCTCCTGCGCGGTGCCCTCGCCCTCCTTCTCCGACCACAGCCACTGGGCGTAGCTGGCGAAGCCCTCGTTGACCCAGATGTCGCGCCAGTCCTTCAGCGAGACGCTGTCGCCGAACCACTGATGGGCCAGCTCATGCACGACCAGTGAGGTGTTCGCGCCCTTGGCGAACCCCTTCGGGCTGTAGAACGGCCGGGTCTGGGTCTCCAGCGCGTAGCCCGTGGGCACATTGGGCACATAGCCGCCCAGCGCGTCGAAGGGGTACGGGCCGAAGACGGTGGACTCCCAGTCGACGATCTCCGCCGACCGCTCCACGCTCGCCCGCGCGGCCCCCGCGTTGTCCCCGAGGTCCTTGCTGTATGCGTTGATCACCGGCAGACCGTTGGCGGTCGTGTCCGTCGTGATGTCGAACTTGCCGACCGCCAGCGTGGTCAGATACGTGGCCTGCGGCTTGCTGGAGCGCCAGTTGTAACGGGTCCAGCCCAGCTGGGAGCTGGTCGACTGCAGGGTGCCGTTGCTGATCGCCTGCGTTCCGTCCGGCACCGCCACCGACACGTCGTAGGTGGCCTTGTCGAGCGGATGGTCATTGCTCGGGAACCACCACCACGCCGACTCCGGCTCGTTGGCCGCGATCCCCCCGTCCGGGGTGCGCAGCCATGAGGTGAACCCTCCGGCCACCACCTTCGAGGGGGTACCGCTGTAGCGCACGACCACGGTGAAGGGGCGGTCGGAGGACAGCGGCGCGGCCGGGGTGATCTCCAGCTCATGGTCGCCGGTCTTGGTGAACGAGGCCTTCTTCCCGCCCACCAGCACCTCGCTCACATCGAGCGCGAAGTCCAGGTTGAACCGGGACAGATCCTGCCGGGCGTCGGCCACGATCGTCGCCGTGCCCTCCAGCCGGTCCGTCGTCGGCTGGTACTTCAGCCGAAGGTCGTAATGGGAGACGTCGTACCCGCCGTTGCCGTACGAGGGGTAGTAGGAGTCCCCGATGCCGGGGGCGCCCGGCGTGGCATCGGCCGCCGACGCCGGGATCGCCAGCAGCAGGCAGGCCGCGGCCGCGCCCGGGACGAGGAGTCTGTGGTGACGCACGAGTCCTCCAACTCGTAGGGGAGAACGATCACTCGTGACCTTATGTACTCCTCACACGCACCTCACGTCCATCACGCCGTCCGACATCCAATCGACATCCGGACGCAACGCGAATCGACTCGGACACGATCACGACACGTATCGCCCTCTTCTATACGGGAGTTGACTCGCGCTACCGTCCGGCCGTGCTGCTACAGACGCGGACACCCCGCATCCCCTGGACCACGCTCGTGCTGTCGGCGGTCACCGCGCTGGTCGCGGCCGCCATATCCCTGCTGCCACCGCTCGGCGCCCCGGCCGCCCACGCCGCTTCCACCGCGCCGAGCGCACCGGACGGCAGATCCGAGAGCAGACCCGTCTACTCCTACGAGAAGGCCATCCGGGAATCCGTATGGGTGGACACCACGATCGACGGCGACGCGGACGGAGAGACCGACCGGGTCGCCGTCGACATCGTGCGGCCGCGCGAACCCGCCGCGCAGGGCCGCCGCATCCCCGTCATCATGGACGCCAGCCCGTACTACTCCTGCTGCGGCCGCGGCAACGAGAGCCAGACCAAGACCTATGACGCCGCCGGGAATCCGGTCCTCTTCCCGCTCTTCTACGACAACTACTTCGTACCGCGCGGCTACGCCACCGTCCTGGTCGACCTCGCCGGAACCAACCGCTCCGACGGCTGTGTGGACGTCGGCGGCCGCTCCGACATCCTGTCCGCCAAGGCCGTGGTCGACTGGCTGAACGGCCGCGCCACCGCGTACTCCACCCGCACCGGCGGGCAGCCGGTCAAGGCGAGCTGGTCCAACGGCGCCACCGGCATGATCGGCAAGAGCTACGACGGCACCGTCGCCAACGGGGTCGCCGCCACCGGCGTCAAGGGCCTCAAGACCATCGTGCCCATCGGCGCCATCTCCTCCTGGTACGACTACTACTTCGCCAAGGGTGCCGCGCTCTACGACTCCGGCCCCGACGGACTCTCGGACGCCGTCGAGAGCGATGACGCCCACGCCCGCTGCGCCGCCGTACAGAAACGTCTCGTCGAGGGCGCCCCGCGCAGCGGCGACTGGACCGGCCTGTGGAGCGAGCGCGACTATGTGCCGGCCGCGGACAAGGTGCGGGCCAGCGTCTTCGCCGTCCACGGCGCGCAGGACCTCAACGTCCGCACCAAGCACCTCGGACAGTGGTGGAACGCCCTCGCCGACGCGGGCGTCGAGCGCAAGATCTGGCTCTCGCAGACCGGGCATGTCGACCCGTTCGACTTCCGGCGCGGAGAGTGGGTGCGGACCCTGCACCGCTGGTTCGACCACTACCTGCTCGGTATCGACAACGGCATCGAGCGCGAGCCGATGGCCGATGTCGAGCGCGCCCCCGACCAGTGGTCCACCGACCGGGTCTGGCCCCCGTCCGGCACCCGGCAGACCACGTTGCGTCCGCGCGGCGGCGCCACGGCCGGAGTGGGCGTACTCGGCACCGAGCGGGCCGAGCCCGGCGCGACGGAGACCTTCACCGACGATCCCGCGCTGAGCGAGGCCGACTGGTCCGCGGCGATCGACACCTCGACGCCCGGCAAGGCGGGCTTCACCACCGGTCCGCTGACGAAGGACCTGCGACTGTCCGGCTCCGGCACGGTCACCGTCACCGCCACGCCCTCCACCGCGAGCGCCCATCTCTCCGCGGTCCTGGTCGACCTCGGCCCGGCCACCATCCGGAACTACACGGCGAGCGGCGAGGGCATCACCACCCTCGACCGGCGCAGCTGCTGGGGCAGCAGTACGGCGGGCGACAGCGCCTGCTTCAAGGAGACCGCCGCGGACCGGGCCAACGTCGACTACACGGTCTTCAGCCGGGGCTGGGCCGACCTCGGCAACTTCGCGGACGACGGCAAGGGCCGCCCGCTGACCCCGGGCAAGGCGTACACCATCACCCTGGACCTCGCGGCCACCGACCATGTCGTCCCGGCCGGCCACCGCCTCGGCCTGATCATCGCCGGCACCGACGCGGGCCTTCTCGAACCGCCGTCCACCACCCCGCGGCTGACCCTGGACCTGCCCCGCACCTCGGCCCGCCTGCCGTTGGTCGGCGGCGCCCCCAAGGCCGCGGCCGCCCCCTCGCGCACGGCGGCCACACCGCCCCTGAAGGGCGTACGGGCCCCGCAGCACCGCACCCCGCTCCCGTCCACGTCGACGTCCACCCACTCCACCCGCGGCTGAGCCCCGCACCGGCGGGTGCCGCGCCGCCACGGCCAGTGGCGGCGCGGCACCCACCGGCGGCGGGCCGTGGCACGACGCCGGCACCGATATCGCTCCGTATCCCTCTCACCCCAGGAGGTCCTTCGTGTTCTCGCGGTCACCCCTCTTCCGCAGCGCCGCCTGCGGCGCGATCGGTGCGCTGCTGACCGGATCGTTCCTCAGCGCGCCCGCGCGGGCCGAGCAGCGTCCGCCGCGTACGGGGTTCGAGATCAGCCATGGCGCACGGTGGACCACCCAGACCGAGGAGGCGGACTTCCTCGCGGCCGTCGACACGTCCGCCCCGCGCGTGGCCGTCGACCGGATCGGCGCCACCGCGCAGGGGCGGCCGCTGCGGCTGGTGCGGATCGGCGCCCCGGCCGCACCCGTCGACCCGGCCAAAGCGGCGCGCGGCAACGTCCTGCTGCTGATCTGCTCCCAGCACGGCGACGAGCCCTCCGGCCGTGAGGCGTGTCTGTCCACCGTCCGCGACCTCGCCTACGCCAAGGACCGCCGGACGCGACGCTTCCTGGAGCGCACCCAGGTCCTCGTCGTCCCGACCGCCAACCCCGACGGCCGCGCCGCCGACACCCGCGGCAACTCCGACGGCGTGGACATCAACCGCGACCATGTCGCGCT
The DNA here is from genome assembly GCF_042868035.1 of Streptomyces sp. NPDC007875. Classification (NCBI taxonomy): domain Bacteria; kingdom Bacillati; phylum Actinomycetota; class Actinomycetes; order Kitasatosporales; family Streptomycetaceae; genus Streptomyces; species Streptomyces sp. NPDC007875. Next base: position 48,564 of record NZ_JBIADZ010000037.1, on the reverse strand, counting down.
CGCCACCGCCGAGTCCCGCGCGATGGCGGGCGTCATCCGCGACTGGCGCCCGGACACCGTCTACGACCTGCATGAGTACGGCGCGACCGTCCCGTACTACATGAAGGATCTGCTGGCGCTGTGGCCGCGCAACCTCAACACCCAGGACCCGGTGCACCACGAGGCGCGGACCCTGTCGGACACCTATGTGCGCCCGAGCGTCGAGGCCGCGGGCCACACCACCGGCGTCTACGGCATCTGGACCGACCCCGAGACCGGGGAGCCGGTCAAGCAGGTGGCGGGCGACGGGCAGGAGCGGATCCTGCGGAACACCGCGGGCGTCAAGCACTCCGTAGGGCTGCTGGTCGAGACCCGGGTCGACCCGCTCACCGACGCCGAGAAGGCCGACCCCGCCGTCAACAACCGCCGCCGGGTGGGCTCCCATCTGGCCGCCCTGAACGGCGCCTTCGACTTCATCACTAAGCGGCGCGGCCGGATCGAGGCGGCCACGACGGCGGCGCGGCTGGCCGGCTACGCGGACCGGGGCCCGGTCTACCTCGGCGGCGCGGACAACGAACCGCCGGAGGAGGGTACGATCCTGCAGGATCCGCCGTGCGGCTACCGGCTGGACGCCGCCCAATACGGCGAGGTGCGGGACGAACTGGCCCTGCACGGGGTGACGGCCCGGCCCGTCAAGGGCGGCGGAGGCGCCTTCGTACCGCTGCGCCAGTCGGCCCGCGCACTCGTGCCGCTGCTGCTGGACGGCCGCGCCGCGTACCACCTCACCGCCGGGCAGCCGGTGGACAAATGCTGACATGAAGCTTTGATGGCATGCTAAAACGCCGGCCCCGCGGCCGGTTGGCATGCATCCCAGAGTCCTGGGTAGCCGGAAATCCGTCAGCCAAACCCCCAGTGAAAGGCTTTTTGCGTGCCGCAGACAGGTACAAGCGCGGGGGACGTCGGCGGCGATCCCCCGGCCACCGTGGATACTCCCGGCGCCGGCTCCGCCGGGCCCCATGCGGCCCCCCGGACGGACCGCGTGGTGTTCGGCGTCTCCGCCGCGCTCACGCTGGCCTTCGTCATCTGGGGGTCCGTCGCGAGCGACACCCTCGAGAGAGTCTCGGACAGCATGCTCTCCGGGCTCATACACAACGGCGGATGGGCCTTCGTCCTGGCCGCGTCGGGGTTTGTCATCTTCGCCCTCTGGCTGGCCATGAGCCGCTACGGCAAGATCACCCTCGGAAAGGAGGGCGAGGAACCCGAATTCCGCACCGTCTCATGGGTCGCGATGATGTTCAGCGCGGGCATGGGCATCGGTCTGATGTTCTACGGCGTGAGTGAGCCGCTGTCGCACTTCGTATCGCCGCCGCCCGGGACCGACCCCAGCAGCGCGGCCGAGAAGATGCAGACCGCGATGTCCACCACGCTCTTCCACTGGACGCTGCACCCCTGGGCCATCTACGCGGTCGTCGGTCTGGCCATCGCGTACAGCACCTTCCGCCGCGGCCGCCGGCAGACGATCAGCGCGGTCTTCACACCGCTCATCGGCTCGAAGAACGCCAACGGCTGGGCCGGCCGGGTCATCGACATCCTGGCCATCTTCGCCACGCTCTTCGGCTCCGCCGCATCGCTCGGCCTCGGCGCGCTGCAGATCGGCAGCGGTATCGAGGTGCTGGGCTGGAAGAGCGACGTGGGCACCGGGCTGCTGGTCGCCGTGATCGCGATCCTGACGGTCGCCTTCATCGCGTCCGCCGTCTCCGGTGTCGCCAAGGGCATCCAGTGGCTGTCCAACATCAATATGGTGCTGGCGCTCTTCCTCGCGGTCTTCGTCTTCGTGGCCGGCCCGACCATCATCATCCTCGACCTGCTGCCGACCTCGATCGGCTCGTACATCGGCGATCTGCCGCAGCTGGTGGGCCGCACCGAGGCCACCGGCGGCAAGTCGGTCGCGGACTGGCTGAGCAGCTGGACGGTCTTCTACTGGGCCTGGTGGATCTCCTGGACGCCGTTCGTGGGCATGTTCATCGCCCGGATCAGCCGTGGCCGCACCATCCGGCAGTTCGTGGGTGGCGTGATCCTGGTGCCGAGCACCGTCAGCCTGCTCTGGTTCGCCATCTTCGGCGGTTCGTCGATGAAGCTCCAGGCCGCGGGCCGGCTGGGGAAGGAATCCACCCCCGAGGGGCAGCTGTTCGGGGTGCTGGACCAGTACCCGATCGCCGGCGTGATGAGCGTCCTGGTGATGATCCTGGTCGGCATCTTCTTCGTCTCCGGCGCCGACGCGGCGTCCATCGTGATGGGCACGCTCTCGCAGAAGGGCGCCTTCGAGCCGACCCGCTTCGTCGTCATCTTCTGGGGCGTGATCACAGGCGCGGTGGCGGCCGTGATGCTGCTGATCGGCGGCGGCGGGGGCGATGCCCTCACCGGGTTGCAGAACCTGACGATCCTGGTGGCCGCGCCCTTCACGCTGGTGATGGTGGGGCTGTGCTGGGCGCTGTTGAAGGATCTGCGGCGCGACCCGCTGATCGTGCGGGGCGAGCGGGGTGAGGAGGCCGTCGAGATGGCGGTCATCGCCGGTCATGAGAAGTACGACGGCGAGTTCGAGATCCGCATCGGCCCGGCGACCCCGCCCGACGCCGGCTCCGACGCCTCGTCCGAGGACGGAGACAGGGACGGCGCGGACGGATCGGGCGATCGCGCCGCCGCGGCCGAGCGCCGCTAGCCGCCCTGGCCGCCCCCGCAGGGCGCGGCCGTGACCTGCCGCCCGGACCCGATGGTCCGGGCGGCGCGTCGTGTCGGCGCGTTGTGTCGGCCCGGGCAGCGGATCATGGCGTCCGACACGGCGTAAGCGGCGACCCGGGCCGCCCGGCGCACCGCCGGTTTCCCCCTGATACGCCCCGCAACGGGAATACTTGGGGCATGACCTCCGAGTACGTGACGTTCGGGCTGGCGCCGGCGATGCGCGCGGGCGGTGTGCTGGCCGATGGCACGTACCAAACCCACCGCGACTTCCTGGACTTCGTGGTGGACGGCAGGCCCCTGCTGGCGCGCCTCGCCGACCTTGACGCGGTCTCACCGCTCGCCGCCGACACGGGGCCCTCCGCCCTCGCCGAGCAGGTGCGCAGGCTGCTCCTGGAGGCGGAGACGCCGCTGGAGGGAAGCCGGTGCGTCATCTACGGCTGTCCGGAGTGCGAGGGGCTGGAGTGCGGGGCCGTCACCGCCGTGGTCGAGCGGGACGGGCCGGACGTCGTCTGGCGTGACTTCGTCTGGCAGACCGGCGAGACCCCGGACGTCGAGCGCGACGGCTACCACGACATGGGCCCCTACCGCTTTCGCGGCGAGCAGTACCGGGCCGCGCTGAAGCGGCTGCTGACCGCCGACGGCGCGCCCGCGCCCGAGGTCCCGACGGGCCCGAGGGCGCTGCTGATCGGGCAGCGCGCCGCCGTCCTCGCCAAGCTGGCCGCCGCGCTGCGCAACATCGGCATCGGCGCCGAGATCACCCTGGACGCGGTGGGTGCTCACGCGGATGAGCTGCGCAAATATGGTGCGGTGGTCTTCGGCCGGACGGTGGGCCCGGGCGAGCGTGACGCGGTCCGGGACGCCTTCGCGGCGGCGCGTTCCGACGCGGTGTGCGTCACCGCGCTCGCCCCTATCGTCCCCCTGCTCGTCGCCCAGGTGGAACAGGCCCTGGACCGCACCCCGTACGACCGCCGCCGCCTCCTGCGCCTGACGGCGGTGGCGGGCGGCGCCGAGGCGGTGGTCGAGGTCGCGTCCGCCTGCCGGGTGAGGCTGGTGGCCCACCGCCTCGACCGGCTGTCCCGGCCCCATGCACGCGAGCTCTTCGACACCGTCCTGGACCCGGGCACCCACCGCATCCCCCTGGACCCCCGCGCCGTCCGCGGCCGGTCCTTCCTGGCGGCCCGCACGAGCGACGCGGTACGGGTCGCTCCCGTGGAACGGTAAGGGCGCGCCCGGCTCCACACGCTCTCACCGGGTGACCCCGGGCTCGCGCTCGGAAGGGCCGCCGCGACGGTGCAGGACTGCGCGTCAGGGCCCCGCCCGGCCCGCATCCCGGAGCCTGCCTTCGCTGTGGGTGGGCCGTGCCCGCCTTGACCGGGCCGGCCAGTGGTTGCCTTCCGGCCTGAGTAGGCCGCACCCGCCGTCACCCCGGCTCGCCAGGGCCTGCCTTCCGGCCCCGAGCGGGCGGTGCCCCGCCCCATCCGCTCCCTTCCGGTTGACCGCGTGGGCCCTCCGGCCCCTGGTACGGCCCATGGCCCGCTCCCACTCGCCGCCACCCGGCTGACCGCGCAGGTGCTCCGGCCTCCGACACGGCAGCCCGCGCCCGCACCCGCGCGATCGCTTTGGGCACAGTTCCACAGGCCCCACGGGCCCTCATGGCGACCGGGAGCCCGGTCGGCCTGAGACGCGCGGGGATCAGGCCGGATCAGGAAGGTGCAGCCCCGCTGTGGGCAGCCGCCACTCGGGAGGAGAGGAGGGGAGAGCGCGGGGACAACGTCCAGCGCTGGCTGGGACGCCGCACGCGACGGTGGCAACGTGGCGGCACCACCTCTCAGTTGTGGCCGGGGGCGTGCCTGCCAGGGGCCGAGGTGGCCGCGGCCCACCGCCCCCTGGCCGCCTCCGCCCGGCCTCGCGTGTCATGGCGAGGCCGGGCGGGGCGATCCGGTGTTGCCGCTATGGCGGGGCCGGGCGGAGGGGCGAACCGGTGTTGCCCGGAGGGCTAGCGCTTCTTCGGGTCGAGCAGGCCCGCTCGCCGCAGAGCGTCGGCCATCGCGCCGTTCACCGGGGCCGCGTCGCGGCCTCCGCCGCCGCGCTGGCCGCGGCCGCCCTGGCGCTGCTGAGGCGCACCGCCCTGACGCTGCTGGGGCGCGCCGCGACGGCCCCCGCCGCGCTGGCCGCGGGCGTCCTCGGAGCGGTTGCGGTCCCGGCCGCCGCCGGACGCGGCGCCCGCCTCGTCGTCGAGCCGGAGCGTCAGCGAGATCCGCTTGCGCGGGATGTCGACGTCGAGGACCTTCACCCGGACGATGTCACCGGGCTTGACCACATCCCGCGGGTCCTTGACGAACGTCTTGGACATCGCGGAGACGTGCACCAGGCCGTCCTGGTGCACACCGACGTCGACGAACGCCCCGAACGCCGCCACGTTGGTGACGACGCCCTCCAGGATCATCCCGGCCGACAGGTCGCCGATCTTCTCGACGCCCTCCTTGAAGGTCGCGGTCTTGAAAGCGGGTCGCGGGTCGCGGCCCGGCTTCTCCAGCTCCTTGAGGATGTCGGTGACCGTCGGCAGACCGAAGGCATCGTCCACGAACTCGTCCGGCCGCAGGTCCCGCAGCACCGTCGTGTTCCCGATGAGGGTGGACACGTCGCCGCCCGCCTTGGTGACCATCCGGCGCACCACCGGATACGCCTCGGGGTGCACGCTCGACCCGTCCAGCGGGTCGTCGCCGCCCCGGATGCGCAGGAAGCCCGCGCACTGCTCATACGCCTTGGGGCCGAGCCGGGCCACGTCCTTGAGCGCCTTACGGTTGACGAACGGGCCGTTGGCGTCGCGGTGGGAGACGATGTTCTCCGCGAGGCCGGTGCCGATGCCCGAGACCCGGCTGAGCAGCGGGGCGGAGGCCGTGTTGACGTCCACCCCGACACCGTTCACACAGTCCTCGACGACCGCGTCGAGCGAACGGGAGAGCTTCACCTCGGACAGGTCGTGCTGGTACTGGCCGACGCCGATCGACTTCGGGTCGATCTTGACCAGCTCGGCCAGCGGATCCTGGAGCCGGCGCGCGATGGAGACGGCGCCGCGCAGCGAGACATCGAGGTCCGGCAGCTCCTGCGAGGCGAAGGCGGAGGCCGAGTACACCGAGGCGCCCGCCTCCGAGACCATCACCTTGGTGAGCTTCAGCTCGGGATGCCTGCCGCACAGCTCGCCCGCCAGCTTGTCGGTCTCGCGGGACGCCGTGCCATTGCCGATCGCGATGAGCTCGACCTTGTGCTCACGCGCCAGCCCGGCCAGCTTGTCGAGGGCCTGGTCCCACTGGTTGCGGGGGACATGTGGGTAGATCGTGTCCGTGGCCGCCACTTTGCCGGTCGCGTCGACCACGGCCACCTTCACCCCCGTACGGAAGCCGGGGTCGAGGCCCATCGTGGCGCGGGTGCCCGCCGGGGCGGCGAGCAGCAGATCGCGGAGGTTGGCGGCGAAGACCCGGACGGCCTCGTCCTCGGCGGCCTGCCGCAGCCGCAGCCGCAGATCGATGCCGAGGTGGACCAGGACGCGGGTGCGCCAGGCCCAGCGGACCGTGTCGGCAAGCCACTTGTCGGCGGGGCGACCGCGGTCCGCGATGTCGAAGCGGTGGGCGATGGAGCGCTCGTAGGAGGTCGGGCCGGTCTCCTCGGAGGGCTCCTCCGGCTCCAGGGTGAGGTCGAGGACCTCCTCCTTCTCCCCGCGGAACATCGCCAGCACCCGGTGCGAGGGCAGCTCGGTGAACGGCTCGGCGAAGTCGAAGTAGTCGGCGAACTTGGCGCCCGCCTCCTCCTTGCCCTCGCGCACCTTGGTGGCCACCCGGCCGCGCTCCCACATCCGCTCACGCAGCTCGCCGATGAGGTCGGCGTCCTCGCTGAACCGCTCGGCGAGGATGGCCCGCGCCCCGTCCAGCGCGGCGGCGGCGTCCGCAACGCCCTTCTCGGCGTCCACGAAGGCCGACGCGGCGGCCGTGGGCTCCACCGTCGGGTCGCCCAGCAGCCCGTCCGCGAGCGGCTCCAGCCCGGCCTCGCGGGCGATCTGGGCCTTCGTACGCCGCTTGGGCTTGTAGGGGAGGTAGATGTCCTCCAGCCGGGCCTTGGAGTCCGCGGCGAGGATCTGTGCCTCCAGCGCCTCGTCCAGCTTGTCCTGGGAGCGGATCGACTCGAGGATCGCGGCGCGCCGCTCCTCCAGCTCCCGCAGATAGCGCAGCCGCTCCTCCAAGGAGCGCAGCTGCGCGTCGTCGAGCATTTCCGTCGCTTCCTTGCGGTAGCGCGCGATGAACGGCACGGTGGAGCCGCCGTCGAGCAGCTCGACGGCGGCTTTGACCTGCCGTTCCCGTACGCCGAGTTCCTCGGCGATCCTGCCTTCGATGGACGTCGTCACGATCACGCTCCGCTTTCGGTATGCACTGCTCCTGCATTGTGGCAGGTGGCACTGACGAAGCGGTCGCGGCCGACGCTTTCGGCGGGCCGGGAGGGTCGGGATACGGATCGGGCGGACACCGGTATCAGCCGGAAAAGGTCATCACACCCGCCTGCGGCGCGGTCCGCTCGCCGCGTCGGAGGCACCGCCGAAGAGGCGGGCCAGGGCGCGGAACGGGAGCGTCACCACGGTCGCGATGGCGGCACCGATGGCACGGAGCACGTCGGCGATGGCACGGAACACGGTGGATACCTCCTGTCGGTCGGTGGCGGCTCGGCGGCGGCCGCCGGGCACCGTTCGCTACGCGGCGCACGGGCTGGTGCCGGCGTACGCGGCGCGCGGTGTGGGCGCCCGGTTGTCAGACGGCCGATCGCGCACGACAAGCGGGTATCCCGATGTGCTCCTGCCAAACTCCGCCCGGGATGGGCGGTCCCGTGCGGCGTCTCCCCTGGAAGCCCTTCCTGGAAGGCTCCCCCGGGGGCGCGGCACGGGCGCGTGGCGGGCCTGTCGGCCGACCGTCAGCTCTTGCCGCGGAGGTCCGCCGGGAAGGCGCCGTTCTCGCGGGCGGTGGTGGTGAAGGCGGTGGCCAGCTCGGTCAGCCGGGCCACACCCTCGGCGCCCAGGTGCTCGTACGGCGCCGCGTCCAGGCGGTCGGTCTCCTTCTCGAGGTGCTGGCGCAGCCGCTCACCGGCCTCCGTCAGCTCGTTGTCGGCGGTGAGCAGCCCCCGGTCGCGCAGCCGCTGCCGGCCCGCCTCCCACTCCTCGGCGCTCCAGCCGCGGGTCCGCAGGATCCACTTGGTGGACATGCCCTGACCGGTCGCGGTGTGGGAGGCCAGCGCCTCGACCGCGTCGAGCTCGGCGCTGACCAGGGTCATCAGATGGCCGTCGCCACGGTGTTCGCGCAGCAGCGACGCGGCGTGCCACAGCGCCAGATGCGGGGCGTCCGGGACGGGCAGATCGGCGTGGGCGGCGTACAGGGGGCGCGCCGGGCGCGAACACGCCTCCGTGGCGCGCAGCGCCAGCTCCGCGGCCTCGGCCATCTCCTTGGAGGCGATGACGTCCTCGCCCAGCACCCGCCGCAGCACCGAGTCGGCGGCCCGCAGCCGGGCGTCCAGGGCGGCCTCGGGGGAGACCACGTCCCACGCGGCAGGAATGTGGCGGGCGATCAGGGCATGGCTGAAATTGAAGAAGGTCGCGGTGACGGTGCCCGCGCCAGCCCGGCCCATGGGCGCCGCCCGCCCGACGAAGTAGGCGGCCGCGCTGTCCTTCAGGCCCAACTCGGCGAGCTCCTCGCCGAAGTCGGGGGAGAAGTAGATGGCGGAGTGGAGCGGGTTGACGACGCTGTAACAGCGACGGGCGGCAAGCTCGGGAAGTGTGGTCATGGCCGCACGCTACCGACAGGTAGTGACCCCCGGTAGCCCGGGTATCCCCAAGATCCATCGGGCCCGCGGGATCCGGCCACCTTTACGCCGTCGCGATCCCCTCCAAACCCCATCAGCCCGCTCGATCCGGCCATCTTGCGGCCGCGGTCATCCGACCGGTGGGGTCCAGCGGAAGCGCGGGGTGCGGCGTTCGAGGAATGCGGCGATGCCCTCGCCGGCCTCCTCGCTGTGCCGTGCCTGTTCCCGCCAGTACGCCGCCCGGTCCGGTTCGACGGGCCCGGCCGCGAACTCCTTGGCCGCCGCCTGGGTGAGCTGTGACCGGGAGACCAGCGACCGCGTGAACTCCGCCACCCGCTTGTCGAGTCCGCCCGCCGGCGGCACCTCGTCCACCAGCCCGGTGCGCAACGCCCGTTCGGCGTCGATCAGTTCGCCCGAGAACAGCAGGAACTTGGCGGTGGCCGGTCCCACCAGCTCGACCAGCCGGCGGGTCGAGCTGGGGGCGTAGACGATGCCCAGCTTGGCCGGGGTGATCCCGAAGCGGGCGCCCTCCTCGGCGAACCGCAGATCGCAGGCGGCCGCGAGCTGACAGCCGCCGCCCACGCAGTAGCCGCGCACGGCGGCCAGGGTCGGCTTGGGGAAGGCGGCCAGCGCCTCCTCGGCGGGCAGCGCGAGCCCGGTGGACTCCTCGTACGTGGCGCTCAGCGAGCCGATGTCGGCGCCCGCGCAGAAGGTGTCGCCCTCGCCGGTGAGCACCAGCGCCCGTACGGCGGGGTCGGCGGCGAGCCGGGTCAGCAGCGGGGGCAGCGCCCGCCACATCCCGGGGGTCATCGCGTTGCGCTTGGCGGGGTGGCGGATGACGACGGTCGCTATGCCGTCGGCGACCTCGTGCTCCAGACAGGGCTCCATGTGGCGGATCGTATCCGGGCCGCGCGGGGGCGCCTTCGACGGCATCCGGGCCGGGGCGGGACAGGAGCGGGACAGGAGCGGGGCCGGGGCATTCGGGCCGGGCATGGCAGATTCACCATGGCCGGAACCCTGGCGAGCAGGAACAGTCGAGCGCGTGACCGTGGCATACGCCAACGATCAAAAACGCTCGATAAGCGTCAAGTTGTGCGTACTCCATCGGTCCGTACCGGCGCTTCTCAACACTCGGTACGAGTGGTCGGGCGCGGCGAGGGGTGGGTATCGCACATGGAGATCCTCGGGAGAGTCCCCTCCGAAGGGAGACACGCCCCGCCCCCGGCCCCGCGACCGGTCGCCTACGAGGGGACGTGGCGGTTCACCGCACCGGCCCTGGACTCCTCCGTGCCCCAGGCCCGGCACGCGGTGCGCGATCTGCTGGACCATCAGCGCGTGCCGGTCGACGACGAACTGGTGGAGAGTCTGCTTCTGATCGTCTCCGAGCTGGTCACCAACGCCGTACGGCATGCCGCGCTGCTCTCCCCCGAGATCGCCGTCGAGGTCTCCTTGAGCCGGGACTGGGTCCGGATCGCCGTCGAGGACAACCACCCCTACCGGCCCGTCGCGCTGATGGCGGACCAGGGCGGGACGGGCGGGCGTGGACTGCTGCTGGTGACGGCGATCACGGAGGCGGCGGGCGGGGTCTACGACGTCGACCACACGGCGAGCGGCGGCAAGGTCGTCTGGGCCGCCCTTCCGCTGCCCGGCGCGGCTACCAGCCTGCCGCCGTCCCGGTGAGTTCCCGGACCGCCGGGCGGGCCGCGTCCAGCACGGTCATGAACCACGCCGAGAACGGTCCCTCGTCGCGCAGCTTCTCCAGCTCATCGGGGGTGACGAAGGCGACCTCGCCGATCTCCTCGGGATCCGGGCGCGGGGTCGCCCGCACCAGCCCGGCGAAGAGGTGGTTGTACTCCTGCTCCACCAGGCCCGAGGCGGGGTCGGGGTGGTTGTAGCGGACGGTGCCCGCCTCCCGCAGCAGCGCGGGCGCCACGCCCAGCTCCTCACCGGTGCGCCGGGCGGCGGCCACGAACGGCGGCTCACCGGGGTAGGGATGGCCGCAGCAGGTGTTGGACCAGACCCCGGGGGAGTGGTATTTGCCCAGGGCACGGCGCTGCAGCAGCAGCCGCCCCCGGTCGTCGAAGAGGAAGACGGAGAACGCCCGGTGCAGCTTGCCGGGCGCGAGATGTGCGGAGAGCTTCTCCGCGGTGCCGATCGTCGTACCCTCCTCGTCGACCAGCTCGAGCATGATCGGGTCTGCGGAACCGCTCGGCGCGGAGGGCGCGGCGGTCTCGGCGGAGGCGCCGTTGGCAGGTGTGATCGGCATGACCATCCTCATAGTTCCGACTCGTGAACATCCAAGTCTGCCGCACATGTGCCCCCTGTCTGTGTCAGTGGCACAGCTTGGCTTCGTGATCAGCATGCCCACCCGGTTCCAGCTGGAACGTGCAGTGCCCGACGTCGAAGTGCTCCCCCAGACATCCCTGCAAGGCGTGCAGCATCCGCTCGTGGCCGATCGCGTCCAGAGCCCCTGGGGCGACCACCACATGCGCGGAGAGCACCGGCATTCCCGAGGTGATGGTCCACACGTGGAGATCGTGCAGCCCCTCCACCCCGGGCAGGCCGAGGATGTGGGCGCGTACGGCCGCCATGTCGACATTCCGCGGTGCCGCCTCCAGGAGGACGTTCAGCGTCTCGCGCAGCAGCTTGTACGTCCGCGGGACGATCATGAGGCCGATCACCAGGGAGGCGACGGGGTCGGCCGCCTGCCAGCCGGTCGCGAGGATGATCCCGGCGGACACCAGCACCGCGACCGAGCCCAGCGCGTCCGCCGCGACCTCCAGGAAGGCGCCCCGGACGTTCAGGCTCGTGCGCTGGCCGCCCCTGAGCAGGGCCAGCGACACCAGGTTCGCCGCCAGGCCGACGGCGCCGAAGACGATGGTCAGCCCGCCCTCGGTGGCGGCCGGGGTGAGGAACCGCAGCACCGCCTCGGAGAGGATGTAGCCGCCGACGCCGAACAGCAGCAGACAGTTGCCGAGGGCCGCCAGGATCTCGGCGCGGGCATAGCCGTAGGTGCGGTGCGGGCTCGGGGGACGGCCGGCGAAGTGGATCGCCAGAAGCGCCATCGCCAGCCCGAGCGCGTCCGTCGCCATATGGCCGGCGTCCGCGAGCAGGGCGAGGGAGCCGGCGAGCAGGCCGCCGATGATCTCCACGGCCATCACCGTGAGCGTGATGGCCAGGACGATCCGCAGCCGCCACCGGTGGGCGGCGCCGGCGGTGGTGTGGCCGCGCGCGTGGTCATGACCTGCGCCCATGTGCGTAGGGCCCTCCTCCCGGCGGCGCGGCCCCCTGCTCACCAGTGAACTACGGCGCCGGGGCGCGGCCGGATAAGCCGCGCCGGTGCCCCCTCACCCGCGCGGATGCCCGGACAGCGGCACCAGTGCCCGGCTCAGCGGCGCCCGTGCCCCCCTCAGCCGCGGCGGGCCTCGGGGTGGTGCAGGCACCAGCCCTCCCAGGCCGACTCCACCATCGCGCGCACATCGTGCCGGGCGCTCCAGCCCAGCTCCTTGGCGATCAGTTCGGTGGATCCGACGACCCGGGCCGGATCGCCCGCCCGGCGCGGCCCGACCACCGGGGTGAGTTCCGGGCGGCCGGTGACCTCCCCGATCAGATCGGACATCTCGCGCACCGAGACGCCCTGACCGGTGCCGATGTTCACCGTGAGATCGCCCGGCGCCCGCTGCGTGGCCAGCCGGCGGGCCACGGCCAGATGGGCGGAGGCCAGATCCTCGACATGGATGTAGTCGCGGACACAGGTGCCGTCGGGGGTGTCGTAGTCCTCACCGAAGATCCGGGGCGGCTCTCCGGCGGTGATCCGCTCGAACATCATCGGGATGATGTTGAACACTCCGGTGTCGGACAGCTCGGGGCGCGTGGCACCCGCCACATTGAAGTAGCGCAGACAGGCCGTGGAGAGGGAGTGGGCCGCGCCCGCCGCCCTGACCAGCCATTCTCCGGCCAGCTTGGTCTCCCCGTACGGATTGATCGGCAGGCACGGGGTGTCCTCGGTGACGAGTTCCACATCGGGCATGCCGTAGACGGCCGCGGAGGAGGAGAAGAGAAAGCGGCTGACACCGGCCGCGACCGCCGCCTCCAGCAGCACCGTGAGCCCGTGCACATTCTCGCGGTAGTAGCGCAGCGGCTGCTCCACGGACTCCCCGACCTGCTTCTTCGCCGCGAGATGCACCACCCCGGTGACCCGCAGCTCAGCGAGGGTGCGGTCCAGCAGTTCACGGTCCAGGAGGGAGCCGCTCACCAGCGGTACGTCCTCGGGCAGCCGCGCCCGGACCCCGCTGGACAGGTCGTCGAGCACGGCCACGGACTCGCCCGCCTCGGCCATGGCCCGCACGACATGCGACCCGATATATCCGGCACCACCTGTGATCAGCCATGTCATGCCCCGCACCCTATCCGTGGCGGGGCGGTCGCCGTTTGTGGAGGACAGCCGCCATCCACCATGATGATCCGCGGCACGCGGAAGTGGTCGTTCCCCCGATCGTGTGGTGAATGTGCGGTGAACGGCGGCTTCCATCAATCCGATAGCCTCTGCCGGACGTGCCGCCAGCCCCGCGGGGCCAGGGCGTGCGATGCCCATGGCCCGGAGGGCCCAGGCCAGTGCCATCAGTGGCGCGGCCACCATGTCAGCTGCCAAGGAGTGAGTTCGTCTGTCGACCGCGATTCTCACCGGTGCGCCGGTCGCCGGCTCGTCCCTCGAGGACGGCCTGCGATCGCTGGGCTTCGACGTGCGTACGGCGACCGACGCCGCCGCGGTCACGGCGGAGCTCGCCACCGTCCCGGCGCATGAGCGGGTGGCCCTTGTGGACCCCCGCTTCGTCGGCCATGTCCATGCCCTGCGGCTGGCCCTCACCGACCCCCGCTTCCCCGCGGCCGCGGTGCGCGGCGCGCTCAGCGTCCAGCCGGAGGCTCGTACGGCGCTGGTCCGCGCGGTGACGGCCGCCGCGCGCGCCGGAACGACGGCCCCCACCGGCTCCGCCGCGCAGTCGCGATCCGTGGCCGTTGCCGAGACGACCGCCACGGACGGAGCGACCGCCGCTCACTCCCGGGTGGACGACCTCGCCGCCGCCCTCGACGCCGAAGGTGTCGCCGTCCACCGCCCCGAGCTCGGTGTGCTCGTGGCCGACGTGCCCGCGGACGCCGAGGCGCGGGCCGCGGCGCGCGACGCCGTGGCCGCGGTGGACGACGAGCGGGTGCGGCTGCGGTCCGCCGTGAAGGCGCGGGACGGCTTCTTCACGACCTTCTGCATCAGCCCGTACTCCCGCTACATCGCCCGCTGGTGCGCCCGGCGCGGGCTGACCCCCAATCAGGTCACCACCGCCTCCCTCCTCACCGCCCTCATCGCGGCGGCCTGCGCCGCCACCGGCACCCGGCCCGGGTTCGTCTCGGCCGGTGTGCTGCTGATCGCCTCGTTCGTGCTCGACTGCACCGACGGACAGCTGGCCCGCTACTCGCTGCAGTACTCCACGCTCGGCGCCTGGCTGGACGCCACGTTCGACCGGGCCAAGGAGTACGCCTACTACGCGGGCCTCGCCCTCGGCGCCGCCCGCGCCGACGGCGGCGGTGACGATGTATGGGCGCTCGCGCTCGGCGCGATGGTGCTCCAGACCTGCCGCCATGTCGTGGACTTCGCCTTCAACGAGGCCAACCACGACGCCACCGGCAACACCAGCCCCACCGCCGCCCTCTCCGGCCGCCTCGACAGCGTCGGCTGGACGGTCTGGGTGCGCCGCATGATCGTGCTGCCGATCGGTGAGCGCTGGGCGATGATCGCCGTGCTGACCGCGTTCACCACGCCCCGCATCACCTTCTACGTGCTGCTCATCGGCTGTGCGCTGGCCGCCTGCTACACCACCGCCGGCCGGGTGCTGCGCTCGCTGACCCGCCGCGCGGAGCGCACGGACCGGGCCGCCCGCGCCCTCGCCGAGCTCGCGGACTCCGGTCCGCTGGCCGAGCTGGTCGCCAAGGTCACCCCCCGCAGGGCGAGTTCGTACCTCGCCCCGGTCTCGGCCGCCCTCGGTGCCGCAGCCGTCCTGGCCGGCACCGCGGCCGCCGGTTTCGGCTCCTGGGTGCCTCTCGGATGCGCCGTGCTCTACGCGGTCCTCGCGGGCGTCGCCGTCGCCGCGCCGCTCAAGTGCCCCCTCGACTGGCTGGTGCCGCCGCTCTTCCGCGCCGCCGAATACGGGACCATCCTGGTCCTGGCGGCCTACGCGGAGGTGAACGGAGCCTTGCCCGCTGCTTTCGGGCTGGTTGCGGCGGTCGCCTACCATCACTACGACACGGTGTACCGCATCCGCGGCGGCACGGGGGCACCCCCGCGCCCGCTGGTGCGGGCGATCGGCGGGCACGAGGGGCGGACGGTGGTGGTCACGGCCGCCGCTGCCCTGCTGCACGACCAGAACCAAGGTTTCACCATCGCGTTGACCGCTTTGGCGGCGGTCATCGCGCTGGCGGTGCTCATCGAGAGCATCCGTTTCTGGGTGTCCTCAGGAGCACCCGCCGTACACGACGAAACAGGAGAACCCGCATGATCGGCCTCGTGCTCGCGGCCGGCGCCGGACGGCGTCTGCGCCCTTACACCGACACGCTTCCCAAGGCGCTGGTGCCAGTGGGACCCGAGGGGAAGGAAGGCGAGCCCACCGTCCTGGACCTGACCCTCGGCAACTTCGCGGAGATCGGTCTGACCGAGGTCGCCATCGTCGTCGGCTACCGCAAGGAGGCCGTGTACGAGCGCAAGGAGGCCCTGGAGCAGAAGTACGGCCTCAAGCTCACGCTGATCGACAACGACAAGGCCGAGGAGTGGAACAACGCCTACTCCCTCTGGTGCGCCCGTGACGCGATCCAGCACACCGTGATCCTCGCCAATGGCGACACCGTGCACCCGGTCTCCGTCGAGAAGACCCTGCTGGCCGCGCGCGGCAACGGCCAGAAGATCATCCTGGCCCTGGACACGGTCAAGCAGCTCGCCGACGAGGAGATGAAGGTCGTCGCCGACCCCGACAAGGGCGTCCAGAAGATCACCAAGCTGATGGACCCGGCCGAGGCGACCGGTGAGTACATCGGCGTCACCCTCATCGAGGGCGAGGCCGCCGCCGATCTCGCGGACGCGCTGAAGGCCACCTTCGAGCGCGACCCCGACCTCTACTACGAGGACGGCTACCAGGAGCTGGTCAACCGCGGCTTCAAGGTCGACGTGGCCCCGATCGGCGACGTCAAGTGGGTCGAGATCGACAACCACGACGATCTGGCGAAGGGCCGTGACATCGCGTGCCAGTACTGACGAGGCTCATCCCCTCGCCGCTCGTCGTCGACATCCGCGCGGGCGCCCTGGACGATCTCGCGGGGGTCCTCGCCGACCAGCGGATCTCCGCCTCCGGCAAGCTGGCCATCGCCATCAGCGGCGGCTCCGGCGCCCTGCTGCGCGAGCGGCTGTCACCGGCGCTGCCGGGCGCGACCTGGTACGAGGTCGGCGGCGGCACGCTGGATGACGCGATCAAGCTCGCCGACGCCATGAAGTCGGGGCACTACGACGCGGTCGTGGGGCTGGGCGGCGGAAAGATCATCGACTGTGCGAAGTTCGCCGCGGCGCGCATCGGCCTTCCGCTGGTCGCCGTCGCCACCAACCTCTCGCACGACGGTCTGTGCTCCCCGGTCGCGACCCTCGACAACGACGCCGGACGCGGCTCGTACGGGGTGCCCAACCCGATCGCGGTGGTCATCGACCTCGATGTGATCCGTGAGGCGCCGGTCCGCTTCGTCCGCTCCGGTATCGGCGACGCCCTGTCCAATATCTCCGCGGTCGCCGACTGGGAGCTGTCCCACCGCGAGACCGGCGAGCAGATCGACGGCCTCGCGGCCGCGATGGCGCGCCAGGCCGGCGAGGCCGTGCTGCGCCACCCCGGCGGGGTAGGCGACGACGGTTTCCTCCAGGTGCTGGCCGAGGGACTGGTGCTCACCGGCATCTCCATGTCGGTCGCGGGGGACTCCCGCCCGGCCTCCGGTGCCTGCCACGAGATCAACCACGCCTTCGACCTCCTCTTCCCCAAGCGCGCCGCCAGCCACGGCGAGCAGTGCGGCCTGGCCGCCGCCTTCGCGATGCGGCTGCGCGGGGCGCACGAGGAGTCGGAACACATGGCCCAGGTGCTGCACCGGCACGGTCTGCCCGTGCTGCCCGAGGAGATCGGCTTCACCGTGGACGAGTTCGTCCAGGTCGTGGAGTTCGCTCCGAAGACGCGCCCCGGCCGCTACACGATCCTCGAGCACCTCGACCTCTCAACCGACGCGATCAGGGACGCATACGCCGACTATGCCAAAGCAGTCAGTCAAGCCATCAGTGGCTGAACTCCGCCCGGTCGTCCACCCCGCGGGGGTCAAGGACCGGCGGAGCGGTGAGCACTGGGCCGGGCGCCTCTATATGCGGGAGATCTCGCTGCGCATCGACCGGCACCTGGTGAACACACGGGTCACGCCCAACCAGCTGACGTATGTGATGACCGTCTTCGGCGCCCTCGCTGCCCCGGCCCTGCTGGTGCCGGGGATCGCGGGTGCCGTGCTCGGGGTGCTGATGGTCCAGCTCTACCTGCTGCTGGACTGCGTCGACGGCGAGATAGCCCGCTGGAAGAAGCAGTTCTCGCTGGGCGGTGTGTATCTGGACCGGGTCGGCGCCTACCTGTGCGACGCCGCGGTGCTCGTCGGCTTCGGTCTGCGCGCCGCCGACCTGTGGGGCTCCGGGCGGATCGACTGGCTGTGGGCGTTCCTCGGCACCCTCGCCGCGCTCGGTGCCATCCTGATCAAGGCCGAGACCGACCTCGTCGGGGTCGCCCGGCATCAGGGCGGTCTGCCGCCGGTCAAGGAGGCGGCCGCCGAGCCGCGCTCGTCCGGTGTGGCGCTGGCCCGCAGGGCGGCCGCGGCACTGAAGTTCCACCGACTGGTCCTCGGGGTCGAGGCGTCGCTGCTCATCCTCGTGGTGGCGGTGGTGGACCAGGTGCGCGGGGACCTGTTCTTCACCCGGCTGGGCGTTGCCGTACTGGCCGGTATCGCCCTGCTGCAAACCCTTCTTCACCTCGTGTCCATCCTCGCGTCGAGCAGGCTCAAGTGAGCATGAGCGCCATGAAGGTCGGAGCGGTCGTCCTCACGATGGGCAATCGTCCCGAGGAGCTGCGCGAACTCCTCGACTCGGTCGCCAAGCAGGACGGCGACCCGGTCGAGGTGGTCGTCGTGGGCAATGGCTCGCCGCTACCCGCGCTCCCCGAGGGCGTACGGACCATCGAGCTGCCCGAGAACGTGGGCATCCCGGCGGGCCGCAATGTCGGCATCGAGGCGTTCGGGCCCGGCGGCTCGGACGTCGACGTACTGCTCTTCCTCGATGACGACGGGTTGCTGCCGGGCACCGACACGGCCGAGCTGTGCCGCCAGGCGTTCGCCGGTGATCCGGAGCTGGGCATCATCTCGTTCCGCATCGCCGACCCAGACACCGGCGTCACCCAGCGTCGCCATGTGCCGCGGCTGCGCGCCTCCGACCCCCTGCGGTCCTCCCGGGTGACCACCTTCCTGGGGGGAGCCAATGCGGTCCGTACCACGGTCTTCCAGCAGGTCGGAGGGTTGCCCGACGACTTCTTCTACGCGCATGAGGAGACCGATCTGGCCTGGCGGGCGCTGGACGCCGGCTGGATGATCGATTACCGGTCGGACATGGTCCTGCACCATCCGACCACCGCGCCGAGCAGGCACGCGGTCTACCACCGGATGGTGGCCCGCAACCGGGTCTGGCTGGCCCGGCGTAACCTTCCTGCGCTGCTCGTGCCCGTCTATCTGGGCGTCTGGCTGCTGCTCACGCTGGCCAGGCGTCCGTCGAAAACCGCACTTCGGGCCTGGTTCGGGGGCTTCAGGGAGGGCTGGAAGACACCGTGTGGTCCCCGCCGACCCATGAAGTGGCGTACGGTATGGCGCCTGACCCGACTGGGCCGACCTCCTGTCATCTGACAAGCTCGTATCGAAGAGCATCGGGCGCGACCCGGGGCGCGGCCCCGCTCAGCGCACCCTGAAGACGAAAGTGTCAACTGTGAGCGAGACTACGCACGACGGTGCGGTAGCCGTGAGTGCCCCGCCATCGGCCGACGACGGCCTGTCCCCGGCCGAGCTGGCGACGAAGTACGGGCTGTCGGTGAGCGGCGCCCGGGTGGGCCTCGGCGAATACATCCGCCAGATGTGGGGCCGGCGTCACTTCATCCTGGCCTTTTCGCAGGCCAAGCTCACCGCGCAGTACAGCCAGGCCAAGCTGGGCCAGCTGTGGCAGGTGGCGACGCCGCTCCTCAACGCCCTGGTGTACTACCTCATCTTCGGGTTGCTGCTGAGCACCAGCCGCGGGATGCCGCATGAGGTGTTCATTCCGTTCCTCGTGACGGGTGTCTTCGTCTTCACCTTCACGCAGAACTCGGTCCTCGCCGGTGTGAGGTCCATCTCGGGCAATCTCGGCCTGGTCAGGGCCCTGCACTTCCCGCGCGCCTCGCTGCCGATCTCGTTCTCGCTCCAGCAGCTCCAGCAGCTGCTGTTCTCGATGATCGTGCTGGTCGTCATCATGGTCGGCTTCGGCAGCTACCCCGGTCTGTCGTGGCTGCTGGTGATCCCGGTGCTGGCGCTCCAGTTCGTGTTCAACACCGGCCTCTCGCTCATCGTCGCCCGGATGGGCGCCAAGACGCCCGACCTCGCGCAGCTGATGCCGTTCATTCTGCGGACGTGGATGTACGCGTCCGGGGTGATGTTCAGCATCCCGCACATGCTGGCCGAGAAGGACGTGCCCGGGTGGGTCACCGACGTCCTTCAGTGGAACCCGGCGGCCGTCTATATGGACCTCATCCGGTACGCGCTGATCGATGGATACTCCGCGTCGAACCTGCCGGATCACGTCTGGGCCTTCGCGCTCGGCTGGGCGGTCCTGGTCGGCTCGGCGGGCTTCGTATATTTCTGGAAGGCGGAGGAGCAGTACGGCCGTGGCTGAACAGACACTCGAAACCGTCGAGCGGGCGACGCCCGCCGAGGCCCGTGTGCCCACCGTCGTCGCCGACGACGTCCATATCGTCTATCGCGTCAACGGCGGCCCCAAGGGGCGCGGCAGCGCCACCGCCGCCCTGAGCCGCATACTGCGCCGCAAGGGTTCCCCCGGTATGCGCGAGGTGCACGCCGTGCGCGGGGTCACCTTCGTGGCGTACAAGGGCGAGTCGATCGGCCTGATCGGGTCCAACGGCTCCGGTAAGTCGACCCTGCTCAAGGCCGTCGCGGGGCTGCTGCCCACCGAGCGCGGCAGCGTCTACACCGATGGCCAGCCGTCGCTGCTCGGTGTGAACGCGGCGCTGATGAACGACCTCACCGGTGAGCGGAACGTCATACTCGGCGGTTTGGCCATGGGCATGTCGCGTGAGCAGGTCCGGGAGCGTTACCAGGACATCGTGGACTTCTCGGGCATCAACGAGAAGGGTGACTTCATCACCCTGCCGATGCGCACGTACTCCTCCGGTATGGCGGCCCGGCTGCGCTTCTCCATCGCCGCGGCCAAGGACCACGATGTGCTGATGATCGACGAGGCGCTGGCCACGGGCGACAGGAAGTTCCAGAAGCGCTCCGAGGCCCGAATCCGCGAGCTCCGCCAGGAGGCCGGCACGGTCTTCCTCGTCAGCCACAACAACAAGTCCATCCGGGACACCTGCGACCGGGTGCTGTGGCTGGAGAAGGGCGAGCTGCTGATGGACGGCCCGACCGACGAGGTCATCAAGGCGTACGAGAAGGAGACCGGCAAGTAGCCGCTCCGCCAACACCAAGCCCCATAAAGCATCAGGCCCCGCCGGGCAACCCGGCGGGGCCTTTTGTCCACTAGCGGACCAGGCACCCGGATGGGGAATGGGTAGGGAAGCATGGCACGTTGGGCAGGGCGACGGGGGAATCTGCACGGGGGGCTGACGGGGTGGCCAAGAACGGGGCCGTGGGTGGAAGTAGCCATGCCGAGAGGGTGTTCCGCGTGCAGCGGGCCTTCACCCAGCTCGGCGGACGGGCCCATGGGCCCGGGGCGCTGGCCAGGGCGGCGGAGCTGGACGATTCGACCGTGTACCGGATCCTGCAGTCCGGGGTGCACCAGGGCATCTTCGTCCGCGAGGGCCGGGGGCTGTACCGGCTCGGCTCGGCGGCCCCGCAGCTCGGTCTCAAGGCGCTTGCCCACTCGCCCGCGCCGGAGGCCGCCCATGCCCTGCTGGAGGGGCTGCGCCGGGCCACCGGGGGGCTGGCCTTCCTCTATCTGCTGGCGCCGTTCGGCGGCGCCCACCGGCAGTGCGCCGATATGGCCGTGGGCGACTCCGATCTGACGGAGCTGGGGATGACGCCGCGTGCGGTGCAGACCGTCGAGCACTCGCTGCGGGTGGGCGCCGCGGGGCGGGCGATCCTGGCGTATCTCCCGGAGACCATCCAGTCGGAGGTGCTGGACCGGCCGGTGCCCGCCGAGGCCGGCCCCGGGGCCTTCCGGGACGATGTGCGGCTTCTCGCCTCGCTGGACCGGATCCGGGAGCGGGGCTACGCGCTGGGCCACGAGGAGTGCGCGGCGGGGTGGAACGAGTGCGCGGCGCCGGTCACTTGGGACGGGCTGGTGATGGGCTCGGTGCTGGTGATGAAGCCCAAGCAGGTCATGACGCGGTGCCCGGTGACCGTCATCGGGGCGGTGGAGCAGACGGCGGCGGCGCTGGCCGATCTGGGGCGTGGGCAACCCGCCGCTCCGGATGGAAATGATCCGAGAATGAAGTAAATTTAAGGTAACAGGAGTAAACGTGAAGCGCATTCCCCACGCTTCACCAGGTCTTTCTCGCGAGGCGAGAAAGGGTCGGAAATCCTTGACTCGTACGGGCGTGCGGCCGCAATAATCAAGAGGGCAATCAAGTCTGATTCTTGCACGAGCGGCGGCTCGACGCGCCGCACACTAGGGGGAAATGTCACCGTGTCCGACAGGAGCGGTCTTGCCGTCGTGCCCGATATTCCCGTGCCCAACTGGTCGCGGGAGCTGGAGCGTGTGCCGTTGTTATCGGCCAGGGAGGCCCAGGCGTTTGCGCTGCTCGGCGCCGGCTGGTCCAACCGCCGTATCGCACTGCGGCTGCAAGTGACCGAGCGCACGGTGAAGGCGCATGTGGCCTCAATACTCGCGAAACTGCAGGTGGAATCGCGGCTACAGGCCGGCCTCGTCGCCCTCAGCTACCGGCACCTGTACCAAAGTACAGTTCCCGGGAGGATCGTGGCCGGTTAGCGTTGCCGCTGTCTGTCCGTTTATCCGTAGGCCGGATATCGACGTGAGCCAATCTGTCGCACAGCAAACGCGCCGTCATAGGAAAGGTATTCATGACTGACCGTTCCGGCCCGAGCGGAATGAACCCCGTGTGGACGCTGGTGGTGTCCGGACTCACCGTCTTCATGGCCGCCTTGGACAACCTCGTCGTCATCACCGCGCTGCCCGCCATCCAGAAGGACCTGGGCACCAGCCTCCAGGACCTGGAGTGGACGGTGAACGGCTACACCCTCACCTTCTCGGTCTTCCTGATGGCCGGTGCGGCCGCCGGGGACCGGTTCGGGCGCCGCCGGGTGTTCCTGGCCGGTCTCGTCGTCTTCACCGGAGCCTCCGCCGCCGCGGCGCTGTCCGGCAGCGCGGACGCCCTGATCGCCGCCCGGGCCGTACAGGGCCTCGGGGCGGCCGTGGTCATGCCGCTGACGCTGACGCTGCTGACCGTCGCCGTCCCCGAGCGCCGGCGCGGTCTCGCGCTGGGTGTCTGGGGCGCCCTCAGCGGGCTCGCGGTCGCGCTCGGCCCGCTGATCGGCGGGGCCGTGGTGGAGAAGATCTCCTGGGAGTGGATCTTCTGGGTCAATGTGCCGATCGGCGTGCTGGTGCTGGTGCTCGGCCTGTGGAAGCTGGCCGAGTCCACCCGCCCGGACACCTCGCTCGACCCGCTGGGCACCGTGCTGGTCAGCCTCGGGGTGTTCGGCGTGGTCTACGCGCTGGTGTCCACCACCGAACACGGCTGGTCCAGCGGCCGGGTGATCGGCTTCCTGGCCGGCGGCCTCGTGGTCCTCGCGCTCTTCGTCGGCTGGGAGCTGCGCACCGCCGAACCCATGCTGCCGATGCGGCTGTTCCGCAACCGCGCGTTCAGCGCGGTCAACGCGGCCAGCCTGCTGATGTTCGCGGCCATGTTCGGACTGGTCTTCCTGCTCACCCAGTTCATGCAGAACATCCAGGGCTTCTCGCCGCTGGAGGCGGGCGTGAAGATGCTGCCGTGGACGGCGATGCCGGTCGTCGTCGCCCCGCTGGCGGCGCTGCTGACCGCCCGGTTCGGCAACCGTCTGGTGGTCGCCGCGGGCCTGCTGTTCGAGGCCGTGGGGCTGGGCTGGCTGGCGTCCGTGGTGAGCGCGGACACCGCCTACGCCGACCAGGTGCCCGGTCTGGTGCTCGGCGGAATCGGCCTCGGGCTGTTCTTCTCGCCGGTCGCGGAAATGGCGATGAGCATCGTCGCGCCGCGCGACCAGGGAATCGCCTCGGGCGCCAACAACACGTTCCGGGAGCTCGGCGGCGCACTCGGCGTCGCGGTGCTCACCTCCGTATTCACCACGCTGGGCGGATACGGCTCGCCCCAGGAATTCGTGGACGGGCTGCGGCCCGCCGCCTGGATCGGTGCCGGAATCGCCGCCCTCGGCTGTCTGGCCATTCTTACGGCACCGCGCGGCCGCACCGTACCCGGCGAAACGAAGGTGGTTTCTTCGGGAGCCGCCGAGGATTCATACACGGGAAACCTCCCGAGCCGGTCGCGCAACTAAATTCGACAGAGCGAAGACAGAGCGAAAAAGATGATCCACCGGTCCCCGGACCCCGGGTGACCGTTGGGTATGGGGGTCGCTATGTACGACGTCATTGTGGTAGGAGCGCGCATCAGCGGGGCATCGACGGCGATGCTCCTGGCAAGAGCGGGATACCGGGTCCTTCTTCTCGACCGGGCCAAATTCCCGGGCGGCAAGGGGGCCGCCACAAATCTGGTCCACCCGCCGGGAATTCTCCGGCTGAAGCGCTGGGGACTGCTGGACGAGGTGGCGGCCACCGGCTGCCCGCCCATCCACTCCTACGGTCTGCAGAGCGGCCCCGTCCGGCTGATGGCCAAGCTGCCCGCCGTCGAGGGCGTGGCCGAGGCGTACTCCCCGGAGCGCGCCAAGCTGGACGAGATCCTGCTCGAGGCCGCCGTCAAGGCAGGGGCGGAGCTGCGGGAGCAGGTCGCACTGCGCGAACTGCTGACCGACAGCCAGGGCACCGTCATCGGCGTCCGGGCCGAGACCGAGGACCGCACCCCCCTCGTCGAGCACGCCCGGCTGGTGGTGGGCGCCGACGGCTCCAACTCCACCGTCGCCCGGCTGGTGGGGGCCGAGAAGTACGACTCGCACCCGGTGCTCAACAAGAGCCACTGGTCGTACTGGGCCGATCTGCCGCACGACGGCAAGGTGCGCACCTACCGCCACCGCCATCAGCACGCCTTCACCTGGCCCACCCACGACGGCCTCACCATCGTCGGAGTGGCCCTGCCGGTGGGGGACTTCAAGGCGGCCCCCGACGAGGAGCGCGACGCCACGGTCATCGCCGCCTTCGAGGACGTCGACCCCGAGTTCGCGGCGCGGCTGCGGGAGACCCGGCGCGTCGACAAGTGGATGACCGGCGCGGTCCCCAACTTCCTGCGCCACTGCCGCGGCCCCGGCTGGGCCCTCGTCGGCGACGCGGGCTACACCCGCGACCCCATCACCGCCGCCGGTATCACCGACTCCCTGCGCGGTGCCGAACTGCTCGTGGAGGCCGTGGAGCCCGCCCTGTCCGGCGACCGTGACCTCGCCGCCGCGCTCGCCGACTACGCCCGGCGCCGCGACGCCCTGGTGGGCGGCCACTTCCGGTACACCCGCGACCACGCCGCCCTCGCCGACTACAACCGCGAGGAGCTGGAGTTCATCCGGGCGATGGCGCGCAGCCCGCACCACGGCAGCGGCATGGTCGGGATGTTCGCCACGATCGTCCCGCCCTCCGAGTTCTACTCCCCGGCCAATATCCACGCCCTCTTCGACCACATTCCGCCGGGCCCCGAGCCGGGCTGGAAGATCCGGATGGTGCGCTGGCTCGTCCGCGGCGCCCCCCGGCATCTGCCCCCGGCGACCCGGCTCGCCGACCGGCTGATCGCCGCCAACCTCGGGAGCATGGGCACCTTCCTGCTCGACTCCCCGGTCACCGGCGCCGCCTAGCCAGGCTCTCCCGCGGCACGCCCACACGGTGCGGCCGCGATCTCACAACACGGCCATCGGCCGCCCCCACAGCGCCGCGTCACCCACGCGGGTGGCGCACCTCACGCACCGTCACCACCTCACTCATGGAGGCATCGGCATGTCCAGCAATCCGTCCACAGGCGTCACGACGGCCTTCCTCTTCCCCGGACAAGGCGGCTTCGACGGCGAGGCGCTCCGCCGGGCCAAGGAGCGCCATCCCCAGATCGGCCGGGTCTTCGAGCGGCTCGACGCCGTGACCGAGGAGCTCTACGCCCGCCGCATCTCCGAGGTGCTCTTCGGCGAGCGCAAGGCCGATCTGCGCGACCTCCTCGACAACGACCCCTGGGCCTCCCAGGTCGCCATCTACGGCGCGGGCCTGGCCGCCTACGAGATCCTCGCCGCCCAGGGCGCCACCCCCGACGTGCTGGCCGGGCACAGCCTCGGCGAGATCACCGCGCTGGTGGCGGCCGGGGCCTTCTCGGTCGAGGACGGGGTCCGGATCGTCGCCCAGCGCGTCGCCGTGATCGAGCGGCAGGGCGGTGTCGACGGCCGCATGGTGGCCCTGGCGGCGAGCGCCGAGCGCACCCGCAAGCTGCTGGAGCTGGTGGACGAGCCGCTGCTGGCCGTCGCCACCGAGAACCACGACGAGCAGACCGTGGTCAGCGGCCCCGCCGGAATCCTGGACCGGGTCGTGGCGATCGCCGGACAGCTTGACGTGGGCGCCATCGAGATCGACACCCCCTTCCCCTTCCACACCCCGGCGCTCGCCCCCGCCGCCCCCGAGTTCGCCGCCTACGTACGGAAGCTGGACCAGCACCCGCTGAACCGCCCGGTCTACTCGCCGATCCTGCAGCGCTACTACGAGCCGGGCGATGTGCTCGCCGATCTGCTGGCCGAGCACTTCACCCGGCCGGTGCGGTTCGCCGCGGCCGTACGGCACTTGCGGGAGAGCGGCGCCGAGGTGTTCGTGGAAGCGGGCGGGCGCGCCGCGCTCTCCAAGCTGGTCGCCAAGGTGACCGCCGGCTCCGAGGTGCGGTCGCTGCCCACGCTGGCCCTCACCGGCGGACGGCTCGCGCTCGATGGAACCCTCGAGGCGCTGCGCGAGGCCGGTCTGGCCGCGCCCGAGCGAGGAGGGCTCGCCGAGCTGCTGGCCCCCTCGGTGCCCTCCGACGTCTTCGCGGCGTACTGGAGCGAGCACGGCCACATGGTGCTGGAGCTGGTCCGCACCGAACTGGACGCCTTCCGCAAGTCCGCCGAGGCCGGGCGACCCGAGCCCGAGCCCGCCGCCGAGCACACCGCGGAGCCCGAGCTCGCCGTCGAGGCCGCTCCCGAGCCCGCCCCGGCGGCCCCGGCGGCCTCGTCCGCGTCGGGGCCGCGGCCGGAGGAGTACGACCGCGAGCGGCTCTTCGATGAGCTGCGCACCCTCTACGCCGAGGCGCTCGAATACCCCGAGGACGTCTTCGAGGACGAGGTGCAGCTCGAGGCCGAGCTGGGAGTCGACTCCGTCAAGCAGGTCGAACTCCTGTCCAGGGTCTCCAGTCGTTACGGGCTGCCGCCGCGCGAGTCCGGCTTCCGGCTGGCCACCTACAACACCATGGGCAAGATCACCGACTTTGTGCTGCAGCAGATGAACGACCAGGGGGCCCATGCGCCCGCCTCCGCCACGGGCTGAAGCGCCCACCCCCTCGTCGCAGAAGGAGTCAGTCGTTCCATGAAAGACCTCACGGGGAAGGTGGCCCTGGTCACCGGAGGTTCCAAGGGCGTGGGAAAGGCGATCGCGCGGACCCTCGCGGCCCGCGGCGCCGATATCGTCCTCAACTACTTCCACTCGCACGACCAGGCCAAGCGCACCAGGGACGAACTGGTGGCAAGCGGCGCCCGGGTCCAGCTCGCACGGGCCTCGGTGGCCCGGCAGGAGCAGGTCGACCGGATGTTCGCCGAGATCGAGGGGCGCCACGGGCGGCTGGACATCCTGGTCAACAGCGCCGCCAACGGGGCCCTGCTGCCCCTGGCCGAGGTGACCGACGAGGACATCGCCAAGGCCATCGACACCAACTACAAGGGGGGACTGCGCTGCGCCCGGGGCGCGGCCCCGCTGATGGCGCGCACCGGGGGCGGGTCGATCGTCACCGTCTCGGCGCTCGGCGGCTCGCAGATGGTGATGGCCAACTACTCGGCCTGCGCCCCCGCCAAGGCGGCCGCCGAGGCGGCGACCCGCTATCTCGCCGTGGAGTTCGCCCCGCTCGGCATCCGGGTGAACACCGCCTCGGCCGCCATGCTCGAAAGCGATGTCGCGGACAAGTTTCCCCGGGCCCGGGAGATGCAGGAGGTGATCGCCAGGGCGACGCCCTTCGGACGGCTGGGCACCGCTGAGGAGTTCGCCGACGTCGTCGCGTTCCTGGCCTCCGACGCCTCGCGGTGGATCACCGGACAGGTGGTGCTCGCGGACGGGGGACTGACGCTGGGCGCCGCCCTCCTGTCCCCGCCCGCCACCGCCGCCGTACGGGAAGGGGCGGCACCGGAGCCCCAGCCCGCCGTGGCCCCCGAGCCCGTAAGGACCCGGGCCGCCGCAGTCACCGAGCCCGTGGACGCGCCCGGCCCCGACCTGCCCCCCGATGTCCCCGACGACGCGATCGCCGTCGTCGGCATGGGCCTGGCGGTCGCCGGGGCGAACAGCCCCGAGGAGTTCTGGAAGCTCCGTACGACCGGCGACGAGCTGTTCGTCAAGATCCCCCGGGACCGCTGGCGGCATGAGAACTTCCACGCCGTCGACACCGCCGCCGAGGACAAGGCGTACGCCGACCGCTGCGTCTTCATCACGGACTTCGAGGCCGCCCCCGGCTCCGTCGACAGCATGGCCGAGGGCACGGACGACCACGAGCTGACCACCATGTGGCTGCGCCACAGCCTGGTCCAGGCCCTGGACGGGGTGCGCCACCAGGACACCGACCGCTGCTCCTTCGTCGTCGGGTACACCCCCGACGGCAGCCAGCACCTCGAAGAGGCCGGGGTGCTGGACAGCGTCACCCGGATGACCCACGACATCCTCCGGGATCTGCCGCTGGAGGACGGCGAGCGCACCACCCTCGGCGGCGACATCGAAGCGGCCCTGGCCCGCCGCTACTGGCGCGCCGGCCAGGACCGCTCGCGCTTTCTGCCGCACCGCGTCGGCGAGCTGGCGATGCGCGGGCTACTGCCGCCCTCCACCGAGCTGCACATGGTGGACACCGCCTGCTCCTCCTCCCTGTACGCGATCGACATCGCCGCCAAGGGCCTGCTCATGGGCAAGCAGGACATCGCGGTCTGCGGTGGCGCCTTCGCGCTCGCGCCGCGCGGCACCGTGCTCTTCTCCAAGCTCCAGGGGCTCTCCAAGCGCGGTGAGGTGCACGCACTCGACGAGGACGCCGACGGGGTGATCTTCGCCGACGGCGCCGCGCTGGTCGTCCTCAAGCGGCTGAGCCGGGCGCGGGCCGACGGGGACGAGGTGCTCGGGGTGCTCCGGGCGTTCGGCTCGTCCTCCGACGGCAAGGGCAAGGCCATCTACGCGCCCAACGCCGCCGGTCAGAGCCTGGCGGTCCGGCGCGCCCTGGAGGCGGGCGAGGTCGAGGGCGGGGCGGTCAGCTGGGTCAACGCCCACGCTACCGGCACCCCGGCCGGTGACCTCGCCGAGTTCACCACGCTGCGGGAGTACTACGGCACCGCCGGACCGGCCGCGGTCACCTCCAACAAGTCCCTGATCGGCCACACCGGCTGGGCGGCGGGCGTGGTCTCGCTCATCGAGAACCTGCTGGGCCTGGCCGAGCACACCATCCCCGGTCAATTCCGCTTCTCCCGGCCCCGTGAGGACTTCCGGCTCGCCGAGACCGGACTGGAGATCACCCCCGAGCACAAGGAGTGGCCGGGGAAGCCGGAGGGCCCGCGGCTGGCCGCGGTGTCCGGTTTCGGCTTCGGCGGCACCAACGCCCATCTGATCGTCTCCGAGCACCGGCCGCGCCCGGCCGCCGCGAACGCCACCGCCACCGACCGGGCCCCCGCGACCGTCACCAAGGTCCCCGACCCCGGCAGCCGGGTGGCGATCGTCGGCTGGTCGGCCCATCTGCCGGGGCTGGAGGGCCGCGAGGAGGTCACCCGCTGGCTGGGCGGCGGTCCGCGCCCCCGCGACAGCTTCGGCCAGGAGTACCCGGCGCCGCCGTTCAACAAGGTCCGGCTGCCTCCCAAGACCATCCGCGCCCTGGACCGCTGCCAGCTGATGATCGTGGAGTGCGCCCATCAACTCCGCGACCAGATGCCGGACTTCTGGCAGGAGCAAGCGCTCAAGACCGGGGTGTTCGTCGGCCATATGGGCCCGACCCGCGCCGCAATGCTCTACGCCAACCGCTGCTATCTCGACGACATCGCCGAGGCGCTCGGCGAGCTGGGCTCCGATGCCCTGCCCGGTGTTCTGGAGCGGCTCGGCGACCGCGTACGCGACATGATCCCGGCCTCCAACGAGGACTCCTTCCCCGGCCAGATGCCCAACATCATCTCGGCCCGGGTGGCGAACTACTTCGACCTCAACGGCCCGAACATGACGATGGACTCCGGCTTCGCCTCCGCCGTCTCCTCCATCACCTCCGCGGGCCGCTATCTGCGCACCGGGGAGCTCGACTTCGCGCTCGCGGGCGGGATCAACGGCAACAGCCTCCCGGAGTACCGGACGCTGATCGGCGGGCTGCTGCCGCCGGAGGCCGAGGAACTCGCCGAGGGCGCCTTCCTGTTCGCCCTGACCACCGAGGAGCGGGCCCGCGCCGCGGGGCTCGAGGTGCTCGCGTACGTGGACGAGCCGCTCGGCGCCGTCGAGGCGGGGCGCGGCGAGGCCGCCCCGGACGAGATCCTGCTGTGCGGCGCGCCCGCCCCCGAGCACGCCCGCTATCTGGGTGCGGCCGGCGGTCTCGCCGTCCTCAAGGCGCTGCACCGGCCCTCGGGGTGTGTGGAGATCGCCACCGACGAGAGCGAGGGCGCCGCCGGGGCCCGGCTCCGGCTGACCATCCCGGGGACCGGTGAGGACGCCGGATCCGGCCCTGCCGAGGCGGCCCCGGCCGCGCTGCCCGCCGCGTTCGCCACCGACGGACGGCTCGCGGACGGCACTCCCGTACGGGTCCGCCGCCAGGTACCCGTCCTGACCGAGCTGCCCGCGCGCACCGTGCGCGAGCGCACCCCGTTCCTCCCCGCGGGCGCGGTGGTGCTCACCGACGCGCCCGAGCTGCTCGCCGGTGCCGCGCCGCCGGAGGCGGACCTCACCGTCCTGTCCACGGCGCCGCTCGGGGCCCCGCGCCCCGGCTGGCACCATCTGCCCGACGTCACCGAGGAGTCGGTCCGCGGGGCCCTGGCCGGCGCGGGCCCCGGAGCCACCCACCTCAGGGTGGTCGCCGACCTCGGCCAGGCGCCCACGGACGGCCCCGCGCCCAGCCTCACCGCCCTGCACGACGCCGCCTACCTGACGCTCCAGCACGCCTACGACGACCTGGCCGACCCCGGCTCCTCGGCCGTGGCGCTGCTGCTGGGCGCCGCGCCCGGCGGCGCCCCGCATCCGTACACCGGGCTCTTCACCGGGCTGTGGAAGACCGCGGCCCTGGAGCGCGACGCCTGCCTCGCCTTCACGCTGTGCACCTCCGCCACCGACCTCACCGAGGCGATGGCCCGGGCCGAGGAGGAGAGCGCGAACGAGCGGGTCTTCCCCGCGGTGTTCGACATCGATGGCGTGCGGAGGAGCTACCTGCTCTCCGACGAGCCGGGCGCCCCGGGCGAGGGGGCACGGGCCGCTCTCGGCCCGGACTCCGTCGTGGTGGTCGCCGGAGGCGCCCGGGGCATCACCGCCGAGGTGGTCAAGGCGGTCGCCGAGCACTTCCGGCCCCGGATCTACGTCCTCGGCAGCAACTCCCTGGACGACTGGCCGCCGGAGACCTATGAGGGCACCGACGAGGAGTTCGCCGCCCGCCGCGCCGGCTACATCAAGACGGAGATCGCCCGGCGCGACGGCCGCACCGTCGCCGACATCAACCGCGACTTCGACCGCATGGTCAACGCCCGCTGGGCGCGCCGGAACCTGGACGAGATGGCCGCCCACAGCGGGGCCGGCCGGGTCAGCTACCTCGCCTGCGACATGCGCGACGGCGACGCGGTGGACGGGGCGATCGGCCAAGTTCTGGCCGAGCAGGGGCGGATCGACCTGCTGGTCAACGCCGCCGGGCTGCAGCGCTCGGGGCTGATCAAGGACAAGAGCTTCGCCGAGTTCACCGCCATCCGCGATCTGAAGCTGGACTCCTATCTCCACCTCAAGCGCGCCCTGCGCACCGAGCCGCCCCGGCTGTGGTGCAACTTCGGCTCGCTGCTGGGGTACTTCGGACAGCTGGGGGAGGCCGACTACGCCGCGGCCAACGACTTCCTGGCCGCCGCCGCGACCCACACCCGGGCCACCGATCCGCGGACGGACGAGTTCACCATCGGCTGGACGCTGTGGGAAGGCGTCGGCATGGGCGCCAACGAGCTGACCAAGGCGTACTACGAACGCGCCGGGTCGTACAGCAACATGGCCATCGCCGAGGGCATCCACCACTTCGTCCAGGAGCTGCACGCCCCCGTGCGGCGCCCCTCCGTCGTCCACCTCGGCGACGCCGAGCGCGCCACCGTGGAGCGCTTCTACCCCGGCTATCTGGCCACCACGGGCCAGGCGGAGCGGCCCGCGTTCTTCCTGCGCCGGCTGCTGGAGTCCGATGAGCGGTCCGTGGTCTACGAGTGCGCCTTCGACCTGGAGACCGACGGCTATCTCGAACACCACACGGTGCGCGGCGAGGCCACCCTGCCCGGCACCTTCGTCACCGAACTGGCCGCCGAGGCCGCCCGCGCCCTGGTCCCCGGCAAGCGGGTGATCGCCTTCGAGGACCTGCGCTTCGAGCACTTCCTGCGGGTCTACCGCGACCTCCCGGCAGGTCCGAGGCGCATCCGCGCCGAGCTGGTCGACAGCCCCGGCGAGGTGACCGTCGTCCAGGTGCGGATCACCGAGGACGTGGTGGCGCCCAGCGGAGTGGTCCTGGTCAAGGACCGGGTCCACTTCGTGGCCCGGGTGCTGCTGGACACCGAGGCGCCCACCGCGCCGCGCTGGGAGGAGTGGCCGGCGGGGGAGGAGACCCCGGTGCCCGACCCGTACCATCAGCCCGGCTCCCCGGTGCGGCTGACCGGCCCCTTCGTCTCCACCACCGACACCCGGATCCACCCCCGCGGCAAGCGCGCCCGCTACGCGCCCGACATCCCGGCCGGCGACCCGGTGTGGTCCCAATTCACCGTGCCGTCCATCCTGCTCGACGGGCTGGCCCGGGTGGGGGTGCTGGACCTGGTCGACGGGCATCTGGTGCCGGTGGCAGCGCCGCTGTCGATCCGCCGGATCGATCTGTACCAGGAGATCAGCGACCACGATCTGGCCGCCTCCGGGGAGGCCGTCGACCTCTTCGTCACCCCGCCCGGCTTCGATCTGACGGCCGACGCCATCAGCAACCGCTTCGTCGCCGTGCGGCCCGACGGCCGGATGCTCCTGCAGATGAAGGACATGCGGGCCACCCTCATCGGCTACATCGACGCCGAGACCGGCGAGGCCGTCCCCGTCGAACAGGCAGCAGCGGGGGAGGACCGGACATGACCGTGGCCGAGGAAGCGCCGGTCCAGCCGGTGACCCGGATGGTATGGCGGCTCACCGAGCTGCCGCGCCCCGCCGGGCCGCACCCCCGGCTCGCCGGGACGCGGGTGCTGCTGATCGGCGGCGAGGAGGACATCGCCGCCGGTGTGGAGCGCGAACTGAAGGAACACGGCGCGCTGGTGCGCCGGGAGCCGGACGGCCCCGGCCCCGTGGACGCCATCGTCGACCTCACCGTGGGCCGGGCCCACGACCCGGACCCCGCCGCCTTCGCCGGGGCCTGGCGGGAGGCGCTGACCGAGACCGTGACCGCGCTGCGCGGCGTATACGACGACTGGGCGGCGGAGACCACCGCGGACCGGCTGTTCTATCTCGCCGTCAGCTACCTCGGCGGCGGGATGGGCCAGCATCCGCGGGACGGTCTGGAGCAGCCCCTGGGCGGCATCTGGGCGGGGCTCGCCAAGACCCTGCACCGGGAGTTCCCCAACGTGAACGCCCGCGTCGTCGACATCGACCTGGCCGCCTCCGCCGACCTGCCCGGCATCGTCGCCGCCGAACTCGGCCGCACCGGCGAGATCGAGGTCGGCCACCGGGACGGCCGCCGGTTCACCCTCACCCCCGAGGACCGGCCCGTGGCCGCGCCCGCCCTCACCCTCGGTCCCGAGGACACCGTGCTGATCTCCGGCGGCGGCCGGGGCATCGGCTGGGAGCTGGCCCGCTCGCTGGCCGCCCGGCACGGCGTACGGGTCGTGGTCACCGGCCGGGAGCCGTTCCCGAGCGGGGACGAGCCCTGGTTCGGCGTGGACGAGGCCGGGTGGAAGCGGTACGAGAAGGAGGTCTGGGCGGGCCGCGCGAAGGGCGAGTCGCCCGCGAAGACCCGGGCCCGGCTCGCCCGCACCCGCCGGCTGTGGGAGCTCGCCACCCATTTGACCCGCGCCCGGCGGGAGGGGCTGCGCATCGCGTACGCGCGCTGCGACTTCACCGACCGCGCCCAGGTGCGCCAGCTCATCCGGCGCGAGGACGCGCAGGAGGGCGGCAGGCTCGCCGGAGTGGTGCACAACGCCGGAGTGGACACCTCCGCCCGGCTGCCGAAGAAGACCGACGAGGAGATCCTGCGCACCGTCGAGGTCAAGATCGAGGGCTTCCTCAACGTCTTCGAGGAGGTGCGCGACCGCGACCTGAAGTTCTTCTGCAGCGTCGGCTCCCTCACCGGACGCCTCGGCGGCATGGTCGGCCAGCTCGAATACGCCGCGGCCAACGACGGGCTGGCCCGGCTCGGCCAGTGGGCCGCCCGCCGGGCCGCGTTCCCCGTGATGACCCTCGCCTGGCCCACCTGGGACCGCATCGGGCTGATCGCCAACTTCGCCGCCACCCTGCGCTACATGGCCGCGATCGACGTGGCGGACGGGCTGGAGCGCTGGCGGGCCGAACTGCTGGGGGCCTCCGAGGGCGAGGTCACCTTCGTCGGACCGCTGGGCCAGGCCATCGACCCGGGCCAGGCCATCGGCTATCCGGTGGTGCCCGCGCTGCCCGGTTTCGCCACCGCCTATCCGAAGATCTTTCACCTCGGCGAGGTGACCGCCTACCAGCCGCACGCCGATATGACGGCACGCGTCGTCCTCGACCCCGGACACACCCCCGCGCTCGGCGACTTCCGCATCGACGGCGCCCCCGCGCTGCCGCCCTCCCTCCTGCTGGAGAACGCCCTGCGGGCCGCCGAATGGATCGTCCCGGAGGACTTCCCGGCGCTCACGGCCGGTCTCCTGGAGGAGATCGTGGTGCCGCTGTCGCTGCTGCGCCTGGACGGCCCCGCGATCCGGCTGGTCCGTGAGACCCGCGGCTTCCACGAGGGGCACAACTGGATCGTCGAGGTCCGCTACCGCCGGGAGGGGGCCGGGGACAGCGCCGAGGCGAGCCTGCGCATCGTCCACGAGACCGGCGCGCCCCGCCCGCCCGCCCCGCCGAGCCCCACCGTCCAGCAGACCACCACCCTCCGCTCCGGGCCGCCGTTCCTGCACTGGCGCGGCGCCGTGGTGCCGCTCTGCGCATGGGGGGTGGAGCCGGAGGGCCGGCTGGTGGCCGAGGTCCCGCGATGCCTGCCGGCCGACCTGTGGGCGACACCCCTCGTGCCCGGGACGGCCCTTCCGGTCGCCGCGCTGGAGAACGTGGTGCGGCGGTGCACCACCCAGGGCGACGGGCTCTCGGTCACCGCGGACCCACTGATCCTCGGCCGCATCACACCGCACTCCGCCGAGCGCGGCCCCACCCGCGTCGAGGGCGATCCCTCGCTCGGCGTCTGGCGGATCACCGACGCAGACTCCGGAGACCCCGTGGCGACCGTCTCGGGACTCTCCGGCCCGCTGGGAAACACGACGGAATAGAAAGGGAACCCCATGTCCACTCCCGAACAGAACAAGGCCGTCCTCGAGCGCTACTACGAGCAGTGCCTCAACAAGGGCAATCTGGACGTCATCTACGAGGGCGCCACCGAGGACCACATCAGCCACGGCACCGCCGAGAACGGCAAGGAAGGCGTGGAGCACCTGAAGGAGTGGGTGCGGCTGCAGCGCGCCTCCTTCCCCGACCTCCAGGTCACCGTGAACGACTGGATCCTGGACGGGAACAAGGTCGTCAGCCGGTTCACCGCACGCGGCACCCACACCGGCGACCCCTACGCGGGCATCATCCCGGCGCAGGGCCGCGCGCTGGAGATCCCCGGCATCGTCATCGACGAGTTCAACGACGAGGGCAAGATCGTGGAGAGCTGGTTCTCCATGGACAGCTACGACCTCGCCACCCAGCTCGGGGCGTTCGACGCGCCCCCCGCGTGACCGGCCGCTCGCCGGCCCCGGGCGCCGGGGCCGGCCTCCCGGTCCTCATCACCGGCTGCTCCTCCGGCATCGGCCGCGCGTGCGCGCTGCGGCTGCACCGGGCCGGGCATGCCGTATACGCCACCGCGCGGCGGCCCGAGACGCTGGATGAGCTCGCGGCGCTCGGCATCCGCACTCTGGCGCTGGACGTCACCGACGAGGAGTCCATGGCCACCGCGGTCGCCAAGGTCGAGGCGGAGCACGGCGCGGTCGGGGCGCTGGTCAACAGCGCCGGCTACGCCATGTCGGGCTGTATCGAGGAAGCCTCCATGGCCGAGGTGCGCGAGCAGTTCGAGACCAATGTGTACGGACTGGTCCGGCTCAGCCAGCTGGTGCTGCCCGCGATGCGCGCCCACGGCGGCGGCACCATCGTCAACATCTCCTCCATCTTCGGCCGTTACGCCGTCCCCGGCTCGGGCTTCTACAACGCCACCAAGCACGCCGTGGAGGCGCTCAGCGATTCCCTGCGGAACGAGGTGGCCGACTTCGGGGTGCGGGTCGTCCTCGTCGAGCCGGGCCCGGTGCGCACCACCCGCTTCGGCGCCACCTACGTCGCCAATCTGCGACCGGTGAGCCGGACGTACGAGACCTTCCGCCGGGAGAGCGCCGAGTACTTCGAGGCGATCTACACCGGCAGCCGCCGGACCCTGGCGGGCACCTTCGCGATCCAGTCCGACGACGTGGCCCGGCGGGTGGCGAAGGTGGTGGCGAAGGGCGCCCGCGGCTCCCGGCCGCGCGCCCGCTACCCCGTCGGGCTCCTCGCCCACAGCACGATCGCCCTGCGGCGCCTCGCGCCCGACGCCCTTTTCGACCATCTCTTCGTGCGCCGCCTCTTTCCGGTGCCCCGCGGGCCGCGGCCGCGAAAGCAAGGAGACCACCGATGACCACAGCGACCTCCGCACCGCGCCTGGCACCCGGCCCCAAGGGCGTCCCGCTGATGGGCAGTCTGGGCCCCTGGAAGCGGAACACCGCCGAATTCCTCCTCGGTCTGCAGCGCGACCACGGCGAGATCGTCCGGATGCGGCTCGGCCCCTTCCTGGTGCACCAGGTGACCAAGCCCGAGGCGGTGCGCCGGGTGCTGGTGGAGAACAACGGCAACTATGTCCGCGGCCCGCTCTACGAGCAGTTCGGCGTGGTCATGGGCAAGGGACTGCTCACCACCGACGGCGAGTTCTGGCGCGCCCACCGGCGGGCGGTGCAGCCGGTCTTCCTCAAGAACGCCATCACCGACATCATCCCCAACATCATCCGGGCCACCGAGGAGATGCTGGAGACCTGGGAGGCAAAGGCCGCCGCCGGTGAGCCGGTCGACCTGATGACCGACATGCTGCGGCTGACCCTGGTCACCCTCAGCCGCTCGCTGTTCGCCTACGACATCAGGCCGGACTCGGCCATGCTCAAGACGATCGTGGACGATGTGGTGGAGGTGATGTTCCGGCGCGGCACCGCCACCGAGATGCTGCCCTCGTGGGTGCCGACGGACCGTCAGCGCAAGATCCTCAGGATCCACCGGGTCTTCGACCGCATCGTGGCCGATGTGCGCCGGAGCTACGCGGAGACGGGGGAGGGGCCGCTGATCGCGCTGATGGAGCAGGCCACCGACCCGGCCACCGGTGAGCCCTGGACCGATCAGCAGATCAAGGACGAGCTGCTCACCGTCTATCTGGCCGGCCATGAGACCACGGCCGTCTCCCTGTGCTGGACGCTGCTGTCGATCGCCGGCCACCCCGGGGTCCAGGAGGAACTGGACGCCGAGATCGCCACGGTGCTCGGGGGCGGGCTGCCGGACGCGGCGAGCGCCGAGTCGCTCACGTACACCAAGATGGTCGTCGACGAGAGCCTGCGGATGCACCCGCCCATCTGGATCTTCCCCCGGGCGGCGGTGGGCGCGGACACCCTCGGCGGCTATGACATCGAACCGGGCTCCTCGGTGCTGCTGTCCCCGCTGGTCTCCCACCACAACCCGCGCCACTGGGACAACCCACTGGCCTTCGACCCGTACCGGTTCACCCCGCAGGCCATCAAGGAGCGGCCGCGGATGGCGTATCTCCCGTTCGGCTCGGGGCCCCGGCAGTGCGTCGGCAACTTCATGGCGCTGCTGGAGCTGCGCATCATCGTGGCCATGGTGAACCAGCGCTTCCGGATCAGCCGGATCCCGGGGACCGAGCTGAGGTACGGGTCGCCGGTGATCTCGCTGCGGCCGCTGCAGAACGTGATGGTGACGGTGACCCCGCGCGAGCGGAGCACCGCCGAGCCCCGCCCGTCCCGGCGGACCGCCCCCGCCGGACCCGCCGCCTGCCCCCACCACCCGTAGGCCCGGCCGTCACCCGGATCCGGTCCGACCCACCCGTTGGTGGCCGAACCGGTCCTTTCCCGTCTTCCGGATGGCTGTACGGGTGGTAAAAAATCCGTAAACGCCTCGGGGGAGGGCGAGTTGGGAAGCGCGCCGCTATGGGCGATCGGCAGCCACCGTGTGCTCCGCGGCCGTCGGGGAGAAGGCGGCGGGCGCGCGCAACGCGGTGATCATGGGCGGGAGTGCCCCTTCCACCGCGGTCCGAAGGCGTAAGCGGAAGCTGAGTTCCGGGCCGGGAGCGACCCCGTCGCCTTCCCTGATTTCGCGCGGACGATCTCGCCCGGGATACCGCGTCATGGGCTCTCACGGAGTGAACCGCTGATCGAATGCGAACCGAACAGACGCGGTAAAGAAGGCGTCCCCACCAGAGGCGGGGAGCCATGGCGGGAGATCGTTATCGACGAGGCGCGGGCGCTTTTCGGGGAAAGCGCGTCTCGTCGTGATGTTGACGAGAAAACAGGCGAGGCGCGGGAGGATCCGAGGGGCGGGGTCCGTGGGAACCGCCCGGTCCGGGCTTCTCGGAGCCGACCTGGCCTCATCGCGAAAGCGCGCGGCCCGACTGCCCGGATATGGGAGACAAGGGCGGTATCGCTCTTGAGGTAACCACCCTTGCTTCGGCCGCATCCTATTCGTATGGGCCGGACGGCGTGAGTGGATCGGCTCCTGGCGAACCGCGTGGCCGCGATCCCGTGTCACGGCGACATCCTCCGGCTGAGCCGCGGAAACCCCGGGACGGCCGAACGCCCGGGCGCCGCCGACCGGAATGCCGCGACCCGTTTTCCCCCGGCGTTCGGCGCTCTCCCGGCGGGCCGAAGTGGAAATCCACGGTGCCGACCGGTCGGTTTTCTCTCCGCTCCTGGTGGAACGGGTGGGGCGGGCCGTTTCCCCGCACCGGCCGAGGCGGGCGAGAACTCAATCTCACCTCCGCTAAGCGCGTTTACCGCGGGGCGGCGCCGAGTGCGCCGATCGGTGATTCTCCGGCCGTTGCGAGAGTACTCAGGCGCCTTCTTCCCGAATGAATGTCCGACGTATGTACGGACGCTCCCCCGCGTCGTCCGCTGACCCGGACGGTGGTCGCTGAGCCATCCGGCGGGGCAACCCCGCGGATCTGTGGCAGGGTCGGGGGACTAGCAGTTGAACCAGAGCCACCGTCACCGTCGCTGTTCACTAAACGGAGGCGCTGTATCGTGTGCGTGTACGCCGGGTTGTCGAGCGGCGCAGCATCAGGGAGGGGGACGCGTGTCGCCAGGGGAAGCGCACGTCGCACCGTACTCACGGCGCGAGCGCCTGCGCATCGCGACCATCCGTGAAATCAAGGACGTCGCCCGGACGCTCCTGGTTCAGGAGGGCCCGGAAAATGTGACCATCCGTGCCATCGCGCGTGAGATGGGCATGACCGCGCCGGCCGTCTACCGCTACTTCAGTAGTCGGGATGCGCTGATCCTTCAGCTGCGTGTGGACATTTTCGAGGAGATGGCCCGCTTCATGCGGGGGGTCCTCGGTCAGCACCCCGAGGAGGAGCCGGGCCGCCGGTGGATCAGCGGCGCCCGGGCGCTGCGCGTCTGGGCGATCAAGCACCCCCATGAGTTCGGGCTCATCCTCGGCCCGTGGGCCCCGGGGCTCGGCCGTGAGGAGACCAAGCCCGAGCGCCATATGAGCTGGGTCTTCGGCTCCGTCTACTCCGATCTGGTCGCCGATCTGTGGCGGGTGCGCGGCTTCCCCGCCCCGGAGGTCGAGGAGCTCGACCCCGGGCTCGCGACCACCCTCACCGCGCTCAGCGAGGACCAGGACGTCGACATGCCCCCCGGTGCCATCGCCGTGATGCTCCGCTGCTGGGTGCGGCTGTACGGGGTGATCTCCATGGAGGCGCTCGGCCATATGTCCTTCGCGCTCTCCGAGGGCCAGCACTTCTTCGAGTTCGAGCTCCGCGATCTGTGCCGGGTGCTGGACATCGCCGAGTTCTACGAAGAGGTCGTCTGAGGCCACGCGATGGCCCCCCGGAGACCGGTCCGGGGGCGTTCGCCGGTCACCCGCCCGGCGCCACATCGGAGGTCACATCGGGGTATCGCCCCGTACACCTGTACACCGAGAGGCGTAAGCTGTGGCAATCACCGTCCGGATCATGCCGGAGCCGGGCCGTTGTCCCCTGTTCGGGGGCTAGGCGCCGGAGCCCGTTGACAAGACGGAGCGGCGTGTCCGGATCGTGCCG
Source organism: Streptomyces sp. NPDC007875 (assembly GCF_042868035.1). NCBI lineage: Bacteria > Bacillati > Actinomycetota > Actinomycetes > Kitasatosporales > Streptomycetaceae > Streptomyces > Streptomyces sp. NPDC007875. The sequence goes on along the minus strand of NZ_JBIADZ010000037.1, from coordinate 8,587 downwards.
ACCCTGGTAACCGGTGTAGAACGGGGGATGTGACGGCATTGGCTAGACGGCCCATCTCCAGCGCTCCCGCGGGGCCCGGTCGCCGGGATCCACGTGGCGTTCTGGGTCTCGCCCGTACGCCTGGCTGTCCACGGTGACCGTCGAGGACGAGCGCAGCGGGTCCCATACCACGTCGAGCAGCCACAGCGGCGGGCAGGAAGCCGCTCGTGCCGTGCTCGACAAGGCCGCCCACGAGAACTTCCCCGTGGCCCCCTTCTTCCTGCCCCGCGCCTGGCGCACCGATCTGATGGCCGTCTACGGCTACGCCCGGCTGGTGGACGACATCGGCGACGGCGATCTGGCCCCCGGCGGCGCCGACGCCGAGCTGCTCGGGCTCGACCGCGACCAGGCGGGCGACGCGCTCGCGATGCTGGACGCGTTCGAGACCGACCTCCACCGGGTCTTCCAGCCCTTCGCGGAGCCGCGCCATCCGCTGCTGGCGGCCCTGCGCCCCACCGTCCACCGCCATGGGCTCACCCCCGAGCCCTTCCGCGGTCTGATCGAGGCCAACCGCCAGGACCAGCGGATCCGGCGGTACGCCACCTACCAGGAGCTGCTCGACTACTGCGAGCTGTCCGCCAACCCGGTCGGACGGCTCGTCCTCGGCATCACCGGCACCGCGAGCCCCGAGCGGATCCGCCACTCGGACGCCATCTGCACCGCCCTGCAGATCGTCGAGCATCTGCAGGACGTGGCCGAGGACCTCCGCAGGGACCGTGTGTATCTGCCCGCCGAGGACATGAAACGCTTCGGCGTGACCGAGGCCGACCTCGCCGCCCCCAGGGGCGGCGTACGGTTGCGCGCGCTGGTCGCGAAGGAGGCGGAACGCGCCGCTGCCCTGCTGAATGAAGGCACCCCCCTGGTGGGTAGCGTCCACGGCAGGCTCAAGGTGCTGCTCGCCGGATTCGTGGCCGGGGGGCGGGCCGCCTTGCGGGCGGTCGCGGCCGCGGGACATGACGTACTCCCTGGACCGCCCAGGCCCACCAAGCTCAGCCTGCTGCGCGAGGTGGGGGCGACACTGCGAAGAGAGGGGTGAGCCGGACCGTGAAGGGATCTCCGCACGCGTCCGCGCCAGTGCTCGCGGCGTACCGCTATTGCGAGGCCGTGACCGGGCACCAGGCCCGCAACTTCGCCTACGGCATCAGGCTGCTGCCGACGGAGAAGCGCCATGCGATGTCGGCCCTGTACGCCTTCTCCCGCCGGGTCGACGACATCGGCGACGGCCCCCTCGACCCGGAGGCCAAGCGGACCCGGCTGGCGGACACCCGCGCCCTGCTGGACCGGATGCGGGGCGGCGGGATCGAGGAGGACGACACCGACCCCGTCGCCGTCGCCCTCGCCCATGCCGCACACCGCTTCCCGATCCCGCTCGACGCGCTGGACGAGCTGATCGACGGCGTGCTGATGGACGTGGCCGGGCAGACCTACGAGACCTGGGACGACCTCAAGGTCTACTGCCGCTGTGTGGCGGGCGCCATCGGACGGCTGTCGCTCGGCGTCTTCGGGACCGCCCCCGGCACCGGCCACAGCGAGGACGAGCTCGAGCGCGCCCCGTACTACGCCGACACCCTCGGGCTCGCCCTGCAGCTGACCAACATCCTCCGGGACGTCCGCGAGGACGCCGCCACCGGACGCACCTATCTGCCCGCCGACGACCTCGCCAAATTCGGCTGCGCCGACGCGTTCCGCGGCTCCACCGCACCGCCCGACGCCGACTTCACCGGCCTGGTCCACTTCGAGGTGCGCCGGGCCAGGGCGCTCTTCGCCGAGGGCTTCCGGCTGCTGCCGCTGCTGGACCGGCGCAGCGGGGCGTGTGTGTCGGCGATGGCGGGCATCTACAGCAGACTCCTGGACCGGATCGCCAAGGATCCCGCGGCCGTCCTGCGCGGCCGCGTCTCGCTGCCGGGACACGAGAAGGCGTATGTGGCGGTGCGCGGGCTGGCCGGGCTCGACGCCCGCGCGGTCGAGCGCCGCGGCACCGGGAGGCCGGTGTGACCCACTCGACCCTGGGCTCCGCCCCGGCCGCCAGACGCAGCCCCGCCGGGCGGAGCGCGCTGGTGATCGGCGGCGGGCTCGCCGGTACGGCGGCGGCGCTCGCGCTGGCCGACGCCGGGCTGCGGGTCACCCTGGTCGAGGGCCGCCCCCGGCTGGGCGGCCTTGCCTTCTCCTTCCACCGCTCCTCCCCGGCGGGTGAGCTGACCGTCGACAACGGCCAGCATGTCCACCTGCGCTGCTGCACCGCCTACCAGTGGTTCCTGGACCGGGTCGGCGCCGCCCGACTCGCCCCGCTCCAGGGCCGGTTGGACATCCCCGTCCTCGACGCCCAGGGGCGGAGCGGGCGGCGGCTCGGCCGGCTGCGCCGCACCGCCCTGCCGGTGCCGCTCCATCTGTCCGAGAGCCTGGCCACCTACCCCCATCTCTCCCTCGTCGAGCGCGCCCAGGTGGGCCGCGCCGCACTCGCCCTGGGCCGGCTCGACCCCCAGGACCCGGCGCTGGACGCGGTGGACTTCGCCGGCTGGCTGCGCCGCCACGGCCAGTCGCCGCGCGCCGTCGAGGCGCTGTGGGACCTGGTCGGCGTGGCCACGCTCAACGCCACCGCGCCGAACGTCTCGCTGGGCCTGGCCGCGATGGTCTTCAAGACCGGGCTGCTCTCCCGGCCCGACGCCGCCGACATCGGCTGGGCCCGCGCCCCGCTCGGCGACCTGCACCACACCCACGCCCGCCGCGCCCTGGACGCGGCGGGCGTGACGACCGAGCTGCGCACCCGGGTGACCGCCGTGGCCCGCACCCCCGAGGGCCGCTGGAGCGTGGCCATGGCCGGGCGGCCGGGGGACGAGCCGCCGGCCGAGGCGGATGGCGCGGACGTTCTCGTACTGGCCGTCCCGCAGCGCGAGGCACACGCCCTGCTGCCCGACGGCGCCCTGAAGGACCCCGGCAAGCTGCTGCGCATCGGCACCGCGCCGATCCTCAATCTGCATGTGATCTACGACCGCACGGTGCTGCGCCGCCCCTTCTTCGCCGCGATCGGCTCCCCCGTCCAGTGGGTCTTCGACCGTACGGACGCCTCGGGGCTCAGGGACGCGCCCGGCGCCGGGGACAGCCAGTACCTGGCGGTGTCGCAGTCCGCCGCGTACGACGACATCGACCGCCCGGTGGCCGAGCTGCGCGACCGCTATCTGCCCGAGCTGGAGCGGCTGCTTCCGGTCGCCCGCGGGGCAGGGGTGCGCGACTTCTTCGTCACCCGGGAGCGCACCGCCACCTTCGCCCCCGTCCCCGGCGTCGGCCTTCTGCGGCCCTCCGCCCCGACCGACGCGCCCGGCCTCTACCTGGCCGGCGCGTGGACCGCCACCGGCTGGCCCGCGACCATGGAGGGCGCCGTGCGCAGCGGTCTTTCCGCCGCCCGGGCGGCCCTCAGCCACCTCGGCCGCTCGCATGTGAACCCTCTCCCCGCCCCTGGCGGGGAGACGCCCAAGGAGGCGGCATGAGCACCACCACCAAGAACAGAGGAGAGACCGTGACCCCGGCGACCCCAGCTGTCGACACCGCAGGAGTCATGGCGCTGCTGGAGCGCGGCCGCACGCTCGCCACACCGGTGCTGCGCGCCGCCGTGGACCGGCTGGCCCCGCCCATGGACACCGTCGCCGCGTACCACTTCGGCTGGATCGACGCCGAGGGCAACCCGGCCGAGGGCGACGGCGGCAAGGCCGTGCGCCCCGCGCTCGCCCTGCTGTCGGCCGAGGCGGCGGGCGCCGCCCCCGAGGCCGGGGTGCCCGGCGCGGTCGCGGTCGAGCTGGTGCACAACTTCTCGCTGCTCCACGACGACCTGATGGACGGGGACGAGCAGCGCCGCCACCGCGACACCGTCTGGAAGGTGCACGGCCCGGCCCAGGCCATCCTGGTCGGTGACGCCCTGTTCGCCCTGGCCAACGAGATACTGCTGGAGCTCGGCACCGCGGACGCCGGGCGGGCCACCCGCCGGCTCACCGCCGCCACCCGCAAACTCATCGACGGCCAGGCCCAGGACATCTCCTACGAGCACCGCGAGCGGGTCACCGTCGAGGAGTGCCTGGAGATGGAGGGCAACAAGACCGGCGCCCTGCTCGCCTGCGCCGCCTCCATCGGCGCCGTGCTCGGCGGCGCCGACGACCACACCGCCGACACCCTGGAGCGCTACGGCTACCACCTGGGCCTCGCCTTCCAGGCCGTCGACGACCTGCTCGGCATCTGGGGCGACCCGGAGGCGACCGGCAAGCGGACCTGGAGCGATCTGCGCCAGCGCAAGAAGTCCCTCCCCGTGGTCGCCGCGCTCTCCGCCGGGGGCCCCGACTCCGAGCGGCTCGCCCAGATCCTGGCGGCCGACGCGCACAAGCCGGAAGAGGAGTTCGCCGACTTCTCGGAGGAGGAGTTCGCCGTCCGCGCCGCGCTGATCGAACAATCAGGTGGCCGGGACTGGACCTCCCAGGAGGCCCGCAGACAGCATGCGACCGCCATGGAGGCGCTGGACTCGGTGGACATGTCCGCCGAGATCCAGGCGCGGTTCGTGGCGCTCGCCGATTTCGTCGTCGTACGAGAGAGATGATCGCCATGGACCGCTAGTTCGCAGTCGCCGGCCGGCATCCAGCCGGGGTGCCGGCCGACGGAAGCCCCAAAGACGGCAGATGAGCACACTGCAGAGGGGAAGCCATGACAGCGACACCGACCGTCCAACCCTCCGAGTCATCCGAGTCCAAGACCTTAAGTGTCGCCCGTGAGGCGACGGCCCGTGCGGTGGAGCACCTGCTGTCCCGCCAGGACGAGCGGGGCTGGTGGAAGGGCGACCTGGAGACCAACGTCACCATGGACGCCGAGGATCTGATGCTCCGGCAGTTCCTCGGTATCCAGGACCCCGACACCCTCGACGCCGCGGCCCGCTTCCTGCGCTCCCAGCAGGCCGCCGACGGCACCTGGGCCTCCTTCCACGGCGGTCCGCCCGAGCTCTCCACCACCATCGAGGCGTATGTCGCCCTGCGGCTGGCCGGGGACGAGCCCGACGCGCCCCATATGGCCGCCGCCTCCGCCTGGGTGCGCTCCCGGGGCGGCATCGCGGCCGGCAGGGTGTTCACCCGGATCTGGCTGGCCCTCTTCGGCTGGTGGCGCTGGGAGGACCTGCCCGAGCTGCCACCGGAGATCATCTACTTCCCGAAGTGGCTGCCGCTCAACATCTACGACTTCGGCTGCTGGGCCCGGCAGACCATCGTGCCCCTCACCATCGTCTCGGCCAAACGCCCGGTGCGCCCGGCCCCCTTCCCTCTCGACGAGCTCCACACCGACCCCCGCAGACCCAATCCGCCCCGCCCGCCGGCCCCCATCGCCTCCTGGGACGGCGCCTTCCAGCGGCTGGACCGGGCCCTGCACGCCTACCACAAGGTCGCCTTCCGCCCGCTGCGCCGGGCCGCGCTGCGCTCCTGCGCCCGCTGGATCGTGGAGCGGCAGGAGAACGACGGCTGCTGGGGCGGCATCCAGCCACCCGCCGTCTACTCCGTCATCGCCCTCCATCTGCTCGGCTACGACCTCGACCACCCGGTGATGCGCGCCGGTCTGGAGTCCCTCGACCGCTTCGCGGTGTGGCGCGAGGACGGCAGCCGGATGATCGAAGCCTGTCAGTCCCCGGTCTGGGACACCTGCCTGGCCGCCATCGCGCTCGCCGACGCCGGGCTCGCCCCGGACCACCCGGCGCTGGTCAAGGCCGCCGACTGGATGCTGGCCGAGCAGATCGACCGGCCCGGCGACTGGTCGGTGCGGCGGCCCGGCCTCCCCTCCGGCGGCTGGGCGTTCGAATTCCACAACGACAACTACCCCGACATCGACGACACGGCCGAGGTCGTCCTGGCGCTTCGCCGGGTCGACCACCCCGAGCCCGAGCGGATCGAGGCGGCCGTGCGGCGCGCCATGCGCTGGACCCTGGGCATGCAGTCCAAGAACGGGGCGTGGGGCGCGTTCGACGTCGACAACACCAGCCCGCTGCCCAACAAGCTGCCGTTCTGCGACTTCGGTGAGGTCGTCGACCCGCCGTCGGCCGATGTCACCGCGCATGTCGTCGAGATGCTCGCCCACGAAGGGAGGACGTACGACGCCCGCACCCGGCGCGGTATCGCCTGGCTGCTGTCCGAGCAGGAGCCGAGCGGCGCCTGGTTCGGCCGCTGGGGCACCAACTACGTCTACGGCACCGGCTCCGTCGTCCCCGCGCTGATCGCCGCGGGTGTCCCGGCCTCCCATCCGGCGGTCCGCCGGGCCGTCCGCTGGCTGGAGAGCGTCCAGAACGAGGACGGCGGCTGGGGCGAGGACCAGCGCTCCTACCTCGACGCCGAGTGGATGGGCCGGGGGGCCTCCACCGCCTCGCAGACGGCGTGGGCGCTGCTCGCGCTGCTGGCGGCGGGGGAGCGGGACGGCGCGGCCGTCGAGCGTGGGGTCACCTGGCTCACCGAGACTCAGCGGGAGGACGGCTCCTGGGACGAGCCGTACTTCACCGGCACCGGCTTCCCCTGGGACTTCTCCATCAACTACCACCTGTACCGGCAGGTCTTCCCGGTCACGGCACTCGGCCGGTATGTCCACGGCGAGCCCACCGGGGCGCGACCGCGGAGCGGCTGATGTCCGCCGACCCGGCCCCGGAGGCCGGCGGTGCTCCGCTGCTGATCGCCTGTGCGCTCGGCATCGAGCGGTTCGCCCTGCGCGGCGCCGGCGCCGGGCCCGGCGCCGCCGGGCCCGTGACCGTGCTCCGCACGGGCATGGGGCCGCAGTCGGCCGAGCGCGCCGTGACCCGGGCGCTGACCGGAAGGTCCGGTGAGCCCGGGGCGTGGCGCGGAGTGTCCGGCGAGCCTCGCGAGTCGCGCACCGCCGTCATCGCCACCGGCTTCTGCGCCGGACTGGCCCCCGGGATGCACCCCGGGGACCTCGTTGTCGCCGACGAGACCCGCGATCCGGCGGGCCGCACCGTATGCACCGGCACCCGGATCCTCGCCGACGCCCTGTCACGTCCGCTCTCCGGCGGCCCCCGCTGGAGAGTTCACATCGGCCCGGTCGTGGGCTCCGACCATGTGGTGCGCGGCGCGGAGCGGGCCGCACTGCACGGCACCGGCGCCATCGCGGTGGACATGGAGTCCGCCGCGACCCTGCGCACCGCCGTCAGCCACGGCGTCCGTCCGGTTGCGGCCGTCCGGGTGGTCGTGGACGCTCCTGAACATGAACTCGTCCGTATCGGCACGCTGCGCGGTGGAATATCAGCTTTCCGGGTATTGCGGACCGTTCTTCCTGCTTTCTTTCACTGGCACCGTTCTTCGCTGCTCCCAGGAGGTGAGCTAGATGGCCATGCCTCTCCGCCAGACCATCCGGGTCGCGACGTATCTCTTTGAACAGAAGATGATCAAGCGGCGGGACAAGTTCCCGTTGATCGTCGAGCTCGAGCCGCTGTTCGCGTGCAATCTCAAGTGCGAGGGCTGCGGAAAGATCCAGCATCCGGCAGGGGTCCTCAAGCAGCGCATGCCCGTCGCCCAGGCGGTGGGCGCGGTGCTGGAGTCGGGTGCGCCGATGGTGTCCATCGCGGGCGGCGAGCCCCTGATGCACCCACAGATCGATGAGATCGCACGGCAGCTGGTGCAGCGGAAGAAGTACGTCTTCCTGTGCACCAACGCGATGCTGCTGCGGAAGAAGATGCATCTGTTCACCCCCTCCCCGTACTTCGCCTTCGCGGTGCACATCGACGGGCTGCGGGAGCGGCACGACGAATCGGTGGCGAAGGAGGGGGTGTTCGACGAGGCGGTGGAGGCCATCAAGGAGGCCAAGCGGCGCGGCTTCCGGGTCACCACCAACTCCACGTTCTTCAATACCGACACCCCGCAGACCGTCGTCGACGTGCTCGACTTCCTCAATGACGAGCTCGAGGTGGACGAGATGATGATCTCGCCCGCCTACGCCTATGAGAAGGCGCCCGACCAGGAGCACTTCCTGGGCGTCGAGCAGACCCGCGAGCTGTTCCGCAAGGCGTTCGCCGGAGGCAACCGGCGCCGCTGGCGGCTCAACCACAGCCCGCTCTTCCTCGACTTCCTCGAGGGCAAGGCGGACTTCCCGTGCACCGCGTGGGGCATCCCCAACTACTCGCTCTTCGGCTGGCAGCGCCCCTGCTATCTGATGAGCGACGGCTATGTCCCGACCTACCGCCAGCTGGTCGAGGAGACCGACTGGGACAAGTACGGCCGCGGCAAGGACCCGCGCTGCGACAACTGCATGGCCCACTGCGGCTATGAGCCCACCGCGGTCCTGGCGACCATGGGCTCCCTCAAGGAGTCGCTGCGCGCCGCCCGGGAGACCGCCGCCGGAAGCAATGGGTGACGGGATGAGCTCAGTGGAACCGGTCGCGCTCGGCCTGCCCGCCATGCCGGGCAGGCCGCTCGCACCACGCCGGGTCTCGCGCCGCCTCCAGGTCGGTCCGGTGGCCGTGGGCGGCGACGCTCCGATCTCGGTGCAGTCGATGACGACGACGGTGACGGCGGACATCGGGGCGACGCTGCAG
>NZ_JBIADZ010000036.1:0-87721 GCF_042868035.1 Streptomyces sp. NPDC007875 | reverse complement strand
CGCCGACCAGGCAGCGACCGAACCAGTGAACCTGAAACCACGCCAACCCGCTCTGACCAGCTAGTCAGCCACTCCCGCACTGCGGGGGAACCTCAGAGTGCCCCTTGCTGTGGGGGCAGATGGCTTGGAGCATGGCCAGAGACCGAACGACATAGGGAGGTCGTTATGAGGTTCTTCGGTGAAAGGCGCAAGCCTGAGCGGCCGTTACGGACTCGCGGGCGTGGCGCGGTGCGAGTCGAGAAGGACAGGCGGGGGCGTGAGTGGGTGACGTGCACGGGGTGCGGTCGCCGCAAGATGAACCCTGGCTTCGCGCCCAGCAAGTTCGCTGCCCGCGACCATGCGGACTCGTGCACCTGCTGAGTGACTGGCGTGCGGTGCCGAGCCTGGTGAGGGCTGCTGGGCGGAACGGCTGATCGGTGCCGTGAACGGGCCAGTTGGCGCTGTGCCTCGTGGAATCCGCGGGAGGGGATCCGCCTCTCCTGTGACCGCACAAAGAAAGCCCCCGCGCGGTGCGTGGGGGCTTCTGGCTGTTCATGGGGTGTCTGTGGTGGTGCCGGGCGGCGGGGCCGTCCGGACGGAATCGGCCGCCAGGCCGTACCCGTCCGGGGCGGCTTGGCCGCCCGGCGCGCCGCTAGGCGCGCCCTTGAGTAAGTAAAGAAGATCTAGACGCGCTAGCCGCGCTTGGGCGTTGTTGGGGTGATGCGGTAGCTGAGGCTGGCGGACTCCGCGCTCATGCGCAGCTCCTCCACGAGCAACGCGCGGCCGTCTTGGTCTTCGGTCACGCGGTGCGTGATCAGGATGGTGTCGGCCATGAGGGCGGCCTGTTCGTCTGGACGGGCGCTGCGGGCCGTCACGGTCTCCCAGAAGTCGAGCTTGTGTCCGGCGGCGGTGAGCATGGCGTACAGCTCTTCGGGGTGGGCGTCGGGGCGGTCCGCCAGGGCGGGTACCTCGTCGGCGATGTCGAATGGGATCACGCTGATGGCGGCGGCCCGGACTCCGGTCTCTTCATCGATGATCAGTCGTTCCGCCGTCAGGGTGTGGATGGCGCCTCGGCCGATGAGGCGGGCGATGGTGCCGCGTGCGTGGCCGCGCGTGACGGTGACTGTCTCGGCCTTGGCGAATCCTGGATGGCCTAGCTCCAGCCGCTTGCCCTTGCGGATCAACGTCCGCTTGATCGCGTGGGTCTGCTCGGGCTCCTGGCGGACGTAGGTCCCTTTGCCCTGCTGGCTGACCGCAAGTCCCATCCGGCGTAGCTCGGCAACTGCCTGGCGCACCGTGTTGCGAGAGACGGCGTATCGCTCCAGCAGCTCGGTTTCAGAGGGCAGTTGGCTGCCAGGGGGATAGTCGCCCTCCTCGCCCTCTGCGATGGCGTCGGCCAGGATCCGCGCGAGCTGGCGGTAGCGGGGTTCGCTGTGCAACGGCTGGGCGGTGCTGTGGCGTCCCGGCATGTGCGTGCTCCTCGGGGTCTGGCCCTGCGGCGGGCTTCGGTTCGGTTGTGTGGGTGGGGACGTGCACTCATCAGAATAAGTGCTTGCCCCTTTGGGTCAACACGGCGCATGCTCTCACTCATTGGTACGAGTAATAACCGGACGAGAGGTCTGGTGCTCGTGTGACCACAGAGAGAGGTGAACTCGTGCAGACCATCCCTGTGGACGTGCGGCGTCTGGGCGCATTGATGTGCGTCGTGCCGCCTGAGCCTCGGGTGAATCGGGAGACAGGAGAGATCCGCACGGACCGGGAGGGGCGTCGGCTGTACGTGGTCGGCGTCTCGGTCCGTCAGCCGGAGTCCCGGCGCGCGGATGTCATTGAAGTTGTGGTGCCGGGCGAGGCGCCTGCTGTCGCTGAGGGCATGCGGGTCTGGATTCAGGACCTGGTCGCGGTGGCCTGGGAGATCGACGGTCGGCGCGGCACAAGCTACCGCGCTGTGGCCATCACCCCTGCGGACAGCGGGGGGAAGACAGCGCCGGTCGCGGGCCGGGCCAAGTCTGGCGGTGATGGCTGATGCCTGATCCGTCCGAGCTGCGGCCTGCTCTCGTGGGCTGGTCGGACCTGAAGCGGCATGCCCGTGAGCTGGCCGATCAGTTGGAGGCGGCTGACATCGACCAGATGGACGCGGGTGATCGTGAGCGGCTGGCGCGGGTCGCGCTGGCGGTCGCGAGTCTCGCTCAAACCATGATCACGCGCTCTGGAAGTGGGGGGTACAAGTGGTGGAATCGTCCGACGTCGTTGTGAGGCGGCTGATGCGGAATCTCCGCCTGCTGAGCGGCTGCGATGATCTGCTGACCGCTATGGACGGCGGCCTGCTGGTCGCCGAGATCATGGCGCTGACGGCGCGCACTGCTCAGCAGACCGCCGATGACGCGCGAACCATGCTCCTGACGCTCCGAAAGAGCGGACGCAGTGATCGCGGAGGTGATCACTGATGCCGTGGGAGCTGACGGTCTGGCTGCTTCTCCTGCTGGCCTTCGTGACACAGGCGCGCTGGGAACATCGGCTGCCATCGATGCCTCGGGGGCTGCGGCGGCTGGGGGCGCTGCCGTGGCGGTGGTACCTGGGTGGCTTCCCGGCTGTGGTGTTCAGGATGCGGTTCACCTGGCGCCGGTTCACCCGGAACGCCGACCTGGCGGTGCAACGTCAGCCGCCGCGTGCTCTGGTCGGTCGCGATCTGATCGTGACTGGCCGGGCAGTGCGGATGATCCCGCCTCGGCTAGGGCTGCCGCGTCCTACGCGAGACGGCCTGGTGGTGCGGGTGCAACTGCACCCCGGACAGACACCGATTCCGTACATCGAAGCGGCACCAGCGATGGCGCACGCATGGCGGATGCATGCCGTCCGCGTGGTCTCGTTTCGGCGTGGTGAGGTGACGATCACTGCCACCTGGCGAGACCCCCTGGCCGCTACGGGCACCGAGCCGAAGCGCCACGCAGGGCGGATACTTGCTGCGCAGGTGGGCCGTACAGAGCTGGGCATGGGCTGGACGCTCGACATGCGACAGGTGCCGCATTGGCTGGTGGTCGGCGCGACCCAATCCGGGAAAAGCACTCTGCTCGCGTCCCTGGTGGCCGAGCTCGCACCGCAGCCCGTAGCGCTCGTCGGGATCGACTGCAAAGGCGGCATGGAGCTGTCGCTGTTCGAGCGGCGGCTGTCCGCGCTGGCTTGTAGCCGGACGGAAGCGCTGGCGCTCCTGGTGGCGCTCCTCGATGAGGCGCAGGACCGCATGGCCGTCTGCCGTAGGGCTGGCGCCCGGTCTATCTGGGAGCTGCCTGAGCACGTGCGGCCGGTGCCGGTCGTGATCCTGGTCGATGAGCTGGCCGAGCTGTACCTGGTCGACGGTTCGCGGGTCAGTCGGCAAGAGGCGGCCGAGTGCTCTACGGCTCTGCTCCGGCTGGGACAGCTTGGGGCGGCTTTGGGGCTGCACCTGGTGGTCGCCGGTCAGCGCATGGGCTCCGAGCTGGGGGCCGGGGTGACTGCTCTGCGGGCTCAGCTCGGCGGCCGTATCTGCCACCGAGTGCATGACCAGCAGACCGCAGAAATGGCCCTTGGCGACCTGGCAGAGGACGCGGTGGTGGCGGCCCAAGTGATCACCGAGGAAGAACAGGGCGTCGCTATCACGACGGTTGGCGGCACCTGGGCCCGTGTGCGGTCTCGACTGACCACTACTGCGGATGCTCGGGAAGTCGCGGCGCGGAATGCCGACCGGACACCAGATCTGCCCGCGCTGGTACGTGCCATGGACGCAGTGAATAAGGAGGTAGGCGGACTTGACTGAAGCACAGGCAATGCCCATTGCAATCGCTGTCGGGCTGCTCTGCATCCTGATTCTCCGGTCCCGTGAAGTCGTCTGGTGGGTGGGCGCCCTTTTCTTCCTCTGGGGATTCACCATGGCAAGCACCACTCCGGGGCTTACCATCACGGATTTCCTGCAATGGGCGGTCTACCAGAAGTAAGGATCCAGGGAGGGAGAAAGATGCCTCACCTGTATGTGAGGTGCCGTGCCTGCGGTCGGCTACGGCAGCGCACTCGGGGCGGCCGTCTCCGGCGGTGCCGTTGCTGTCGGCGTCGTCCGCCACGGGGCTGACGCCCGATAGCTGACAGTGACCGCCGGCGCGAACCCAGCGTGACAATCCCCAGCTCACACCTAGAGGAGCAATGCCCGTGTACCTGGCCACTGACCGTCTCTCCGCCATGGCGGCGGACTACCAAGAAAGGGCACCGCCGCATGACGTCCCCATGGGACAACCCTCGTGCGCGGCGCTCCGCACTTGAAATCGCGGAGCGCCTTCGCACGCTCTCTGAGACTGAACGCGACATGATCCGACTGGTGGGCACCCCCGGTTTCCGCCGGTGGCTCGACCAAATCCACAACATCGGCGGCTGCGCCGATCCCATCTACCTAGCTGGGCGGACGACAACCCGCGACGCTGTCACGGGTGCCGTAATGCGCGTCTACACCACCGCCGATGAACCGGGCGGGGTGCTGGCCCTGCGGTGCGGAAATCGGCGTGAGACACGCTGCGCACCATGCTCGCGCATCCACGCTGGCGACACATTCCATTTGGTACGGGCCGGACTCCTGGGCGGCAAGGAAGTCCCCTCGACAGTGACCGGGCATCCTCGGCTGTTCATCACCCTGACAGCGCCTGGGTTCGGCGCCGTACACAGAGCCACAGACTCAAGGGACCGTAAATGCCGTCCTCGTCGCGACGGCGGGGAATGTCCGCACGGAAGGCTGATCGGCTGCAATCAGGTTCATTCCGAAGCTGACCCAAGAGTCGGACAGCCTATATGCGGCCGGTGTTACGACTACGCGGCACACGTGCTCTGGCACGCAAAGGCAGGGGCACTCTGGAATCGCACCACGATTCTGATCAGGCGTCACCTTGCAGCGGCTATGGGAATTACACAGAGAACACTCAATTCCCATCTCCGCGTCTCGTTCGCCAAGGTGGCCGAGTACCAAAAACGCGGAGCTATCCACCTGCATGCCGTGGTACGCGCCGATGGCCCTTCCGGGCCCGATGACGCTCCGCCTCCTGCGGTCACGGCGGAGATTCTTGAGACGGTCGTCCGAAGCGCTGTAGGGGCTGCTGAGGCCCGTACGCCATACGCCCCGGGTCTGGGGGAGCACGTCATCAGTTGGGGCGCTGAGATCGACGTACACGCGATCCACAGTGCGGATTCGGAGATTGACGGCGTGCCGATGACCGATGAGGCGGTTGCCGCGTACATCGCGAAGTACGTGTCCAAGAGCGTTGGGGAAGTGGGAGGCATTGACCGGCGCATCACTTCTGCCGGTGAGATCGGTCGGCTGCGTGTCAGTCCCCATGTGCGCGCCCTCATGGGCACCTGCTGGCGCCTGGGCGGCGTAGTCGAGTTGGCCCCGCTGCGGCTGCGCCTGTGGGCTCATGCACTCGGCTACCGGGGCCACGTGCTCACCAAGAGTCGGCGCTACTCCACCACTTATGAGCAACTGCGCGCTGCCCGTGCTGAATACCGAAAGACGAAAGCGGCTGGTGGCTCAGTTCCGGTTGATGTGCCTACAGATGTTGAGTCCGCGTGGAGATATGTGCGGTCGGGACATACACCCGCTGAGGCAGAGATAGCAGCGGGGGTTTCGCAGGACCTTTCCCGAAACCGCGACGTAGGTCGCTCTGAACTATGTAATGAAGAGGGAAGGCGGGATTATGACTGAGCGGCACGGCAGGGTCAATCGCAATGATCCTGCCGTGCGCGCTTGGGTGGCTCGCCATTTGGCGCGTGCTCCGGATCTAACTAACGAGGAGCGGGCACATCTGCGGTCGCTTCTTCGGGGGTTCGGCCAGCGGATCGACCCCCCTGCTCCCGCCAGATAGGAATTACGGTATCCGGGTCGAATTTACCTCGACCCTTTGGCCCTTTGAGAAGCTGTATGTGTTTCATGTAGCGCTTGATTATCACGCGCTTCTCAACGTTGTCCCCTGACCTCCATAGCATGAGGTCATTTTCTACGGCTTGGGGATCAGGGGCGGAACTTAGGCCATCGAGTTTCTCGACAAGCTCTCGAATCTTCTTTGAGATCACTCCGATGTGTTCGTAGTAATCCTCATTCGACCACCCAACGTCAGAGAGTTCTCCGCGCTCCCACTTTCCTTTAAGCTGCTCCTTTTCCTCGATCGCTGCACTTTTCTGTGCCTCTAGTTCGGCGCGCTGCTCGATGATCTCTGCATCTTCTTCATCGCTTTCGTTGAGCGAGACCCCCAGTTTCTCTATTAGGAACTCTTCCATGAGTATGCCTATGAGATCGTCAAGAGGTTCCATCTTTCGTGAGGTCGAGCCGCATGCGCCGTTCCGGCCGCGCGACGGACAACGGTATACGTGGTATTTAACCTGTCCATTCCAGCGGCCTTCCATGGGCTTCTTGCATTTGTAGCAGCGCACGACCCCTGTCAGTAGATACTTTCCGTATTCATGTCCTCCGACGGGTGTGGTATCTACTTTATTCTGCTCTTGGCGTGCTTTTAGGATGCCCTGGGCTTTGAACCATGTCTGTGGGGATACGATTTCATCCCAGGTCCCCATTACGGGATTCCCGGTTTCGTCGGTGAGTAGCTTGGACATTCCGTCATGCTGTTTGGATGGTTCGAGTCGGTGACGTCCGCTATAGAGAACCATTCCCGCATATCGGGGATTCGAGAGAATAAGTTTCACTGTGGCCGTCGTCCAATCGCCTCCGCCCGGAGAGGGAATTTCTGAAAGCGTCAGCCCTCGTGTGATGGACGACGGATTTCCATTCTTCTCCACTAGCTCATGGAAGATGCGCCTTACGACTTTCGCCTCTTCCTCAATCTTCGTGCCCACCTCCTCGCCCTTGCGCACCCATCCGTAACCGAGGCGGCCTATGGGGATTCCCACCTCGGCTGCTGCTAATGTGTCTCGGGCAACGCGTCGGGCTGTGTCCTGAGACTGTTTCAACAGCATGACGCACATTACGCGCGCCATATTGCAGTCGGATTCCCTGACTAGATTGAGTTCGCTGGTTGCTCCGATGGCGGGCCGTTTCACTTCGTTGACGACGTTCGCTAGATCTTCGAGGTCCCTCGGTTGCCTAACTAGGCGATCCAAGTCATAGAAGATGATTCCGTCAATTACCCCATTGAGTAGATCTTTCAGCATTCGCTGGAAATCTTTGCGAAGAACCACCCAGTCCACTCCACCGTCAGGGCGGGTGATCCTCTTCTTCTTGTACGCGCTGGTGTCGTCGTCTATATAGAGGTCGGCGAACGGGCCCCACCCGAGGGCCTGGCGCTTGGTCTCGATGTCCTCGGTCTGTCGTTCGATGGCAGTCTTCCTTTTGGACGCCTCCTTCCGGGCTCGTCGTTCTTCGTTAATGTCATGCATAGAGAGACGTAGGTATCCGCCCGGTCGCTGTGGTACGTACTGCGCGTAGCCCGCAGAGAGGTCGAGGGTGGTCGTGCGGCCTCGCTCGCGTAGCTGCGTGATCATCGGGTCGTCGATGCCGGATACGGCGGACAGGTCAAGCGTGTTGGCCGTGAAGGGAGTAGGGGACATGGCGACGCCTCCTAGTGGCGGGGGTTCAGCAGAAATGCCCGGGGTTGGGTACTACCCCGATCCGTCCATCCCTGGCTACATCCGTTACTGGAACGGTGCCGCCTGGGTGCCCGGCACCAGCCGTCCCGCCCCGGCCGCGGGCGAGGCCATGCCCGCGCCGCCGCCCGGCGTCACCCATACCCAGGTGATCAGCCCGGCGCCGGACGAGACGGGCCCGATGTTCCTGGACGAGGAGCCGGCGCCGCGGCCCGCCGAGGAGACTGGCAGCGCCCTGCCCGAGCTGCGCCGTAGCGCCGAGATGGACGTCCGGGGCGCGGGCGGGCCGCCCGAGGCGGCGGCCGGTGGCATGGGGGCCCAGCCGGTGCCGCCCGGCGGCGTCCCGGCATCCGCCGACTGGAACGATCCCCAGCGGCTGTACGGCACCCGTCCCGATGCCGGGTCGGCCTGGCAGGCGGACGCGTCCCGGCAGGGCGGGTTCGGCGGCGAGCAGGACCGCCGGGTCGCCTGGGGCTCGGAGACGGACGCCCCCGGGGACGCCCAGGCCGGTGGTGGGCAGGCCGAGGGCGGGCAGTGGCCTGGGGTGCCCGACCCGCGGCGAGCGGGCCCAGGCGAGGGCGCCGGTCGCGATGAGGGCACGTTGACCATGCGCGGGGGCGGCAGCGGCGGGACGGTGGACCACTCGACGCAGGCCCTGCCGCCGGTGCGCCGGGCCCCGGAGCTGCCCTCGGCGGACGACGCGGAGACGTCCGCTGCGGCGGGCGACGGGACGATGACGATCCGCGCGGTGGGGCGCGGCGACGGAGCGGCACCCACGACGGGCCAGGGCCAGGGGCCGGGCCAGGGCCAGGGGCCGGGCCAGGGCCAGGGCTCGGGCCGGAACCCGGCGTCCGGCCGCGACGACGGGACGTTGGCGATCCGGGCGATCGGCCGCGGCGGTTCGCGCAAGGGCGCCGGAGCGGCACCCCCGGCCCAGCCCCCGCACCAGCCCCAGCAGCCTCCGCAGACACACCAGCCCCAGCAGCCTCCGCAGACACACCAGCCTCAGCAGCCCCCTCAGCCGTATCAGCCCCAGCAGCCCTTCGGCGGTATCCCCGCCCAGGGCGGCGGCCCGGCCTGGCAGCAGCAGGGGCACCCGTTCGCCCAGCAGCCCGGCCCGCCGCAGGGCGCCCCGCCGGGCGCGCCCGAGGGCGTCATCCCCTGGAAGCCGCCCGTCGACAACCCCTTCCTGCAGGCCGCCCAGGCCCAGGGACGGCCTGCCCCGCTCGGCCGCCGCCTCGTCGCCCGGCTGATCGACACGGTCGTGCTGCTCGGCGTCGTCGGCGCCGTCGCGTTCCCGCTGTGGGGCAAGGCGAGCGACCACATCGACGAGAAGGTCGAGACGGCCAAGCAGAGCGGTGAGACCGTCACGGTCTACTTCCTGGACGGCACCACCGGCGGCTACCTGGGCATCGTCCTCGGTCTGCTGCTCGTCCTCGGCGTCGTCCTGGAGACGCTGCCGACCGCCAAGTGGGGCCGCACGCTGGGTAAGAAGCTGAGCGGGGTGCGGGTGCTGGACATCGAGGGGCACGACACTCCGCCCTTCGGCGCCGCGCTGCGCCGCTGGCTGGTCTACTCGGTGCTGGGGGTGCTGGTCATCGGTGTGCTGAACGTGCTGTGGTGTCTGTTCGACCGCCCGTGGCGGCAGTGCTGGCACGACAAGGCGGCCCGCACCTTCGTCGCGGCGGCCGACTGAGCACGGCCGCGGCCACTGAACATGGCCGCGGCCACCGAGTACCGCCGCTGCCGAGTGAGCACCGCCGCTCCCCGCCGAGCCTGAGCCTCCGCCCGCCTCAGCCGCCCGCCCCCGCTGAGGCGGATGGACGATCCCGGTCGCCCGAACGGTGCGCGCCGGATGCGGCAGGCCCGGCTCCGGGGTCGACTCGGGCCATGAGCACCGACCAGCCGCCCCCCGGGCCCGATGAGCCCCGGGACCGGGACAGCAGCGATCCGTTCGCCAAATATCCGCGGGCGAACGGCTCCCCGTACGGGGACCACACCGCCGGAGCCGAGCCGTACGCCGGGATGCCCCCGCTCGCGCACCTCGGCCGCCGTCTGATCGCCCGGATCATCGACGCGCTGCTCATCGGCATCCCGGTCGGGCTCGTCCTGAGCGCGATCGCCGGCGGCTACGACCCGGTCGACGGCAGCGCCCGTTCGACCATCGTCACGCTGATCTACGTCCTGGTCTACTTCGTCTACGAGGGGCTGATGCTGACCCGGGACGGTCAGACCGTCGGCAAGAAGGCGATGAAGATCCGGGTCGCCCTGCTGGAGAACGGCCAGCCGCCGGCCGGCCAGGCCGGCTGGGTGCGCGCCGGGGTGTACGCCCTGCCCGAGATCGTGCCCTGCTGTGGCTTCATCTTCTGGCTGATCAATGTGTTGTGGTGCACCTGGGACCGGCCCTACCGGCAGTGCCTGCACGACAAGGCGGCCAAGACCCTCGTGGTCTCGGCCGTGTGAGCCTCTGAGCCCCTGAGGTGCCACCCTGAGCTTCCGGTCCACCGGGAGCGCTGATGTAATCGGGGCATGGCCCCCGACCCGCTGTCCTCGCCCCCGCACGCGTTCCCCGCCGGGATGCCCCCGCTGGCCACCCCTGGTCAGCGCTTCGCCGCCCGGCTCATCGACATCATCGTCCTCGGCGTCATCTGGACGGTGGCGCTCATCGCGACCGGCGCGCTCCAGTACACGATGGACCACCCGGGCGAGCAGGACATGGGCAAGGTGACCCTCGCGCTCATCATCACGATGGCCCTCTACTTCGGCTACGAGGGCGTCATGCTGGCCCGCAGCGGACAGACCCTCGGCAAGAAGGCGCTGCGCATCCGGGTGGCGATGCTGTCCGACGGGGATGTGCCGGCCGGTCAGGGCTGGGTCCGCGCGGCGGTCTACGTGCTGCCCGGGATGCTGATCCCGCTGCTCGTCGGCACGGTCTTCTGGCTGGTCAACTCGGCATCACTGCTGTGGGACAAGCCGTTCCAGCGCTGTCTGCACGACAAGGCCGCGCGGACCGTCGTGGTGTCAGCCGCGCATTGAGTCGGCGTGCGCCCGGGTGCGCGCCCCCGCCGAGTCGGCCGCTCCGGACCCCGCCGCGGGGCTGCTGGTGCGGATGGTGCGGCTGGGGCGGGAGACCCGGGCCACCGGCACGGTGACGGCGACGAGGAGCCCGGATGCGAGCCCGACCACGGTGACCACCGCGATACCGAGTCCCGATCGGGTCTGGGACAGCAGCAGCATGGCGAAGGTCGAAAGAACGACGGTGGCCGAACCATAGGCAAGCTGTGCAGGAGTCGGACGCGGCATGGCGGTATCCGTCCTCAAGGGCGATATGCAGGGGGCATGGGTCAGGCTGATGTGACCGTCAGCTTGACTCTACGGTGGTGAATGCCCGAGGGGGAACGGAAGTAAGCGTGACCTCACCCACGGCGCCGTTGCACAGGGGGCGCACGGAATCATCGGCCTCTCCAACCGGCGCGCACAGCGCGCCCGTTGCTGTCCGTTAACCGGAACGCCGGGATCGCAGAACGTACTTGTCCCATCAGTCCAAGTCAAGGTCTGTCTTTTCTCCTGCCACTCCGGTCAAATGTCCGGCACCGGTGTGAAAGGGGAGGACTGAGCGAGTGAACAGCCAATGGAGAACGGCCAGATCGGCCGCCATAGCCACAGTGGTGGCCGCGCTCGGCGCGGCGGCACTCTCGACTGGCATGGCTCAGGCGGACGCGCCGTCTACGCGTGTTGAGCGCCATGATCCGGCGCCCGCGAAGACGGATGTCCAGCACGATCTCGAGGGCCCGTACAGCAAGCAGCAGGAAGCGCAGCGCCAGGAGGCGCTGCGTCAGGTCATCTCCGGCGACACCAAGGCGACCACGCGCGGGGCGTCCAAGGTGGTGAAGCTCGGCAAGGGCAAGTACGTCGAGCTGGCCCGGGAGAAGACCGACAAGATCTTCACCATCCTGGTCGAGTTCGGCGACAAGGTGGACGACACCACCATGTACGACCCGGACGGTGACGGCCCCCAGCCACCGGTGAAGAAGTACGGCGGCGACCCGGGCCCGGCGCACAACACCATCGCCGAGCCGGACCGCGCCGACGACAACAGCACGGCGTGGCAGAAGGACTACAACCGCGAGCACTTCCAGGACCTCTACTTCTCCAAGGACAAGAAGAAGGAGTCCCTGAAGAAGTACTACGAGAAGCAGTCCTCGGGCCGCTACTCCGTGGACGGCGAGGTCTCCGACTGGGTCAAGGTCGACTGGAACGAGGCCCGGTACGGCTCCAACTACTGCGGCGACACCAACTGCGCCAACGCCTGGGACCTGATCCGCGACGGCGTCAACCAGTGGGCCAAGGACCAGAAGGCGGCCGGCCGCACCGACGCGCAGATCAAGGCGGACCTGGCCCAGTACGACCAGTGGGACCGCTACGACTACGACGCCGACGGCAACTTCAACGAGCCCGACGGCTACATCGACCACTTCCAGATCGTCCACGCCGGTGAGGACGAGTCCGCGGGGGGCGGGGCCGAGGGCGAGAACGCCATCTGGGCGCACCGCTGGTACGCGTACGGCACCGACGCGGGCAACACCGGCCCGGGCGAGAACAAGTCGGGCGGTACCCAGATCGGCGACACCGGCATCTGGGTCGGCGACTACACGATGCAGCCGGAGAACGGCGGCCTCGGCGTCTTCGCCCATGAGTACGGCCATGACCTGGGCCTGCCGGACGAGTACGACACCACCGGTAAGGGGGAGTCGTCCGTCGCCTACTGGTCGCTGATGTCCGCGGGATCGTGGCTCGGCACCGGTAAGGACGCCATCGGCGATCTGCCCGGCGATATGAACGCCTGGGACAAGCTGCAGCTGGGGTGGCTGAACTACGCCTCGGCCAAGGCCGGGAAGAAGTCCACCCACATGCTCGGGGTTGCCGAGTACAACACCAAGAACAAGCAGGCGCTGGTCGTCGAGCTGCCCGCCAAGCCCGTCACCACCGAAGTGGTCGCCCCCGCCGAGGGCACCAAGCAGTGGTGGAGCGGGATGGGGGACGACCTGAAGAACACCCTGACCCGGTCCGTGGACCTCACCGGTAAGTCCAAGGCGAGCCTGGACCTGCAGGGCTGGTGGGACATCGAGGAGAACTTCGACTACCTCTACACCGAGGTCTCCACCGACGGCGGCGCCAACTGGACGCCGATCGACGGTACGGCGGACGGCAAGGCCATTCCGCGCGACGCCGGTGACAAGCCCGCGCTGACCGGCACCGCCGGGGCGTACAAGAAGCTCTCCTTCCCGCTGGACGCCTACGCGGGCAAGAAGATCGAGCTCCGCTTCCGCTACCAGACCGACGGCGGTGTGGCGCAGAAGGGCTTCGCGGCCGACGCGATCACCCTGACCGCCGACGGCGCCCCGGTCTTCAGCGACGGCGCCGAGGGCGATGACAACGGCTGGACCGCGAACGGCTTCTCGCGCATCGGCGCGTCCTTCAGCAAGGACTACCCGCAGTACTACATCGCCGAGAACCGCCAGTACGTGTCGTACGACACGACGCTGAAGACCGGTCCGTACAACTTCGGCTGGGCCTCCACCCGGCCCGATTGGGTCGAGCACTTCCCGTACCAGAACGGACTGCTGATCTGGCAGTGGGACACCTCGCAGCCGGACAACAACGTCGGCGTCCACCCGGGCAGCGGTCTGATCCTGCCGATCGACGCGCACGCCACCCCCGAGAAGTGGGCGGACGGCACGCTGATGCGCAACCGGATCCAGGCGTACGACTCGCCCTTCAGCCGGCTCCCGTCGGACGGCTTCACGCTGCACAAGGACGGCAAGGCCGCCAAGGTGAAGCCGAAGCCGGGTATCCCGGTCTTCGACGACCATAAGGGGATGTACTGGGACAAGGGTAATCCGACCGGCAGTGTGAAGATTGCTGACACCAACACCCGGATCAAGATCCTCAAGGAGCTCCCGGGCGGCTCGACGATGACCGTCCAGGTCGGACCGTCCGCCTCCTAGATCCACACCGTCTGCGTTTTCGCAGGTCAGAGCGGTAGCGGCCGCCGCCCCCTAGCGGGCGGCGGCCGTTCGCGTTTAGATGCCCCTACGACCAACTTGTTGACACGACGTCTCACGGGGGACATGACCCGCAATGGCCAACGGAGGATTCACCAAGCTGCCGGGCGGCAGCGTGGTGGTCGCACTGACGCTGCCGAGCCCGCTGGGCGAGGGCGGCGTCCGCGTCCTGGTACACGCCGTGAACCGCCAGCGCGCCCTGACCAGGCTGCGCAATCTCGGGCTTCGCGCCATCTACCTGCGCGGCAATATGGCCCCGCCGACACCCGACGAGGTGACGGCGGTGCTGCACCATCCCGACGGGCTGGTCTGGCGCACCGCGCCGGACCGGGGAGGGGAGCTCTGGCATCCGATCGCCGCTCTGCTCAGACCGTCGGCCCCGGCCTCGTAGCGCCGGGGTCCGGAGGGCGGCTGGGAGGCGCCCAGAGCGCCTCCGGCGCCCTCAGACGACCGGCTTGCCGCTGAGCTCGACCCCGGCCGCCCGCAGCTCGCCCAGGGCGCGCTCGGTCGTGCCCGGGGAGACGCCCGCGGTCAGGTCCAGCAGGACATGCGCGGCGAGCCCCTCGCGGCGGGCGTCCAGCGCCGTGGCCCGCACACAGTGGTCGGTGGCGATGCCCACCACGTCCACCTCGGTCACCTCCCGCTCGCGCAGCCACTGGGCGAGCGGGGTGCCGTGCTCGTCGATGCCCTCGAAACCGCTGTACGCCGCCTTGTACGAGCCCTTGTCGAAGACCGCCTCAATCGCGCCGGAGGCGACGGCGGGCGCGAAGTTCGGGTGGAACCCGACACCCTCGGTGCCCGCGACGCAGTGCACCGGCCAGGTGTGCTCGTAGTCCGGGTTGTCCGAGAAGTGATCGCCCGGGGCGATGTGGTGATCACGCGTGGCGACGATATGGCGGTAACCGGGTGTCGCCTCCCCGATCAGATCGGTGATCGCGGCCGCGACATCCGCGCCCCCCGTCACCGCGAGGCTTCCGCCCTCGCAGAAGTCGTTCTGGATGTCGACGACGATCAGTGCCCGGTGCATGTCACCGAGGGTAGACACTCCGCGTCGATTGCGGCAGTGGGCATGCCCCGCGTTCCCCCTCATGACGCGCCTCAGGCCGGCAGGTACTCGGTGGGCAGGACCGGCTCGCCGCGCGAGAGCTGGGTCGCCGAGAGCGGCAGCCCGGCCCGGGCCGCGATATGCCGGTCCCGTGCCGCGTCCAGCGGCTCCCGGCCCACGATCTCGCCGCCGCGCACCAGCTCCACCAGCAGCTGATGGCCCGCCAGCTCCTCGGGGACCGCACCGGTGCCGACCACCTCGGCCTCGGCCACACCGTGCTCGTCCACCCGCCGCGCCGCCCATTTGCGGCCGCCCACCGAGGACTTCGCCCCCATGGACTTCTTGGCCACCGGCAGCAGTGGCGCGTCCGGGGTGTCCGAACCGGCCCGCGCGACCAGCTTGTAGACCATCGAGCAGGTGGGGTGGCCGCTGCCGGTGACCAGCTGGGTGCCGACCCCGTACGCGTCCACGGGGGCCGCGGCCAGCGAGGCGATCGCGTACTCGTCCAGATCGCTGGTCACCGTGATCCTGGTGTTCTTGGCGCCCAGCTCGTCGAGCTGCTGGCGCACCCGGTGGGCGAGCAGCAGCAGATCGCCGGAGTCGATCCTCACGGCGCCCAGGTCCTTGCCGGCCACCTCCACGGCGGTGCGCACCGCCTCGGCGACGTCATAGGTGTCCACCAGCAGGGTGGTGCCGCTGCCGTGCGCCTGGACCTGCGCTATGAAGGCGTCCCGCTCGCTGTCGTGCAGCAGGGTGAAGGCGTGGGCGCTGGTGCCCACGGTGGGGATGTTGTAGCGGAATCCGGCCGCGAGGTCGGAGGTGGTGGCGAAGCCGCCGACATAGGCGGCGCGGGCGGCGGCGACGGCGGACAGCTCATGGGTGCGGCGGGCGCCCATCTCGATGAGCGGCCGGCCGCCGGCGGCGGTGGACATCCGGGACGCGGCGGCGGCCACCGCGGAGTCGTGGTTGAAGATGGAGAGGATGACCGTCTCCAGCAGCACCGCCTCGGCGAAGCTGCCCTCCACCCGCATGATCGGCGAGCCGGGGAAGTAGACCTCGCCCTCGGGGTAGCCCCAGATGTCACCGCGGAAGCGGTAGTCGGCGAGCCAGGCGAGCGTCGGCTCGTCCACGATCCGCTGCTGGGCGAGGAAGTCCAGGACGTCGCTGTCGAAGCGGAAGTTCTCGACGGCGTCCAGCACCCGCCCGGTGCCCGCGACGACACCGTAGCGGCGGCCCTCGGGGAGGCGCCTGGTGAATACCTCGAAGACCGAGCGGCGGTCGGCGGTGCCCGCCCGCAGCGCGGCCTGCAGCATGGTGAGTTCGTACCGGTCGGTGAAGAGTGCGGTCGACGGCACGTCCACCGGCAGTCCCAAGTCCGCAGTGTCCATGGTTGACGATGCTACCTGCCGTACTCGTCAGAGTGACGAGATATGGGTGCCGGTTTATGCGACGGCCAGTGCCGGGTGGCAGCATGGGACGTGTGAGTGTCACGCCGGTGGAGATCGAACGTCCCGAAACCCGTGAAGTGCCGATGTCGGTGCCCGAGCCCGACGTTCCCTGGGTGACGGTGGTGCACAACGACCCCGTCAATCTCATGAGCTACGTGACCTACGTCTTCCAGAGCTACTTCGGCTATCCCAAGGACAAGGCGCACCGTTTGATGCTCGACGTCCACCACAAAGGCCGCGCGATCGTCTCGAGCGGCAGCCGCGAGGAGATGGAGCGCGACGTGCAGGCGATGCACGGCTACGGCCTGTGGGCGACCCTCCAGCAGGAGCGCTGATGTCGGGACGCTTCGAGCCGCTGCCCGGAGGCGGTGCCTCCCTCGCGCTGGACGAGGTCGAGATCTCCATTCTGCGCAGCCTGGCCATGCAGCTCGCCGAGCTGATCGGCCCGGGCGACCAGCCCGCCGGGGGCGGTGACCCCCTGGACGCGCTCTTCGTCGACGGCCCCAGCAAGCCGCCGGCCGATCCCGCGCTGGCCCGGCTGTTCCCGGACGCCTACTGCGCCCCGGACCAGGAGCTGGGGCCCCGGGAGGAGAAGGAGGCGCGGGAGGCGTCCGCGGAGTTCCGCCGCTTCACCGAGAACGACCTGCGGGCGCGCAAGCGCGACGACGCCCTGACGGTGGTGCGCGACCTGGACTCGCTGGCCTCCGGAGCGTCCGCCGGGGCCCCGGGCGTGCTGGAGCTGGCGCCGGAGAAGGCCCGGCACTGGCTGACCGCCCTGAACGATCTGCGGCTGGCCATCGGGACCCGGCTGGAGGTCAGCGACGAGGACGACGGCGGTGACCTGCTGCGGCTGCCCGACTCCGATCCGCGCAAGCCGATGGTGATGGCGTACTTCTGGCTCGGCGGGCTGCAGGAGACCCTCGTCGAGACCCTGATGCCGGAATAACTCCCTCCGGCGATTACTGAGTGTTCGTTTAGAGGATGCTCAACTCCGGATAACGATCGCATCACTGCGGTTGTGAACTTTATTGCGCGGCGTAACTTTTGTCCGCTTCTCCCTGTGGCGTGCGCCACACGCGACTCGGTCGATCAGCGTTGCGGTCGTGGTAAATCTTCACGATCGCCAGCCAGCCGCCACAGGGAGAAAGGCGCAGCAATATGACCTCAGCGGCTCCTGAAGAGGGCTATGAGCGCGGCCTGGGCAGTCGCCAGGTACAGATGATCGCAATCGGTGGCGCCATCGGCGTCGGCCTGTTCATGGGCGCCGGAGCGAACATCGCCAAGGCCGGCCCGAGCATCATCCTGATGTACGCCCTCGCGGGTGTGGTCATCTTCTTCATCATGAGAGCGCTCGGTGAGCTGCTCCTCTACCGCCCGGTCTCCGGGTCCTTCGCGGAGTACGCCCGGGAGTTCCTCGGCCCGTTCTTCGGCTTTGTCACGGGGTGGACGTACTGGCTGATGTGGGTGGTGACCGGCATGGCCGAGCTCACGGCCGCCGCCATCTACATCAACTACTGGTACCCCTCGATCCCGCAGTGGGTCAGTGCCCTGGTCTTCCTGGTGGTGCTGTTCGGCGTCAACCTGATCTCGGTGAAGATCTTCGGTGAGGTCGAGTTCTGGTTCTCGATGGTCAAGGTCACCGCGATCATCGGCATGATCGTCATCGGCCTGGGCGTGCTCACCCTCGGCTTCTCCGACGCCGGTGACACCGCGGCCGCCTCCAACCTCTGGTCCCACGGCGGGTTCTTCCCCAACGGCATCGGCGACAGCCTGATGACCCTCCAGGGTGTGATGTTCGCCTACCTCGCCGTCGAGCTGGTCGGCGTCACCGCGGGCGAGTCCGAGGACCCCGAGAAGACCCTGCCCAAGGCGATCAACACGCTGCCCTGGCGCATCATCATCTTCTACGTCGGTGCCCTGGTGGTGCTGCTCGCCGTCGTCAAGTGGACCGAGTTCTCGGCCGGCGAGAGCCCCTTCGTGCATGCCTTCTCCAAGATCGGCATCCCGTTCGCGGCCGGCATCGTCAACTTCGTCGTGCTCACCGCGGCCCTGTCCTCCTGTAACTCCGGGATGTACTCCACCGGCCGGATGCTGCGCGGCCTGGCCGCCAACAGTGAGGCGCCGAAGGCCTTCGGCATGCTCAACGCCCGGAAGACCCCGGCCCTCGGCATCACGGTCTCCGCGCTGCTGATGGGCATCGGCGTGGTCCTCAACTACGTCGTCCCGGAGAAGGCGTTCGAGTACGTCACCTCGGTGGCCACGGCCGCGGGGATCTGGGCCTGGGCGATGATCCTGCTCAGCCATATCAAGTACCGCAAGGCCGTGACCTCCGGCCGGCTGCCGGCCTCGTCCTTCCCGGCCCCGGGCGGCGCCGTCTTCAGCTGGGTGGCGCTGATCTTCCTGATCATCGTGACCGGTCTGATCGCGTACGACAAGGACGCCCGGGTCTGTCTGTACGTGGGCGCCGGCTGGGCCGTCCTCCTGGTGATCGGCTGGTTCATGCTGAAGTCGCGCGAGGGTGGCGAGCCGGGTGCCCGCGCCGAGGCGGAGCCGGAGTACGCGCGCAAGTAAGCCGTAAGCCGTATCGCCTTTCGGGCGCCGTATCTCAGCAGGCGGGCTCCGGACCACTGTCCGGAGCCCGCCCGCCCGTCTCCCGCCACCACCTTCAACCGGGGCGCTGCGCGCCGCCCCCTTTTTCTTTCCTATTGTGTGCTCATGCTGACCATCACCCAGGCGCTCCGCGACAAGATCGTCGCGCACGCCCGCGCGGACCACCCCGACGAGGCTTGCGGCGTGATCGCGGGCCCGGCCGGAAGCGGCCGTCCCGAGCGGTTCATTCCGATGCTGAACGCGGCCCGCTCGCCCACCTTCTACGAGTTCGACTCGGGTGACCTGCTCAAGCTCTACCGCGAGATGGACGACCGGGACGAGGAGCCGGTGGTCATCTACCACTCGCACACCGCCACCGAGGCATACCCCTCCCGCACCGATATCTCCTACGCCAATGAGCCCGGTGCCCACTACGTCCTGGTCTCCACGGCCGAATGCGGCAATGACGAGGGGCCCGTCCAGTTCCGGTCCTTCCGGATCGTGGACGGTGAGGTCACCGAGGAAGAGGTCGAGATCGTCCCGGGCGGCTGAGTGACCTGCGCGTCTCGTATCGCGGTCGTTACCCGTCCGTATCGCGGGATGACCTACCGGAGTCCGGACCGGGAATCGATACGATGAGTCCATGGTTTTCGATGACGTGAGCGAGAAGACGCCGGGCATGCTGCTCGTGGCGCGGCTCCACGTCGACCTGTGCCGGCTCGCCAGCGCGATGTGTCCGCGTCGCGCCGTGGCCGCCTGAGCGCGCGCCCGAGACGCCCCGACGCCTTCGACGACGCCCTCCCGGCCGCTCCGGCCCGGGAGACCACCCCGCCCTCCGACAGGAGCCCAGACATGGCCATCGAGGTCCGCATCCCGACCATCCTCCGCACCTACACCGACGGCCAGAAGGCGGTCGAGGGCAGCGGGACCACGCTCGCCGAGCTCTTCACCGACCTCGAAACCCGGCACGCCGGGATCCAGGAGCGCCTGGTCGACGGCGGTGAGCTGCGCCGCTTCGTCAACGTCTATCTGAACGACGAGGACGTCCGCTTCCTCGACGGCATCTCCACCAAGCTCTCGGACGGCGACAGCGTGACGATTCTCCCCGCCGTTGCCGGCGGAATGCTCTGATGAGGTACGACAGCCCCTTGGCCGCGGTCGGCAATACGCCGCTCGTCCGGCTGCCGCGGCTCTCGCCCTCCTCCGACGTACGGATCTGGGCCAAGCTGGAGGACCGCAACCCGACCGGCTCGATCAAGGACCGCCCCGCGCTCCATATGATCGAACAGGCCGAGAAGGACGGCCGGTTGACCCCCGGCTGCACCATCCTCGAGCCCACCTCCGGCAACACCGGTATCTCGCTCGCGATGGCGGCCAAGCTCAAGGGCTACCGCATCGTCTGCGTGATGCCGGAGAACACCAGCGAGGAGCGGCGCCAGCTGCTCGCCATGTGGGGCGCGGAGATCATCTCCTCGCCCGCCGCCGGCGGCTCCAACACCGCCGTCCGGGTGGCCAAGGAGCTGGCGGAGCAGCACCCGGACTGGGTGATGCTGTACCAGTACGGAAACCCGGACAACGCCGGTGCCCACTACGCCACCACCGGCCCCGAGATCCTCGCCGACCTGCCCTCCCTCACCCACTTCGTCGCGGGTCTCGGCACCACCGGCACCCTGATGGGCGTCGGCCGCTTCCTGCGCGAGAACAAGCCGGACGTCCAGATCGTGGCGGCCGAACCGCGCTACGACGACGTCGTCTACGGACTCCGCAACCTCGACGAGGGGTTCGTCCCCGAGCTGTACGACGAGTCCGTGCTGACCACCCGCTTCTCCGTCGGCTCCGAGGACGCGGTGACCCGTACCCGCGAACTCCTCGCCCAGGAAGGCATTTTCGCGGGCGTGTCGACCGGCGCTGCCCTGCACGCCGCGCTCGGTGTCGCCGGTAAGGCGGTCAAGGCCGGGCAGAGCGCCGATGTGGTCTTCATCGTCGCCGACGGTGGCTGGAAGTACCTCTCCACCGGTGTATACACGGCGGCCACCACCGAGGAGGCGATCGCGACGCTGCACGGCCAGCTCTGGGCGTAGCCCTTCGGGCCGATCGGCCGGCGGGGGGGGCATGGCCGGGCGCCACCCGGCTCCGTCCTGGTGATTCCGCCCACAACGCGGCCCCGTGGAGGAGCTGCCTGGGCTTTTGCGCCTTACGCTCGTGGGCACCGCATGACCCCCCGCACCCGCCCATGGCCTTCGGCATGGGGACCCCTCAAGGAGGTTCCTGCTTCATGAAGCTCACCGTCGTCGGATGCTCAGGGTCGTTCCCGTCCGCGGAATCGGCCTGCTCGAGCTACCTCGTAGAGGCCGACGGCTTCCGGCTGCTCCTCGACATGGGCAATGGCGCCCTTGGCGAGCTGCAGCGCCACTGCGGTCTCTACGACCTCGACGCCGTACTGCTGTCCCATCTCCACCCCGATCACTTCATCGACATGTGCGGATACTTCGTCGCGCGCTACTACCGGCACGACGGTGGCCGCGCCGAGGCGATCCCCGTCTACGGCCCCGAGGACACCGAGCGGCGGCTGGTCCAGGCGTACGACGATCTGCCCGATGAGAAGTCGATGCGTGAGGTCTTCGACTTCCGCACCCTGACGCCCGGCAGCTTCGACATCGGCCCCTTCACCATCCGCGCCGAGCGCGTCTGCCACCCCGTGGAGGCGTTCGGCTTCCGGATCGAGTACGGCGGCCGCTCGCTGGTCTACTCGGGCGACACGGGCCCCTGTGAGGCCCTGGTGGACCTGGCCCGGGGCGGCGACCTCTTCCTGTGCGAGGCGGCCTTCACGCACGGCAAGGAGGACATCCCGGAGCTGCATCTCAACGGCCGCCAGGCGGGTGAACACGCGCTGCGGGCGGGGGTCGGGAGCATGGTGCTCACCCACATCCCGCCGTGGACGGACCCCCAGATCAACCAGCGCGACGCACAGGCGGTCTTCGGCGGCCCGGTGGAGCTGGCCAAGGCGGGCGCGGTCTACGAGGTGTAACCGGCGGTGAACGGCGAAGCGCCGGGCTGGAGGACCAGCCCGGCGCTTCGCCGTTTCGCACGCTCGGTGGCTACTTCTTGCCGTCCGCCACCGCGGCGTCGTCCAGGGAGTCCTCCGGTTCTCGTCCCGGCGTCGGGATGTTGAACTTCGTGATCACGAAGCGGAAGACCACGTAGTAGACGACGCTGAACGCCAGCCCGATCGGGATCAGCATCCAGGCCTTCTCGCTGTGCGACCACCCCAGCAGGTAGTCGAACAGCCCGCCGGAGAAGGTGAAGCCGCTGCGGATGCCGAGTGCCCAGGTGAGCGCCATGGAGAGCCCCGTCAGCACCGCGTGGATGCCGTACAGCAGGGGCGCGATGAACATGAACGAGAACTCGATCGGCTCGGTGACACCGCAGACGAACGCCGTCAGCGAGACCGAGATCATCATGCCCATCACGGCCTTGCGCCGCTCGGGACGGGCGCAGTGCGCGATCGCCAGACCGGCGGCGGGCAGCGCGAACATCATGATCGGGAAGAAGCCGGTCATGAACATTCCGGCCGACGGGTCGTCGTGGAAGTAGCGCGCGATGTCGCCGTGCCAGGTCTGGCCGCCGGAGCTGAAGTCGCCGAACTGGAACCAGGCGAACGAGTTGAGCAGCATGTGCATGCCGACCGGGATCAGCAGTCGGTTGACCACACCGAAGATCCCCGAGCCGACCGCGCCATTGGACGACAGCCACTCGGAGAAGTTGTTGAGGCCGTCACCTATCGGGCCCCAGAGGTAGCCGAAGAGCACGCCGTAGATCACGCCCGCGAAGGACATCAGGATCGGGATGAAGCGGCGGCCGCTGAAGAAGCCCAGCCAGTCCGGCAGCCGGGTGCGGTGGTACTTCTCCCACAGGACCGCGGCGGTCAGGCCGACCACGATGCCGCCGAGCACGCCCGGGTCCTCCGGCTTGCCGGTCACCTCGCTGACGAAGCCGGTCAGGACGTTCTTGTAGACGAGGAAGCCGACCAGGCCCGCGAACGCCGTGGTGCCGTCCGACTTCTTCGCGAAGCCGATGGCCACGCCGATGCAGAAGAGCAGGGCCAGGTTGTCGAAGAGCGCGCCGCCCGCGTGGGCGAAGATCTCCGCGAGCTTGTTCCAGCCGAGTCCCGTCTTGCCGAAGACGTCGTCCTGGCCGAGCCGGCTCAGGATGCCCGCGGCGGGCAGAGCGGCGACGGGCAGCTGGAGGCTGCGCCCGATCTTCTGCATACCCTTGATCAGACCGGCACCCCGCTTCTGGGCGGGCGCGGCCGGGGCGGTGGCCGTACTCATCGGATTCCTCCTGGTGAGGCGGGCTCTCAGGGGAGGGGCGGCCCGCGCTATGGTCTAAACCACATGTGGTGTAGACCTGTTGTAGCACGTAGGGATCCGCTAAAGGAATCTATCGTTCCAAGTGACGAGGGACTTCCTCACCCGCATAATGGTGTAGACCACTTGCCGCAACGCGGACACCACGCGGACAGCAGGACGACAGGAGCGAACATGGCCACCAAGGCTGACAAGATCGTCGAGGGGCTCGGCGGGATCGACAACATCGTCGAGATCGAGGGCTGCATCACCCGCCTGCGCACCGAGGTCAAGGACGCCGCCCTGGTCGACGAGGCCCTCCTGAAGGCCGCGGGCGCTCATGGCGTGGTGAAGATGGGCACCGCGATCCAGGTGGTCATCGGCGCCGACGCGGACCCCGTCGCCGCCGAGATCGAAGACCTGATGTGACCTTCCGGGACTGAGGTGACCCTCCGGGCCCGGAGCGCCGACCCCCGGGGCAGGGCCCTCGGCGGACGCGGACCGGGGGCCTTGGCGATGCCGATAGGCTCATCTCATGTCTCGTATCGACGGCCGCACCCCCGACCAGCTCCGACCCGTGACCATCGAGCGCGGATGGAGCAAGCATGCCGAGGGCTCGGTCCTCGTCTCCTTCGGCGATACGCGGGTCCTGTGCACCGCGAGCGTCACCGAGGGCGTGCCGCGCTGGCGCAAGGGCAGCGGCGAGGGCTGGGTCACCGCGGAGTACGCGATGCTGCCGCGCTCCACCAACACCCGGGGCGACCGCGAGTCCGTCCGCGGCAAGATCGGCGGCCGTACCCATGAGATCTCCCGTCTCATCGGCCGCTCGCTGCGCGCCGTGATCGACTACAAGGCGCTCGGCGAGAACACCATCGTCCTGGACTGCGATGTCCTCCAGGCCGACGGCGGCACCCGCACCGCCGCCATCACCGGCGCCTATGTGGCCCTGGCCGACGCCATCGGCTGGGCCCGGGGCAAGAAGCTCATCAAGGCCACCCGGCAGCCGCTGACCGGCACCGTCTCCGCCGTCAGCGTCGGCATCGTCGGCGGCATCCCCCTGCTCGACCTCTGCTACGAGGAGGACGTGCGTGCCGAGACCGACATGAACGTGGTCTGTACCGGTGACGGACGCTTCGTCGAGGTGCAGGGCACGGCGGAGGGCGAGCCCTTCGCCCGCGAGGAGCTGAACGGGCTGCTGGACCTCGCCGTGGCCGGCTGCGACACCCTGGCGGGAATCCAGCGCGCGGCGCTGGCCCTGGAGATGTGACGACGGCACGAAGCAACCGTCGCGCGGCGCCCGGCGTTTAGTCAGGTGCCAGCACCGTTCCCGGGGAAGGACCCATTCCATGGCGCCGCGCCACCGTCACCGCCGTACCACCGCCGTCACCGCTCTCGCCGCCGTCGCGCTCATCGTGCCGGTCACCATCGGGTGCAGCGCGGTGGAGAAGGCCCTCGACTGCGCCCAGCTGGCGGTCGAGATATCCAACGACGTGGACGACCTCCAGGACGCCCTGACCGGCGCCGCGGCCAATCCGCAGGACGCCGACAAGATCCTGGACGCCCTCGACAAGGACATCGACAAGGTGGGCGACCGCACCGACAACGCGGACGTCGGCAAGGCCGTGGACGACCTCCAGAAGGCCGTGGACAACGTCCAGGAGTCCGTGGACAGCGGCAAGCGCCCCGATATGACCCCGGTCAGGGACGCGGCGGGCGAGCTGACCGGTGTCTGCACGCCCTGACCTCCCGTCGATAATCGAGAGCTATGCAGCAACACACTGAGGGACACCGCCCGCACCCCCGCCGTCTGGTCCTCGCGACCCGCAACGCCTACAAGATCACTGAACTGCGCACGATCCTGGGCGAGACCGGCCTCGACGCGGAACTCGTCGGCGCCGACGCCTATCCGGAGGTCCCGGACGTCAAGGAGACCGGCGTGACCTTCGCGGAGAACGCCCTCCTCAAGGCCCACGCCCTCGCCCAGGCCACCGGCCACCCCGCCATCGCCGACGACTCCGGCCTCTGCGTGGACGTCCTCGGCGGCGCTCCCGGCATCTTCTCGGCCCGCTGGTCGGGCCGGCACGGCGACGACCGCGCCAACCTCGACCTGCTGCTCGCCCAGCTCTCCGACGTCCCCGACGAACACCGCGGCGCCCACTTCGCCTGCGCCGCCGCCCTGGCCTTCCCCGACGGCACCGAGCGCGTCGTCTCCGGCCGGCTCACCGGCACGCTCCGTCATGAGCCCGTGGGCGGCGGGGGGTTCGGCTACGATCCGATCCTCCAGCCCCACGGCGAGACCCGCACCTGTGCCGAACTGGACCCGGAGGAGAAGAACGCCATCAGCCACCGCGGCAAGGCGTTCCGTGCCATCGCCCCGATCGTCCGCGAACTCCTGGGGTGAGCCCCGTAGGACGCCGCAGGCCCGGCCCGCGATGAGGCGGGCCGGGCCTGGGTTCGCGCGGCGTGCGGCCGGAGGGACTCGAACCCTCACGGGAGTTACCCCACTGGGACCTAAACCCAGCATGACTGCCAATTCCATCACGGCCGCTCGGCACGGTCATGGTACTGCCTGGTGAACGGGGGCCGGGGCGGCAGCCCCGGGTCCGTCACAGCCCCAGGTCTTTGATGATCTTGGCTACGTGGCCGGTGGCCTTCACGTTGTACAGGGCGCGCTCGACCTTGCCCTGCTCGTCGACGATGACGGTGGAGCGGATCACGCCGATGACCGTCTTGCCGTAGAGCTTCTTCTCACCGAAGGCGCCGTACGCCTCGAGGGTCTCCTTGGCGGGGTCGGCGAGGAGCGTGACCTTGAGGTCCTCCTGGTCGCGGAACTTGGCCAGCTTCTCGGGCTTGTCGGGCGAGATGCCGATGACGTCGTAGCCGTGGCCGGCCAGGAAGGCGAGGTTGTCGGTGAAGTCGCACGCCTGCTTGGTGCAACCGGGGGTGAGCGCGGCGGGGTAGAAGTAGACGATCACCTTGCGGCCGGCGTGGTCGGCGAGCGAGACCTCCCTGCCGTCCGCGTCGGGGAGGGTGAAGGCGGGGGCGGTGTCGCCGGGCTGCAGTCGCTCGCTCATGGTCTGGTGCTCCTCGTGGCGTCGGGGGGTACGTACCCGACATTAGCCAGCTTCCCGTCCGGGGGTGCCGTGGGGCGGGGAGGAGGGCGAGCTGACAGACTGTCCATCACGAATCATCGAGACTGACGGAGGCAGCGCGGTGTCGGATGCCAGGACCCCTGCGCAGATCGAGGCGGACATCGCCCGTAGGCGGCAGGAGCTCGCCGTGACGCTCGACGAGATCGGGGTGCGGGTGCACCCGAAGACGATCATCGGGGACGCGAAGGCGAAGGCGGCGTCGGCCGTGGACCGGACCGCCGGGCGGGCCTATGTGTCCGCCAACCGTGTGGTGGCGGGTGTGCGGGTCCAGTTGGTGTCGGAGGATGGCCGGCCCCGTATGGAGCGGATCGTGCCGGTCGCGCTCGCCGTGGCCGGGCTGGTCGGACTGCTCGCGCTCTCGGCGCGTTCCTCCCGGTCCGCCAAGGCGTCCCGCTCCTCGGGGTGCTCCAAGCGGCGCCGCTGAGCGAAGGCGGCCGGTACCGGCCCTGACGCGTCATAGCGCCGTCCGGCCAGGTACGGTCATGGCGTGAGTGCGAACACGACCCATGACAAGCTGCCCATCCGGATGCTGCACGACCGTGTGCTGGTCCGCACCGACATTCCGGAGGGCGAGCGCCGGTCGTCCGGCGGCATCGTCATCCCCGCCACCGCGGCGGTCGGCAGGCGGCTGGCCTGGGCCGAGGTGGTCGCGGTCGGGCAGAGCGTACGGACCGTGGAGCCCGGTGACCGGGTCCTCTACGACCCGGAGGACCGGGCCGAGGTCGAGGTCCGCGGGGTCGCCTACGTCCTGATGCGGGAGCGCGACCTGCACGCGGTGGCCGCCGAGCGGCTGGAGGGCGCGGAGGACTCCACGGGGCTCTACCTGTAGGCGCAGGGGACTTACCCCGCGGGGATCCGGGATACCAGACTTTCCCTGCGGGGATCGGACATGACAGAGGGTGGTGACGGTCTCCGTCACCACCCTCCGCTGTTCGTGGTCCGCGGTCTCAGCCGCCCACCGGCCCCCCTGGGCCGCCCGGATCGCCACCCGGATCACCGGGCCCGCCCGGACCGCCCGGGCCCGGCTCCGTCGTCGGCCCCCCGGTGGGGAAGTCCGTCGGCGGGGTGGTGACCGGCGGCTGGGTCGTCGGCAGCGTCGGCGGGGTGTCGGTCGGCGCCGTGGGGACCGAGGTGTCCGGCGGGGCGCCGGTCGGGGGAGTGGTGACCACCGGCGGCAGGGAGCCCGGCGGCTGCTGGCCGGTCTGGGAGCCGTCGGGGGTGCTCGCCCCGTCCTCCAGCCGCAGATCGAACTCGGCCGGTGACTCGCCGTCCAGCGCGCCCGATGTGTACTGCGCCCAGATCTCGGCGGGGTAGCCGCCGCCGTTGATCCGCTCCAGGCCCGTCGCCCCGTACAGCGGCTTCTGCACGCCGGTATTGGAGTCCTGGCCCATCACCGCGACCACGGTCGCCAGATCCGGGGTGTAGCCCGCGAACCAGGCGGCCTTGTCCTCCTCCGCGGTGCCCGTCTTGCCCGCCGCCGGGCGCTCGGCGGCCTGGGCGGCGGTGCCGGTGCCGCCGTCGACCACGCTCTGCAGTATCGAGGTGGTGGTGTCGGCGGCGCTGCGCGGGATGGCCTGCCGGTTCTCCCGGGCCGGGAGATCGACCCGCGCACCGTCCTTGGTGACCTCCTCGACCAGGCTGTACTTGCCGTGCTCGCCGTGGTTGGCGAGGGTCGCGTACGCCTCGGTCATGTCCAGCACGCTCGCGGTGGCGGGGCCGAGCGCGATGGAGGGGGAGGCGTGCAGATCGGGGGTGTCCTTGGGGACGCCCAGGTCGATGGCGGTCTGCCTGACCTTGGAGGGGCCGACGTCCTGGGCCATCTGCGCGTACACCGAGTTCACGGAGTTGTCGGTGGCCGTGGTGACGTCGATGTCGCCGTAGTCGACGTCGTCCTCGTTGGCGGGGGCGTAGCCGGTGGGCCCCTCCGGGCCGACGACCTCGCGCTTGTTGTCGCCGTTGTAGAGGGTGTCCGGAGTGATCGTCTGACCGTCCTGAGTGGTGGACCCGTAGCGCACCGCCGAGGTGAAGACGAATGGCTTGAACGTGGATCCCACCTGGTAGTCACGGCGGGTCGCGTTGTTGACGAACTGCTTGGTGTAGTCGATGCCGCCGTAGAGGGCGACCACCTTCCCGGTCTTCGGGTCGATCGAGGCGCCGCCCGCCCGGACATAGCGGTCGACCTTGCGGTCCTCCGGGCTGAGCTTGCTCATCAGCCGGTCGCGCACGGCCTCCGCGAAGGCGTCCTGCTTCTTCTTGTCGATCGTGGTGGTGATGCGGTAGCCGCCGCGCGCCAGGGTCTGCTCGTCGATGATCCCGTTGCTGGTGAGGTAGTCCTCGACGGCCTCGACGAGATAGCCGCGCTGGCCGGACATGCCCGAGGGGGCCCTGGCCTCGGAGGGCGCGGGGAAGGTCATCTTCTGCCGGTCGGCCCTGGTCAGCCAGCCCTTCTTCACCATGCCGTCCAGGACGTAGTGCCAGCGGGCCGTGGCCCGCCCCTTGTTCTGCGGATGGGCGACGATGTCGTAGGCGCTGGGGGCGTTCAGCAGGGTCGCGAGATACGCGCCCTGGGCGGTGTCGAGCTCGCCGATGTCCTTGCCGTAGTACGCCTGGGCGGCGGCCTGGATCCCGTAGGCGTTGCGCCCGAAGTAGCTGGTGTTGAGGTAGCCCTCGAGGATCTTGTCCTTGCTCACCTCCCGGTCCAGCTTGATCGCGATGAAGAACTCCTTGGCCTTGCGGGTGACCGTCTGTTCCTGGTCCAGGTAGTAGTTCTTCACATACTGCTGGGTGATGGTGGAGCCGGACTGCTTGCCCTTGCCGGTGGCGGTGTTCCAGGCGGCCCGGACCATCGCCTCGGGATTGATGGCCGACTCCGAGTAGAAGTCCCGGTCCTCGGCCGCCAGCACCGCGTGCTGGATCCGCTTGGGCACCTGGCTGAGCTGGACGTTCTCCCGGTTGACCTTGCCCTCGCGGGCCAGCTGGGAGCCGTCGGAGTAGAGGAAGACATTGCTCTGGGCGATGGCGGCTCTGTTGGCCGGGGGGATGTCGACGAGCAGATAGCCGGTGACGAGCCCGCCCGCGATCAGCAGGACGATCAGGAGGAAGCCGCCGAGGATCATGCGCCAGGTGGGCAGCAGCCGGCGCCATCCGGTGCGCTGGGGACGGCCCTTTCTGCCCTTGGCCGGTTTGCCTGCGGGGAGGCCGTCCGCGCGGTGCGGCGTGTCGTGGTTGCCATCGTCGATGCCGGGCCGGGCACCCGTTCCGGCCGCGCCACCGTCGATCAACTGGGGCTCGTCGCTCATGTCTCCTGAGACTCCTCGGCCGCCGTCGAGGGTTGCACGGCGGCAGGATCGTGCACGGTCGGGCGATTCGCGTCGTACGCCCGATAAAACACTGTCGCATCATCCGTTCCGGGCCGAGGACGTGGCGCGCACCCGTGACTGGTCTGTGACCGGCCATATGGATGATTCCGCTCACACCATCCGGTGAATATTGCCTGGCCGTCTCCCCGGCCACCCCACTAGGCTCCGGATTTTGGCGCCGGCCGGGCGCCGCGGTCGGGGGAGGGAGGGGCGGGCGGATGCGGCTGTACGCGGCCGTCGCGGTCAGCGGCTTCAAACGCTACGCGACGTATCGGGTCGCCACGGTGGCCGGGGTCTTCACCAATACCGTTTTCGGCTTCATCCTCGCCTACACCTACACCGCGCTGTGGGACGAGCGGCCGCACCTCGGCGGCTACGACCTCGCCCAGGCGCTGACCTTCGTCTGGCTCGGCCAGGCGCTGCTGGCGGCCGTCGCGCTGATGGGCGGCGGCTTCCAGGAGGAGCTGCAGGACCGCATCCGCTCCGGTGACATCGCCGTGGACCTCTACCGCCCCGTCGACCTCCAGTCGTGGTGGCTGGCCACCGAGCTCGGCCGGGCGCTGTTCCAGCTGCTGGGGCGCGGCGTGGTGCCGATGGGGATCGGGGCGCTGGTCTTCGAACTCCGCCTGCCCGCGTCGCCCTTGACCTGGCTGTGGTTCCTGCTGTCGGTGGCGCTCGCGGTGTGCGTCGGCTTCGCGGTGCGCTATCTGGTGTCGCTCGCCTCCTTCTGGCTGCTCGACGGGACGGGGCTGTCGATGCTGAGCGGGCTGCTGTGCCTGTTCTTCTCCGGGATGATCCTGCCGCTCAACGTCTTCCCCGGGCAGCTGGGCGAGATCGCCCGCGCGCTGCCCTGGGCGGCGATGCTCCAGGTGCCCGCGGACGTCTTCCTGGAGGAGCACCGGGGGGCGGGGCTGCTGGGGGCCTTCGCCTTCCAGGCGGGGTGGATGGTGGTGCTGCTGGCGGCCGGGCGGGTGCTGCAGTCGGTGGCGACCCGGAAGGTGGTGGTCCAGGGTGGCTGAGTCGGCCGTGTCCACCGGGCTCCGGGCCTATGTCCTGATCGTCGGGATGTGGGTGCGCTCCACGATGGCGTACCGCACCTCGTTCCTGATCATGACGCTGGGGAACCTCCTCGCGACCGGCCTGGACTTCGTCGCGATCGCGCTGATGTTCACCCACATCGGGCAGCTGGGCGGCTTCACCCTCGACGAGGTCGCCTTCCTCTACGGCACCACCAGCGTCGCCTTCGGGCTCGCCGATCTCACGCTGGGCACCATGGGCCGGCTGGGCCAGCGGGTGCGCGACGGCACGATGGACACCCTGCTGGTGCGGCCGGTGCCGATACTCGCCCAGGTCGCCGCTGACCGCTTCGCGCTGCGCCGGCTGGGCCGGATCACCCAGGGGGCGGTGCTGCTCGGCTGGTCGCTGAGCAGGCTGGACATCGACTGGACGGTGGACCGGGCGCTGCTGATGCCGGTGATGCTGCTGAGCGGGGGTGCCATCTTCGGGGCGCTGTTCGTGCTCGGCGGCGCCTTCCAGTTCTGGGCCAAGGACGCCTCCGAGGTGCAGAACGCCTTCACCTTCGGCGGGACCACGCTGCTGGAGTACCCGCCGACGGTCTTCGGCAAGGAGCTGCTGCGGGGTGTCACCTTCGTCATCCCGTTGGCGTTCGTCAACTGGCTGCCGGCGCTGCACATCCTGGGCCGCCCCGATCCGCTGGGGCTCCCGGCCCGGATCGGCTTCGCGGCGCCGCTGGTCGCGTGCGGCTGCTGTGCGGTGGCGGGGCTGGCCTGGCGGGCGGGGCTGCGGGCGTATCAGAGCACGGGGAGCTGAGGGGGAGGGATGGCCGTGGACGATCTGATCGAGCTCGACGGTGTCGAGAAGGTGTTCCAGGTGCGGCGCAGAGCCGGGCTGATGCGTCGTGAGCGCCGCGAGGTGCGCGCCGTGGACGGCATCAGCTTCCGGGTGCCGCGCGGCGAGATGGTGGGCTACATCGGGCCGAACGGCGCCGGGAAGTCCACCACGATCAAGATGCTGACCGGGATCCTGGTGCCCAGCGGCGGACGGCTGCGGGTCGCCGGAATCGACCCCTCCAGGGAGCGGACACGGCTCGCGCGCCGGATCGGGGTGGTCTTCGGGCAGCGGACCACCCTGTGGTGGGATCTGCCGCTGCGCGATTCGTACGCGC
Source organism: Streptomyces sp. NPDC007875 (assembly GCF_042868035.1). NCBI lineage: Bacteria > Bacillati > Actinomycetota > Actinomycetes > Kitasatosporales > Streptomycetaceae > Streptomyces > Streptomyces sp. NPDC007875. The sequence continues at coordinate 55,948 of NZ_JBIADZ010000036.1, read as the reverse complement.
TGGTGCGGCGGATGTACCGGATTCCCGACGACCGCTACCGGGAGAACCTGGACCGCTGCGTGGAACTGCTCAACCTGAGCGAGCTGTTGGACGTACCGGTGCGTCAGCTCTCGCTCGGCCAGCGGATGCGCGGCGATATCGCGGCCGCCCTGCTGCACGACCCCGAGGTGCTCTATCTCGACGAGCCGACCATCGGGCTCGATGTGGTCAGCAAGGCGAAGGTGCGGGAGTTCCTGCGCGATGTGAACGCCGAGCAGGGCACCACCGTGCTGCTCACCACCCATGATCTGACCGATATCGAATTGCTGTGCAAGCGGGTGATGGTCATCGACCACGGCCGGCTGGTCTACGACGGCGGGCTCGACGGGCTGCACGCGGTGGGGGAGAGCGAACGCACACTCGTGGTCGACCTGGAGCAGGAGCTGCCGCCCATCGAGATCCCCGGCTCCCGGACGGTGCGGGTCGAGGGACCCCGGCAGTGGCTGGCCTTCCCGGCGACCAGCAGCGCGGCGCCGATCGTCGCGGCGGTCGCCGACGGCTATCCGCTGGTGGACCTCTCGGTGCGCGAGCCCGAGATCGAGGACGTGATCGCGAGGATGCTGCACGGCAGGGAGAGCGGGGCGGCGGGGCGCGGAGTGTGAGCGGGGCCGGGGCCCGTGAACGGGTCCGTGGCCGTGAATGGAGGACGGATCGGGGGCGGCACCCGCGTACGAGATACGGGCCACGGCCGGTGCCCGCCGTTAGTCTGTCCGTATGACGAGCGCTGGTTCTTCCCAGGGGGCGAGCCCCGACCTCCCGGACCCGGCCGGGATGCGGGCCTCCGACGCCGAGCGTGAGCGGATCGCGGAGGTCCTCCGCGAAGCCGTCGCCGAAGGACGCCTGGACATGGAGGAGTTCGACGAGCGGCTGAACGCGGCCTACACGGCGCGCACCCATGGCGAGTTGGAGCCGCTGGTACGGGACCTCCCGGTGCCCGGCAGCGCCGCTCCCGCCCCGCCGTCCCCGGCCGATCCCACCGGCTGGAGGGAGCGGATCGGCGGCACCCCGACGTCCCGCATGGGGATCGCGATCATGGGCGGCTTCCAGCGCAAGGGCACCTGGACCGTGCCGCGCCGCTTCACCGCGTTCACCCTCATGGGCGGCGGTGAGATCGATCTGCGCGAGGCCCGCTTCGAGGACCGCGAGATCGTCATCCGCTGCTTCGCCCTCATGGGCGGCGTTCAGATCACCGTGGAGCCGGGCGTCGACACGCATGTCAGTGGCATTGGCATCATGGGCGGCTTCGACCACAGCGGAGGGGTCGAGGGCGAGCCCGGCGCGCCGCGGGTGACCGTCACCGGCCTCGCGCTCTTCGGCGGGGTCAGCGTCGAGCGCAAGCTCCGTAAGGAGGAGCACAAGCGCCTCAAGGAGGAGCGTCGCCGGGTGAAGGCCGAGCGCAGGGACGAGCTGCGCGCCGAGCGCCGGGAACTGCGGGGCGCACGGCGCGATGAGCGCCGTGAGGAGCGGGAGGAGCGCCGGCTGTCCCTGGAGAAGGACCGCAGCCGCGACGACTACTAGGGCCGTCATGACGGCCCTAGGGCCGTCACGGGCCCGTAAGGGGTCCAGGGCCCTCCAGGGATCGGCGAGAAGCTCCGGCTAGAGCTCGGCCGCCGTGCGGCCCCGCAGGTGGTCCAGGTCCAGCGCCCGCGCCATCGCCCGGTAGCCGTTGTCGCTCGGGTGCAGATGGTCGCCCGAGTCGTACATCGGGCGCAGCCGCAGCGGGCTGATCGGGTCGCGCAGCGCCTTGTCGAAGTCCACGACCTCGTCGAAGACCCTCCCGGCGCGGATCTGGGCGTTGACCCGCTCGCGTACGGCGTCCAGCTGGGGCGTGTAGCCGCGGTGCCCGTAGAAGGGCGTCAGAGTGGCTCCGATGACCCGCAGGCCCCGGGCATGGGCCTGTTCGGTCAGCCGCTTCAGGCCCCACACGATCCGGTTGGGGTCGGTCTCATGGGGGATGCGCAGTATGTCGTTGACGCCCAGCTCGACGATGACGGCCTTGACGCCCGTACGGGACAGCACATCGCGGTCGAAGCGGGAGAGCCCGCTGGGGTTGTTGGGCGGGTACTGCGTGCCGTCGCTCAGCACGCGGTTCCCGCTGATGCCCTGGTTGAGCACGCCGAAGCGGGGCGCGCCGGGCTCGCTGCGCAGCCGCTCGGAGAGGAAGTCGGTCCACCGGTGGTTGGCCCCGGCGGTGGAGGTGATGCCGTCGGTGATCGAGTCGCCCAGCACCGCGACCGCGCCCTCGGCCTGCTTGGACCAGACGTCCACGCCGGTCAGATAGCGCCAGTACGGGCTCTGCTGGGTGTAGGCGGCGCCCGCCGTGTCCTCCGTACGGTCGCCACGCGCCATGTACGACGTCTGGCGGGCGTGCGGGTGGTAGGTGACGGAGCCGGACGCCTGCGGGGTGTAGGTGGTGACCAGCAGATCGGCCGAGTCCGGGACGGCGAGCCGCACCGGGTCGCTGGTGACGGCCTTACCGGGCGGGATCGTCACCCAGGAGCGGTTGTTGAAGGTGAGGCGGCGCATGGTGCCGGTCGCCGCGGTGGGGTTGCTGGGCGCGGCGGCCAGCGCCAGCGAGGCATGCGTGATCGTCAGCGGACGACTGCTGTAGAAGTTGGAGAGCTGGATACGGGCGCTGGTGCCGCCGATGGTGGTGTGCACCACGTTCCGTATCGACATGCCGGACAGGCCGCGCAGCGTCCTCGGCTCGGCGGCCGCGGCCGAGGTGGACCAGGTGCCCACCCAGGACCCGGCCGAGGCCGGGTCGGCCGAGCCGCGGGCCCCCTGCGCACGGGGGTCCGTACCGCCCTTGTCGCCACCGAGCCCGATGAATATCGCGGTGGAGACGAGGATCACCACAGCCGCCAGCGCAGCGAGCACGGCATACCCCGTGCGTCTGGGCATTGGGGGCATGCTCATGAGCGGGTTGTCTCCTCGGGCGCACGGAGCCCGAGGCTCCGGAAGTGGACGGGAACGGCGGGTGGTATCCGGCAGCGCCGATGCGGTCCGGTCGGTGACTCATGATCCCATGGTGGGACCCGGCTCCGCCTGTCGGCCTGCCCCCAATGTGCTGGGTCGCTCCCCCAGACAGACGACGGGAACTCACCGTTCGTTCCACCCATGGGCGACTGAGACCGGAAAGAGACAATGCATGAGGGGACGGGTCGACCGGGTGGAGCGTATGGAGCGAAGAACGACTGGTGAGACGGCGGCCCCGGCGTCCCGGGGTGCGGCTGTGCCCTTTGTCACGGACAGCCCCCTGGACGTGGAGCGGCGGCGCGGAGTGCGCCGGATGAAGGCGCTCGCCACCGGCATGCTGCTCGGCGTCGCACTGGTGTACGTGCTCGCCACCTGGGCGCGCTCCTCCGGTATCGACGGCTGGCCCGGCTATGTCGCCGCGGCCGCCGAGGCGGGCATGGTGGGCGCCCTGGCCGACTGGTTCGCGGTCACCGCGCTCTTCCGGCGGCCCATGGGGCTGCCGATTCCCCATACGGCGATCATCCCCACCAAGAAGGACCAGCTCGGGGCCAGCCTCGGGGAGTTCGTCGGGGAGAACTTCCTCTCCGGCGACGTCGTACGGATGCGGCTGCGCGCGGTCGGCATCGGCAGCCGGCTGGGCACCTGGCTCGTCCAGCCCGAGCATGCCGAGCGGGTGACGGCCGAGCTGGCGACCGCGCTGCGCGGCGCGCTCACGGTGCTGCGCGACTCCGATGTGCAGGCGGTGGTGGGCGAGGCGATCACCCGCCGGGCGGACGTCCAGGAGGTCGCGCCGGGCCTGGGCAAGCTGCTGGAGCGGGTTGTCGCGGAGGGCGGCCACCGCCGGGCCGTGGACCTGGTGTGCCTGCGCGCCCACGACTGGCTGGTGGAGCACAACGACTCGGTGATGCAGGCGGTGACCGGCGGCGCCCCCGGCTGGACGCCGCGGTTCGTGGACCGCAAGGTCGGCGACCGCGTCTACAAGGAACTGCTGCGCTTCGTCACCGAGATGCGCGATATGCCCGCCCATCCGGCGCGCGGCGCCCTGGACCGCTTCCTCACCGACTTCGCCGGGGATCTGCAGTCCGACACCGACACCCGGGCGCGGGTGGAGCGGGTGAAGAGCGAGGTGCTGGGGCGCGGCGACGTCCAGGACATCATCGCCACGGCCTGGGCCTCGGTGCGGGCGATGATCGTCACGGCGGCCGAGGACGAGCGCAGCGAGCTGCGGCAGCGGGCGCGGGCGGCGATTCTGTCGCTGGGCAGGCGGATGGTGACGGACCAACGGCTGCGGGACAAGGTCGACGGCTGGCTGGAGGACGCCGCCGTCTATGTGGTGACGACGTATCGGGACGAGATCACCTCGCTGATCACCGAGACGGTGGCGGGCTGGGACGCGGAGCACACCTCACGGAAGATCGAGGCCCATATCGGCCGGGATCTGCAGTTCATCCGGATCAACGGCACGGTGGTGGGTGCCCTGGCCGGGCTGGTGATCTACACGGTCTCGCGGGTGCTGGGCGGATAGCCGCGCCCTGTCTCTGGCAGGTGCGCGCGGCCTGGCCTATGGTGCGCGCGTGCGACGTCGTGGAGGGCGGGCCGTGCTCGCCCGGGGGCTGTGGACGGCCGGTGAACTCGCCGTCACCCTCGGGGTCGTGGTGCTGCTCCTGGTCGTCCACCAACTGTGGTGGACCAACCGGCAGGCGAGGGCGGGCGCACGGCACGAGGTGGGCGTACTGGAGCGGCAGTGGCGCGACGGGGCCGCCGAGTCCGCCACCCCGGGGCCGGGGGCGACACGATCCTCCGATTCCCCTCAGGGGGACGGACGCGACCGGGACCGGGCGACCGGGGGCGGGGGCCAGGGGCCGCGCCGGGACCAGGCGTACGCTGTGCTCCGGATCCCGCGCATCGGCCTTACGGTGCCCATCGCCGAGGGCATCAGCCGGGCGGCGGTGCTCAACAAGGGGTACGTGGGCCACTATCCGCGGACCGCCCAGCCGGGCCAGGCGGGCAATGTCGCCCTCGCGGGCCACCGCAACACCCACGGCGAGCCCTTCCGGCAGCTGGACGAGGTGCGCCCGGGCGACACGGTGCGCATCGACACCGCCGACGCCCGCTACACGTACACGGTCGAGCGCACCCTGCCGCGCACCTCGCCCGCCGACGGCACGGTGATCTCCCGGGTGCCGTACAGCTCCGCCCACCCCCGCTACCGCTACACCGAACCGGGCTACTACCTCACGCTGACGACCTGCACCCCCGAATTCACCTCCCGCTACCGCCTGGTGGTCTGGGCCCGGCTGCGGGCCGCCGCCCCACGGGCTGTCAGCGGGGGCCACTAGACTGGCGGAGCCAGGAGGGGAGACCGGCCGGGAGAGGGGGTGTGACGGTGTCGCGACGACTCGAAGCGCTGCGCATGCAGCTGGGTGTCTGCCTGTTTCTGCTGACCGGGGTTCTGCTGGCGCAGAGCGGGGCGGTCAGCGCCGTCGCCCTCGCCGCCACCGTGGCGACCACGGCCGCCGTCGCCACGGCGCTGCTCACCTGCGCGATCCTCGCCTCCCGCGGCCGAATACCCGCCCCCGCCGGGCGGATTCGCACCGCGATACGGGACCGCGAGCGCCGTACGGCGTTCCTGCCCCAGCGGGATCCCGACGCCTCCGGACGCCCGAGGCCGCGAGCGCCGGGCCGTCGTCTGCCGACGGCCGCGTAGGCGCACCCATTTCGCTGTACGGCGGACCCCAGCCTCTCCGGCGTTTGAGGAGCGGGGGCCGGGGCGGAGCCCCGGAAGCTCCAGCATTCGTACCGCCGCGCCACGCGGCTCGTCACGCCGATGTCTTCCTCACTCCGGCACGACGAGACCCGCGGAGGGCTCCCATGTCCCTTTTCTCTTCCCTCGGCACCCTGCTGACCACCATGGCGGGCGGCCTCGACCCGCTCTTCGGCGCGTCCGCGGCGGCGGCCGCCATCGTCCTGTTCACGCTGTGCGTCCGCGCCGCACTGCATCCCCTCGCCCGCGCCGCGGTGCGCGGTGAGAAGGCGCGGGCCGCGCTCGCGCCGAAGCTCACGGAGCTGAGCCGCAAGCACAAGGGCGACCCCGAGCGGCTGCGGCGCGCCACGGCGGAGCTGCGGGCGAAGGAGGGCGCGTCACCGCTGGCGGGCTGTCTCCCGGCGCTCGCCCAGCTTCCCGTCTTCTTCGTCATGTACCACGTGTTCTCCACCGGCAGCGGCGCCGGAGACCTCCTCGACCACTCGCTCGCCGGAGCCCCGCTCGGCGCCCGGTGGGGCGGGGCGCTCAGCGGTGCGCCGGGGCTGGTCTACCTCGGGCTCTTCGCGCTGATCGCGGCCGTGGCGACCTGGACGTACCTCCGCGCCCGTAGGACGACCGTCCCCGGGGCGCCCGGAGTGGCCCGGGCACTGCCGCTGCTGTCGTTCGGGACCCTCGTCACCGCCGCCGTGGTCCCCCTGGCGGCGGCGCTGTACCTGGCGACCAGCACCACCTGGACGGCGGTGGAACGGGCCCTGCTGCACCGCGGATGACGGCACCCATGTCGGCTCCCACAACGGCACCCGTCGAAGTCACGAGTGAGACCGCTGTCCCAGTCCGTGAATGAGGTCTTGCGGGCTGGACGCCCCTGAAGGGAGGATCGATCAGCCGGTAGGCGCCTCGCACCGGCCAGTGACCTCGGGAGTCTTGGGATGAAACTGCTGCGAGTCGGACCGGCGGGCGCGGAACGCCCCGCGCTGCTCGATCAGAACGGCACCTTGCGCGATCTGTCCGCCCTGGTCCCGGACATCGACGGCGCCCTCCTCGCCGATGAGGTCGCCCTCGCGCGGCTGCGCGCTGCGGCGGCCGCCGAGGGCGACGACGCGCTGCCGGTGATCGAGGACGGCGGGGTGCGGATCGGCCCGCCGCTCGGCCGTATCGGCAAGATCGTGTGCATCGGGCTGAACTACCACGACCACGCCGCCGAGACCGGCGCCAGCGCCCCCAAAGAGCCCATCATCTTCATGAAGGCTCCGGACACGGTCGTCGGCCCCGATGACACGGTCCTGGTCCCGCGCGGCAGTGTGAAGACCGACTGGGAGGTCGAACTCGCCGTCGTCATCGGCCGCACCGCCCGCTACCTCGACTCCGACGAGGCCGCCCTCGCCTCGGTCGCGGGCTATGCGATCGCCCACGACGTCTCCGAGCGCGCCTTCCAGATCGAGCGCGGCGGCCAGTGGGACAAGGGCAAGAACTGCGAGACGTTCAACCCCCTGGGCCCCTGGCTGGTGACCGCCGACGAGGTCCCCGACCCGCAGGCCCTGGGCCTGCGCCTCTGGGTCAACGGCGAGGTCAAGCAGGACGGCACCACCGCGGACCAGATCTTCGGCGTGGCCCATGTGGTCCGCTACCTCAGCCAGTTCATGACCCTCTACCCCGGCGATGTCATCAACACCGGCACCCCGGCGGGCGTGGCCATGGGCCGCCCCGAGCCCAAGCCGTACCTCCGCTCCGGCGATGTCGTCGAGCTCGAGATCGACGGACTGGGCCGCCAGCGCCAGGAGTTCAAGGACGCGTAGCAGGAGGCCGGGCGGGCGGCCCCGTCGGGGCCGCCCCTCCGTACGGCCGCCTCAGGCCGTCGTCGGCAGATATCGCTCCAGCGCCTCCACCACCAGCGCGTGGTCCTCGGCCTGCGGCAGCCCCGAGACGGCGACCGCGCCGATGACGCCCGTGCCGGTCACATGGAGGGGGAAGGCGCCGCCGTGCGCGGCGTACCGGTCGGGGTCGAGGCGGGAGGACTCCTCGAAGCTGGTGCCCTTGGCGCGGAAGCGGGCGCCGACGAGGAACGAGCTCGCCCCATAGCGCTCCACGACCCGGCACTTGCGCTCCAGCCAGGCGTCGTTGTCGGGGGAGGTGCCCGGCAGGGCGCGGTGGAAGAGCCGCTGACCGGCCCGGTGGATGCCGATCGTGACGGCGGCGCCGCGCTCCTGGGCCAGGTCGGCGACGAGGCAGCCCAGGCGCCAGGCGTCGTCGTTGTCGAAGCGGGGCAGGCGCAGTCGGCGCTCCTGCTCCTCGATGCGGGATATCAGTTCGGCGTGCTCACTCATGCGGGGACCTCGATCCGGACGGTACGGCGCTCCGCGGCCGACACCCGGGCCGCCTCCAGCACATGCAGGGCGGCCGCGGCCTCGGCGGCGGTGACCGGGGGCGGGGTGCCGTCGCGGAGGGCGGCGGTGACGGCGGCGTAGTACGCGGGGTAGTCGCCCGCAAGAGTCGGCACCGGGACCCCGCCGCCGGTCAGCGGCGACTCTCCGGCGCCCAGCCGGCCCCATTCGCTCTCCGGCTCGGTGCCCCATGCGGTGGACGGGTCGCCGGGGCGCAGCCCCTCGCGCAGGGCGGCCTCCTGCGGGTCGAGGCCGTACTTCACATAGCCCGAACCGCTGCCCAGCACCCGGAAGCGCGGGCCGAGCTGGGCGGTGATCGCGCTCATCCACAGATGGGAGCGGACGCCGCTGGTGTGGGTGAGGGCGATGAAGGTGTCGTCGTCGGTCTGCGCCCCGGGGCGGCGCACATCGACCTCGGCGTAGACGGACTCGACGGGGCCGAAGAGGGTGAGTGCCTGGTCGACGAGGTGGCTGCCCAGGTCGTACAGCAGTCCGCCGACCTCGGCCGGGTCGCCGGACTCCCGCCAGCCGCCCTTGAGCTGCGGCCGCCACCGCTCGAAGCGGGATTCGAAGCGCTGCACGTCGCCGAGCGCGCCCTCGGCGAGCAGCGTGCGGAGGGTGAGGAAGTCGTTGTCCCAGCGGCGGTTCTGGAAGACGCTCAGCAGCAGCCCGCGGGCCTCGGCGAGCGCGGCCAGCTCCTCGGCCTGGGCGGCGGTCGCGGCCAGCGGCTTGTCCACGACGACCGGCAGCCCCGCCTCGAGGGCGGTGCGGGCGAGCGGGACATGGGTGCGGTTCGGGGAGGCGATGACGATCAGGTCCAGCTCATCCGCCCGGCCCCACAGCTCATCGGCGGAGTCCGCGAGACGGACATCGGGGAACTCGGCGCGTGCCTGCCGTTGCCGCTCCGGGCTGGAGGTGACGATGGTGTCCAGGACCAGTCCCTCGGTGGCCGCGATCAAGGGGGCGTGGAAGACGGATCCGGCCAGGCCGTAGCCGATCAGTCCCACGCGGACGGTGCTGCTGTCATCCATGGCATCCATGAAGGCCACTTTGACAACAGTGTTGCTAAAGCGCAAGCGATGGCCACAATGGAGGGGTGAACAGCACCATGTCGGGGGCGGCCGGGCCCGGAGCCAATCTGACCGCCCTGCGCAGCCATAACGCCGCGCTCGTCCTGCGTCTGCTGCGCGACGCGGGTGAGGACGGCGTCAGCCGACCGGAGCTGGCCGGCCACACCGGCCTCACCCCCCAGGCCGTCAGCAAGATCACGGCGCGGCTGAGGACGGAGGGGCTGGCGGTGGAGGCCGGGCAGCGCGCCTCGACCGGAGGCAAACCGCCCGCCGTACTGCGCCTGGTCCCGGGCGCCCGCCATGCGATCGGGCTGCACCTCGACCGCGATGAGCTGACGGCCGTTCTCGTCGACCTCGCCGGCACACCGGTCGCCGCCCGCACGGCGCCCTTCGACTTCGGCGCGGAGGCGGAGGAGGCGCTCACGGCGGCCACCGCCGAGGTCAGGGCGCTCCTCGCGGACGCCGGGACCGGCCTTATGGAGACCGGCACGGAGACTGGCGGCGCGGCGGGCGGCGGGCTGGGCGGTGGGCTGCTCGGCGTCGGCGTCGCCGCGCCAGGACCGCTCGACCACGGCTCGGGCGTACTGCACCGCGTCACCGGCTTCCCCCAGTGGGACGGCTTCCCGCTGCGCGACGCGCTCGCCGAGCGGCTCGCCCTGCCCGTCGTCCTCGACAAGGACACCAACGCCGCGGCGCTCGGGCTGGTGACCGCCGGGACCGCACCCTCGGCCGCGTATCTCCATCTGGGCACCGGCCTCGGCGCCGGTCTGATGCTCGGCGGGGACGTCTACCGGGGGGCGCGGACCGACGCGGGGGAGTTCGGGCATCAGGTGATCCAGCTCGACGGGCCGCCCTGCGAATGCGGCAATCGCGGCTGCCTGGAGGCGCTGTGCCTCGCCGCCGTCGCACGCGACGACCATAGGGACGCGGCGCGGCTGCTCGGGGTCGGCGCGGCCAACCTGGTACGGCTCCTCGACATCGACCGGGTGCTCCTGGGCGGCCGGGTGGTGCTGGCCCACCCCGAGCCCTACGTTCGCGGTGTGGCCACGATGATCGCCGAGGACTCCGCCCGCGCCAGCCGCCTCACCGTGCCCGTGGATGTGGTGGAGCGGGGCGGGCGAGCCGTCGTCGAGGGCGCCGCCCGGCTCGTACTCGCACCGCTGTTCGCACTGGGCTGATCGAGGGGGATCCTGACCGCCAGTCGGGGGCAATCCGGGCCTGGTGCGGTGTGTCGGCGTGCGGACGCGGAATGTAGCGCAGTGCTCGGGGAAACCCCGCACAGCAGAGGTCACTCATGCGCTTGCCCACCGCACTGTCCCTACGAGCTGTCCTTCCGGCGGCCGCGCTGGCGTTCGCCCCCGCCCTCTATGGAATCCCGGTGTACGCCGCCGAGGCCGAGTCCGCCGCCTGCGGGGGCCGGAACGCCTCCGACTTCCCGATCGAAGCCCATCTGCGCGATGGGCCGGATCAGTACGCCCGGGGCGGCGGCTGGCGCGGCTGGCACCTCGAACTGCGCAATGCCACGGACACCGGCTGCCGCGCCATCCACCCCATCGCCGTCCTGATCGACGAGGCCCGTGAACTGCGGCCCCGTCATATCGGTTTCGAGTTCCTGGCCCCGTCCGCGGAGGGCGGCGCCACCTGGCGGGCCGTCTCCTTCCAGACGACGGACGAGGACGAGAACATCGGGGTCTTCGACAACAGTCATTTCAAGGGTTTCACCGTGCCCGCGCACAAGACCGTCGACGTCCAGGTGCGCACGCGGTTCACCGAGGACGCGCCCGAGGGGCCGGTCACGGCCAACGCCATCGCCGTACAGCGGCACGCGGACGACGGCGACTGGGTGGGGCAGTCGAACGACTACGCATTCCGTATCGGCCCGGCGGCGACGGGGGCGGCTTCGGGTACGGGCGCGGGTACGGAGGCCCTGACGGGCACCGGAACGCGGACGAGGGCGGCTACGGGCGCCGTCAGGGACAGGGAGACGGATACCGGTGTCGGTGCTGGAGCCGCTACCGACGGAGCTACCGAGACAAAGCCCGCTCCGCAGCCGACCACCCGCTCCAAGAGCCCCACGGCCGTTCCGACGCGAACGCCCGAGAAGACCCGGCCCTCCGCCGCGCCGAGCCGGACGCCGAGCGTCGGCGCAAGCCATAAGGAGAGCCATCCGGCCGCGGTGCCACCCCGTGCCGACAGCGACGCTGATGCCGACGCGGAGGCGGAGGTCGACGTCGACACCGATCCCAGTGCCGAAACGGACACGGGGACCGGAGCGGATGCCGAGACGGATACGGATGCCGATACGGGCACCGGTACCGAGCCGGGGGCGGATGCCGACACGGAGGTGGGCACCGACGCGGACGCGGACCTCGGCTCGGACGCGAGCGCGGACACAGGTGCGGGCGCCGACACCGAGGCAGGTACCGACACCGAGACGGACGCCGACGCCGGTACCGGTACCGACCTCGACGAGGGCCTCGACACCGACACGGACCTCGGTACGGACACCGACCTGGGCACCGACACCGAACTAGGCACGGAGACCGACGACCCCAGCGCCGAATCCGACCTGGGCACCGACACCGAACTAGGCACGGAGACCGACGACCCCAGCGCCGAATCCGACCTGGGCACCGAGACGGACCTGGGCACCGACCCCGGAGCCGAGACCGATCCGGGCACCGAAACCGACCCCGGAGCGGAGACCGACCCCGGACGGGAGTCCCAAGCCGACCCCAGCACCGGCACCGACGGACGTCACGAGGAGGACGGCGGCCACGAGCGCGAGCGGGTGCCCGAACTCGCCGCGACGGGTCGTCACACCGCCCTGCTCGCGGGGCTCGGCGTCATCAGCGCCGCGCTCGTGACCTGCGGCACCGTCCTCGTGGTGAAATCCCGGCGCTCGGGGACCTGAAGCCCCGACGTCCCCGACGCCCTCAACTCCGAGCTACTGGCCCCGGGGCCCCTCGCCCCGGCGGCGCAGCTCGTCGTCGATCCTTTCCGAGCCGGACTGGATCTGCTCCGAGTGCTTGCCGCCCGTCTTCTTGTCAGCGGCTTCGGCCCCCTTGCGAGTGCCCTTCCGAGCCTTGTCCGGGTTCTTGCTGATCGCGCCCTTGAGCTTGTCCATCATGCCCATCGCGGCCTCCTTACGGTCCGGCTCGTTCCAGGGAGGGCGGAATCCGCCCCCCTCAGGATCAGACACCTGTGCGGATCTGTCGCGCTGGGACGGGGCGCGAACGGACGGCGAACGCATTGTGCTCCCGGACACGGGGCGGTCTCCCCAGGGCTTTCCCCGGTTAGGCTGAGGTCGTCGCCAGAGGTCGATTCCGAGCGGAGAGCAACCAGTGGCAGAGCGCAAGCCGATCGAGTCGTGGCTCACCGACATGGATGGTGTCCTGATGCACGAGGGCATACCGGTGCCGGGCGCCGATGCCTTCGTCAAGCGGCTGCGCGAGTCCGGCACGCCCTTCCTGGTGCTCACCAACAACTCCATCTACACCCCGCGCGACCTCCATGCCCGGCTGTCCCGGATCGGGCTGGACGTCCCGGTGGCCAACATCTGGACGTCGGCGCTGGCCAGCGCCCAGTTCCTGGACGAGCAGCGCCCCGGCGGCACCGCGTATGTCATCGGGGAGGCGGGGCTGACCACCGCGCTGCACGACATCGGCTACGTCCTTACGGATGTCGAGCCGGACTATGTGGTGCTCGGCGAGACCCGTACCTACAGCTTCGAGGCGCTCACCAAGGCCATCCGGCTGATCAACGACGGTGCGCGGTTCATCGCCACCAACCCCGATGAGATCGGCCCCTCGGCGGAGGGTGCGCTGCCCGCCACCGGTTCCGTGGCCGCGCTGATCACCAAGGCCACCGGCCAGAAGCCGTACTTCGTCGGCAAGCCCAATCCGCTGATGATGCGCTCAGGGCTGAACGCGATCGGTGCCCACTCCGAGACCAGCGCGATGATCGGCGACCGGATGGACACCGATGTCCGGGCGGGGCTCGAGGCAGGCATGGAGACCTTCCTGGTGCTCACCGGGGTGACCAAGGCGGCAGAGGTGGACCGGTATCCGTACCGCCCGTCCACGGTCGTCGACTCCATCGCGGATCTCGTGGAACGCATCGTCTGACCCGCCATCGCCTGACCCGCCGGGGCCCCTGCCTGACCCGCCGGTGGCCCCTGTGCCCCGGATGGCGCAGCAGGCGCCCGCAGCGGATGCGGGCCCCTGCCGGGCGCGTGAGCCTCTTGGTATCGGGAGGTTCTCACCATGCGCATCGTCGCACTCACTCTCTGTACCGCAGCATGCGCCGCCGTCACGGCGGTGACGGCCGCTGCTCCGGCCCTCGCCGACCAGCGCCACTCCGCCACCACCACGATCCGGATCAGTCCGCACGCCCTCGCCCCCGGCGCCGAGGTGGAGGTCTGGGCCTTCGGCTGCCCTGACCGGGAGGCCACGGCCTCGTCACCGGTGTTCGTGGACGACGCGGAGCTGACGCCCCAGGGGGGCGCGCTCTTCAGCGAGGCGACGATCCGATCGACGGCGACCAAGGGGGCGCACCGGGTCACGGTGGACTGCGCGGACGGCCTCGCGCGAGAGGACCGTGAGGCACGTGAGGACGGTAAGGGCGGCATGAGCGGGGTCTCCCTCGCCGTGGAACGCCCGCCCTCGCCCGTCGCCCCCGTCCGCGCGGGCGGAGGCGGCACCGCGCCCGATGAGACCCGGGCACGCGATGACATCGGCGGTGCGGAGGCGTACGGCCTGGTGCTCTCGGGCGGGACGGCCCTGGCCGTCGGCGGCCTCGCGGTCCACCGCCGCCGTCATCCCTCCGGTACGGCGGGCTGATCGCCATGGACATGGATACCGAGATGGACGGGAACGTGGACGGGAATCGCTTCTCCGGCCTCGGACGGCTGGCCACGGGGGTGGCCTGGGTCGCGCTGCTGCTCGGCCTGTGGATGTGGGGCCGGGACACCACGGAGGGAACGGGCGGTCCGGCGCCGATGACCGGGGACGTGGCCGCGGTCGGACGGCCGTCCGCCCATCCGCTGCCCCCGGCGCATGCTCCGCTGGCGTCCGCCCGGCCGAAGCGGGTCGTGATCGAGGCGGCGGGGGTCCGCGCCCCCATCGTCGCCAGTGGCCTCGACCGCGATGGAGCGGTGAAGCCCCCGTCCGTCAGCCGCCCCGGCACGGTCGGCTGGTACCGCGCCGGCCCCGAGCCCGGCTCCCCGGGCGCCGCCCTGCTGGTCGGCCACCTGGACACGAAGAGCAAACCGGCGGTCTTCCACGGGCTGAGCGACCTCAAGCGGGGGGAGCGGGTACGGGTCGCGCGATCAGACGGTACGACGGCGGAGTTCACGGTCGAGGACGTCGAGGTGGTGCCGGAGAAGCACTTCGACGCGCGACGGGTGTACGGGTCGCGGTCCCATGACCGTGCGGAGCTGCGGCTGATCACCTGCGGAGGGAAGTTCAACCGCTCGACCCGGACGTATACGGCGAACGTCGTGGTCTCGGCCTATCTGACCGGCACGACGGGCACCCCCCACAATGTGTCGGCCGGCAGCCGCAATGCGCACTAGGCGGTGCGGGTGCACCCCCACTCGGGGCTCCGCCCCGGACCCGCTGGGCCCCGCCCCTGCCGCGGAGCGCATCGCGTCATGGCGTACGGGCGAAAAACGGGGTGGGTTGTGGATGAGCCCACGGTGGTTCGGGCTGGTGTGTAAGGATTGATTCGACCGGTCTTGTCCCGCCGGGGGATCACCGCCTGTTCCCCGGAGCGTGCACCCAAGGGGGAGTGGATGTACGGCAGTTGCACCGGCCCTTCGCGTCACGTTGCCCGTACCCGCACCCGCGCTCTCTCCGCCGCTGGGGCGCTGCTGTCGTGTGTGGCGCTCTCCGGGTGTTTCGGGGCCTCGAAGGGGGACAGCGACCATGCCTCCCTCGCCGGGCAGGCGAAGCAGCGGCCCAAGTCCACGATTCCCTACTGGGTGAATCCGGATGGCAGCGCGGCGCGGCAGGTGGCGGCGTATCGCAAGAAGGGGGCGGACGGCGAGGCCAGGCTGATACAGAAGATCGCGGAGCAGCCCGTCGCGGAGTGGCTCGGGGTGGACGATCCGGAGGGGCAGGCGCGGGGGTTCACCGTGGCGGCGGATCAGGTGAACCGGGACGCGCTGCTGGTCTTCTACAACATCCCGCACCGCGACTGCGGGCAGTACTCCAAGGGCGGCGCCGCCGACGGCAACGCCTATCGCACCTGGCTGGACAAGGCGGTCCGGGGGATCGGCGACCGGCGGGCGACGGTCATCCTGGAGCCCGACGCGCTGCCGCACGTGGTGGACGGCTGTGCGCCCAAGCAGTTCCACGAGGAGCGGTACGACTTACTGACCGGCGCTGTGGACAAGCTCAAGGGGCTGCCGCGCACCAAGGTGTATCTGGACGCCGGAAACCCCCGCTGGATCAAGGATCCGCGCCGGATGGTCGAGCCGCTGAAGCGGGCCGGCATCCGTAAGGCCGACGGCTTCGCGCTGAACACCTCCAACTACCAGACGACCCAGGAGAACAGGGCGTACGGCAAGAGGCTGTCCGTGCTGACCGGCGGCAAGCCCTTCGTGATCGACACCAGCCGTAACGGCAATGGCCCGGCCCCCGGTAAGGACGACCCGCAGGCGTGGTGCAATCCGAAGGGCCGGGCACTGGGCGAGCGGCCGACCACCGACACCGGGGACAAGCTGGTCGACGCCTATCTGTGGATCAAGCGTCCGGGCGAGTCGGACGGCACCTGCAAGGGCGGTCCCACCGCGGGTCGGTGGTGGCCCCGGTACGCGCTCGATCTCGCCCGTAACGCCAACCGTAAGGACAGCTAGGACGGCTAGGACAGTCGGCCTGCTGTCACTTCTTCGGGGGCGCGGGCGCGGGCACCTTTACCCACACCGCCTTCGACGGTGTGCCCTGGTCGTCCACCGCGTTGAGCATGTACCACCCCGGTGGCACCAATGACGCGTCCTTCGGCAGCTTCACCGTCACCCCGTCCTTCGTCCGCGTGAAGTCGAGCGCGATCGACCGCTGCTCGACATTGGTCACATGGGTGAAGGACCCGGGCCGGATCAGCCGCATCTTGGTGATCGCCGATGCGTGTGCGGTCCGGTACGTGGTCTTCGCGCCCGGCTTGACCGTCCTGGGCGCGGTGTCGGTGAGCTTCGGACGGGAGTCGCGGAAGAGATATGGCGGGGTGTAGAGGTCGATCTGCTGCTGGAACTCACCCGGCTTGGTGTTGGCCTTGTCGCCGAAGAGCGAGTCCGAGCCGAAGGTCATGACCCGTCCGTCCGGCAGGAGCAGCGCCCCCGAGTGGTAGTTGCGGCCCACCAGCGGGTCGGCAACCGAGCGCGCGGTGTTGGTCTTCGGGGTGTAGAGCTCGGCCTTGAGCACATTGGTGTCGCCGCGGCCCCGGTAGTCGCCCGAGCCGTTGGTGGTCAGGACGGTGTCATCGGGCAGGATCACACTGCTCGGATAGCGCGCCTTCGCATAGAGATCCGGACCGTTTTTGAAGCGCGGCTTATCGGCACGCAGATCGGCGATCCGGGTCTTCGCCGTGGACTTGGCGTCCTCGCCGACCCCGCCCCCGCCCAGCACCATGTACCGCTGGTCCTGCGCGGGCGGCAGCAGCACGGACATCGAGGTCTCCAGGGCGTCCGGGTCGCTGATGCCCGGGACCACGTCGAACCGATTGCTCTTCAGATCCCAGATGCCGGGGGTGCGGCCCTTGTCGTCCGGGCCGTATCCGGCATTTGAGCCGGTGTAGAAGATCCGGCCCTTGCCGGTCAGGAACAGCGCGGGATACGTCGGGAAGAAGCGCTGCTTGGGCAGGTACTTCCACTTCTTGGTCTTGGGGTCGTAGATCTCGTTCTTCCCCGGGACCACCTGGCCGATCTCGTCCAGTCCGGAGACCGCGAGCACCTTGCCGTCCTGGAGGCCGGTCAGGGTGGGGTACCAGCGGGCCTCGTTCATCGGATCGACCGGGATGTACCGTTCGGCCACCGGGTCGAACTCATACGCCTGCTTGATGCCCTGGAAGTCCTTCTTGTCGAACGACAGCTTCTGCGCGATGCCGTAGAAGTTCTGCCGGTCCTTGCCCTTCAGCCCGGCGATCCGGTAATTGTCCTCGGTGCCGGTCTGGTACTTCCTGCCCTTGCGCAGCGCCTCCACATAGACCCGTGCCGTGCTCGCGCTGACCGTGACCTTCTTGGTCTTCTTGTTCGTTTTCTTCGTCGCGCGCGGAACGAGAAGCGGGTCCTTGGACACGAAGGTCTTGCCGCTCTCCTTCCCGGTGAAGCGGGTTCCGGCGGGGAAGGTCCTGGACTTGTCGGGGTCCTCGTTGTGGACGAACATCAGTCCGCCCGCCTTCTCGACATCGCCCTTGAGCTTCTCGTAGCGCTGGGTGCCGCCCGCCACCAGCAGCTTTCCGTCCGGGAGCTGGGAGTGCCCGGAGCAGAAGAGGTCCTTGGGGGTCGGAATGTTGGTGAAGGTGTTCTTCTCCGGGTCCCACAGGACACTGCGGAAGGATTTGGCGGCGAAGTTCTTGGCGTTGTTCCCGGAGCCGGCCACCAGCAACACCTTGCCC
The DNA here is from genome assembly GCF_042868035.1 of Streptomyces sp. NPDC007875. Lineage (NCBI taxonomy): Bacteria > Bacillati > Actinomycetota > Actinomycetes > Kitasatosporales > Streptomycetaceae > Streptomyces > Streptomyces sp. NPDC007875. The sequence continues at coordinate 38,102 of NZ_JBIADZ010000036.1, read as the reverse complement.
GTATGCAGCAGGGCGGCGTGGATCGTATTGATCCGGTATTGCTCGGGGACGTCGACCACATCCCAGTGGCCGTTCTCCGCCTTGTACTCCGGTTGGTTGATTTTGTACGCGTGGTACTTGTCCGAGCTGAAACGGTAGAGAGCCGGGCCGTTCATCCCGGCCAGCACGATGATTGCCGCCGCACCGATCCCGAAGCGACGGGTGCGGCGACTCGGTCGGTACTTCACTTCTTATCGTCCCCCAAGAGCGGGCTGCGGGTTCCGTTTCTCCTGGCGGACGGTCCACCGCCAGGCGATGATCGGCGCGGCTGTGACAGCCAGGGCAATTGATGCCCAAACGGTCATCGCTGGATGACTGTGGCCGAAGTAGAAGGAAGAGGCTAGCGACCCGCCGAAGACCGCCAGGAAGAAAAGATGGGTCCGGAAGGTGCCGAAGAGGGTGTCGGGGCTCGCGGAGTCACCCTTCGGCGTCACCACGAAGCGGCTCTTGCGGCGCAGCACGGTGTCGAGCAGCGAGCGGGCGTAAATGGGCGCGGCCAGCGCCGACATCACCATTCCGGCTACGCCGCCGGACCCCTCCGGCTCATGGGGAGAAACGTTGTGTCGCCGGTTCCAGACATAGAGGCCGATCTGGAGCGCGGAGGCATTGCCGTACAGCATCATCCAGATGGCGGGATCGATCTCGACGCCGGAGGCGCCGAAGCCCAGGAACAGCGCGCAGCTCAGGGCGGCCAGGATCCAGTTGAGCGCCGACATCGGATAGAAGATCACCAGCAGGGAGTAGTTGAAGAGCCTGCCGGGCGGCAGCGAGAACGGCGCCTTCCAGAACTGCTTCACGATCGTCTCGTAGGTCCCGCGTGACCAGCGCAGCTGCTGGGTGAAGAAGTCCGTCCAGGCGTTCGGCCCCTCTCCGACCGCCAGGACATCGGGGGTGTAGACCGACCCCCAGGGGCGGCCGGTGGCCGGATTGCGGTGGCGGTGCAGCTCGAATCCGGTGGCCATGTCCTCGGTGATCGAGTCGTACAGCCCGCCGATCCCCTTGATGGCGCTGATCCGCACCGCGTTGTTGGTGCCCACGAACATCGGCGCCCGATAGGCGTTCCCGGCCCGCTGGATCAGGGCGTGGAAGAGGAACTGCTGGCTCTCGGCGGCCTTGGTGACGGCCGCGTCGTAGTTGCCGTAGACCTGCGGGCCGACGACGAAGGCGATGTCCGGATCGCGGAAGTAGCCGAGCATCCGCTCCAGATAGTTGGGCAGCGGCACATGGTCGGTGTCGACGGAGGCGAAGAAGTCGTACTCCTCGCCGTGCGCGTCCAGCCAGGCGTTGTAGTTGCCGTGTTTGGTCCTGGCGCGGTGCGGCCCCTTGGGCTGGTTCCACTTCTCGACGCCCTTACGGGTGAAGTGGTAGACGTTCAGCCGCCGGCAGACCTCCTTGACCTCCGGATCGTCCCCCTCGTCCAGCAGCCAGACATGCATCACCCCGCGGTGCCGGACGCGGATCGCGGCCTCCAGGGTCTTGCGCACCATCTCCAGCGGTTCCTTGCCGGGCACATAGGTGGTGATGAAGGCGACCTTGGTGCCGGTCTCGGGCACGACGGGGACGGGGTCACGGGCGACGAGCGTCGCATGCGCGTTGGACGCGACGTTCATCGTGCGGAATAACTCGATCAGCCCTATCGAGACCAGCATCACCACGTCCATGACCGCCAGGACCGGGCTGGTGCCCTCCCGGCTGGTCCAGTGCGCGGGCTGCATCAGCCAGATCAGCAGCCCCAGTGAGACCAGCGGCGCGGCGCCGAGCAGCAGCGCCGCGCGGATCCGGTGCGGCTCCTCGGCGAGCAGACTGCGGTAGCGCACCCGGTACGGCGTGCCGGGGTCGGGCTGGGTCAGCGGTCCGGCGAGCCTGCTGTAGTGCTCGTAGTCGTACTTCGGCAGCGGCCGCCGCCGGGGCCGGTGCCGGTCCGGTGCGGTCTGGTGCTGCCGCGGGATCCGCAGGCGTGTGGTCCTGGATGAGTCGTACCCGCCGTACGACGGATGGCGGGCGCCCGTCGGCGTCGACGTCATGAGTTATCCCCCCGCACGCATGACTGAATGCGTGCCGTCACGTTCTGTCGGCCCCCCGGCCCCCCTTCGGCCGCAGGGGAACGATAGTGGAGGCAGCCGACCTTACGGACATGGAATGGCTACCTTCCGGATGTTTGCGCGGTAAACGAACTCGCTTGGTCTGCAACCCCCGGAGCATGTCTCAACGGCCCGCTGGTCAGGCGGAGTTGAGGAGAGTGCGCCTCACTGCAGGGTGTCGAACAGGCGCCGATGATCGCAAGTGTGAACGGTCTGTTTATCGGACAAACGTGGGCAAGGGTCGGGCGTCGAGTCCCGGCTTGAAATCGGCCTACTCGCGATGCGCCGAACGCAGTCGGATGCGGATGTTCCCGAAGTGGTCGCGGATCGCGTCCTCGGCCCGCAGGGCGTCCCCCGAGCGCACCGACTCCAGGATCTCCCGGTGCTGCTTGCAGGTGACCCTCGGATCCGTGGGCACGTCCACGAGGTCGGTGCGCACCCGGTGGAAGGCGTCCCAGAATGCCTCCAGCACCTCGCTCAGCAGCGTGTTGTCCAGACTCCCGTAGAGCGCGGCGTGAAACGCCCGGTCCGTCTCGGCCCGCACCGAGCCCTCCGCCGCCTCCGCCTCCATCCGCCGCACGACCGCGTCCAGCTCGGCGAGATCCGCCTCCGGGATCCGCCCGGCCAGCCGCGCGATCAGCCCGGTCTCGACGGCCTCGCGCAGCTCCAGCAGCTCCAGCAGGCTGTCCTCGCCCCGGTAGTGCCCGGCGACGGTGCGGAAGATCAACCCCTCGATCATCGGCGCCATCGACATGGGCCCGACGTACGTCCCGAAGCCGTGCCGGATCTCCACGATGCCCATCGCCTGCAGCGCCTTGAGCGCCTCGCGCACGGAGTTACGGCTGACGCCGAGCAGCTCCATCAGCTCGGTCTCGGTGGGCAGCGGAGCGCCCGAGGGGAGCCGCTGGTCGATGATCAGCCGCTTGATGCGTTCCTGGATGTCGTTCGTCATCCCCCGCGAAACCCCCCGCGCAGGGGAATGCGAATGCGAATTCGAGTGCGAATGTGAGTGCGCCGCCACCGCCACCTCCGATCCGAACAGCTTAGCGGCGGCGGCGCGAGCAGGTCAGATGTGCTGCGAGGAAGGCGGCCCGGGCTGCCGCGGCGCCACCCCGTTCCCCGAGGGGCGGCCGGCGTGATCAACCGGCGCGCCAGCCGCACCTGACCCGGTCCGCACCACCATGCGCCGGGGGTGGTGGTCTGGTGTGTGTCCCTCTGGTGCGGAAGATTCTGCCGCGCAAGCAATTCGGTGCATTGCCGAATGTGTCGCACTGGAGGGGAACATGTCGCCTATTCGCATTTTTGTCGCGTCGCTCGCCGTCGCCGGCGTGCTGGCCGGTACGGGGGCCGGCGCCGCGGCGGCCGCCGCCGTCAGCCGTTTCGACGACGGCAGCTTCGAGACGCCCGCGGTGGGGGCCAACACGTTCACGACCGTGGTGGCCGGAGGGACCATCGGGCCGTGGAAGGTCACATCCGGAAACGTGGACCATATCGGGGACGGCTTCTGGCAGGCGGCCGAGGGGGGCCAGTCCGTGGACCTCAACGGTACGGGCGCCGGCACGGTGGCGCAGACCTTCACGACGGTGCCGGGGAAGAGGTACACGGTGACGTACTCGCTGGCCGGCAATCCGGCGGGCGGTCCCACCGTGAAGACCGGATCGGTGCTGGTCGACGGGCAGAACTTCCGGAACTTCACCTTCGACATCACCGGCAAGTCCTTCGGGAACATGGGCTATGTGACCCAGGAGGTGACCTTCGTGGCCCGGGGGACCTCCACGACGCTGGCGTTCGCCAGCACGAACAACTCCGCCTACGGGCCGGTCATCGACGACGTGATGGTCCGGGACTGCACGCCCTGTCCGTCCTGCGGCTGATCGCGAAAAGGGAGCTCCCGGCGCCCCACGCGCCGGGGGCTCCCCGTCCTCTACGGGCGCGCACTTCATCGGCCCGCGCCGATCAGGCGCGCACCTCATGGGCGCGCCCGCGGCCCGCCGCTCAGGCGGCCGCGCGCTGGCGGTGCGCCAAGGACGCCGCCGCCTTCCGGCGCCCCGGCGCGAGGACGTCCACGGGGGTACCCGCCCCGCTGCCCGGCGTCTCGCGCCAGCGGTCCAGCCTGGCCACCACCTCGGCCAGCCGCCGATCGCCGGGTTTGACGGCGAGGTAGAAGAGCGACTCGTCCGGCTTCCGGTCGTCCCCGCCCCAGCGGGCCACGCCGTCGAGCTCGGCGAGGATGTCGCGGATCACGACCTCCTGCGGGGGGAAGAAGCCGCCCTTGACGCCCGACGGGTAGTGGCCGGGGCGGATCCGGACCGCCGTACCGGACGCCAGGTTGCCCTCCGGCAGCCCCTTGCGGACCGTGCCGGGGCTGCGCCAGCCCACCACATCGCCCTTGCGCAGCTCGTCGATCTCGTAGTGGAAGCGGCGGATCACATGGACCAGCACGGCCTCCGGTGCGCCGATGCGGACGGTGACGCCCTCCAGTGGGGTGCCGGGTACCGGGCGGGACCAGATGGTTCCGCCGCCGTCGGTGACCTTCTCCATCTCCCAGCCGTTGGGGCTCGGTCTGCCCGTCAGCACCCGGGCCTGGTTCGCCTGGAAGCGGCGGTATGCCTTCCGGATCTCCTCGCCGGTGGGCGTCTTGGAGTGCGAGGACGCGGCGTACGCGGGCGTCGCCAGCAGGGCCGAACCGGGGAGCGAGGCCAGGGCCGCCGCGCCGGCCAGCGCACCGGAGCGGATGAGCAGCTGCCTACGGGATGGGTCGAACACGCTCATTCATCGTCCCCTCGTGACGGTAGGGCTGGTGGACCGGTCCTGGTCGCGGGCCACTACGGATACGGCGCCCGTGGCGATGGCCAGGATGAAGGCGATGGCCGTGGCCGGGTTGACGTATCCGGGGACCGCGGCGTCGTAACTTCCGCCCTCGTCGATATGGCAGGTGAAGCGAAGGGGAAGGTAGTGCGCTTCATAGCGGTCGACCTGAGCCGCCTTCGCCGCCCCGCCCGCCTTGGCGCACTCCTCGCGCATGTTGGCGTTCTCCATGAACATCACGTGGAGTGCGCCCCAGATGTACAGGGCGATGGTCGCGCAGACGGACAGCAGGGCGATTCCCCCGAGCCAGTCGGCCCGGGTCTTCCGGCGGCCGGTGCGTTTGGAGATGCCGGAGCCGAGTATGCCGATCAGGGTGAAGATGACGATGACCCCGATCAGGCAGGTGAAGAGCAGCAGGATCGAGTTGTGCCCGCCCGCCGAATCGGCCGCCAGCAAGGAAGGTGCTTCGCTCACCGCATCATCCTGTTGTACTTCTCGAAGATGTAGTAGAGGGGCATGCGCTTCTTGGCGTCGGTGAACGCGGGCTCCTTCGGGCCCTGGTAACGCCGCAGCACCTCGTAGATCTCCGACTCCTTGTAGTCCAGCGAAGGCCGGCGGATCGCCGTTTCCGCGTCGACACTGCCCGGCTTGCCGTCGGCTCCCCAGATGTGGGCGTGGCCGACGGAGGTGAGCGCGAAGTCGTTGTCCGTACGGAGCTTGTCCCACACCGAGAAGACGTCGGCGTCCTTGTCCGGGTCCTTCGGAGTGCCGGTCACCAGACCGGTTCGGATGGAGTTGTTCCAGGTCAGCACGCCCACCAGACCGAACATCTGGGCCACACCGGTGCTGCTGTCGCGCAGGCTCACCACGCCGGGCAGGTCCTTGGCCCAGTCCGGCACATAACCGTTGTGGTAGAGCCACACCCCCGCGTCCTTGACCAGGTCCTCATTGCCGTAGTGCCGGAACTCCCAGAACGCCGTCGTCTGGATGAGCGCCTTGCGCATGCCGTAGGCCCGTGCCGTATTGGTCACGGCGACATCCCCGGCGATGATGGTCTCCAGGCACTGGGTCGTGGTGTAGATCCGGCCGTCCTCCTCGGGGAAGCCGATGGATTGCATATACGTCTGGACATCGGCGAGAAGCCCCGGGAAATAAGCCTGGTTGAAGAGGCTGTCCGGCATCGACGCCACCGGGGGATTGAAGGACCCCTGTCCGGTGTCCAGTCCGGAGGCGATGTTGTTGTCGATGTTGATCGAGCCGTCGCCGGAGCCGATGGTCTTGGTGACGATCTGGTCGAAGGCCCAGTTGGGCGGCAGCGGATAGCCGTAGTTCCCGGAGAAGCCGCTGGACATGTCGGAGACGAAGCTCGCCGTGGCATGGCCCGCCTCGGAGACCCGGATGCACACATTGCGCGGCCCGTAGACCCCGATCTTGTACCGGTTCCCGGCGATGGCCATGCCGTCCACGATGCCCTTGAAGTGCGGCAGGACATTGTCGGTGACTTCGTAGTCGTAGGCGTCGAAGTCCATGGCGAAGTAGATCCGGGTGCCGTCCTTGAAGCCGTGGTCATCGGCCGCGTTCGCCGCCGCGATGGCCGCAGCGTTGCCGGCGGTGTAGTTGAAGCCCGAGGCGTCGCGGCCGAAGGTCTGATAGATCGGGAAGCATCTGAGCCCGTTGTCGGTGAGGGTCTGGAGCTCGCCGATCTGGATGGCCTTCTCGGGGAGATCGGTGGTGCTGGGGTTGGTGAGATAGCGGCCGATGTACTTGTACCCGGCGGCCTTGAGGGTGTTGGCACGGGCCTGGGTGATCTTGGTGACGCCGTCGCATGCCTGGCCCTGGCGGTCCTGGTCGCCGTAGGAGACCAGAAGCGACGCCCAGGTGGAGTAGTCGCCCTTGCCGGTGACCGGCAGCTTGGCGAAGCTCTGGAAGCTGTTCACCGCGGAGCCGAGCGCCGATCCGAACGAGGAGCTGAACGGCACATTGGGCCGCTGGTTCAGGATCATCGCCCCGGAGAACAACTGCACCCACTTGCTGGTTTCGCCCGAGGAGACGGGGTGCTGCCTCAGCCCGGACTGGGTGCCGGGGCCGAAGTTTCCGTTGGCCACGCCATCGGCCATGCCGAGTTCGTACTGGACGGCCAGGAGCATGGACTTGGCGACGGTCCGTGAGTGGTGTCCGTCGCACGGGATGACGAAGTAGTCCTGGCGCTTGATGTAGTTGGCGTTGAGATACTGCTGCACCGTGCGGATATCGGCGCCGCCGTCACCGGTGACGACATAGGCGTCCATGGTGAGCAGCCCCTTGAAGACCTTGGGGACGAGGCTGCCCGCCTCGAAGACACCCGCCACGCCCATGTCGGTCATCAGCTCGGTGATCGAGCCCGCCACCGTGGAGCTGAACACCCCGTCGATTCCGCCGCCGTTGTACCCCTTGCAGTACAGCCCCGACTGCACGATCTTCGTGAACTTGGTCGAGGGCGTCGTACTGGCGTTGACCTTGGGGTACTTCGACTGCAGCGTGCTCAGGGTGGTGGGGCCGAAGCTGTCGGAGAGGCTGGTGATGCCCAGTTCGTACTGGAGCGCCCGGGTGAGCGCGTACATCACGGTCCAGCTGGTCTTCCCGTCGACCTCGAGTGCCGGAATGCCGAGCTTCCCGGCGTACGTCTCGTGGATGAACTGCTGCGCCCGCATGACCATGGCGTCGGCCATGACGTCTCCTTCAGTGCCGGGTGACGGGGGTCAGTTGCACGGGAAGACGTAGTCGGACGAGTAGTTGATGTAGAGACTGCTGGAGGTCTTGCCCATCTTGGCGGTCACCGGGGCGCAGGCGATGCTGGAGACATAGACCGGGCCCGCGTACTCGCTGAAATTGCCGGAGTCGGTGTCGCAGCCGGTGCCGTCCACCTTGCAGACCTTGAGGTACATGTACTGCGAGGCGCCGTAGTTGTTGTCGAGGATCGCGCAGCCCTTGCCGCCGTTGGTGTAGCTGAACAGCGTGGCCAGGCGCTGGCTCGGGTCGGTGCCGGCGGGCAGCGGAATGGCCTTGTTCAGCGTGTAGCCGGTGCCGCACACGGTCGCGGCGGTCGCGGTGGGAGCCGGGTTGGCCTTGGCGAACGCCTTGGTCTCGGCGGAGGCGGACGGCGCCACCTTGACGCTGGGGGCCGCGGCGCGCTCGGCGGCCGACGCCTGGGGCGCGGTGAGGGTGAGCACGGCCGCCGCGGCGGAGGCGAGGGCGGCACCGACGGTGGATCTGAGGATCGTGGACATGGACGTACCCCTCCCGTAAAGGCTGCTGAAAGCGGAGATCGCCGGGGCCTCTCCCCAAGGCCCGGACGCGGGAACAAGCGCTTTCCGCGCTGTGGTCGCACGGAACATATGCACTGGTCATGGCCTTGGACAAGAGGTCTGGACGGGCATGGGGAGCGGAGCCGGACCTTCCGCCGGCGGGTGGTCACGGAGGAGGTATGGGGTGCGTCGCCGTGCGTCCCCAATGAAGGGATAAAGCGACTCATGTGCCACGAGCTCGGTATACAGAGGGTTGAGATGTGTTGCTGGTCACTATCTCTGGACTCGGCGGGCGGGCGTCCCGGCGGCCATGACACCCCGTCACAAAACGAAAGGGGCTCCTCGGAGAACCGAGAAGCCCCAGGTCGGTGGCCAAGCCGCGGTGCGCCGCCAGGGACTCGAACCCCGGACCCGCTGATTAAGAGTCAGCTGCTCTAACCAACTGAGCTAGCGGCGCCTGCTGACGTGGAAATCCTACCCGACCTCGGACACTGGTCAGGCCCGACCTCGGACGGTGGTCAGGACGTCGCGAGGCCCGTCGCGGCCTTGCGCCATTGGTATGGACATGACTATTGGCCCTGGATACTCTCAACTTGGTCTAGACCGCCGTGCACGGCTCATCGAAGCACTCCCCACGTCTTCAGGAGCGAAGCATGCGCAAGAAGATCAGCGCCGCCGTCATCGGCATCGGTCTCGCGGCGATTTCCGTCCTCGCGACCGGCGGCAGCGCCTCCAGCCACGGCTACACCGACTCACCCATCAGCCGCCAGAAGCTGTGCGCCAACGGCACGGTGACGGGCTGCGGTGACATCCAGTACGAGCCCCAGAGCGTCGAGGGTCCGAAGGGCTTCCCGTCCGGCGGTCCCGCGGACGGCGCGATCTGTGCGGGTGGCAACAGCCGGTTCTCCCAGCTCGACGACCCGCGGGGCGGCAACTGGCCCGCGACCAGGATGACCGCCGGGCAGAGCTACACCTTCAACTGGCGGTTCACGGCCTCCCACGCGACCACGGACTTCAAGTACTACATCACCAAGAACGGCTGGAACCCCAGCCAGAAGCTCACCCGTGCGAGCCTGGAGTCCCAGCCCTTCCTGACCGTTCCGTACAACGGCCAGCGTCCGCCGTCCACGCTCTCCCACTCGGGCACCATCCCGAGCGGTAAGAGCGGCAGACATGTGATCCTCGCGGTGTGGACCATCGCGGACACCTCGAACGCCTTCTACGCCTGCTCGGACGTCCAGTTCTGATCGTTGTCCGGTCGATCCGGTAGCGCGGATGGGTGCGGTGCCGTCCCGGGACGGCACCGCACCGACGTGACGATCAGGCGTCGAACGCGCCCGCCTTCGCGCTGCGGACGAAGGCGGCCAGGACTGGTGGCACGGTGGTCAGGACGGTGCCGGGGGCGTCGCTCTCGCGCAGCTGGACGCGGCCGCCGGTGACGGCGACCTCCACGCACTGGCCCTCGCCCGCGGAGTACGAGGACTTGCGCCAGTGGGGGCGGTGGTGCGTGGTCGTTTCAGAGGTGTTCATATGTGGGGCCCTCTTTCTCATACCAGACCAGCGATGAGGGCCTTCGTGCCATCCGCGGACAGCGCGCAGTCCACGATATGGCCGAAGGCGTCGGCGAAGACGTTGACGTCGTCGACTCCTTCGACGTACGAGGGGCCGCGCAGGTTCTCCTGTGTGACCACATCCGGCATCGGGCCCGGGAAGGCCACAAGTGTGAACGCGCCCGCGTCCCCCGGGTTGGGCGCCGCGTCGATCGGCATCACCTGCAGCGTGACGGTGGGCCACTCCGCCACCTCCAGCAGCCGCCGCAGCTGAGCGGTCATGATGTCGGGCTGCCCGGTGAACCGGCGGCGCAGCGCCGCCTCATGGATGACGGCCCACAGCCGCAGCGGTTGGCAGGAGCGGGTGAGGACGGCCTGGCGGGCCAGGCGCACCTCGGCGAGAGCGTCGACCTCGGCGGCGGTGCGGGCCACGGCGTTCGCCGCGATGGTCTCGCGGGCGTAGTCGGCCGTCTGCAGCAGACCGGGGACGACCAGCGGGGCGTAGTCGCGGACGCTCTCCGCGTCGCTCTCCAGCGAGATGTAGTCGGCGTAGGCGGGGGCGACGACGCCACGGTAGGTCTGCCACCAGCCGCGTTTGCCCGCGTCCTTGGCCAGTCCCTCCAAGGCGACACGGGTGGTGGGGTCGGTGATGCCATAGGCTCTCAGCAGGGTTTCGACCTCGGTGGCGCGGATCGTGGCGTTGGCGTTCTCGATCCGGGAGAGCTTCGGCGCGGTCCAGCGGCGGGCGTCGGCCGATCCGTTCGCGGCCGCGTTGAGGGCCGCGGCCGCCGCGTCCAGTGTCATCCCCGCTTCGGTGCGCAGCTGTCGCAGCGTGGAGCCCAGGCGCCTGCGCCGAACGGTGGGCACTGGCTGGTAGGACATGTCGCCAGTCTGTCGTATTGCCAACTACGCCTACCAGCCGGGCATATGCCAGTCTTGTGCGACTGGGTCGAAACATTGCGAGTGGGACGTTCCATAGGCCAGGATCGCTAGGGGACACGGCAGCGCGCCGTGGTGTGGAGGGGCCCCGGATCATATGGCTGAGAACATCTCGCAGCGATACGAACTGCGCCTTCGCGCTCATCCGCGGATGCTTGCCGACATTCGCCGTGCCGTCGGTGCGCGCCTGCGGCTGTGGGGGCGAGAGGAGCTGATCAGCGCGGCGGGGATGTGCGTCACCGAGCTGCTGTCCAACGTCCACAAGCACGCGGCCTCTCCCGAATGCGTCCTCACCCTGGAGAAGCTTCCGCACGGGATCCGCGCGGCGGTCAGCGACTCCGAGTCGGCGCTGCCGGTGGTCAAGGAGCCGGACTTCCTCTCCGAGAGCGGCCGGGGGATGTTCCTGCTCAGCAAGACCGCCCATGAATGGGGCACGGACCTCACCCCGACGGGCAAGACGGTCTGGTTCACCCTGCGCGCGGAATCGGTGGAACCGTGACCAGCGGCGCCGGTAGCGTGGAGCCGCGCACGAGGGCAGGGGGTGGGCCATGGACCCGGTGACGGCGGGAGCGCTGGTCACGGCGGTGAACGCGGCGGTGTCGGGCGCCGGCGGCGAGGCCGGGCGGCGGGCCCTGGAGTCCTTCGGCACGCTGGTCCGCCGCGTGCTGCGGCGGGGCGAAGGCGAGCCGGCCGGTGAGCCGGAGCCGATGGCGATTCCTTACGACGATGGCGAGCGGCTGCGCCAGTTGGCCGATCTGCTGGTCGAACGGGCCCGGCAGGACCCGGGGTTCGGCCGTGACCTGGCCTCCTGGATGCGGGAGCACGGCACGCCGGCCGGCGAGGCGGGCGCCGTGCGCAACACCATCACGGGCAACGCCCGCATCACCGGCCCGGTCATCCAGGGACGGGACTTCCACGGGCCGATCAGCTTCGGCTGATCCAGGCGGCCGCCCCGGGACGGGGAGGGGAGGTCCGTGCCGAGCTGGCAGCAACCGGACACCACCCCCCACTCCGCGTCGTCGAACGGAGCGGAATCGCTGCGGTCCGTAGTCCCGCCGTGTCCGGGACCCGGACTCGCCGGTAACTTGTGGACATGCGCCCCCGGCGTATCGGCGGCGCGACCGTAAGATACGAGCCGCCGCACCCGGTTTGGTCAACTCTTTACCTCACGCCCCGCGTTGACGTGGTCGCTGTGCGCGAATTAGTGTCGTCATGGATTTCGCACAATGCTGCCTCCGCAATTTGGGGCAGGGAAATTGACGAGAATCAGGCCGGTATTCGCATAACCAGGTCACTGTCGCCCGGCAGGGGAAGTCATGGTTGGTCTTGTGAGGGTGCCCGAGCCTTCGCCTCTGAGCACGGAGACTCCCTCGTCAGGCGCCGTCGACTATGTCGAGCACGCGCTGCTGGCCGCCCGTGATCTGATCGAGTCGACGGTCACCCGGCACCGAAGGGAGCTGGCCCAGGACTCCTGGGCGGGAACGGCTCTGGGGAAGGTGCCGCTCGCCGAGGTCGTCGACACCCTGGTCGACTGCGCCGAGCGGACCGTCAGCGTGGTGCTGTCGGGGAACGAGGAGCAGACGCGGGCCGTCTGCGCCGCGCTCGCCCGCCCGGCCAGGGGAAGCCGGCGCGCCGTCGTCGTACGGCTGTTGTGCGAGGAGTCGGTGCTGGCCTCGGGCGCGGTACGGGCGCTGGCGCGCACCGATCCGCGGTGCGAGATCCGGATCTGCGACGGCGGGCTGCCGCCGTTACCCGAGGCGCTGCTCATCGACGGCCAGGTGGTCTACCTCAGAAGGGGGCCGTCGGAGCCGGGGCGGGGTCCGGGCCAGGCGTCGCTCGTCGAGGACCCCGCCACGGTGCGGGCCCTGGAGATGATGTTCGCCGGGACCTGGGGGAACGCCGTGGCGCTCGCGGACCATCCGCGGCTGGGCGGGCGGTTGTGCCCGGAGTCCGTACGGCGGATCCTGGAGTGTCTGCGCACCGGCCACACCGATGAGGTGGCGGCGCGCACGATGCAGGTCTCCTTGCGCACCTACCGCCGGTACGTCGCGGAGATCATGCGGGAGCTGGGGGCCAACTCCCGCTTCCAGGCGGGGGTGCGGGCGGTGGAAATGGGGCTGCTGCCCGGCCGTCACTGACGGCGCTCGAGACCTTGACCACGTCACGGGGCGGGAAGTACGGGAATGTCGACATGAAGGACCGCGGACGCGATCCTGGACCGGAGGCCGCGCTCGCGGGGGACCTGCTGGAGGGGACGCTACGGGAGGTACGGGACCTCATCGAGTCCACGGTGATCCAGCACCGCGCCCGGCGGAGCCGGGACGCGCGGTTCACCGAGGTGGGGGTGGAGGACGCGGCGTTCCTCGCCGCCGCCGAGGAGGTGATCGGCCAGGCGGGGCGGAGCGTGGACGCCGTCTTCCCCGAGTGCTCGGCCCGGATGGCGCCGGTGCAGGCCGCGCTCGGCGCGCTGGTGGAGGACCTCGGTGACCCGGTCGGGGTGCGGGTGCTGCGCGGCAGATCCGCTCCCGGTTCCGGATCCGCCGGATCCGGGCCCGCCGTCTCCGGAACCGGCCCCGGCACCGCCGCCGGAGCGTCGCCCGGGCCCGTGCCGCGGCCCATCCCCGGGCCCGCGCCGCCCGCCGAGGCGCCCGGCGCCGACGCGGCCGCGCGCCCCGTGCAGGTGCGGATCGCGGCGGTGGCGCTGCCCACCGCGGTGATCGCCGACGGCCGGACCGCCCTGGTGTGCACCGAGGCCGAGGAGGGGCGGCAGACCTCGGTCATCGAGGACCCGGTGGTGGTCGCGACCCTGTACGGCATGTTCGGCTCCATCTGGGGCGGTGCGGTGCCCGCCGCCCGCCCGCTCGACTTCGGCAACCGCGCCCGTACCGAAATGGTGCGCCGGGTGCTGGCCCGGCTGCGCGACGGGGTCACCGACGAGGCCGCCGCCCGCGACCTGGCGATCTCGGTGCGTACGTACCGACGCTATGTCACCGGGATCCTGGAGCTGCTGGAGGCCAACTCCCGTTTCCAGGCGGGGGTGCGCGCCACTGAGCTCGGCATCCTCGGAAATACGTCCACATGATAATTTCGTTTTCCCCATCGACATTGTGATCCGGAGCGTGCTGGCGATAGGTTGCCTGCGGGCGTGCCGAGATCTGGCAACAGCCGGTAATGCAAGGGGATTTGGGGATGACCGAAGGGCACGGAAGGGGCGCGACCGCCACGGCGGGCGCGGACGGGGAGCCGAGTACGGAGGAGCCGCATTCACCCCGACCGGGACATGCGCGAAAGACCGGCGACAGCGGCGGAAATGGTGAGAAGTCCTGGGCCGGTGACAGCCGGAAAATGACCGGAGCGGCATCCGGCGCAGCCTCCGCCGACCGGCGGAGAACGCTGTTCCGGGGTGTGCTGCCGCCGCTGGTATTCGGGCTGTTGCTGCTTGTCGTCTGGGACATCGTGACCCGGACCGGCGCCGTTGCGGAGTTCTATCTTCCGGCTCCGCTCGACCTCGCGCGGCATTTCCTCGACGACGTGTTCCACGGTGATCTCGTCGACTACACCAAGGAGACGGTGTGGGAGGCGCTGGCGGGCAGCGGTATCGGGATCGCGGTGGCGCTGCCGCTCGGCTATCTGATCGCCCGCAGTGAGCTCGCGGCGGCCGCGCTGCAGCCGTATGTGGCCGCTTCGCAGGCCATGCCCGCGGTGGCGCTGGCCCCTCTGCTGGCCCTGTGGATCGGATACGGACTGCTGCCCATCGCGGTCCTCTGCGCGCTGCTGGTCTTCTTCCCCATCCTCGTCAATACCGTGCTGGGGCTGCGTTCGCTGGACCCCGATGTGATGGGGGCCGCGCGGGTGGACGGGGTGGGGTGGTGGGGGATGCTCTGGTACATCGAGCTCCCGCTCGCCCTGCCCAGCGTTCTCGCGGGGGTGCGCAACGGCCTCACGCTCTCCATCACCGGCGCGGTCGTCGGCGAATTCGTGATGGGCGGCGATGGACTGGGGCAGCTGCTGTCGGTGCAGCGCCAGGAGGCCGACACCATCGGACTGTTCTCGACGCTCGTCATGCTCGGCCTTCTCGCCGCCGTCCTGTACGGAGTGGTCCGCCTGGTCGAGCGGCTCGTTCAGCGCGACTGACAACTTTCATCCCAGAGGAGAAGTACGTGCGTTTCGTGCAGACGTCCATGGGGCGTGCTCGCAGACACCGGGTCATGGGCGCGGCCCTCGCGTCGATGGTGGCCCTGGCCACGTTGACCTCATGCGCCGAGGAGCCGAAGGACGCGGAGGGCAAGGGCGGGACAAGCATCACGGTGGGGCTGACCTACACCCCCAACATCCAGTTCTCCCCGTTCTATGTGGCCGCCGAAAAGGGCTACTACAAGGACGCCGGACTCAACGTGACGCTGCGCCACCACGGCGCGGCCGAAGATCTCTTCGGGGCCCTCTCCTCGGGCAAGGAAGATGTGATCTACGCGGGCGGTGACGAGATGCTCCAGGCGCGCGCCAAAAATGTGCCCGTCGTGGACATCGCCACCTTCTACCAGAAATATCCGGTGGGGCTGATCGTGCCCAAGGATTCCGAGATCCGCACCCCCGCCGACCTCAAGGGCCGGAAGATCGGCACACCCGGTCCCTTCGGCGAGACCTATTTCGGTTTGCTGGCGCTCCTCAAGGAGGGCGGCCTTTCCGCCAAGGACGCCAAGGTGCAGAACATCGGCTTCACCCAGCAGGCAGCCCTCACCGGAAACAAGGTGGAGGGGGTGATGGGCTATCTCAACAATGACGCCGTCTCGTTCAAGGAGGCCGGCAAGGACGTCCGGTCGATTACCCTCGACTCGGGCGCGGCCGGAGATCAGCTGGTGGGCGTGGGTCTGGGCGCCAAGAAGAAGACGCTCGACAAGCGCGGTGACGACATCGGGAAGTTCGTCGACGCCTCTTTGCGCGGATTGCGCTATGCGATCGACCACCAGGACGAGGCCATCGAGCTCAGCGAGAAGTACGTACCGGGGCTGCGCGGCGAGAAGCAGCGGAACAACGCCCGCGCGGTGCTCAAGGCCACGGCGCCGCTGATGAAGAACGACCAGGGTGAGCTGGGCGCGATCGACCCGCAGACCTGGACCCGGATGGCCGACTTCATGTACGACCAGGGGCTCTTGGAGAAGACGGTCACGCCGGAGGACGCCTACGACACGTCCTACCTGCCCAAGTCGTAGGTCTTTTAGGGGAGTTCGGGAGTTCGGGAGTTCGGGAGTTCGGGAGGCGGCGGGCGGTCAGCTGTCCGCCGACCGGCTGTGCAGCGCGGCGGTCACGGCGAACGCGGCCGCCGCGCCCAGCGCGAGCGCCAGCCAGCTGCCCGTCGCCGAGGCGTGGGCGACGATGAACAGCCCGAGCGGCGGCCCGGAGGCCGTGCCCAGGTTCCAGGCCAGCGACGCGAGCGCGCTCGCCCGGCCCACCGCTTCCTCGCCCGACCAGCGCAGCAGTAACGGATAGAAGGCGGAGGAGTACATCAGCTCGCCCGCCGCGAAGACCACCGCGAAGGCCAGCAGCAGCCCGTACCGCACGGCGGCCGGGGCCGCCTGCCCAGCCAGCGCCGCGCCCAGACCGCAGCCGAACGCCACCGCCCACAGCACCGGACCGCCCGCCAGGACCACGGTCTCCGGCAGCCGCTCCAGCCGGCCGCGCAGCAGCGGCTGCAGGGCGATCAGGGCGAAGGAGTTGGCCGCGACCACCACGCTGACCCAGCCCAGCGTGACCGCCATCCGGTCATGCAGCAGCAGCGGTACGGTCGCCTCGATCTGGGTGAAGCCGACGATCGCGAAGAGTGCCTGGGCCAGGATCAGCAGGGCCATGGGGCGGGCGCGCAGCAGGGAGCGATAGGTCGGCCCGGGCCCGGACGGCTGTGCGCCGTCGGGACGTTCCTGCGCCTCGGGCCGGGTCCGGGGCCGTACGCCCAGGATCACCGCGATCAGCGGCAGCGCCGCCAGCCCGTTGGCCAGGTACAGCCAGCGCAGTGTCCCTGCCGGGGTGTCCGCGCCGTGCAGCGCGAGCCCCGCCGCGACCGAACCCAGCCCGATCCCGGCGTTGTTGACGATGTGCCGGATGGCGAAGGCCGCGCGGCGGCCGCTCTCGGGGACGGCCGTGTCCACGATGCCCACGATCGAGGCGTAGAAGAGCCCGAAGCCGACCCCGACGCACACCCCCGAGGCGAGCACCAGCGGCACCGAGCCGGCCGGCGCCAGCAGGGCGTAGCCGGCCGCGAGCGCCGCGGCGCCCAGCGCGCCCACCCGGTGCGGGCTGCCCCGGTCGGCCAGCGGCCCGCCGGCCAGGGCTGCGGCGAAGCTGGCCGCGGCCATCGCGATGAAGTAGCCGCCCGCTGCCCGGCCGCCGAGCCCCAGCAACTGGCTGATGTAGATCGAGGTGAACGGGAAGCACAGCCCGTTGCCCAGGCTGGAGAGCAGCAGTGCGCCCATGAGCAGGCCGAAGCGGCGCCCCAGGGGCGTGCGGGGCGCCGTCGCGCGGAGGGCCGTCACGTGGTGAGCGCGGCGCGCACCTTGAGCAGCTCCTCGGCCTTCCGCAGGTCGTACGGGGCCGGGAGGGAGAGCACCACATGGACCGCGCCGGCCTCGGCGAACCCCTCGACCAGCGGCAGTTGGTCCGGGTTGACCATCACCGTGCGGGCGACCTGGCCCGGGTCCCGGCCGACCCGCTCGCACCACTGGTCCAGGACGCCGCTGAGCTCGCGGAAGTCGGCGACGGGGTCCTCGGAGGCCCAGCCGTACCAGTTCCACCAGTCGGCCTCGCGGGCCACCAGCTCCAGGGTGCGCCGCCGCCCGGCGCCGCCGATCAGCAGCGGAAGCGGGCCCGCGGGACCGGGGTTGAGCTTGGCCAGCCGCTCCTTGACGGCGGTGACGGACGCGGCGAAGGCGTCCATGCGCCCGGCCGGTCCGGGGAAGGGCAGCCCGTACTCGGTGTGCTCGGCCTCGAACCAGCCCGCGCCCAGCCCGAGCACCAGCCGCCCGCCGCTGAGCTGGTCGACGGTGCGGGCCATGTCCGCCAGCAGATCCGGATTGCGGAACGCGGTGCAGCTCACCAGCGGCCCGATGGTGGCCCGCTGGGTCTCGACCGCCATCGCGGACAGCAGCGACCAGCACTCGTAGTGGCGCCCGGCGGGGTCGCCGGTGTGCGGCAGGAAGTGGTCCCAGGTCCACAGCGAGTCGACCCCGAGGGCGTCGGCCTCGCGCCACGCGGTGCGCAGCTCGGCGATTCCGGTGTGCTGGGGGTGAAGTTGCACGCCTACGCGCAGGGACACGGAGGTGAATCCTTTCTGTTGGCGATTGGCGATTGGCGACGGGCGACTCTGCTGGCGATGCCGCCGAAGCGGAGCCGTTACGGCGTGACGACCACGCGGTAGACGGGGGTTTCGGCGGCCTGCTTGAGCGCCTTCTCGACCTCGTCCAGCGGGTAGCGCGCCGTGACCAGCGTCTCCAGCCGTGCGGACAGCCGGCCGCCGCGCAGCAGTTCGGCGGCGGCGCGCCAGTCGTCCGGCTCATGGCTGAAGGAGCCGGTGACGGTCAGCTGGCGGCGGTGCACCTCGTAGCCGGGGAGCTCGGCGGGCGGGCCGCCGGGGCCGCCGCCGTAGAGGACGATCGTGCCACCGTCGGCGACCGCGGCGAGGGCGGCGGCGATGGCCTCCTTGGACGCGATGGTCACGACGACCACGTCCGCCGGGGGCAGCCCGCCGATGTCCTCGGGGGTGACGGCCGCGTCGGCGCCCGCCGCCGCGATGGCGGCCAGCCGCTGCTCGTCCCGTTCGACCACCGCGACCCCGCGGGCCTGCAGATGCGCGGCGACGGCGAGGTGGAGATGGCCCATGTAGCCGGCGCCGATGACGGTGACCCGGTCGCCGGCGCGGAAGCCGCCGCGGCGCAGCGAGTGGACCACACAGGCCAGCGGTTCGCCCATGGCGGCGACGGCGGGATCGGTGTCGCCGACCGACCACACGCGTGAGGCGGGCAGGGCGATGTACTCGGCGAGCCCCGCGCCCATGGTGATCGCGCCGTCCTCGCGCTTGTGCCCCTGGAGGGCGACACAGATGGCGGTCTGGCCGCGCCGGCAGCTGCGGCAGGCCCCGCAGCGCGGCAGCCCGTCGAGGGCGACGAGGGAGCCGACCGGGGGCATGTCCTCCAACGTGGCGGCCTTGGCGCCGATCCGCTCGACCCAGCCGGAGATCTCATGTCCGGCGGCGGCCGGGTAGACCGTCATCCGGCCCGCGTAGAGATTGGCCTCCATGGTGCAGATACCGCAGGCCGCGATGCGTACCAGCACCTCGGAGTCACCGATGTCGGGGACAGGTATCTCTCTGGTCTCCACCTGGCCTGCCGCCGTGATGACAGCTGTACGCATGTGAACTGCCTTCCGGATTACGGATGTTGTGCCGGGAGGCTATGCCGGGGCGACAGGGGTGGCAAGGAAGAACGATCACATGCTGGATCGCGCACCGGAAGACGTCCTGCGGAACGCCCACCAGATGATCACTGCTCCGGCCGCGGCGGCGGCCGCGCCGACGACGGAGGCCACATGCATGGCGTGGACGAACCCCTCGTCGGCGATGTCCGACAGCCGGGGCAGCCGCATCTTCGCGCCGAGCAGCCGGGTGGCCTCGGGCGACTCCCCGGCGGCGGCGGCGTCACCGGAGGGCAGTCCGCTCAGCCGGGGGGTGACCCGGTCGCGGTAGACGCTGACCAGGACGGAGCCGAGGACCGCCACCCCGAGGACCCCGCCGATCTGCCGCAGTGAGTTGTTGACGGCGGAGCCCGCGCCGGTCCGGTCGGCGGGGAGGATGGCCATGATCGCCTCGGTGGTGGGCGCGACGGCGGCACCCATGCCCAGGCCCTGGAGGATGAGGAAGACCCAGAACAGCGGCAGTCCGCTGCTCTCGTCCAGGAAGACGTAGGCGACGAAGCCGGTGGTGGCGATCAGCATGGCCGCGGTGACGACCGGGCGCACCCCGTGGTTGCGTACCAGCTTGGCCGAGAGCGGGGCGCCGAGCAGCACGCCCAGGGCGACCGGGGCGATCGACAGCCCGCACTCCAGCGGCGTCTGTCCCTGGACGCCCTGCAGATAGAAGCTGGTGTAGTACATCGAGCCGTTGAGCCCGAAGAACGTGAGCATGACGGCGACGCTGGCGCCGGTGAAGCGGATGTCGCGGAAGAGCCGGACGTCGAAGCTGGGGTTGGCGACGCGCAGTTCGACGAGGACGAAGACCACGACCAGCAGCACGCCCCCGGCCAGCGAGGCGACGATGGCCGGATCGGTCCAGTCGTTGCGGTGGCCGCCCTCGATGACGCCCCAGACGATGGCGAAGAGCCCGGCGGTGGAGAGCACCACGCCCAGCGGGTCGAACTTCTGCCGCACCCGGGTGACCACACCGGGCAGGAAGACGAACGAACCGGCCACGCACAACACCACGATCGGCACATTGACCAGGAAGACCGACCCCCACCAGAAGTGGTCGAGCAGCGCTCCACTGAGCATCGGCCCAGTGGCGATCGCGATTCCACTGGAACCCGACCAGATGGCGATGGCGGTGGCCCGGTGCCGCTCGTCGAAGACCTGGGCGATCAGGGCGAGGGTCGCGGGCATGATCAGGGCGCTCCCGATGCCCATCGCGCCGCGGGCCACGATGAGTTCGGTGGCCGAGCCGGAGTAGGCGGCCCAGGCGGAGGCCGCGCCGAAGAGCACCATGCCGGTCAGCAGTAAGCGGCGGTGGCCGTAGCGGTCGGCGAGCACGCCGCCGGTGAACAGCAGCACCGCGAAGACCAGGGTGTAGGAGCTGATGCTCCACTGGAGCTGATTGGGGCTCGCCCCGAGCCCTTCGTTGGGATCGGCGAGGGTTTTGAGGGCCACATTGAGCACGGTGTTGTCCAGCCACACCGCGAGTTGGGACAGGACGAGCACCGAGAGCGCGAGCCATTGGCGGCCGGTGGGGGAGTGCGCGGAACCGGCCTGCGCGGCATCGGTGGTCGCGGTGTTCTGTGCAGCCATGGGGGCGGCGCCTTTCGGGACCCTGGGGAAGGTGGGGGGGTCCGCGTCGTATGGCAAGGGATGGCGTGCTGGCTCTACAGGAAGTTACCAATCCGCCCAGCGGGGGCGCAGCCCCTTGCCGACACGGGGAGGTGTCGTGGCCGGAACGCGAGGGTATTTCCCGGCGGGAAGTGTCCCATAAGGAACGATCTTCCTTGCCGTGTGCCAGGGGGCTCGTTACTGTTCCCGGAAAGGGAACGGGGGTGTCCTTTGAGCCATTTCGGAATTCAACCAAATGGGCGAGTGCCTATTGACGGATTTGACGCGGAGGTGGGCGCGGGGAGAGCGGTTCGAACGGAGCCGGACATGGGGTCGGACAACCTGGAGGAGACTCTGGGCCAGGCGTTACGCCTGCTGGAGTCCGCAGTGCACCACCACCGCCGCTCCGCGCTGGCCTCGGCGTCCGCCGAACTGCCGGTGGCCGGGGAGGCCGTGGCCGGGTGGGTGGCGCGGCTGGTGCTGCGCGCCGAGCGGGATGTGATCTGGAGCCTGCCCGAGGTGACGGGCGAGGACCACGCCCGGCTGGTCGGACAGACGCTCGCCCAGCTGGCGGGCAAGGGGGTCAGGACCCGGATGCTCTGCCCGCCGGGCGTCATCCGGGGCGCGGCGTGGCAGCGCTCGGTGGGGACCGTGGCGCGGCTGGAGGTGCGCGTCTGCGAGGGGGCCCGGCAGGAGCTGGTGGTCGTGGACGGCACGGCAGTCATCGCGCCCGACGCCTCGCCGGGCGAGCCCGGCGGCTCCCGCGCCTCGATGATCCAGAACTCGACCGTGGCAGATATGCTGCACCAGCTGCTGAGCGGCATGTGGGACACGGCCCAGCGCCCGATGCGGCCCCTGTCGTTCGAGGGCGGCGCGCGCGGCCGGGTGCTGCGCGAGGTGCTGAAACTGATGGCGGAGGGCTACAAGGACGACGCCGCGGCCCGCAAACTCGGCCTTTCGGTGCGTACCTACCGTCGCTATGTGGCTGACATCATGCGGGACCTGCAGGTCGAATCGCGGTTCCAGGCCGGAGTGCGCGCCGTGCGCGCCGGGCTGATGGAGTCCGACCCCGACTAGGGCCCTTCTGGCGGATCTCCGCGGCGTCGCGGCGTCCGGCACGCTCTCTCGCCGCACCGCGCGAAAACCCGAGTAGCTCCGCTGCGAGGGCCTCCGCGCGGGATGCCGAGAGCACGCACCGGACGCCGCTCCTTCGCCCACGGAGATCCTGCAGAAGGGTCCTGGGGGCGAGCCGCACACTCGGGCGGCAGCCGAGTTGTTGGTGGTTTGAACGTTATTGGCACGCTTCTGTCCGCTGACGACCTGGCAGCTTCCTGCAGAATCCATCTTCTGACCGCGGGATAACCGGCTGCCGTCTGCAGCTTTATGACACCCGGACCAGTCGAGCACCGGTGTTCACCGGGCATGTGACAGCTAGTGGACTCTGGGGTTGTCCCCTCCCGGACCGGCGCCTAGCGTCAGCGGAAGCTTCGTCGCTTTGCCCATGCCCGAAAATGGAGGTGCGCGGTAATGACCGCCATCGTCGAAGAGCGTCGTGAAACCATCAAGGAAATCGTCACCGATATTCTTGAGATCGACCCCGACGAGGTCACTGAGACCAGTCTCTTCAAAGAAGAGCATGACGCGGATTCACTGCGTGCCATTGAAATACTCGCGGCTTTGGAGAAGACCTTCAATATCGTCATAGAGCAGTCCGAACTCAGCCGGATGGTGAACCTTCAAGGCGTCTATGAGGTTGTCTCCGACGCGGCGGGCTGGTGACCGCCGGATCTTGGCGGTCTCTCGGAAGGCAGGGCGAAATGCGTGGTGAGCCGGGTCGCAGGGTCGTCGTCACCGGCCTCGGTGCGGTGTCCGGGATCGGCATCGGCGCGGCGGAATTCCTCGCCGGACTGCGCGCCGGGAAGAGCGCGGCGGGCCCCATCACCGCGTTCGACACGGAGGGCTTCGACCGCTCTACGGCGTGTGAGGTCAAGGATTTCGAGCCGGACCGGTGGATTCGAAATCTCGATGTGCGGACCCTGGGCCGGGCGAGCCGGTTCTCGGTCGCGGCGGCCCGTATGGCGGTGGCCGACGCCGGATTCGCCGAGTCGGAGAGCGCGCTGCGCGACATCCCCTGTCTGATCTCCGTCGGCACGACCGACGGCGAGTCCAGGGACCTGGACCATTTGGTCGAGGAGGAAGTGGACCTGGGGCCCGAGCGGATGGATCCCACGGTCGCCCGGCGGGTGCCCGCCGGACGGCTTTCGAGCGCGATCGCCCAGGAGTTCGGCCTCACCCGGGCCGAGGCGGTCACCCTCCCCACCGCATGCGCCGCCGGGAACTACGCGATCGGCTACGGCTTCGACGCCATCCGCGCCGGGGACGTGGACCTCGCGCTGTGCGGCGGGGCCGACGCCCTGTGCCGGAAGACCTTCACCGGCTTCTACCGCCTCGGCACCATCGCCCCCGAGCGCTGCCAGCCCTTCGACAAGGACCGCAAGGGCATCCTCACCGGCGAGGGCGCGGGCATCCTGGTGCTGGAGAGCCTGGAGTCGGCGCTGGCCCGGGGCGCCCGTATCTACGCCGAGGTCCTCGGCTACGGACTCAACTGCGACGCGGACCACCCCGTGGCCCCCAACCAGGACAGCGTGGCCCGCTGCATGCGGCTCGCCCTGGACAACGCCCACGTCAAGCCGGAAGAGGTCGACTTCATCTCCGCGCACGGCACCGGCACCAAGGCCAACGACATCACCGAAGCCCGCGCCATCCGCCAGGTGTTCGGGGACGCCGCCCCGCCGCGCACGGTCTCCATCAAGTCGATGATCGGCCATTCCATGGGCGCCGCCGGGGCGCTGGCCTCGATCGCCTGCGCCCTCGCGCTCACCGAGGGCTTCATCCCACCGACCATCAACCACCAAGAGACCGACCCGGAATGCGGTCTGGACTGTGTGCCCAACCAGGCCGTGGAGGCCGATCTGAAGGTGGTCCAGAACAACGGTCTGGCCTTCGGCGGCAACAACGCCGTCGTCATCTTCGGCAAGAGCCGAGCGGACTGGTCATGAGTCAGCTGGTGACCGGCGCCGGGGCCGTGGCGAGCGTGGGCGAGGGCGTCGACGAGGTCTTCCAGGCTCTGTGCGCCGGCATCAGCGGACTCGGCGAACTGCGCGGTTTCGACCGGGAGCAGTACCGGACCCGCCACGCGTACGAGATCGACGACCGCCCCGCGCCCGGCGCCGACCTCCCCGGCCGCGCCACCGACTGGCTGCTGCGCGCGGTCGGCGAGGCGGCGGCCCAGGCGGGGCTCGGCGAGGACCTGAGCGAGGTGCCCGTCCTCGTCGGCACCGGGCTGCGGGAACTGCGCTCCGCCGAACTCGCCTGGCGCGACGGCGCGCCCTTCGACATCGGCCGGCTGCACTTCGGCACCGCGCTGCGGACACGTTTCAGCGCGGTCCGCACCCACACCTTCTCCGGGGCCTGCTCGGCCTCCCTCTACGCGCTCGCACTCGCCGCCGACCTGCTGACCACGGGGGCCGAGGACACCGTGGTGGTGGCCGGTGTGGACACCCTCACCGAGTCGATGTACGGGCTGCTGGACCGGGTCAACAGCGAACCCCCCGACCGCGTCCGGCCGTTCGACCGGGACCGCCGCGGGGTGCTGATGGGCGACGGCGCGGCGGCCGTGGTGCTGCGCCGCGAGGAGCCCGGCGCGGGGACCGGCGCGCTCGGCCGGGTGCGCGCCGTCAGCATGAACTGCGACGCGCGCCATGTGACCGCCCCCGACCCCCGGGGCATCGCGCGGGCGGTGCACGAGGCGCAGTGGCGGGCGGGCGTCAAACCGGGCGATATCGATCTGGTGCTGCTGCACGGCACCGGCACCCAGCTGAACGACGCCGCCGAGGCGGCCGCGATCGCCGAGGTCTTCGGCCATGAGGTGCGCGGGCCCCTGATGACCGCCATCAAGTCCATGACCGGTCACACCTCGGGCGGCTCCGGTCTGCTCAGCCTGATCGTCGCGTTGGAGTCCCTGGCGTCGGGCCGGGTGCCGCCCACCTTGGGCCTGGCCGAACCGCTGCCCGAGGCCGAGGCGTTCCGGTTCGTCCGGGAGGAGGCGCGGGACGGCGGGGATCTGCGGGTCGCGCAGATCGACGCGTTCGGCTTCGGCGGTGTCAACGCGGTCGCCATCGTGGAGAGGGCCGGCCGATGACGCAGGGCCCCGGTGAAGTCGTCGTCACCGGCGTCGGCCTGGCCCTCCCGGGCGCCGACACCCCCGACGCGCTGCTGCGCCGCACCGCCTGCCCCGTCACCGGACCCGCCGCCGAACCGTTCGATCCCGCCGCCCGGATCGGCCGCCGGGGCCACCGCTACAAGGACCGGGCCACCCGGCTGGCGCTGTGCGCCGCGCTCGACGCGTTGCGGAACGCCCGCCTGATCCCCTCCGACGGCGAGGAGGTGACGGTGCCCGGCGACACCGTGGGCGTGGTCGCCAGCTCCAACCTGGGCAACCTCGACACCGCCTGCCTCACCGCCGCCGCCATCGCCGAGCGTTCGGCCGTGGACCTGAGCCCCATGAGCCTGCCGAACGCCTCCAGCAATGTGATCGCCTCGTGGGTGGCCATCCGCCACGGTCTGCGCGGCCCCAACCTGATGCTGTGCAACGGGGCGACATCCGGCCTGGACGCCGTCCACTGGGGCGCCGCGCTGGTCGCGGCGGGCCGGGTCCGGCGCGCGGTGGTGATCGGTGTGGAGACGCACAACGCCGTCGTGGAGGATCTGCTCGGCCGGTCCGCCGATGAGCTGCTGGACGGCGCGGCCGCCCTCGTGGTCGAGGGCGCCCGGTGGGCCGAGGGCCGGGGGGCGCGAGCCGCCGCCGTCCTCGGTCCGTACGAACGGCGGGCCGGGCTCAGCGGCTGTGTGGAGGCCCTGCTGCCCGGCGGCGCCGCGCCCGGCGTCTGGTTCACCCCCGAGCGTTACGCCGAGGGGCCGGCCGGGGCCGGGACCGAGAGGTCCGCCGGGGCCGTACCGGTGCCGGAGTCCGTACCGCGCTACGACGTCACCAGCGCGGTGGGCCGGGCCTCCGGGGCACTCGGGGTGCTGCAGTGCGTGGCGGCCATCGGGTGGCTGGCCCGCGCCGAGGCCGGGACGGACGCCGAGACCGGCGCCGGGCCGCAAGACGGCGGGCCGCAAGACGGCGGGCCGCAAGACGGCGGGCCGCAAGACGGCGGGCCGGAAGCGGGAGCCGGGAGCGGTACCGGCTTCGGCGCCGGTCCCGGGGCCGCGCCGGGCCCGGTGCCCGCGTCCCGCCAGGCGCTGATCACCAGCGGTGACGACACCGCGGACGCCGTGGCCGGACTGCTGCTGCGCCCCACGCCCGACCGGTGCCACCCGCACCCCCCACGTGCCCCCCTTATCTCCATGGAGTGTTCCCGATGACCGCCGCCGCCCCGCCGATGTCGACCAAAGCCCTGCTGACGGACGCCACCACCGTCCGGCTGCGCCCGCGCTACGAGGGCTCGAACATCTGCACCTGGATCGGCTTCAAACACGTCAACTACCTCGTCGAGGAAGCCGTGCTGGTGCACTTCGCGGACTCCGGGGCGCCCGCCCGCCGGCTGTACGAGGAGCACGGTCTCGGGCTGGACATCGTCGCCCTGGAGACCCGCATCCTGCACGCCTTCCACATGGACGACGTGGCCGAGGCCGAGGTGGCGCCGGACACCGCCGACGACGACCGCACCCTCGGCTTCCGGGTGACCCTCCGCGTGGAGCGCGGCGGCTCGGTCCTCAAGGCCGTGGCCGCCAAGGTGCGGGTCTCGCTGCGCGCCGACGCCTATCTGCCCGAGCCCGCCGAACCCCCTGCCGAATTCGCGCCGTTCGTGGTGGACCGGCTGGGGGCCGAGGGGGCCACCGGGGAGCTCGCGCGGATCCGGGTGCCGCTGCCGGACGGGGACGAGGACGCCGTCCTGGCCTCGCTGACCGAGGGCCGCAACGCCTACGCCTGGAAGTGGACCATCCCCTATCCGTACTGCCACTTCACCGAGCGGCTGCAGATGTCCGGCTATCTGCGGCTGTTGGAGGAGGCCAAGGACCGCTTCGTCCTGGACCGCGGCATCTCCATCAAGACCCTGCTGGACGACCGCAGGTGGATACCGGTCGTCCCCCAGTCCTCGGTGCGTGTCATCGACGAGGCGGTGATGGAGGAGGACCTCTACACCGTCTACACGGTGGAGGAGATCTTCAAGGACCTCACCTACACCGCCCGGATGGACTGCTTCGTCGTCCGCGACGGCGCGCTCACCCTCACCGCCACCGGCCGGATCACCCACGGCTACGCGCTGATCGAGAACCGCAGTGACTGGCGGCTGGTCCCCTTCGACCAGCGGGTGCTGGACGCGCTGGCCGGAAAGCAGAGCGGCACCTGATGGACGACGTACTGGTCACCGGCCTCGGCGCGCTGTCCCCGCTGGGCACGGGCGTCGACGCCTTCTGGCGGGGGATGCACGCGGCGGACAGCGCGCCGGTGCGGGTCCCCGATCCGCTCGCGCAGATGGACCATCCGCTGATGTACCTGGTGCCGGAGGCTGACCTCCCGGACGGTCCTGAGGAGCAGGACGGGCTGCCGCTGGGGCGCGGCTCCCAGTTCGCGCTCGCGGCGGCGCGCGAGGCGGTCGCCGACGCGGGGCTCGCCGCGCCGCCGGGGCCGGACGCCTCGGGCACCACGGAGGCCGGGCTCGATCCGCGCCGGGTGGCCGTCGCCCTCAGCACCGGCATGGGCGACACGGATCTGCACGAGGGCTGGTGGACCGGCCAGGCCCCCGCGTCCGGCCGCTGGGCGCCCGCCTTTCCCCTGGCCTCGGTGGTCGGCGGGTGGTTCGGCGCGCAGGGCGTCAACACCTGCGTCAGCAACGCGTGCGCCGCCAGCGGCTACGCGCTCTCGATGGCCGCCGATCTGATCCGCTCCGGCGAGGCCGACGTGGTCATCGCGGGCGGCGCCGAGGCGTACTCCCGGGTCGCCCTCGCCTGCTTCAACCGGCTGGGCGCCATCGACCCCGAGCGCTGCCGCCCGTTCGCCGCCGAGCGGCGCGGCACTCTCTTCGGCGAGGGTGCCGCCGTGCTCGTCCTGGAGTCCGCCTCGCACGCCCGCGCGCGCGGCGCGCGCACCGTCTACGGCCGTCTGGCGGGCGCCGGTTGGAGCTGCGACGCCTACCACGCGACCGCCCCCGAGCCCTCCGGTGAGCAGATCGAGCGCGCGATGCGCGTGGCGCTGCGGGAGGCGGGGGCCGGGGCAGGGACCGAATCCGGCTCGGGCGGGCTGGGGTTCGTGATCCCGCACGGCACCGGCACCGCGCTCAACGACGTGGTGGAGAGCCGGGTGCTGGACGCGCTGACCCCCCGGACGCCGCTCTACAGCGTCAAGGCGCTCATCGGGCACACCGGCGGCGCGGCGGGCGCGTTCGCCGCGCTGGCCGCCAGTTTGGTGCTGCACCACAAGACGCTGCCGCCGAATGTGCCGGTCGGCACGCCGGATCCGGAGTGCGCGGTGCCGCTGCCGTACGGCTCCGCGCCCATGACCGCGGCGTACGGGCTGGTCAACGCCTACGCCTTCGGGGGCAACAACATCTCGCTCGTCTTCGGGGAGGCCGCCGCGTGAGCGACGCACGTGCGGCCGCCGGGCCGCGGATGGCGACGAAAGCCGCGCCGCTGCGCCGCGTGGGCGGAGAAGCGAACAAGGAGGCGGCGCGCAGCGAACCGGCCGTCGGCCTGGTGGTGACGGGCATCGGCACCGTGGGCGCGGACGGCTTCGACTTCCGTACGGCGCTCGGCCGGCACGGCTACAAGTACCTGCCCGCCGCCTCCCAGTACTTCCTCGCCGCGGCCAAGGGCGCACTGGCACAGGCGGGCCCGGACGCCCTGGCGGCGGTCGGGCCCGAGGAGCGGGGCGCCGCGGTGGGCACCAACAGCGCGGCCGTCGCCCTGCACCACACGATGGACCGTACGGTCACCGCCACCGGGGCCGGGGATCTGTCCCCGGTCACCGCGCCCTACTTCTCCATCAACCTCTTCGGCAGCCGACTGGCCACCGAACACGACCTCAAGGGCTTCAACCTCACCTTCACCAGCCCCCGCGTCGCGGGCCTCGAAGCGCTCCAGAACGGCCAGCGCGCCATCGTCACCGGCCGGGCCCGGCGGCTGCTGGCCGGGGCCACCGAGGAGGCGCTGCCCGAGGGCGAACCGGGGGCCGGCACCTCGGAGGCCGGAGCCGTCGCGCTGGTGCTGGAGCCCGAGACGGCCGCCCGGAGCCGGGAGGCGGCGGTGTTGGGCCGGGTGGGCGTCCGCTCGTTCTTCCTGCCGCCGCGGGTGGCCGCCTCCGCCGAGGGGGCCGAGCTGGCCGCGGCGCTGCTGCGGGACGCGCTGGACGCCCTCGGCCACCGGCCGGACCAACCCCTGGCCGTCACCGCCGTCCTGGACGGCTCCCCGGTCGGCGAGGCCGTGGCGGCGGCGCTGGAGGAGAAGGTGCTGGACGAGCAGGCGCCGGGCGGGCGGACAGCGACCGGGAAGCCCGAGCGGGTCCCGGCGGGCGCGGGCGCCCTGGAGCCGGTGGCGCGCGTGGCCGCCGCCCTCGGCGCACCGGCGGGCCACGCCCATGCCGTCGTCACCGCGGCGGCGGAGGGGAACGCCGCGGTCTGCCTGGTCATCCCGGGCGGGGCGGGCGTCATCCCGGACGGTCCCGGTGCCACCCCGGGCAGGGCCGCCGGAGCGGAAGCGAGCAGCGCGGAAGCGAGCAGCCGATGAGCGGACGACGGAGGGCGAGCGGCCGATGATCACCCGACTCGAAGGTTCCTGGTGCCTGGTCCTGGGCGCCTCCAGCGGTATGGGCCTGGCCATCGCCCATGAACTGGCCCGCGAGGGCGTCCACATCCTGGGCGTCCACTTCGACACCACCGACGGCCAGGAGAAGGCCGCCGTCGCCCGGGAGGAGATGCGCGGCCACGGCGTCGAGGCCCACTTCTTCAACGCCAACGCGGCCTCCGCCCGCACCCGCGAGGAGCTGCTGCCCCGGTTCGAGGAGCTGACCGGCGGCACGGGCATCCGGATCGTGGTGCACTCCCTGGCCTTCGGCACCCTGCTGCCGTACGTCGGCGCCGAGGGCGAGGACAGCCTGACCGCCCGCCAGATGAACATGACGCTCGACGTGATGGCGCACTCCCTCGTGTACTGGACCCAGGACCTGTTCACCGCGGGGCTGCTTCGCGAGGGCGCCAAGGTGTACGCGATGACCAGCGCCGGGGGCACCCGGGTGATGCCCCACTACGGCGCCGTCTCCGCGGCCAAGGCCGCCCTGGAGTCCCACGTACGCCAGCTCGCCCTGGAGCTCGCCCCCTCCGGCATCGCCGTCAACGCGCTGCGCGCCGGGGTGACCCCGACCCCGTCCATGGAGCGCATCCCCGGCAGCGACCGGCTCGCCGCCCACGCACGGGACCTCAATCCGCACCGGCGGCTGACCCGCCCCGAGGACGTCGCCGAAGCCGTCTCGCTGCTCTCGCGCACCGACTCCTCCTGGATCACCGGCAACGTGATCGGCGTGGACGGAGGTGAGCTGTTGACATGACGGCCCATCTGCTGATCGAGACGGGCGGGCCGCAGACCGGACCCGCCTGCGAGCGGTTCCTCGGCGACGCCGCGCGGCTGGCCAGGGACGGCCACCAGGTGGTGCTGTTCCTCGTCGAGAACGGCGTGACCGCCGCCGTCCCCGGCACCGCCCCGGGCATCGAGACGTTCCTCGGCGACGGCGGCGAGCTGTGGGTGGACTCCTTCTCCGCCGCCCAGCGCGCCCTGCCCGCCGCCGATCTGACGCCCCGGGCGCGGCTGGTGGAGATGGACGACGTGGCCGCCAAGCTGCTGGAACCGCGGGTCAGGGCGGTGTGGCACTGATGCCCAGGCCCGTCCCCCGTACCGATGTGCTGCTCAACCTCTTCGGCGCGCCCCACCAGACCGACCTGGTCACCTCGGCGCTGCGGCTGGCGTCCGCGCTGCTCGACCGGGGAGCCCGGGTGCAGATCTGGACCTGCGGCGACGCCACCCGGCTGACCGGCGCGGCCCTCGGCGACACCAAACCGCGCGACTACATCGACCTGGGGCGCGAGCATCCGTCCACCGCCCGTGTCGTCCGCGAGCTGATCGAGGATCACCCCGACCGGCTGTACTGGTACGTGTGCCGCTTCTGCGCCGAGGAGCGGGGCGCCGCCGACCAGATACCGCAGGTGCGCACGCGGGCCCCCTTCGTCTTCGCCGAGCATGTGAACGCGGCGGACAAGAGCCTGCTCATGGGGGTGTGCTGAGCCATGGGCGATCAGGCGCGCTGGCTGGTGATCGTGGAGAAGGCGTACCGGGGCTCGATCGAGACCCAGTACGCCGACGTGCTGTACTGCGTGCCCGATCTGCACCGGCAGAGCGGCGGCTGCGATGTGGCGCTGCGCGGCCCCGCCGTCGGCTACGCCCTCGACACGGGCCCCCGGCCCTCGCTGCGCCTGGGCACCCGCACCCTGGACACCCTGCCCCACCCACCGGCCTCCGTGGCGAAGCTGCTGGCCGCCGGGGTGACCGTGCTGGTCGAGGAGGACGGCCTGGCCGCGCTCGGCCGCACCGCCGCCGAGCGGCTGCTGCCCGGCGTACGCGTCATCGAGGGCGACGACCTCGCGGCGCGCTGGCCCTCCTACGAACAGGTGTGGTTCCTGTGACCCGCCCCTCCCACGGCCCCCGGGCCTTTACCGAAGGAGTACCCGAACCCATGGTCAACGCCCTCGGCGGGGCAGCCCCGGTCATCTCGGCCTGGACCGCCGTATCGCCCCTGGGACTGCGCGGGGCCGACTTCACCGCGGCCCTGCGGTCCGGCCGCGCGGCCGGACGTCCGCTGGACCCCGAGGAGTGGTCGGTGCCGTTCCGCGAGGCGAGCCTCGTGCCCGACTTCCACATCCGGCAGATCCTCGGCCGTAAGGGCACCCGCTCCATGGACCGGGCCACCGGACTGGCCGTCACCGCGATCCGACATCTGCTGACCGGGGAGGGGGAGCCCGACGAGGCCGAGCGGCTGCCGGGGGTGGGCGAGGAGACCGGCCTGGCGCTCGGCACCAGCACCGGCTCCGCCCAGAGCATCATGGACTTCACCCGGGACTCGCTGGTGGGGAAGAAGCCCTTCTACGTGGACCCGGCCCGGTTCCCCAACACCGTGATGAACTGCGCGGCCGGTCAGTCCGCCATCTGGCACGGGCTCAGGGGCCCCAACACCACCATCGCGGGCGGCCGCGCCACCGGACTGCTCGCCCTCCGGTACGCGCTGCGGCTGCAGCGCGCCGGACGGGCCCAGGCCGTCCTGTGCGGGGCGGTCGAGGAGTTCTCCTCCGCTCGCGCCTGGCTGGAGTGGCACGCCCGCACGGATGAGGAGAGCGCCGACAGCGCCGCCGTGCTCGGCGAGGGCGCGGCCGTGTGGCTGCTGGAGCCCGAAGCCTCGGCGCGCGAGCACGGCCGTAAGGGGCTCGCCGAGGTCCTGGGCCTGGAGTTCGGCTGCGCGGCGGACGCGAAGCAGGCCCGTACGGTGCTCGCCGCGGCGATCGGCCGGCTGCTGGACCGCACCGGCGTGGCCCCCGGCGAGCTGAGCACCGTCGCCGACTCCGGCGCCCCCGGCGCCGAGGGGGAGGCCGAAGGCGCCGCCCTCGCCGACGCCCTCGGGGGTGCGGAGCCGCCACGGATCACGGCCGCCGACACCGTCGGGGACACCTGCGCCGCCGCGGCGGCCTTCCAGATCGCCGCCGTCCTGGCGCTCGCCGAGCGCGACCCCTCTGCTTCCTCGGCGAGTGAGCCGAAGGAGCGCGGCGCTGTCGAAAGGGAGAGCGCCCACGGGCCCCTGAGGAACGAAGGGGCCGAGCACGGCCGACCGTCGACAGGGGGCACCTCCCAGCGGCAGCTGGAGGAGACTGAAGCGCCCCGGAGGCGAACCGAGCCTCTGAAAAAAGGCGACATCGCTCTGGTCACCACCGTGGACCGGGACGGCGTGGTCGGCGCGGCCCTGCTGCGGATCCGGTGACGGGCCGGCCGCCCCCTGAGCTGAAGGAGCTGGTTGAGATGACGGACCCAGAGACGACGGGCGGCGCCCTCGACGGCGCGGCGCCCCGTACGGCGCTGGTCTTCCCCGGGCAGGGCGCCCAGAAGGCGGGCATGGGCCAGGCGTGGCGGGACACCGCGTCCTGGGCGCTGGTGGCCGAGGTATCGGAGTACACCGGTATCGACGTCGAGGAACTCCTGCTGAAGGCCGACGACGAGACGCTGCGCCGCACCGATCTCGCCCAGATCGCCGTCTTCACCACCGAGGCGCTCGCCCACCGCGAGGCGGAGGCCTCCGGGCTGCTGGCCGGGGTGGTGGCCTGCGCCGGGCACAGCCTGGGCGAGTACACCGCGCTCCACGCCGCCGGCGCCCTGCCGCTCGCCGACACCGCCCGCCTCGTCGCCGCCCGCGGCCGGGCCATGCGCGCATGCGCCGAGCGGTCGCCCGGCACCATGGCCGCCGTGGTGCGGCTCGGTCCCGAGACCGTGGAGGCGCTGGTCGCCCAGGTCCAGGAGGACGGCGGCCAGGTCTGGATCGCCAATGTCAACGCACCGGGCGCCATCGTCCTCTCGGGCACCGCCGAGGCCGTGGACCGGCTCGCCGAACTGGCCGTCGAGAGCGAGGGCAAGGTGATCCGGCTCGCCGTCGGCGGCGCCTTCCACAGCCCGCTGATGGCCTCGGCCGCCGACGACGTGCGCGAGGCCCTGGCCGCCGTGCGCTTCGCCCCCGAGCACCTCCCGGTGGTCGCCAACGTGGACGCCCGCCCGTACGCGAGCGGCGAGCACTGGCGGGAGCTCGAACTGAACCAGCTCACCAGCCCGGTGCGCTGGGAGGAGAGCGTCCGCACGCTCGCCGATGAACTGGGCTGCACCCGGTTCGTGGAGCTGGGCCCCGGGCGCCAGCTCACCGGCATGATCCGCCGGATCGCGAAGGGCGCGCTCACCGTCCCGGTCGAGTCGGCCGCCGCCCTCGCCGGGCTCACCAGCCCTGAAACCGCTGAAAGCTCCGAAACCCCTGAAGCCCCCGAAAACTCAGAAACATCCGGAACCCCCGAACCCCGCTGAGCCTCACCCTTTGAGAGCGGAAGGAGACCCCCGCATGGCCGACGCCACCGCCGCCCTGGACATGGACGAACTGCGCACCTTCGTCGCCGATGTGCTCGATGTGGACGAGGAGGACGTCACCGACGACGCCGACTTCGTCAAAACGCTGGGCGTGGACTCCCTCATGGCCCTCGAGGTCATGGTCGTCCTGGAGAAGAAGTACTCGGTGAAGCTGGAGGAGCGGGAGATGAAGGACATCACCACGCTCCGCAAGGTGCACGACCTGCTCGCCTCGAAGCTGGGGAAGTGAGATGACGGCGGCCGTGTGCGGGCCGGTCGACGGCACCGTGGAGGTCGTGGACCCCGGCGTCCCCGGTGAGCGGCCCGCCCGGTGCGTGGCCGTGGTCGGCGCGTCGGAGAAGGTGTTCGCCGGGCACTTCCCGGGGTTCGCCATCTTCCCCGGAGTATGTGTCGTGGAGTACGTCCAGCGCGGCGCCCTCGCCACGCTGCCGGAGCGCGAACCGGGCGGGCGGTGGGTCCTGGCGGCCGTCGAGTCCTCCCGCTTCCTCAGCCCGGTCTACCCCGGAGACGAGCTGACCAGCGAATACGTCTGGTCGCGCAAGGACGGTGCGGTGCGCTGCCGGGCCTCGGTGGCCACCGGGCGCGGACCCGCCGCGCAGATAAGGCTCCGCTTCGAGAACCGGGACGCCCAGGGCGCGGAGGCCGGGGCGGGGGAGTGGAGAGACCAGGGCCGAGGAGCGGACGCCGGATGATCACCGTCGATGAGATCAAGCGGGTGCTGCCGCACCGCTACCCCATGCTGCTGGTCGACCGGGTCACCGAGCTGGTGCCGGGCGAGCGGGCGCGCGGGCTGAAGGCGGTCACCTGCAATGAGCCCTGGTACGAGGGGTTGCCGGACACCGCGTCCGAGGAGGACTACCACTATCCGTGGACGGTGCTCATCGAGTCCTGGTGCCATGTGGCCGGGGTGCTGGTGGCCTGGGACCGGCCCAACCCCGATGTACGCAAGGGCAAGGCGATGCTGCTCGGCGGCATCACCGACGCCGAGTTCCACCGCCCGGTGGTGCCGGGCGATGTGGTGGAGCATCATGTGCGATTGGCCCGTCAGGTCGGCGAGACCTTCGTCTTCGAGGGCGAGAGCCTGGTCGGGAAGGAGACCGTCCTCACCATCGGGCGGCTGACGATGACCATGCGCCCGGCCTCCGACCTGGACGCCCCGCCCATGGCCGCCTCGCCCGCGACCGACCCGCCGGCGGCCGCGCCGCCCGTGCCCGACCCCCCTGTGCCCGACCCCCTCTGACCGACACCACCTCCGGGAGAAGGACCTCACCGTATGTCCGACCGAATATCCGACGACACGGGCCGCGCATCCGGTGACAAGGAGCCGACACCGCGCGTCGCGCTGGTCTCCGGCGGCTCCCGCGGCATAGGCCGGTCCA
This sequence comes from Streptomyces sp. NPDC007875, assembly GCF_042868035.1. Taxonomy (NCBI): domain Bacteria; kingdom Bacillati; phylum Actinomycetota; class Actinomycetes; order Kitasatosporales; family Streptomycetaceae; genus Streptomyces; species Streptomyces sp. NPDC007875. Next base: position 2,745 of record NZ_JBIADZ010000036.1, on the reverse strand, counting down.
CCGTGCTGCGGCTGGCCCGGGACGGCTTCGACGTGGCGTTCTGCCATCACTCCAGCCCCGACGCCGCCCGCGAGCTGGAGGAGGAGGCGGCGCGGCACGGCGGCGGGCGAGTGATCGGCCGGCAGGCGGACGTCCGCGACGCGGGCGCGGTGCGCGAACTGGTCGCCTTCACCGAGGAGTCGCTGGGCCCGGTCGACGTCGCGGTCACCTCAGCCGGGATCACCCGGGACAATCCGCTGCTGCTGATGAAGGACGAGGAGTGGCGGGACGTCCTGGAGGTCAACCTGGACGGCACCTATCACGTGTGCCGTTCCGTGGTGTTCGGAATGATGAAACGCAAGTCCGGATGCGTCATCAACATCTCGTCGGTCGCCGGTGTCCACGGCAATGCGACCCAGAGCAATTACGCGGCTTCCAAAGCGGGGATCATCGGCTTCACCAAGTCGCTTGCCAAGGAGGTCGGACGGTATGGCATACGGGCCAATGTGGTGGCGCCCGGCTTCGTCGAGACCGATATGACGGCGGAGCTTTCCGAACGGGTGCGCAAGGAGGCGGAGCAGAGCATCCCGCTGCGCCGCTTCGGCCGTCCGGAGGAGGTCGCCGACATGGTCGCGTACCTGGTCGGAGCGGAGTATGTGACGGGAGCGGTGTTTCAGGTCGACGGCGGCATCGTCCTCTGACGGGCACCGTCGGCACCTTTGTTCGAGTGGTGTTCGCCGGCTGAGGGCCGCTCAATGAGCGTCATGCACGAGACGGACGAGCGAGGGGGCAGGACGTGGCGGCCAAGCGCAGCAAAGTACCGCGCTTCTATTTCAATTTCCGCAGCCCGTACAGCTGGATCGCCTACCGTGATCTGATGGACCGCTATCCGGATGTCGCACAGGCGGTGGAATGGCACCCGTGGTGGGAGCCGGACGCGGATGGTGAGCGCCGTATGGCCGAACAACGCCATCACTTTCCGTATACGGCGATGTCCCGGGAGAAGCATCTCTATATCCTCCAGGATGTGCGCCGGCTGACGACCGACCGCGGCCTCGCGGTCAACTGGCCGGTGGATCTCGACCCGGTCTGGGAGGTGCCGCATCTGCCGTACTTCCTGGCGCTGGACGCGGGGCTCGGCCCCGCCTACATCGAGCGCGTCTACCGTGCGCGCTGGCAGGAGGGCCGCGACATCTGCGACCGTACGACCATCGCGGCCATCGCCGGTGAGCTGGGGCTTCCGTCCGACCGGGCGGCGGCAGCGGCCGATGACGAGGAGCTGCGCGGTGGCCGGGGACTCCAGGCCCTGCTCGCGCTCAGCGACGACGGGGCGTTCGGCGTGCCGTTCTTCACCCACGGCTATGACAAGTTCTGGGGCGTGGACCGGCTGGCGGCCTTCGTCGACGCGGTCCGCTCCGGCTCCGGGCCGCGCCCGGGCTCCGGCGACCGGTCCGGCACCCGCTCCCGGGACACGCCCGCCACCGTGCTGTCGGACACCGACTTCGCCGCCGCCCGGTCGGCCGATCCGGGCCATGCCGGAGGCTGTGGCTGACTCTTCGCCCGCCCGCTCGTTCACACGTTGTCGCCCGTCCACCGCCCGTCCCGACCGCCCACCGCCCGCCGCGACCGAGACGAGAACGCCCTGACCGCCGACGGACACTCCCCCTCCTGGAGGACGCAGATGCCCGAGCCACGCCAGACGTCGGCGCGCTCCCCCTCCCTGGGAGCCCGCGCCCTCTCGGCCGCGGCCCTGCCGATCGCCCCGCTGTACGGGGCCTCGCTGGCGTATCTGGCCTTCCACCCGCGGCGCCGGGAACAGCGGGAGCACCCACGGGATCACGGGCTGCCCTGTACGGAGCTGAAGGTCCCCTTCGCGGCGCGGAAGCACCTGGACACCTGGTTGTGCCCGGCGTCCCCCGAGAAGGTGGTGGTGCTCGGGCACAGCATGGCCACGGCGAAGGACCACAGCCTGCGCCATGCGAAGTTCCTGCACGACGCCGGGTACACCGTCTGTCTGTTCGACCACCGTAACCACGGGGCCAGCAGCGACGACCGGGCGCTGTTCGGGCTCGGCGACCGGTTCGCGAGCGATGTCACCGCCGTGGTGTCCCATCTGCGCGACCAGCGGGGGTACGGCACGGCGCGGATAGCCTTCTACGGCTTCTCGTTCTCGTGCTTCTCGTCCATGTGGGCGCTGACGCACGACGGATTCGAACTCGACGCGCTGGTGTGCGACAGCGGCCCGGGGCACGACGTCCCGCCGCTGCTGCGCAAGTTCCTGGAGGCGGAGGCGCTGCCGCTGCCCGCTGTGCTGAAGGGCGAGCCGGCCCGTTCGGTGGTGGCGCGGACGCTGTGCGCGGTGGGCCCGGCCATGCTCCGGGCCCAGTGGCCCCCGCCCGCGACGGGCAAGTTCGCCAAGATCCCCCTGTTGTTCATGTCGGGCGAGCACGATGCGATCGTGCCGCCTTCCTCGGTGGACGCGCTGGCCGAGCGCTATGCCCAGGCCGAGACGCACGTCCTGCCGGGAGCCGAGCATCTGCTCGGGCTGGAGACCGATCCCGAAGGCTACGCGAGCGTGGTGCTGGATTTCCTTGAGCGGGCCCTGGGGTAGCAACCTTGACCGTCCCTCTCGGGACGGAACTTTTCGGAAGAGGGAAGAGAGAGCATGCAAAAGGTGCTCATCGCCAACCGTGGCGAGATCGCTGTCCGTGTTGCCCGTGCCTGCCGGGATGCCGGGATCGCGAGCGTAGCCGTCTACGCCGATCC
>NZ_JBIADZ010000035.1:0-88113 GCF_042868035.1 Streptomyces sp. NPDC007875 | reverse complement strand
TGCAGATCGTTCGCGACCAGGGCGTCGAGCGCCTCCTGGGGGAACCGGGCCCCCTCGTCGACCTCTGCGGCGAAGGGGGCTATCTTCGCCTCGGCGAGAGAGCGGACGGCGTCCCGGAGCATGTCATGCTCCTCGGACGGCCGGTACAGGTCGAAGTCGTTCACCGAGGACGCCAAGCCTCTCACTCCTCAAGAGTGCTAACTACCGTTAAGTAACTGAATTCTAGGGGCGACGCCCCGGCAGGTATACGTGAGTTACCCGACAGAGTCGGCTGAGCCCGTCCCACGGTCCCGACTATGCTCAGGCACCGCATCTGCGATCGACCGTTCTGGAGCACTGCATGGCCCTCAAGATCACTGTGATCGGCACCGGCTACCTCGGCGCCACCCACGCAGCGGCCATGGCGGAACTGGGCTTCGAGGTGCTCGGCCTCGACATCGTGCCCGAGAAGATCGCGATGCTCACCGAGGGCCGGGTGCCCATGTACGAGCCCGGCCTCGAGGACCTGCTGCGGCGCCACGTCGCGGGGATCGAGGGCGCCACCGGGCGGCTGCGCTTCACCACCTCCTACGAGGAGGCCGGGGAGTTCGGCGACATCCACTTCATCTGCGTGAACACCCCGCAGAAGCACGGCGAGTACGCCTGTGACATGAGTTACGTGAACGCCGCGGTGGACTCGCTCGCCCCGCATCTGCGCCGCCCCGCGCTGGTCGTGGGCAAGTCCACGGTGCCGGTCGGCAGCGCCGACCTGCTCGCGGCCCGGCTGGCCGAGCTGGCCCCGGTGGGGGCGGACGCGGAGCTCGCCTGGAACCCGGAGTTCCTGCGCGAGGGGTTCGCCGTCCAGGACACCCTGCACCCGGACCGGATCGTGGTCGGCGTCGCCGGCGACCGGGCCGAGAAGCTGCTCCGCGAGGTGTACGAGACGCCCATCGCCGAGGGCTCGCCCTTCGTGGTGACCGACTTCCCGACCGCCGAGCTGGTGAAGGTCGCGGCCAACTCCTTCCTGGCGACGAAGATCTCCTTCATCAACGCCATGGCCGAGGTCTGCGAGGCGGCGGGCGGCGATGTGGTCAAGCTGGCCGAGGCCATCGGCTACGACGAGCGCATCGGCAAGAAGTTCCTGCGGGCCGGGATCGGCTTCGGCGGCGGCTGTCTGCCCAAGGACATCCGGGCCTTCATGGCGCGCGCCGGTGAGCTCGGCGCCGACCAGGCGCTGACCTTCCTCCGCGAGGTCGACTCGATCAATATGCGGCGCCGCGGCCACATGGTCGAGCTGGCCCGCGAGGCCGTCGGCGGCAGCTTCCTGGGCAAGCGGGTGGCTGTGCTGGGCGCGACCTTCAAGCCGGACTCCGACGACGTCCGGGACTCTCCCGCACTCAATGTGGCCGGTCAGATACAGCTCCAGGGCGCTCAGGTGACCGTCTTCGACCCCAAGGGCATGGAGAACGCCCGGGCCCTCTTCCCGACCCTCGCCTACGCGGCGACCGCGACCGAGGCGGCGCAGGGCGCCCATGCGGTGCTGCATCTCACCGAGTGGCGCGAGTTCCGCGAGCTGGACCCGGCGGCCCTCGGCAGCGTCGTCGCCGAGCGCCGCATCCTGGATGGGCGCAACGCCCTGGACCCCGACCACTGGCGCGAGGCCGGCTGGACCTACCGCGCGTTGGGGCGCCCGCTGGCGTAGCCGTTCGCCCTGGGCCGCCTCCTGGCGTAGCCGTTCGCCCTGGGCCGCCTCCTGGCGTAGACGTCGCACTGGGCCGCCCCTTGGCGTAACCGCCGCCCCCGCCGGACGGGCTCCGGCGGCGGCGGCTTCGGTCGGGTCGGGCCGGTTTCAGCGGCGGGGGCGGTGGCTGGCTGATGTTCGGCTCCTCGACCCCGGTCAGCCGCTCCAGGAACTGCGGCACCGAGATGTGGTCGAACGCCTGGCCCGCGGCACAGCCGCCCACCGTCCACGGCGAGACGATCAGGCAGGGCACCCGGAAGCCGCCGCCGATGGGCAGGCCGCCCACGAACTCCTCCACGGTCCCCTGCTTGGGGGTGGGCGGCGGGACGTGGTCGAACAGTAGTCGTCCTCCTCCTGGTACACCTTCCAGCTCACGCCGGCCTGCTGGAGGCGTTCGGCGTACGTCGTCCAGCGGTAGGGCTGCGGGGCGGTGTTGTCCAGGATCGGACCGCCCCTGCCGCCGGTCGGGTCGATGGTGCCCGTCATCCAGTACAGCCGGTTGGGCCAGGTGGGGCCGAAGACCGGGCAGAAGTAGTTGTCGCAGATCGTGAACGCCTCGGCGAGCGCGAACTGGAACGGGATGTCCTCACGGGTGTGGTAGCCCATGGCATACCGGCCGTTCTTGCCGTCGGCCTTACGGTGCGCGGGCAGCCACTTGTCCATGGCGCCGTCGTTCCACGCCTCGTGCTGCACCGACCCGGCGTGGCTGGTGGAGGGGATCGCCTGGGCGCTGGTGGAGTGGGTGTCCAGGTGGAACGGGAGCAGATAGCCGTCCGGGTTCTCCTCGTCCGGCTGGTACAAGACGGACTTGCCGGTGGAGAGGGTCAGGGCGTCCGGGTCGGCGAAACCGCGCACTCCCTTGAGGGTGCCGAAGTAGTTGTCGAACGAGCGGTTCTCCTGCATCAGCAGGACGACGTGCTCGATGTCGTGGAGGGAACCGCCCTTGGCCGGGCCGGCGGCTATCGCCTGCTGCACACTCGGCGGCACCAGCGACGTCGCCGCGCCCACACCGAGCGAGCCGGCGGCGGCACCGAGAAGTCTACGACGGGTGAAGTCGGACATAACGCCTCTTCCCGTTGAGCGCGTGAGAGATCGTCAGACCGCTTCGACTCTCTCGCCCGCAAGGCAACGAGGAAGAGGAGAATTGCGTGAACGATGCATCAAGGCATCACAAAGGCACCAAGGGCCACTAAAGGGCCTGTTGGTGTGTCAGGTGGGTTGGTGCGTTGTCCGGCTCGGTGCGCCGGGCCGGTGGGGTGTCAGGCGGTGGCTGCGCCGTCCAGTTGGTCGATGGTCGCGAGGGACGGGCCGCGGCTGCTCTGCGCGGCGCGCGCCACGTCCTCGGCACCGCGCAGCGTACGGACCGCGTTCTGCCAGGTCAGCTTGGCGAGGTCGGCCGGTGACCAGCGGCGGTCGAGGAGCTCGGCGATCAGGTTCGGATAGCCCGCGACATCGGTGAGGCCCTCGGGGGTGAAGGCGGTGCCGTCGAAGTCGCCGCCGATGCCGATGTGGTCGATGCCCGCCACTTCGCGCATGTGGTCGAGATGGTCGGCGACGGTCGACACGGTCGCCAGGGGGCGCGGGTTGGCCTCCTCGAAGGCGCGCTGGACCTTCATCCCGGCGGGCGTCATCTCCAGCGGATGCAGTCCGTGGGCGCGCATGTTCTCGTCCGCCGCCCGGGTCCAGGCGACCGCCTCGGGCAGGACGAACTTGGGGACGAAGGTGGCCATCGCCAGGCCCCCGTTGGCGGGCAGCAGCGCCAGCACATCGTCGGGGATGTTGCGCGGATGGTCGCAGACGGCGCGTGCGGAGGAGTGCGAGAAGACCACGGGCGCCTCGGTCACCCGGAGCGCGTCCCGCATGGTGTCGGCCGAGACATGCGAGAGGTCGACGAGCATGCCCAGGCGGTTCATCTCGCGCACCACCTCCTCGCCGAAGCGGGTGAGGCCGTGCGCCTTCGGCTCGTCGGTCGCCGAGTCGGCCCAGGGGACGTTGTCGTTGTGGGTGAGCGTCATGTACCGCACGCCCAGGTCGTACAGGGTGCGCAGAGTGGCCAGGGAGCAGTTGATGCTGTGGCCGCCCTCGGCGCCCATGAGGGAGGCGATCCGGCCCTCGGTCCGCGCGGCCTCCATGTCGTCGGCGGTGAGGGCTGGGCGCAGGTCGGTCGCGTAGCGGTCGGTGAAACGGCGGACGACGTCGATCTGCTCGAGGGTGGCACTGACCGCGGTGTCGCCGCTGAAGTCCGAGCGCACGTACACCGACCAGAATTGGGCGCCTACGCCGCCTGCGCGGAGGCGGGGGATGTCGGTGTGGGTGTGCGGGGTGAGATCGGCGGCCATGTCGCGCTGGTCGAGGTCGTAGCGGACCTGCTCGCGCAGGGCCCAGGGGAAGTCGTTGTGGCCGTCTACGACGGGGTGGGCGGCCAGCAGGTCGTGGGCTTGCGCGAGGTGATCGGTCATCCTGGCATTTTCGTATGCGGCCGGGTCGAAGTCACGTGTTGGGGGCGCCTGCGGCGGCTTGCCCCACCCCGCCCCTTCCCGGAACTGGGGGCTCCGCCCCCAGCCCCCGCTTTCTGGGCTCCGCCCCGGACTCCGCTCCTCAAACGCCGGAGGGGCTGGAGTTACCCGGTGGGGCTGGAATGGGCTCAGTGGCCGAAGCCGAACGCGCCCGCCCCGTCCACCTTCGCGCGCAGGCGCTTGCCCTTTTCCGTGGCCTGGGCGTTGAGCTCGTCCTGGAACTCGCACATCCGCGCCTGGAGTCCGGGGTCATGTGCGGCCAGGATCCGGGCGGCGAGCAGGCCCGCGTTGCGGGCGCCGCCGATGGAGACGGTGGCCACCGGGACGCCCGCGGGCATCTGGACGATCGACAGCAGGGAATCCATGCCGTCGAGGTACTTCAGCGGTACGGGCACCCCGATGACCGGCAGCGGGGTGACGGACGCGAGCATGCCCGGGAGATGGGCGGCGCCGCCCGCGCCCGCGATGACGGCCTTGAGGCCGCGGGACGCCGCGTTCTCCCCGTAGGCGACCATCTCGCGCGGCATGCGGTGGGCCGAGACGACATCCACCTCATACGGGATCTCGAACTCGTCGAGGGCCTTGGCCGCTTCTTCCATGACGGGCCAGTCGGAGTCGGAGCCCATGACGATGCCGATCACAGGAGCGCTCATTCGGTGATGGTCCCTCGGAGGTAGTCGGCGGCGTGCCGGCCGCGCTCGCGCACATCGGCCAGGTCGTCGCCATAGGTGTTGACGTGGCCGACCTTGCGCCCGGGCTTCACGTCCTTGCCATACATATGGATCTTGAGCGCCGGGTCGCGCGCCATGCAGTGCAGATACGCCCCGTACATATCGGGGTAGTCGCCGCCGAGCACATTGGTCATCACGGTCCACGGCGCGCGCGGCCGCGGATCGCCGAGCGGCAGGTCCAGCACGGCCCGCACATGGTTGGCGAACTGGGAGGTGACGGCGCCGTCCTGGGTCCAGTGACCGGAGTTGTGCGGGCGCATCGCCAGCTCGTTGACCAGCAGCCGGCCGTCGAGGGTCTCGAACAGCTCGACCGCGAGATGGCCGACCACCCCGAGCTCCGCCGCGATCTTCAGCGCCATCTCCTGCGCCGTGCCGGAAAGCTCCTCGGAGAGACCGGGGGCCGGGGCGATCACGGTGTCGCAGACCCCGTCCACCTGGATCGACTCCACGACGGGGTAGGCCACGGCCTGGCCGTGCGGGGACCGTACGACATTGGCGGCGAGCTCACGGGCGAAGTCGACCATCTCCTCGGCGAGGACGGGCACCCCCGCACGGAACGGCTCGGCCGCCTCCTCCACACCGCGGACGACCCAGACGCCCTTGCCGTCGTAACCGCCGCGCACCGTCTTGAGGACGACCGGAAATCCGTCGCCCTCCCCCGCTTCCTCCGCGAACCGCGCGACGTCCTCGGGGTCGGTCACGATGCGGTGGCGGGGGCACGGCACACCGGCCTCACTCAGCCGCTTGCGCATCACCCCCTTGTCCTGGGCGTGCAGCAGCGCCTCGACTCCGGGGCGGATGACCACGCCATCCGCTTCCAGAGCGCGCAGATGCTCCGCCGGGACATGCTCGTGGTCGAAAGTGACCACATCACAGCCTTGTGCGAAAGCACGAAGAACGTCCAGGTCGCGGTAGTCGCCGATGACGACATCGCTGACCACCTGGGCCGCCGAGTCCTGGGGGGTGTCACTGAGGAGCTTGAACCTGATGCCGAGGGGGATGCCCGCCTCATGGGTCATACGGGCGAGCTGGCCGCCGCCGACCATGCCGACTACCGGGAATGTCACCCTCCCAGGGTAACTTCCTCCGCCGACCGGCCCTGACCTGCGTTGGAGGAACCTCCAGAGATACGCACCGGACACTTGACCGCGGGCTGAAGGGCACGGGGCACGGCCGCTGGTTAGCATGGGGGGATGGACGACACCGACAGGACGGGGCTGAACGATCACCATGAGTGAACGGAGCACACTCGGCGGGCTGCGCGCCCAGATGGGGCAACTGGCTCGCGAGATCGCGAAGTTCGGGGTGGTCGGCGGCGCCGGCGTCTTCGTCAATCTCGCGGTGTTCAACCTGGTCCGCAGCGTCACCGAACTGCCGGTGGTGCGGGCCAGCATCGTGGCCACGGTGGTCGCCACCGGCTTCAACTACGTGGGATACCGCTACTTCACCTACCGGGACCGCGACAAGCAGGGCCGCACCAAGGAACTCAGCCTCTTTCTGCTGTTCAGCGCCATCGGCCTGATCATCGAGAACGGTGTGCTCTACGCCGCCACCTATGGCTTCGGGTGGGACAGCTCACTGCAGAGCAATGTGTTCAAGTTCCTCGGCATCGGCCTGGGCACCCTCTTCCGCTTCTGGTCCTACCGGACCTGGGTGTTCCGGACACTGCCCGCACGGGACGCCGTCGTGTGCGCGGAAGCCTTCCTGTCCGACGCGCCGCCCGCCCAGGCCACCCGTAAGCAGCCGGTCCGCAAGTAGCGCCCGAGGGGCCCTCGGGCGCCGCTCAAGAGCCCGAGGCGTCCTCGGCCTCCCGGCTGAGGAAGAGCGCGAACACCGGCGGATGCTGCTGCAGCAGCTCCAGCCGGCCGCCGTCCGCCTCGGCCAGGTCCCGCGCGACGGCCAGCCCGAGCCCCGTGGAGTTCCGCCCGCTGACCGTCCGCTCGAAGACCCGCGCGCCCAGGTCGGGCGAGACCCCCGGACCCTCGTCGGAGACCTCCACCACGGCCTGGTTGCCGGTCACCCGGGTACGCAGCGCGACCGTGCCGTCACCGTGCATCAGCGAGTTCTCGATCAGCGTCGCCAGCACCTGGGCGACCGCGCCCGGGGTGCCCACCGCGCGCAGCCCCTTCTTGCCCGAGCGCACGATGGCGCGGCCCTCGCTGCGCGAGGCCGGGCGCCACTCCTCGATCTGCTGCTTGACGACCTCGTCCAGGTCGAAGGCGACCGCCGAGCCGCTGCGCGGATCGCGCGAATTGGTCAGCAGCCGCTGGACGACGTCGGTGAGCCGCTCCACCTGGCCCAGCGCGATCATCGCCTCCTCCTTGACCGTCTCCGGGTCGTCGGTGAGCGTGATCTCCTCCAGCCGCATCGACAGCGCGGTCAGCGGCGTGCGGAGTTGATGCGAGGCGTCGGCGGCCAGCCGCCGCTCGGCGGTGAGCATCCGGGCGATGCGCTCGGCGCTCCCGTCCAGCACGTCGGCGACCCGGTCCAGCTCCGGCACCCCGTAGCGCCGGTGGCGCGGCCGGGGGTCCCCGGAGCCCAGCCGCTCGGCGGTCTCCGCGAGGTCGGTGAGCGGGGCGGAGAGCCGGTGCGCCTGGCGTACGGCGAGGGCGACTGCGGCGAGCACGGCGAGCAGCGCGACCGCGAGGATGATCAGCATGGTGCGGCCGACCTCGCGGCTCACCGTCGTCCGGGACGCCTCGACCCGTACGACCTCGCCCTGCTCACCCGGCTCCTCGGCGGAGATGACGCTGCCCTCGGGGCGCTTGCCGATCTCCACATTGCGGTGGTCGGGCATCCTGATCACGGCATAGCGGCCGGGCTCGATCTGCTCGCGCAGCACTCTGGGGGTGACCCCCTCGCCCCCGAGCAGCCTGCTGTCGACGATGCTGACCAGGCGCACCGCGTCGGAGCTCACACTCTCCTGGGCGCTGTTCTCGATGGTCCGCGTCTCGACGATGACCAGCGACAGGCCGAAGACCGCGATGACGACGAGCACCACGGCGAGCGTGGAGTTGATCAAGCGACGGCGCATTGCCCTACCGTGTCAGCCCTGGTCACCTTTTTCAGCTTTTCTCGAATCGGAAGCCGACACCACGAACGGTGGCGATATAGCGGGGATTGGCCGCATCGTCACCGAGCTTCTTGCGCAGCCAGGAGATGTGCATGTCGAGGGTCTTGGTGGAGGACCACCACGTGGTGTCCCACACCTCACGCATCAGCTGATCGCGGGTGACGACCCGCCCGGCGTCCCGCACCAGGACGCGCAGCAGGTCGAACTCCTTGGCGGTCAGCTGCAGCTCCTCGTCGCCCATCCAGGCGCGGTGCGACTCGACGTCGATCCGCACCCCGTGGGTGGCCGGCTGCTGTTGCTGCGTCTCGACGGCACCGCGCCGCAGCAGCGCCCGGACCCGGGCGAGCAGTTCGGCGAGCCGGAACGGCTTGGTGACGTAGTCGTCGGCGCCGGCGTCCAGGCCGACCACCGTGTCCACCTCGTCCGCGCGGGCCGTGAGCACCAGCACCGGAAAGCCATGGCCCTCCGTACGGAGCCGACGGCAGACCTCGAGCCCGTCCATCCCGGGCAGGCCGAGGTCGAGGACGAGCAGGTCGACGCCTCCTTGCAGACCGGCGTCGAGCGCGGTGGGTCCGTCCTCGCGCACCTCGACCTCGTACCCCTCGCGGCGCAGGGCGCGGGCGAGCGGCTCCGAGATGGATGCGTCATCCTCGGCGAGCAGTACTCGGGTCATGGGGGTGATGGTAGTCCGCTGAGGTCGGGGCACGGGGCGCGTACGGCGCGACGGACGGTGCACGGAAGGTTGCACGCCTCCGCCGTGAGCTATCTCTCACCGTCTCCAGGAGTGTCAAGTACGTGTCGTATGGTGAAACAACGTCTGTAGCACTCCTCCGGGACCTTTGGTGACGACGACGCACCCAAAGGTCTCTGTCATGTCCGGAGCGGGGAAGGGGTCGGCACGACCGGCCCGGGCCACGTCCGGCGCTCAGTCGCTCAGCCATCCCCCCATGGGCGCTGGCCCTGTCGGCAGCGCTCTCTGAGCACGCAAGGAAACCACCATGGCGTCCAGCCTGACGAAGGGCGCCACCGCGCAGGGGACCCCTGCCGGCGGCAAAACCTTCTTCGGCCACCCCCGCGGCCTGGCCACTCTCTTCATGATCGAGATGTGGGAGCGGTTCAGCTTCTACGGCATGCGGGCCCTCCTCGTGGTCTATCTGATCTCCGGCGGCCCCGACGCCAAGGCCGGCGGGCAGGGCGGCGGGCTCGGGCTGACCGAGGGCAACGCGGTGGCCATCTACTCGGTCTACCTGGCCATGGTCTATCTGCTGGCCATGCCGGGCGGCTGGTTCGGCGACCGGGTGTGGGGTCCGCGCAAGACGGTGGTCATCGCGTCCGGGATCGTCATGGCCGGACATCTGGCGCTCTCCGTCCCCGGCCAGGCCACCTTCTTCGTCGGTCTCGCCCTGGTGGCGCTCGGCTCCGGTCTGATCAAGGCCAACATCTCGACGATGGTGGGCCAGCTCTACGACGGTCCGCAGGACCCGCGCCGGGACGGCGGCTTCACCCTCTTCTACATCGGCATCAACCTCGGTGCCTTCGCCGCCCCGTTGGTCATCGGCACCGTCGGCCAGTCGTACAACTGGCACCTGGGCTTCGCGCTCGCCGCGCTGGGCATGGCCTTGGGCCTGGTCCAGTTCCTGATCGGCACCCGCCATCTGAGCCCGGAGAGCAACGTCGTCCCCACCCCACTGGCGACCGAGGAGCGCCGCTCCTGGCTGCGCAAGGCGATGATCTGGCTGATCGTCGCCGCGGTCTTCTACACCGGCGTGGTGCTCAGCGGGAGCTGGACCCTCAACTGGGTGCTGATCCCGATCACCATCCTGGGCCTGATCATCCCGACCGGCGTGCTCATCCGGATCAAGCGCGACCGGGAGCTCTCGGCGGTCGAGCAGACCAAGGTGAGCGGCTACATCTGGTTCTTCGTGGCCGCCGCGGTGTTCTGGATGATCTACGACCAGGGCGGTTCGACGCTGTCCGCCTTCGCCGACTCCAAGACCGCGGACACGATCTTCGGGCTGCACTTCCCGTCCTCGTGGTTCCAGTCGGTCAACCCGCTGATGATCATGGCGCTGGCCCCGGTCTTCGCCTGGCTGTGGCTGTGGCTGGCGCGGCGTGACCGCGAGCCGAACACCACGCTGAAGTTCGCGATGGCCCTGGTCCTGATCGGCGCCTCGTTCTTCGTCTTCGTCGTGCCGATGGGGATGGCCCAGGACGGGACCAAGGTCAGCCCGCTGTGGCTGGTGTCGATCTACATGGTCCAGACGATGGGTGAGCTGTGCCTGTCGCCGGTCGGCCTGTCGGTGACCACCAAGATGGCGCCGGCGAAGTACGCCAGCCAGATGATGGGCGTGTGGTTCCTGGCCGTGACCGCGGGCGACTGCATCACGGGACTGCTGTCCATCGCCGGGGTCGACCTGAGCGGGGTCGGGGTGATCACGCTGGAGGCGGCCATGGCGGCACTCGCGGGCTTCGCGGTCTTCATGTACCGGAAGAAGGTCGTGGCCCTGATGGCCGACGTCCACTGACGTCCGCGGCGGTAGGCGCTACTCCGTAGCGATACGAGGGGCCCGGCGCGGAGAGACCGCGCCGGGCCCTTCGCCGTTCGGTGTGGCTATTTGGCTCAGCGGGTGGTGCCGCGCAGCTTGCGCCACGGGGTGAGGGTGAAGATGGCACCGCCGAGCAGAACGGTGGTGCCGGCGATCAGGGCGAGCGCCTTCAGCCCGCCGTGGTCGTTCGCACCGGTGTCGGCGAGCCCGCCGCTGGTGGCCGAACCGCCGCTGCCCGAGGTGCCGCTGCCGCCGGAGGTGCCACCCCCGGAGCCGCTGCCCCCGGTCGTGCCACCGCCGGTCGTGTCACCTCCGGTGGTGCCGCCGGGCTGGCCGGTGGTGTCCAGTTCGAGCGAGACGCCGGGGTCCTTGGACGGGGTGCAGGTGGTGGTCGTGCCGAGCGCCTTGACCGTCAGCACCCCGGGGGTGAGCGTCGACTTGCCGCTCGCGCCCGGCTTGTAGGTGCCGGTGAGGTCGGGAATCTCGATCGGATCACCGGACTTGATGGGCTCCTTGTTGGTCGGCCCCGCCACGGCGACGGTGCCCTTGTCGGCACCGCCCACCTTGACGGCCATCGAGGGCTTGACCGAATCGGCGGGAATATCGGCCGGGCTGTCCATCACGGACTTGCCGAACTTCACGGTCAGCGCGAAGCTCCCGCCGCGCTTGGTGGCGTTGATCTGGACCGGGGAGGTCGCGTTCTTGTCGCCGATGGGGGTCTTGCAGGCGTAGGCGACCTCAACCTCCTTGCCGGTGTACGAATCGTCTCCGCCGCCCCCGCCACCGGTGGTACCGCTGGTGGTACCGCTGGTCGTCCCGCTCGTGGTGCCACTCGTCGTCCCGCTGGTGGTGCCACTCGTCGTCCCGCTCGTGGTGCCACTGGTGGTACCGCTGGTCGTCCCGCTCGTGGTGCCGCTGGTCGTGCCGCCCGGACCGCTGCCGCCGTCCGTCACCTTGATGGTCGCCGCGGTCTTGACCGCCTCCTTCGCCGAGCATTTGGTGTCCGTGGGCAGCGGCTTGCTGACGTTGATGTTGTAGCCGCCGGGCGTCAGCGTCACCTCCCCCGCCTTTGTGAGCTTCAGCTTCCCCTTCATGTCGGAGAGCTTCATCTCACCGCCCTTGGGGATCGCCGGGTTCTCCCGCGGCCCCTCCAGGGACAGGTCACCGGTCTGTGCGCCGCCCACCGTGATGGTGCCGGTCGGCAGGATGGTGTTGGCCTCCAGGTCGAGGATCGGCGGGTTCTTGGAGGCGGCCTGCACCGTCTTCCACACCACCTCGACCTCCTCCCCGACCTTGGCCGTCGCCGGTGCCGTGACGGCCACGGTCGTGGTGCCCTCCACCGGCGGCAGACCGGAGATCGGAGGCGGTAGACACTCGGTCTGGTACGAGACCTCGGCGCCCTCTGCGCTGCCCGCGCCGAGCAGCACGCCCGCACCGCCGAGCAGCAGCGCGACGGCGGCCGCACTCACTCTTCGTCGCATCTCAGGTGGTTCCTTTCGGAGTCGATCGGATCTCCTCGGACGGTGCGGAAATCTGGTGGTGCGGCGGTGCCTCCGGCGCCGTGTCGGGGGTGAACCAGGGCAGCGCCGGATGCGGGCCGCTCGCCCCGGCCGGTCCGATGCTGGACGGGGGCGGGGATGGGGGCGGCAGTGGCGCGGCCCGGGCCGTACGGGGCCGTACCTTGTCCACGACGGCCATGCCGATCCGGAAGACCGTCGCCGCGACCACCACGCACAGCAGGACCCAGAAGAGCGTGACCCCCCAGGGCCGTCCCACCGCCCACGGCTGTTCGACGAGCAGCTTGGATCCGTAGCGCAGCGAGACCAGATAGTCGCCATGGGCCCCGGCCGACAGTTCGACGTCCAGCTTGACCTGCGCCTTCTTCCCCGGCTGGATCGTCCCCCGCCATCGCTGCTCCTCCCAGGAGGGGGCGAAGACGCCATGCGAGGTGCCCACTTCGAAGACCGGATCGCGGGCCGGTGTCGAGCCGAGATTGCCGACGGTGACGACGAGCCGTCGACGCGGTGGCGCGCCGAACCAGGTCAGCAGCCCGCTGGACCCGTCGAGCCGGGCCGAGAGCACGCTCAGCCGCTCGCCTCCGCGCCGCTCCTTCGGCAGCGGCGCGACCGGATGCCCGGCGACCTTGAACGCCACGTCCGCGGCGGCGGCTTCACCGGTCGCGGTCGCTATATGGATGACACAGGGACAGGGTTTGGGCGGCTCGGCGACCGGCAGCTTCTTGGTGAAGGTGCCGTCCGCGCCGACGGTGACCGCCCTGCCGTCGCCGTTGGCACAGGAGTTGGTGCCGCCGATCATGTTCTGCCCGCAGATGAGCAGCGTGAGCAGGGCACGCGGCCGCCATCGGGCGCCGGTCACGGTGACCGTGCCACCCGTACCCGCCTCGGCCTGGGAGACCTTCGCGGTCGGGCCCTCGGCCGCCTTGGCGCCGCCCGTAAGGGGCACGCCGAAGGTGAGGAGGACCAGGGCGAGCACGGTGACCACGGCGGACGGCCGGGCCGGGGTGCCTGCGCATCGGCATGGGTTCACGTGGTCGCTCCTGCCCCTGTGCTCTGCGGTTGCGGCTGCGGTCCCGGGGTGTGGCGTCGACGCCGTCGTCTTCGCAGCAGCCGGACGCCTCCGCCGGCACCCGCGCCCACCAGGGCCGCCGCCACGGGGGCGAGCAGCCACCAGGGGACGGCCGTGTATCCGGCGGTCGCTGTGGCGTGCGCGCCCCCGCCCGCGGTGACCGTGAGCCGCACGTCCACCGAGTCGAGGGCGGGCGGGTGCGGCCAGCTCTCGGTGAGCCGCACCCGTTTGCCCGGCGGCAGCTCGACCGGCAGGGTGCGCGGGGCCCGGCGCAGCACCTGGCCGAAGAGCCCGTCGGCGCGTACGGCCAGCCGCGGGGTGAGCACGGTGTTGCCGCGGTTGACGAGGGCGTAGCGGATGGCCGCCCGGTCGCCGCGGCCCTGGATCGTCACGTCCTCCACGGCGAGGGCGGACAGCGTCGCGCCGCTGATCCGCAGCCGCAGCCGGACCGCGATCTCGCGGCCGCCGGAGGAGACCATGACCGTGCCGGGGCGTTCGCCGGGCACCGCGTCGGAGGGGACGGTGAGGGTGAAGGGGATGTCGGCGCGGGTGCGGGGCGGCACCGTCACCCGCTGTTCGGCGAGCGCGATACGGGCGCCGTCGGCGCCGCGCAGCCGGACGGTGCGGGGGCGCTCGCCCTTGTTGGTGACCGACAGCTTGTCCTCCAGGACGGCGCCGGGCCCGCCTTCGAGGTAGATGTACGGCCGGTCGCCCGCGCCCGGTGCGCTGCCGCCGCCCGCGGCGGGAGCCGCCGACCAGTCGGGTCCGGCGGCGGCAGCCGGGGAGGCCCAGGACATCGGGGTCGCCGGGGTCATCAGGGACGCGGCCAGCAGGGCCGGGGCCCAGACGCGGACGGCTGGGCGGATGACGGCGTGCATGGCCGCACGGCCGGCTGCTCGGCCGGCTGTACGGCGCACTGCACGGCGGACGGCACGGATGCGCGACGGCATCGGCGGCTCCTCGGATGCCGCGAGCGTCAGGGGGTCCGCTGACGGCGGGTCAGCCAGAGCGCCCCGGCCACTCCGGCGAGCAGCACCGTGCCGCCGAGGGTGCCGAGCGCGACGGCGGAGTCCGCTGGTCCGGTCTGTGGCAGCTGGTCGTTGCCGGAGCCGCCCTGCGCACCGCCGGATCCGCCCGTGCCGCCCGTACTCGTACCGCCCGTGCCGCCCGTACCGCCGGTGGAGCCGGAGTCCCCGCCGCCGCCCGCGCCCTTGACGTCCAGCGTCAGGGAGGGCTTGGGGTTGTTGCCGGGGGTGCAGGTCGTGGTCGTTCCCAGCGCCTTGATGGTGAGGGTCGAGGCGGTGAAGGTGACCTTTCCGCTCTTCTTGGGGGTGTAGGTGCCCGACAGGTCACTGATCTTGATCGGGGTGTTGGCCGGGATGGCCTTGTCGTTGGCGGGCCCCGACACCGAGACCGTACCGCTCTCCGCTCCGCCCAGTTTGATCAGCGCGCTGGGGTGCATGGCGCCCTTGCCGAGCTCGACGGGGCTGGAGGAGACGCCCTTCTCGAAGGACATCGTGAGCTTGTAGGAGCCGCCGCTCGCCACGCTCTTGATGTCGATGGGCGAGACGGCGCTCTTGTCGCCGATCGGCGTCTTGCACTGGTAGTCGACGTCCACGGTGTCGGCGTGCGCGGCCGGAGCGGTGAGGAGCACCACGGAGCCGGCCAGGGCCGCCGCGAGCGTGAGGGCGCCGCCACGGCCGGCCGGGCGCCGTTGGTTGTGGGACACCACGAGATCCCCTCTCGTCAAGCGCCGCAGCCGAATGTAACTGACGGCACATCAGATTGGGCGCTGACGGTACGCCGGGGACCTTGCCAAGGGAAGACAAAAAGCACGCCGGATCGGCGCGAAGCGGAGAAGAGGGGTGAAGTGGCCGCCGCGGCGGCCGGGATCAAGCGGGCCCGGGGCCGGAAGTGCGGCCGGGATCAAGCGGGCCCGGGGCCGGAAATACCGGAGGAGCCACCGGCCGTGGCCGGCACGGCCGGGTCGGCGCGGCGGATCAGCCGGGCCTGCGGGTGGACGGTGGCATCGCGGTGGGGCCGAAGCCGCGCTCTTCAGCCCGGCGCGGCGAGTTCGGCCCAGACCGTCTTGCCGGATCCCTCCACGTTCCGCACGACCCCCCAGTCGAGGCACAGCCGCTGGACGATGAACATGCCGTGACCGCCGGGCCGGCCGGCGCGGTGCGGGGTGCGCGGCGCGGGCGTACCGGTGCCGAGGTCCACGACCTCGAGGCGGAGCACTTTGGCGTTGCAGCTGACGCGCAGCTCCTCGGGACCCTCGGCGTGCAGGCAGGCGTTGGTGACCAGTTCGGAGACGACGAGCAGGACGTCCTCGGCGGCGGCCCGGTGGTCGGCGGTCGCGGCCGGAAGCCACCCCCAGTCGCGCAGTGCCTCGCGCGTGAAGTCGCGGGCGCGCGGAACGGCCCCGCTGGCCCCGATCAGAGCGAGCCTGCGGGTCTGGCGGATGGGACCGGCGGTCGGGGGGGCCGGTGGGGAGGCCGAAGCCGCGGGGCCGTCCGGGTCCGGGCCGCGGTCGCCCGGCGGGTACGGCCGGGTGGTGCTCATCAGCGCTTCACCTCACCGATTCACCGATTCAGGGTCAAGGGATACCTGATCTCTTCAACAGTTTCAGCCTGTCTCCTGCCCGGCCAAAGCGTGAGAACACCCACTACTTCCGCCCCACCGATGTGACGCGGGCAACGCATCGCTGACCCACCGATGACACGCCGGAAACAGGAGTGATCTATGTCACTCGACAAGGGCCGCGTCAAGCGACTCGTGCACCGTAAAGACGGCGTCCGCGCCCGTGATCTCGAACACTCGGGCAACGATCGGCAGCATCCCGGCCAGATGGACACCGCCGCCTTCGGCCTCGGCCTTGAGTCGTGCGCCGAGGAGGACATTGAGTCCGGTGGAGTCGCAGAACTCCAGCTTCGAGCAGTCCACCACCAGCCGGACACGTCCCCCCTCTACGCACTTCTCGAGCGGCTCGCGCAGCACTTCGGCGGTGTGGTGATCCAGCTCACCCGCCGGTGTCACGACTGCGCTCGCCCCGTGGTGCCGAACCTCGACCTGGAGCCGGCCTTTGCTGGCGCTGCCGACCATCCCGCGGTCCATCTGCGCACCTCTTCTGGCGTCTCGTTGCTTTCGATTGCGCGCATCGAACCCTACGCCTTCTACCCGGTCCTCTGGTAGCTGAACATTTCGCATAGTTCGGCAAATATGGACAACGTGGACTTGCCACTTGGTGGCTGATGCAGGTAGGCGTAGAGGGTCACATCCGCTTACGGCCCGGCTTTGGAGGCGCCGCTCACCGGAGCAGCACGTTATGGCACCGGCAGCCATATGCCGAGAACGATGGAGGAGACTATGTCACCCCGCCTCGACGACACGCGTACCGAACCCTCGGGGAGTACCCGGACCACCGTTTCGTCGGCCCCCCTGCCCGAGCAGTTCACCCCCGACGCGGACGCCCAGGCGACCGTTGGCTTCTTCGACGAACTGCCGGAATTGTCCGATCTGCCGGAAATACCTCCTTATGACACGGTAGCACCGGTAGACGCAAGGGCTCTGTCGAAGACCCTTTTCGAACGTCTCGAGGTGCTGGAGGAAGGCACCCACGAATACGCCTATGTGCGTAACACCCTGGTCGAGCTCAACTTGGCGCTGGTCAAGTTCGCGGCCTCCCGGTTCCGCTCCCGCAGCGAGCCGATGGAGGACATCGTCCAGGTCGGCACCATCGGCCTGATCAAGGCCATCGACCGCTTCGAGACCGGCCGGGGCGTCGAGTTCCCGACCTTCGCGATGCCGACGATCGTCGGTGAGATCAAGCGCTTCTTCCGCGACACCAGCTGGTCGGTGCGCGTACCGCGGCGGCTGCAGGAGCTCCGTCTCGACCTGGCCAAGGCCGGCGACGAACTCGCCCAGCGGCTGGACCGGGCCCCCACCGTCAGCGAGCTGGCCAAGCGGCTGGACATCAGCCAGGCCGAGGTCGTCGAGGGCATGGCCGCGAGCAACGCGTACACCGCGAGCTCGCTGGACGCCCAGCCGGAGGAGGACGACTCCGAGGGAGCGCTGGCGGACCGGATCGGCTACGAGGACCACGGACTCGAAGGCATCGAGTACGTCGAGTCCCTGAAGCCGCTGATCGCCGATCTGTCCGCGCGCGACCGGAAGATCCTCTCCCTGCGCTTCGTGGCGAATATGACGCAGTCGGAGATCGGTGAGGAGCTGGGCATCTCCCAGATGCATGTCTCGCGGCTGCTGTCGCGCACCCTCCGTCGGCTCCGTAAGGGTCTGATGATCGAGGAGTGACGCCTCCGCAGACGGATAAGGGCCCGCCCCCGGCCGACCGGGACGGGCCCTTATCCGTGCTCGCCGCCATTCCCCGTCAGGTCACGTCAGATCGCTGCCGTTCCGTCAGGCCAGGTCAAGGTCAGACCTGATCAGGGTGCCGTTGTGCCACACCGCCGAGACCAGCGGGACGCCGGGGCGGTAGGCGAGGTGCACATGGGACGGGGCGTCCAGCAGCGCCAGATCGGCGCGGGCGCCCGGGCTCACCCGGCCCACGTCGGTACGGCGCAGGGCCCGCGCCCCACCGGCCGTGGCGGCCCACACCGCCTCGTCGGGCGTCATCCCCATCTCCCGTACGGCCAAGGCGATGCAGAACGGCATGGAGCTGGTGAAGGACGAGCCCGGGTTGCAGTCCGGGGACAGCGCGACCGTGGCGCCCGCGTCGAGCAGCCGGCGCGCGTCCGGATAGGTCGAGCGGGTGGAGAACTCCGCCCCGGGGAGCAGAGTGGCGACCGTCTCCCCCTGGGCCAGCGCGTCGACGTCCGCATCGGTCAGATGCGTGCAGTGGTCGGCCGAGGCGGCTCCCAGCTCCACCGCCAGCTGCACCCCGGGGCCGTAGGAGAGCTGGTTGGCGTGGACCCGCGGGACCAGCCCGCGCTCCTTGCCCGCCGTCAGGATGGTGCGGGCCTGGTCGCCGTCGAAGGCGCCCTGCTCGCAGAAGACATCGATCCAGCGGGCGTACGGGGCGCAGGCGTCCAGCATCGGGCCGGTGACCAGATCCACGTACGCGGCCGGGTCGTCGGCGAACTCGGGGGCGACGATATGCGCCCCGAGAAAGGTCACCTCGTCGGTGTGGGCACCGGCGATGGTCAGCGCGCGGGCCTCGTCCTGCGAGGTCAGCCCGTAGCCGGACTTGATCTCGACGGTCGTGGTGCCCTGGCGGCGCGCCTCGGCCACATAGCGGCCGACGTTGGCGTGCAGCACGTTGTTCGACGCGGCGCGGGTGGCGGCGACGGTGGTGCGGATCCCGCCGGCGCTGTACGGGCGGCCGGACATCCGGGCGTTGAACTCCTCGGTCCGGTCGCCCGCGAAGACCAGATGGGAGTGGGAGTCCACAAAGCCCGGAATGGCGGCCCGGCCACCGGCGTCGACCCGGTTGTCGGTGGCGGGTGCTTTGCTGGACTCACCGACCCAGGCGATGCGGTCGCCGTCGATGACGACGGCCGCGTCCCGGATCAGGCCGAGGGGGCCTTCACCGAGGGAGGGGTCATTGGTGACCAGACCGGCGATGTCGGTGATGGCGGTCGTGGTCGGCGCAGTCGTCGCGGTGGTCATCGTGGGGGTGTTCTCCTTCGTCGGCCGTTGCGGTAGCGGCCGGATCACCGTCCGTGCAGGGCTTCGATGGATTCGGCCAGCGCTTGCGGGACGCGCGGGACGAGTTGATGGGTGCCGTCCCGTACGACATGGCGGCCGCCGACCACGGTGTGCCGGACGTCCGCGTTGGTCGCCGCGAATACGGCGGTCTCGGCGCCCAGCCGGGGCGGCGGCCCCGCCGTGCGCACCGAGTCCAGCGCGACCGTGGTGAGGTCGGCGAGCGCGCCCACCTCGATCCGGCCGGCCTCCGCACCCCAGCCGAGCGCCGCGTGACCGTCCACGGTGGCGGCCCGCAGCAGCTGGGCCGCGGTCCAGTGGCCCCGGGCGCGGGTGCGCAGCCGCTCGTCGAGCTCCATGGCGCGGGCCTCCTCCAGGATGTCGATCACGGCATGGCTGTCGCTGCCCAGCGAGAGCGGTGAGCCCGCGCTCTGCAGCTCGGCGGCCGGGCCGATCCCGTCGGCGAGGTCACGCTCGGTGGTCGGGCACATACAGACACCGGTGGCGGTGTGGCCCAGGAGCCGGATGTCGCCGGGGGTGAGATGGGTGGCGTGCACGGCGGTCGTCTCCGAGCCCAGCACGCCGTGGTCGGCGAGCAGCCGGGTGGGGGTGAAGCCGTGCGCCTCCACACAGGCGTCGTTCTCGGCGGTCTGCTCGGAGAGGTGGACGTGCAGGGGCGCCGTGCGCTCCTGGGCCCACCCGGCCACGGTCGCCAGCTGATCGGCGGGAACGGCCCGCACCGAGTGGATCGCCGCGCCGATGCGGGTGTTGCCGTCGCTCTTCAGCCCGGAGACCCGCTCGGCCCAGGCTTCCGCCGTGCCGTCGGAGAAGCGCAGCTGGTGCTCGCTGGGCTCGGCCCCGAAACCGGAGGAGAGATAGCAGGTGTCGAGCAGGGTGATCCGGATACCGGCCTCGGCCGCGGCCGCGATCAGGGCCTCCCCCATCGCGTTGGGGTTGCCGTAGCGGGCGCCGCCGGGCGCGTGGTGGAGGTAGTGGAACTCCCCCACGCAGGTGATCCCGGCCATGGCCATCTCGGCGTAGACGGCGCGGGCCAGCTCGAAGTAGCTGTCCGGGGTCAGCCGGTCGGCGACCCCGTACATCACCTCGCGCCAGGTCCAGAAGGAGTCGGGCGCGCCCTTCCCCCGCCCCTCGCGCTGCCGGTCCGGCGCGCCCTCCGCCTGTACGACACCGCGCAGGGCCCGGTGGAAGGCGTGGCTGTGGGTGTTGGCCAGACCGGGGATGGTCAGACCACGGAGCGTGACGGACCCGGCGGGCGGCCGTGGGCTCCCGGGCACCACCGCCGCGATCCGTCCGTTGGCCGCGGCCACGATCACCACGTCCGACCGCACGCTTCCGTCCACCCAGGCGTGCTCCGCCCAGTACGTCTGCGCCGTCAGTGACACGCCAGGCCCTCCAGTACCTCCGCGAGTGCGGCCACACCGGCGAGGCAATCGTCCTCGCCCGCCGTCTCCGCGGGTGAATGCGAGACGCCGGTGGGGTTCCTTACAAACAGCATGGCCGTAGGAACGGACGCGGACAAAATGCCGGCGTCGTGCCCGGCCCCGGTCGGCAGCACCGGAACGCCGCCCAGCAGCCCGGACAGCCGGTCCCGAAGGTCGTGGGCGAACTCGACGACCGGGGTGAACGACTCCCGGGTGACCCGGACGTCCACCCCGTCGCGCTCCCCGCGCTCCTGCGCGGCGCGCTCGATCTCGCCGACCACGGCGGCCAGGGTCTCCTCGTCGGCGGCGCGCGAGTCCAGCCAGCCGCGGACCAGGCTCGCGATCGCGTTGACCCCGTTCGGCTCGACGCTGACCTTGCCGAACGTCGCCAGCGCCCCGGCGATCCTGGCCTTCTTACGGGCCGCGAGAACGGTGTTGGCGTAGGTGAGCATGGGATCGCGGCGGTCCTCGATCCGGGTCGTCCCGGCGTGGTTGGCCTCACCGTGGAAGTCGAACCGCCAGCGGCCGTGCGGCCAGATCGCGGACGCGACGCCCACCGCGTCGTTCGTGTCGGCCAGGGCACGCCCCTGCTCGATATGCAGCTCGACGAAGGCCCCGATGCGGGCCAGCCGCTCCGGGTCGGGGCCGATGGCGTCCGGATCGTATCCGGCGCGCTCCATCGCCTGGGGGAGGCTCAGCCCGTCCGCGTCGCGCAGCTGGTGCGCCTGGTCCGTGGTGAGCTGCCCGGCGGTCAGCCGGGAGCCCACGCAGGCCAGGCCGAAGCGGGCGCCCTCCTCGTCGCCGAAGTTGACGATGGCGAGCGGTTTGGTGGGGTGCGCACCCCGTGCTCGCAGCTCGTCGAGGGCGGCGAAGGAGGAGACGACGCCCAGCGGGCCGTCGAAGGCGCCGCCGTCGGGGACGGAGTCGAGGTGGGAGCCGGTGACCACGGCGCCTTGGGCGGTGGGGTCGCCGAGCCAGGCCCATTGGTTGCCGTTGCGGTCCACCTCGTAGGTGAGACCGCGGTTCTGGGCTTGTTCCTTGAACCACGTTCTGCAGTCGGCGTCCGCGTCTGTCCAGGCGTAGCGGCGGTAGCCGTTTGTTGTTGTGTTGCGGCCTACGGGCGCCAGGTCGCGCCACATCTCGTGGAACGACGGGGTTTCGTGGGCGGCTGACGGTCGGTGGGTGGGTTGTGCCCACCCGTCCCGCCCTGCGGGACGATTGCCCACAACACTCACTGTGCTTCCCTCATCGGGATTCGGACGTCTCGCTCCTCCGCCACCTCGTCCGCGCGGTCATAGCCCGCGTCCACGTGGCGGATCACGCCCATGCCGGGGTCGTTCGTCAGCACCCGGCGGATCTTCTCGCCCGCCAGCGCGGTGCCGTCGGCGACCGTGACCTGGCCCGCGTGGATCGAGCGGCCCATGCCGACGCCGCCGCCGTGGTGGATGGAGACCCAGGACGCGCCCGAGGCCACGTTGACCATGGCGTTGAGCAGCGGCCAGTCGGCGATCGCGTCCGAGCCGTCCAGCATGGCCTCGGTCTCGCGGTACGGGGAGGCCACCGAGCCGCAGTCGAGGTGGTCGCGGCCGATCGCCAGCGGTGCGGCGAGCGTGCCGTCGGCGACCATCTCGTTGAAGCGCTCGCCCGCCTTGTCGCGCTCGCCGTAGCCGAGCCAGCAGATACGCGCGGGCAGTCCCTGGAAGTGGACCCGCTCCCCCGCCATCTTGATCCAGCGGGCCAGCGACTCGTTCTCCGGGAACAGCTCCAGCATCGCCTTGTCCGTGGCCGCGATGTCCCTCGGGTCGCCGGACAGAGCGGCCCAGCGGAAGGGGCCCTTGCCCTCGCAGAAGAGCGGCCGGATGTAGGCGGGCACGAAGCCGGGGAAGGCGAAGGCGCGTTCGTAGCCCGCGAGCTGGGCCTCGCCGCGGATCGAGTTGCCGTAGTCGAAGACCTCGGCGCCCGCGTCCATGAAGCCGACCATGGCCTCCACGTGGCGGGCCATCGCCTCGCGCGCCCGCTGAGTGAAGTCGGCGGGCTTCTCGGCGGCGTACGACGCCATCGCGTCGAAGTCCACGCCGATCGGCAGATACGCCAGCGGGTCGTGGGCGCTGGTCTGGTCGGTGACGATGTCGATCGGGGCGTTCATCGCGAGCAGCTGCGGGACCAGTTCGGCCGCGTTCCCCAGCACGCCGATCGACAGGGGGCGCCGGGCGTCGCGCGCCTCGGTGGCCAGCTGCAGGGCGTGGTCCAGGCTGTCGGCGCGAACGTCCAGGTAGCGGTGTTCGATACGGCGCTCGATGGCGCGGGGGTCGCAGTCGATGCAGATCGCGACGCCGTCGTTCATGGTGACCGCCAGCGGCTGGGCGCCGCCCATGCCGCCGAGACCCGCGGTGAGGGTGATCGTCCCGGCCAGGGTGCCATTGAACTTCTTGGCCGCCACGGCCGCGAAGGTCTCGTAGGTGCCCTGGAGGATGCCCTGGGTGCCGATGTAGATCCAGGAGCCCGCGGTCATCTGGCCGTACATGGTCAGGCCCAGCGCCTCCAGGCGACGGAACTCCTCCCAGTTGGCCCAGTCGCCGACCAGATTGGAGTTGGCGATCAGCACCCGCGGCGCCCATTCGTGCGTCTGCATGACGCCCACCGGGCGGCCCGACTGGACCAGCATCGTCTCGTCCTGCTTGAGCGTGCGCAGGGTGCGGACCATGGCGTCGAAGGAGCGCCAGTCGCGGGCCGCCTTACCGGTGCCGCCGTAGACGACGAGCTTGTCGGGATGCTCGGCGACCTCCGGATCGAGGTTGTTCTGCAGCATCCGCAGGGCGGCTTCCTGCTGCCACCCCCGAGCGCTGAGCTCTGCACCACGCGGCGCCCGTACGGGTCGCGGTCCTGTCATGGGGCCAAGCCTCCCTGCCATCGATTGGATCGAGTTATTCACATCTTGATGCCGATGAATATGGCTAGTCAATACCGCGGAGCTGCGCATACACCCGGGTGGTTCAGCGGCGCGGGCTCGCGGGGGACACGACCGGCACGGTCCGGCCCCCCGGGGTAGCGTCACCGGGACGTGTCCGCTCCGCCCGCGAGGAGCCCTGCGTGTCCCTTCCCGCCACCCATCGCGAGGTCCGTCTGGCGGCCCTGCCCGAAGGGGCGCTCACCCCCGGTCACTTCGAGGTCGTCACCGCTCCCGTCCCCACCCCCGGCCCCGGACAGGTGCTGGTGCGCAACCGGCTGATGAGCGTCGCCGCCGTAATGCGCCCGCTCACCCTCCCCGACCCCGACACCTTCGGCCTTCCCCAGCTGCTGCACAAGACCGGCGAGGTGATGCGGGGCCCGGCCCTCGGCGAGGTGATCAGCGCGCCCGGCACGGAACTCGCCCCCGGAACCCTCGTCCGCCACCGCGCCGGCTGGCGCGAATACGCGGTGCTCGACGCCGCGCAGGCGTCGCCCATCGACCCCGGGGCGCTGCCGGACCCCGCCGCG
Organism: Streptomyces sp. NPDC007875; assembly: GCF_042868035.1. Classification (NCBI taxonomy): domain Bacteria; kingdom Bacillati; phylum Actinomycetota; class Actinomycetes; order Kitasatosporales; family Streptomycetaceae; genus Streptomyces; species Streptomyces sp. NPDC007875. Next base: position 64,358 of record NZ_JBIADZ010000035.1, on the reverse strand, counting down.
CATCTGTCGCAGGGGTTCGCCGCCTGGCTGGGGGTGGTGCGCGGGGCCGGGGTGCGGCGCGGCGACACGGTGTTCGTCACCGGCGCGGCGGGCGGCGTGGGCTCCCTGGCCGGGCAGTTCGCCCGGCTGCACGGCGCCGAACGGGTCATCGGCTCCACCGGCTCCCGCCACAAGGCCGACCGGCTGACGCGGGAGCTGGGCTACGACGCGGCCGTCCTCCGCGGGGCCGGACCGATCGAGGAGCAGTTGCGCGCGGCCGCCCCCGACGGCATCGACGTCCTCTTCGACACCGTCGGCGGCGAACAGCTCGAGGCCGCCCTGGCGCTGGCCCGCCGCAACGCCCGTTTCGCCCTGGTCGGCGCGCTGGCCGCGCAGCTCTCCGACGACGCGCCGGCCCCGACCGGGATCAGCACCCTGGCCCTCATCGCCCGCGGCGTCACGCTGCGCGGCATCAGCGCGCTGGATCACCAGGACGCCTTGCCCGCGTACACGCGCGAGTTCGGCCGGGCGCTGCGCGAGGGCGCCCTCACCTATCCGTACACCCGGCTGACCGGGATCGGCCAAGCGCCGCGCGCGCTGTGCGAGTTGGTGGCGGGCCGTCACCTCGGGGCGGTGCTGGTGGAGCTGTGACCTGGGCGGGGTGCTGGGGTGGCAGCCCTCGGGGCGGTGCTGGTGGGGGTTGTCGAGCGCGGTCAGTCCGAGGCCAGGAGCCGCTCCGACGTCGCCCAGAGGCGGTCGGCGCCCTCCGGGTCGAGGGCGTACGGGGCGACCCCCGCCATCATGGCGATGAGGTCCTCGGGGCGGCGGCTCACCGGCTCGGCCTCGGCGCAATCCGCGAAGTAACGCCCGCCGACGCCCTCCAGCAGTGGCGAGGCGGCCAGCAGCACCGAGGTGGCCGCCCCCTGCTCCGGGGTCTTCCACACCATCGCCGGGGCCGTGAGGGTCCCGACGTGGCGCTGCAGATTGGTCCGGATGCCCCCGGGGCTGAGCGCGTTGACCGTGATGCCGTCGCCCGCCCAGCGGGCGTGGGCGCCGACCGCGAAGAGCACGTTCGCGGTCTTGGACTGCCCGTACGCCTGCATCGGTTCGTACGGCCGGTAGTCGAAGTGGAGGTCGTCGAAGACGACAGGTGAGCGCAGATGCGCGGCGGAGCTGACCGAGACGATCCGCGCGCCCCCGGCGGCCGCCAGGGCGCCGTGCAGGCCGCGCGCCAGCGCGAAGTGGCCGAGGTGGTTGACGGTGAACTGCCGGTCCCAGCCCTCGGGCGTACGTCCCTCGGGCAGGGCCATGACGCCCGCGTTGTTGACCAGGATGTCCAGCGGCCCGTCCCACCCGTCGGCGAACGCGGCGACCGAGGCCCGGTCGGCCAGGTCCAGCGGTGTGACATGCAGCCGCTTGTTGCCGGTGGTGGCGGTGATGTCCTCGGCGACCCGGGCCCCGGCCTCGAGGTTCCGCACCGCGAGGGTCACCTCGGCCCCCGCTCCGGCCAGCGCCCGCGCGGTCTCGATGCCGATGCCGGAGGCGGCCCCGGTGACCACCGCGCGCCTGCCCGAGAGGTCGATGCCGTCGATCACCTCGGCGGCGGTGGAGCGGGAGCCGAAAGGTGTCGTCATGCGTGTTTCGTTCTGGTCCATGCCCCCAGCGTCGCCCCGCCCACCGCCCCCAGCCAGACCCCACGCATCCTGGGAGTCACAGGGACAGGCTCGGACCGCGCCCTCGCCCCCACGGCCACGCGGGCCGCGCCCGCGCCCCGGGCGGCACGGGGCCCTCTTCACACGCCGGGAGGACAGCCGCCCGCCCGTCGCGATCAACCGGACTCACGGCTGATCGCTTGTCCCGGGAGCGACAGGCACGGGCCCCGCGCCGGGCGCCCCACCTCCACCTACGACCTCATGCCGGGCGACGGACGGGCCGCTCCCGGCGGGCGGCGGGCCCGCGCCCCTCCCCACCGCCCGCCGGTCCAGCCCGCCGCACAACCGGGTCCTGGGAGTCACAGGGACAGGCTCGGACCGCGCCGGGCGCATAGCGTGGAGGTATGGCGGAGAGCACGAATCGGCTGGGCGAGTATCTGCGGGCCCGACGCGAGCTGGTGGGGCCCGAGGACGTCGGGCTGCCCGCCGTCGGACGGCGCCGGGTGCCCGGGCTGCGCCGTGAGGAGCTCGCGCTCCTCGCGGGCATCAGCAGCGACTACTACCTGCGGCTGGAGCAGGGCCGCGACCGCCCCCCCCTCCGAGCAGGTGCTCGACGCCCTGGCCCGCGTGCTGCGGCTCGACGACGACGCCACCGCCCATCTGCACCGGCTGGCCCGCCCCGCGCCCCGCCACCGTCCGCGGCGGCCGGAGCGGGTGCCCGCCGGGATCCAGCAGCTGGTGCTGTCCTGGACGCGGAACCCCGCCTTCGTCCAGGGCCGCTATATGGACATCCTCTTCGCCAATCCGCTGGCCATCGCCCTCTCCCCGCTCTGCAGACCCGGGGTGAACGTGGTCCGCGCGCTCTTCCTCGACCCGGAGATCCGCGAGGCGCACGGCAGCGAGACCGCCACCGCCGGTGTCGTGGCCGGCCTGCGCGCACTCGTCGGCCCCGATGTCGACGATCCGCCCCTCGCCGAGCTGGTGGGTGAGCTGTCGGTCAGGAGCGAGCGGTTCCGGCGGCTGTGGGCGCGCCATGACGTCAAGCCCAAGGCCGGCGCCGGTACGTCCACCTTCCAGCACCCGCAGATCGGCCCGATCGAGCTGAGCTACGAGAAGCTGGCCGTCACCGGCACCGAGGGCCAGCTCCTGGTGGTCTACCACGCCGCCCCGGGCAGCCCCGCCGAACAGGCCCTGGCACTGCTGTCCGGGCTCGCGGCCGACGCCGGGCAAGACCCCCGGAGCGGCCCCGGGGCAGTTGGCCCGCAGCCGTCCTCGGATGGTTGGCTGAGGTCATGACTTCGAAACCGGTGGCGATGGCCGCCCGGCGCGAACGGGCCGTTCGGGCCGCCGTGGAGCAGGGGCTGCTGGGCCCGGATCAGCCCGTCGTCGGGCTGCTGGACGTGGCCGGGATCCGCGCCGCCGCCGCCGAACTGCGCGCGGCCTTCGAGGACGTCGTCACGCCCGGCACCCCCGTCCTGCACGCCTTCGCGGTCAAGGCCGCCGCGCTCGTCCCGGTCCTGCGGCTGCTGGCCGACGAGGGCCTGGGCTGCGAGGTGGCCAGCCCCGGCGAACTGGCGCTGGCCCGCGCGGCGGGGGTGACGCCCGACCGGATCGTCCTGGACTCCCCCGCCAAGACCCCCGCGGAGCTGCGCGAGGCCCTCGACCTGGGTATCGCCGTCAACGCCGACAACCCACAGGAGCTGGACCGGCTCGGCGCGCTGGTGGGGGACCGCGCGGACCCGCCCGCACCCCTGGGCCTGCGGATCAACCCGCAGGTGGGCGGCGGCAGCATCGACGCGATGAGCACGGCCACCACGACCTCCAAGTTCGGCGTCGCCCTCCAGGATCCGGGGGCGCGCGAGTGGGTCGTCCGCGCCTTCGCCGAGCGCCCCTGGCTGACCCGGCTGCACGCGCACGTCGGCTCCCAGGGCTGTCCACTGGAGCTGATGGCGGCGGGCATACGGGTGGCCTACGAGCTTGCCGAAGAGATCAACGGGACGGTCGGCCGACAGCAGATCGACGCCCTCGACATCGGCGGCGGCCTCCCGGTGAACTTCGCCTCCGACGAGATCACCCCCAGCTACCGGGAGTACGCACAGCTGCTGCGGACCACCGTGCCGGGGCTCTTCGACGGGCGGTACAAGCTGGTCACCGAGTTCGGACGGTCCCTCCTGGCCAAGTCCGGCCTGGTGCTGGCGCGGGTCGAATACGCCAAGTCCGCGGGCGGCCGCCCGATCGCGGTCACCCACGCGGGCGCCCAGCTCGCCACCCGTACGGTCTTCGCCCCCGAGGCCTGGCCACTGCGCGTCACGGCCTACGACGCGGAGGGCCGCCCCAAGACGGGGGGCTCCGACGGCCAGGTCCCCCAGGACATCGCCGGTCCCTGCTGTTTCGCGGGCGACCTGGTCGCCCGGGACCGGCCCCTGCCGGAGCTGGCGGCGGGCGATCTGGTCGGCCTGCTGGACACGGGCGCGTACTACTTCTCCAACCACTTCGCGTACAACAGCCTGCCCCGGCCCGGGGTCTACGGCTTCGACGCCACCGGCGACGAGGTGCGCTTCGCGACGGTGCGGGAGCCGCAGACGGTGGACGAGATCGTGGTCGAGAGCGGCGCGGCCCATGCGCTGGGCCTCAGCCGCCTGCGGTAGCGGACCACGTCCAGGCGGGCTGCGATGCGCCGCATATCGCGAGGTGCGCCCAGGCCGCATGAGCTCAAGGTCCATCGCGCGCCTACCGCTTCGTCTCGCTTGGCGTCGTTTGAGCATCGGGACAGGTAGGGGCGGCCCGGAGCCCGGCCACCCCACCCGATGGGGGTACCCCCTTCCAGAAAACGCTTGATCTGACGCAACTAATTCATCAAACGATTTCGCGAGGGGTACCCCCCGCAGTCCGGATCGGCGCGAAGCCCAGGCCGGAGGGGCGCCGCAACCGGGCCCGCCCCCACCGGCCGCCCCCGGCAACGGGCCCCGGCCAGGGCACCCCCGGCCCCATGCTCAAACGCGCCGAAGGCGCGAAACGGCGCCGCACCCACCCACGCCGCGCAACCCCCACAGCCTGGTTTCTAAGCTGCCTGATGCTCGGCGAGCAGGGTGGCCACTTCCGGCACCTCTGCGCACTTCCGCAACCTGGCGAGGATGACGCGTACCCGTTCGGCCGTGCGTTCCGAAGAGATGTCTGCTGCCAAGGTGATGACCCGTTCCGCTACGGCTGCTGCCTCTTCTGGTTCATTGGCGTCAGCCAGGGCCACAGCAAGCCAAGACAGATACAAAGCCATTTCCCGAGTATGCGTGGCGTCGTAGCCGCCAAGGACTTCGCGGAGCAAGGGCACAGCACGCAATGGCCGGCGAAGCTCCGCATAGACCCTGGATTCCATCACCCGGAGTTCCCCGGCATCCACCCAATACAGGTAGGCAGGTGATTCCGTGCCGGGGCCGTCTTCGCTGAGCGCCTCCCCGGCTTCCCCCAGCGCTCGCATGGCCTGTTGCCCGTTCTCGATGCCCCCGGCTTTCGTATGAGCCCAAGCCACCCGGTCGAGATAGAGCGCGCGGGCTTTCGGGGGCGCCTTGCTGCCGGCGTCATTCAGTGCAGCATGGGCCAGTGTGAGTCCTTCTGATTCCCGACCCGTATTGCTGAACTGATAGGCCAACGATCCTGCGATATTCCCGGCTAGGGTGTGGTCTTCAGCTTGCCTTGCGGCGCTGATTCCTAGACGGTAGATGCGCTCTGCCTCTTCATGCTGTCCGGCGTCGCTGGCAATCCATCCAGCAATCTGCGTCAACTCTCCGATTTGGCGTAGAAGCTGCCGACCTACTTCGCCGCTGTGAGTTCCCTCGCGGTACAGCTTCACGGCAGAGCGGAGTTCCCGGAGCGCTGGGCGGATCAGGTCGCCTCCGGCGAGGACATCATCGGCAAGCCTCAGCCCATGCACACGCTGTTGCAGGTCGTCCACCGCACCCATGCCGATACGGCGTCCTGCGTGAGCTTCCAGCGGACGTAGCGGATCATCTCCGGGCAGGAAGTCAGCGAGCGTGGGCAGAGGTGGTTCAGCAGGCGCCTGAGGTGTCCTGAGCGTTTCCTCGGACACGCCCAAGGCGGTAGCAATGAACGACAGCCATTCCCGAGGCGTGCGTTTCCCGTTCTCCCACCGGTTGACTTCCTGCCGCCCGACTGGATCACCAGCCAATCCGGCTGCCCGGCAGATCTCACGCGCCAGCCGCGCCTGACTCCACTCGTGCTCTTCACGTAGGCGTCGGATGTTGGCCCCGATGTCGCTGCCCATGTGCCAATTGTGGCCGACAGTCGGCCTACAGGGGGCCGCTATGCAGTCACTCATTGGAGCGGAAGCGTAGGGACGGCAACAAGGACCCCCGCGACCGTGCGACCGGTCCGGGGGCGTGGCCCTCAACCCCGTGGAGGTTGACGACGTGTCCCAAGCTACAGCGAGAGTGTTCCTGCCGTTGCTGCGGCTCCTACTGCCCCCTGTGGGCCGTCACCGGGCGGCTGATCAGCCGTCGTCATCCCGGCCCGTGAGTGCGCCTCGTGCGGCCGCGCTGAGAGGTGAGGACATCGGGCTTGTCCGGCCGTACCTGGTGGCTCATGAACGTCGGCAGCAACGAGCGCGGCGCCGTGCCCTATGGCTGGCCGTTCACGGAGTCGATATCGGCCCCCGGCGGATTCACGGAGTGGAGGTTTCCGCATGACGGGCCGGCCAACTGACGCATCAACGCCCTCGGATGGAAGCATGCGGGCTTCGGCGTCAGATACAGAAGCCAGGACTGTTTGCAGCTCTTGTGCGCTGACGGAGTTGGCAGACTCGGCGAGTTGTCCTGTGTGCGCCGCGTTGCTCAGGCAACAGGCAGCGCACGTGCGGGCCGGGGATCACAAGCGTCTGGCGCTCTGTATGAGGGAACTCAACGAGCACAAGACCGGTTGGGCCCACAGGGGGCGGGCATGAGCGACCCCACGCTTATGACCATCCGTGTGTCACGCGACAACGGGCAGACCTTCGGCCCTACGACCATCTACAAGGCGTCCAACCAATCTCTCGAACCGCTGAAGTCATCAGCATGGCCACCGTGCGAATGCCCTCGGTGCCTCTCGTCCTATGGCTCACGGCGGCTACAGGAAACGCTGGCGCAGCGCAGCAGCTAGCCACAAAACCGGCCCCGTCCACGCGCAGAACCCCTGAGCCACGGGCGGGGCTTCCCCTTGTTCTGATCGGGGCAGGCGTGCCCCTCGAAAGCCCCGCGGGGCGACCCCTCAGCGCGTGGCCGTCGCCACGGTCCGCGAGGAGCGGCGCGCGCCGCCCGGGCCCGCGTCGCCGGCCACGATGCCCGTCGTCTGGTAGGCGTCCACCGTCTTGCCCGCGGGCCGGCCGCCGGAGACCCGCTCGGTGCGTACCCACAGCAGCACATCGTTGGCGCGCTCCCAGCGGCCCAGCCACAGCGCCTTGGCCCACAGCCCGGCGCCGAGCCCCGCCATCAGCATCCCGCCCGCCGCCGGAACGGCGAAGGACGAGCCCATCGCGGCGAGGAAGGCCAACAGCAGCCACCACCGCAGGGCGCGTCGGCGCGTCCGTACGGTCACCGCGCGATCCTGGAGGAAGACCGACTTGCTCGCGCGCGAGGCACCGCGCGCCAACTCCAGGTACCGCTTCCTACGCGCCGTGAACACCACGACCGCCGCGATCAGGAAGAGCGCCGCCCCCGCGAGCACTCCGATCCGGCGCCCGGTCAGCCCCGGCACCAGCACTCCGATTCCCGCGGCCAGCACACCGGGCCACCACAGCCACCCCGCAGGGGCCCTCACGACCACCGCCACCCGTGCCAGCGCATATGCCCCGCGCCCCACGACCGACCTCCTCACCCTGGCGAATCCCTGATGAAATCCCTGTCGAATCGAGGAATCTAGCCAGGATGCCTGAGAATTGGGTGAGAGGGGCGGGGGTTGACACACAGAGCGGCCCGGAAGCCCGGGCTCACTCCACGAACAGTCCCCGCTCCGCCGCCTTCGCGTCGAACTCCTCCAGCCGCGCCTGCGCATCCGGCAGCGCGTCGCACATCGCCTCCAGCAGCACCCGCCCCAGCAGCATCGGCGCACACGCGGTGTCGAAGGCCAGGCCCGTGCCGACCGCCGCGGGCAGCAGCAGATCGCTGTGGCGGGCGACCGGGGCGAAGGCGCTGTCGGCGACGGCGACCACGGTCAGGCCCGCCTCCTGCGCGTACTCCAGACCCTCCACGACCTCCCGTGGATGCCGCGGCAGCGCGAAGCACAGCAGCGCCGTCGCGCCCGCGCGCTTCGCCGCGTCGACGCGGTCGGCGAGCATCGTGCCGCCCTCGTCGAGCAGCCGGACGTCCGGATGGACCTTGCGCGCGAAGTAGACGAAGCCGCGCGCTTGCGCGGAGGCAGCGCGCAGCCCGAGGACCGGCAGCGGGCGGGACTCGGCGAGCAGCCGGCCGGCGCGGACGACCGGGGCGGGGTCGGCCAGCAGCGCCGCGAGATGGCGCAGATTGTCGATCTCGGACTGCACGGCCTGCTGGTACTCGTTGTACGACCCCTCGTCCGCCTCCGGCTCGGCGGGGGCGACATCGCGCAGATGTTTGCGCAGCGCCGGATAGCCGTCGAAGCCGAGGGCGACCGCGAAGCGGGTCACGGACGGCTGGCTGACGCCCGCGAGTTCGGCCAGCTCGACGCTGGAGAGGAACGGAGCGTCCGCGGCCCGCCGCACCATGCAGTGGGCGATCCGCCGCTGGGTCGGGGTCAGCCGGTGGCCTTCGAAGAGCGCCTGCAGCCGAGCGGCGGTCGAGACACCGGAAGCGGCCGAGGCGACCGAACCCGTCGTCGCGGCCGAGCCACCCGCACCGCCCGGGCCGCCCGCGCCCACCGACACCCCCGGCGACGCCACCGCGACGTCCTCGCCCGCCGGCGCCATCCGGGCACCGCTCACCCCGTCGCTCACCCCATGGTCCGTACTCATCGCGTCCTCCCGAACCTCGTACCCTCGTCCCTCATACCCCCGCCAGCCGGTCGAGCAGGCGCGCGGCCACCGCCACATCCTCCGTCAACGGCCGGTCCTCCATGCGGGGATCGAGCACTTCCGACGCCATGGCGAAGGCGACACCGGCCGGGAGCTCCGGGTCCGGTTCCAGACCGCGCTGGCGCAACGCCCTTACGGCCGCGACCAGTTCGCAACCCAGCACCAGCCGGTAGTGGTCGGCGACCCGCAGCGTCTGGCGGGCGCCGAGCGAGGCGAAGCTGGCCTGTTCCTCGACACCGCGGGAGAGCACGGCATGGCCCAGCGAGGCGGGGTGGGAGACCGCGCGCATCTCGCCGAGGGCCGCCCCCGCCGCGTATTCGAGGATCATCACGCCCGAGCTGGCGGGCGCGGCGTCGCCGAGGAAGGGGCGCAGCCGGGTGAAGTCGGGTTCGCTGAGCGCGGCGAGCCGGGCCGTGGAGAGCCGGGCGGTCTGCAGCGCGGCGAGCCGGAAGGCGTCCAGGGCGAGGGCGGCGTGCGCGGCGTAGAAGTTGCCGTGGTGGTAGGCGGCCTCGTCGGCGGAGCTGATCAGCGGGTTCTCGGTGGCCGCGTTGAAGTCGACGGTCAGCACCCGCTCCAGCGCCTCCGCGGCGTCCAGCGCCGGTCCGTGGATCTGCGGCAGACAGCGGAAGCCGTACGGGTCCTGGATGCGCCCGAGCGGCGGGGTGGGCCGGGCCGGGGCGCCGAGCAGGGCGCGCATCCGGGCGGCGGCCGCGACGGAGCCGGGGTGCGGCCGGGCGGCGTGCACGGGTTCGGCGTACGCCTCGTACGACCCGCCGACCGCGATCAGCGAGAGCGCGGCCACCGAGAGCGAGGCGGACAGCAGCCGCCGCAGCTCGGCGAGGGCGAGCGCGGACTGGCCGAGGGTGAGGGCGTTGCTGCTGATGAGCGCGAGGGCGTCGTTGCTGTCCAGCACGATCGGGTCGGGGGCGCGGCGCCCCGGGGCGGCCTCGGTGAGGTCCCAGGGGTGCTCGCCGACGAGCGCGAGACCGGTCTGGGCGAGCGCGGCGAGGTCCCCGGTGCCGACCGCGCCGTATTCGTTGATCACCGGGTGGGCGCCGCTGTCGAGCCCCTCGACGAGCGCGGTGACGACGGCGGGGCGCAGCCCGGCGCCGCCCGCCAGCAGCTGATTGGCGCGGACGGTCATCATGGCGCGCACCTCGCGCCCGGGCAGCGGTGCGCCGATCGCGCCCGCGTGGCTGCGCAGCAGCCGCAGCCCGTGGTCGGAGTCGGCCGGGCCGACGTCCTCGGTACGGTTGGCGCCCACGCCGGTGCTCCGGCCGTAGACGCGGCCGGTGGCGGCCAGCCGGTCCGCGGTCTCCCAGGCGCGCTCGGCCAGCGCGAGCGCGGTCGGGTCGGGCGCCGCGGGCCGGCTGATGCGGTCGGCCAAGCGGGCGATATCGACGACGCGTAGGCTCCGGCCGTCCAGTGTGATCCGCTGAGCTGTGCCGCCTGCGCCCTCGGCCGCCGCGGCATCAGCATCCAGCATGTGAGACAACATCCAGGGCAACTCCTCTCAAAATGCCCATTCCGGGCCAGCCGCCAGGCACTTCGTCCACATCGCGAGCAGAAGTAACCGGTGATTAACGCAGACCTCTTGACTTCTATTCACTCGACTATGACTGTGCATGACTATATGCAGACAGGGCAAGGGGAAGCGGATGATCAGCTTCAAGGACGTCAGTAAGCACTACCCGAACGGCACCACGGCCGTGGACCGGCTCAGCCTCGAACTCCCGGAAGGGGGCATCACGGTTCTTGTCGGCTCGTCCGGCTGCGGCAAGACCACCACCCTCCGCATGGTCAACCGCATGGTCGAGCCGAGCAGCGGCACGGTGAGCGTGGCCGGGCGTGATGTCCTCGCGGCGGACGCCGCCGAGCTGCGGCGCGGGATCGGCTATGTGATCCAGCAGGCGGGGCTCTTCCCGCACCGTACGATCCTCGACAACATCGCCACCGTCCCGCTGCTGCTGGGCTGGGGCCGCCGCAAGGCGCGGGCCCGCGCCGCCGAGCTGCTGGAGCTGGTCGGGCTGCCCGGCGACTCCGGCAAGCGCTATCCGCACCAGCTATCGGGCGGTCAGCAGCAGCGCGTCGGGGTCGCCCGCGCGCTGGCCGCCGATCCGCCGGTGCTGCTGATGGACGAGCCGTTCGGCGCGGTCGACCCGGTCGTACGGACCCAGCTCCAGAACGAGCTGCTGCGGCTGCAGAGCGAGCTGCGCAAGACGGTCGTCTTCGTCACCCACGACATCGACGAGGCGGTACGGCTCGGCGACCGCATCGCGATCTTCCGCACCGGCGGGCATCTCGTCCAGTGCGCACCCCCCGCCGAGCTGCTGGCGAGCCCCGCCGACGACTTCGTGGCGGGCTTCCTGGGCGCCGAGCGCGGGCTGAAGCTGCTCTCCCTGTCCACCCTCGCGGACCTGCCGCAGGAGCCCGTCCCCGCCGATGGGGACCGCTGGCGGCTGGTCACCTCCGAGCGCGGTGAGCCGCTGGGCTGGCGCGACGCCGAGGGGCCGGACGGCGACCGGGCCCCGCTGCTGCCGGTGCGGGCGCTGCGGGACGGCGATTCGCTGCTCACCGCCCTGGACGAGTCGCTGGCCTCCCCCGCCGGCCTGGTGGCCCGCGTGGACGCCGACGGCGTCCTCACCGGGGTCACCGGGCGTGAGCGGATACATGAGTTCGCGGGGCGCCGCCACGCGGAGGCGGGCCGCGCGGCCGCCCTCAAGAACGCCGCGGAAGCCGCCGGGGCCGCTGAGACCGCCGAAGCCCCCGAAGCCGCCAAGACCCGTGGCGAGACCGACGCCGAGAACGCCCAGGGCTCCGACGACACCCCGGCCTCCGACCCGAGCGTGACCGCATGACCGTCGACTGGGGCTGGTTCCCCGATCACCAAAGCGACCTGGTCACGCTCACCCTCGACCACCTCTCCACCGCCGTCCCCGCCGTCCTCTTCGGTCTGCTGATCGCGCTGCCCCTGGCCGTGATCGCCCACCGGGTGCGGGCCCTGCGCGGACTCCTCCTCGGGCTCTCGAACATCCTGTTCACGATCCCGTCCATCGCGATCTTCGTCCTGCTGCTGCCGGTCACCGGCCTCACCCGCACCACCGCCATCACCGGCCTGACCATCTACACCCTGGTCGTGCTGCTCCGGAACACCGTCGAGGGGCTCGACAGCGTCCCCACCAAGGTCCGCGAGGCGTCCACCGCGATGGGCGCCCGTCCGCTGCGCACCCTGCTCACCGTCGAGCTGCCGCTCGCCTTCCCGGTGATCATGGCGGGCGTACGGGTCGCCACGGTGATGGCGATATCCCTGGTCAGCGTGGCCAGCTACATCGGGTACGGCGGTCTCGGCCAGCTGTTCACCGACGGCTTCCAGCGCAACTACCCCACCCCCGTCGTGGCCGGGGTCCTTCTGTCCCTGCTGCTCGCGCTGGTCGCGGACGCCGTGCTGGTCACCATCCAGTGGCTGTGCACCCCGTGGCTGAGGAGGCGTGCCTGACATGATCGAACTGCTGAAGGACCTCCTCCGCTGGCTGACCAGCGGCTCCCAGTGGTCCGGGACCGACGGCATCGCGACCCGCCTCCTGGAACACCTCCAGTACTCCCTGCTGGCCACCCTGGTCGCCGCCGCCATCGCCCTTCCGGTCGGGCTGCTCATCGGGCACACCGGACGCGGCGCGTTCCTCGCCATCAACCTCTCCGGCTTCGGGCGGGCGCTGCCCACCGTCGGCCTGGTCACCCTGGTCTTCCTGGCCAGCGGGCTGAGCATGTGGCCGGTGTACATCTCGCTGGTCGCCCTCGCGGTCCCGGTGATCGTCACCAATACGTACGCGGGCATGGCCGCCGTCGACCCCGAGGTCCGGGACGCGGCGCGGGGCCAGGGCATGCGCTGGTACCAGGTGCTCTTCCAGGTCGAACTGCCCCTCGCGCTCCCGCTGATCATGACCGGGCTGCGGCTGGCCTGCGTCCAGGTCGTCGCCACCGCCACCATCGCCGCGTACGTCAGCTTCGGCGGGCTCGGCCGCTACGTCTTCGACGGGCTCGCCCAGCGCGATCTGGTGCAGGTGCTGGGCGGGGCGGTGCTGGTCGCCGTGCTGGCCATCGCCCTGGACCTGGCGCTGGCCGGAGTGCAACGCCTGCTGTTCCGCAACCGTCCCCCGCGCGCCCACGCGCACTGACGTCACCGACTCACTCCGGATCCGAGGAGAGCACCCCATGAACCGCAGGAAACTGCTCGGCGGCCTGCTCGCCGGCGCCTCCGTGCCCGCGCTGGCCGCCTGTAGCGGCGGCGTCACTTCACTGAAGGGCGATGGCGGCAGCGGTGGCTCGGGCGGCGGCAGCAGCCTGGGCGGCCTGGTCATCGGCACCGCCAACTTCACCGAGAACCAGCTGCTGGGCTATCTCTACGCCGAGGCGCTGAAGGGCGCGGGCATCAAGACGAGCGTGCGGCCCAACCTCGGCTCCCGCGAGATCGTCATTCCCGCCCTCCAGCAGGGCGATATCGATCTGCTCCCCGAGTACCAGGGCAATCTGCTGCTCCACTTCGACGACAAGGCCCCCCAGACCGAGGCCGGCGACCTGCAGAACGCCCTCACCGTCGCCCTTCCCAGCGGCCTGGAGGCCCTGTCGTACGCGGCCGCCGAGGACAAGGACGTCTTCTGCGTCACCCATGAGGTCGCGCAGAAGTACGGTCTGCGCAGCTTCGCCGACCTGGCCAAGCAGAACGGCAAGCTGGTCTTCGGCGGCCCGGCCGAGGACAAGAAGCGCGTGGTCGGCCTGGTGGGCCTCAAGGACCGCTACGGCGTGACCTTCAAGGAGTTCAAGGCCCTCGACGCCTCCGGCCCCCTGGTCAAGGGCGCGTTGAAGAAGGGCGATGTCGACGTCGCCAACCTCTTCTCCACCGATCCCGACATCGAGGCCAACGACTGGGTGATCCTCGCCGACCCCAAGGCCCTCATCCCCGCCCAGCACATCGTGCCCGTCGTCCGCTCCGCCAAGGCCGACGCCAAGGTCCGCAAGGCCCTGGCCCGCCTGGGCGGCGCCCTCACCACCCAGGAACTGGCCCGTCTCAACAAGCTGGTGAGCAACGACAAGAAGGACCCGGACCGGGTCGCCGCCGACTGGGCCGCCAAGAACGGCCTCACCAAGAAATAGCGGCAGGAGCACCCCTATGCCCGATTCCCTCGACTCCCGCGACACCCTCGACTCTCTCGTCGAGAAGCGCTCGATCGACGTCGTCCCGGACGCGGAGCGCCATGGCACCGCCTTCAGCCAGTTCACCCTGTGGCTCGGCGCGAACCTCCAGATCACCGCCGTCGTCACCGGCGCGCTGGCCGTCGTCTTCGGCGCGGGCGCCTTCTGGTCGATCATCGCCCTGCTGCTCGGCAACCTGCTCGGTGGAGCCGTCATGGCGCTCCACTCGGCCCAGGGACCCCGGCTCGGCCTCCCCCAGATGATCTCCTCCCGGGCCCAGTTCGGGGTCCGGGGCGCGATCGTCCCGCTGCTGCTGGTCATCGTCATGTACGTGGGCTTCTTCGCCAGCGGCAGCGTGCTGGCGGGCCAGGCGGTCGGCGAACTCACCCATCTCGGCGACACCACCGGGATCATCCTCTTCGCCCTCATCACCGGCGTGGCGGCCGCCGTGGGCTACCGCCTGATCCACACCCTGGGCCGGATCGCGGGCGTCGTCTGCGCCCTGGCCTTCGTCTACCTGGGCATCCGGCTGCTGGACCGCACCGACCTGGCCACCCTGCTCCACGACCGGACCTTCGACTTCCCGCTCTTCCTCCTCGCGGTGTCGCTGTCCGCCTCCTGGCAACTCGCCTTCGGCCCGTACGTCGCCGACTACTCCCGCTACCTGCCGCGCACCACCTCCGCCAAGGCCACCTTCTCCTGGACCCTGGCCGGCACCGTCCTCGGCTCGCAGTGGTCCATGACCTTCGGCGCCCTCGCGGCCGCCGCGGCCGGTCACGCCTTCGTCGGCAACGAGGTCTCCTACATCGTCGGCCTCGGCGGCGGCGCGGCCGTGATCACCTCACTGCTCTACTTCGTCATCGCCCTCGGCAAGCTGACGATCAACGTCCTGAACACCTACGGCGGCTTCATGTCGATGGTGACCAGCATCAGCGGCTTCCGCGGCAACGCCACCCTCTCCCCGCGCGGCCGGGCCGCCTACATCGCCGGGATCATGGTCGCGGGCACAGCGGTCGCGCTGCTCGGCAAGGACAGCTTCCTGTCCTCCTTCAAGGACTTCCTGCTGTTCCTGCTGACCTTCTTCACCCCGTGGAGCGCGATCAACCTCGTCGACTACTACGCCATCGCCAAGGAGCGCTACGACATCCCCGCCCTCAGCGACCCGGGCGGCCGCTACGGCGCCTGGCGCTGGAAGGCCCTGTCCACCTACGCCGTGGGCGTCCTGGCCCAACTCCCCTTCCTGTCAACGGCCTTCTACACCGGCCCCTTCGTCGCCCCGCTGGGCGGCGCGGACATCTCCTGGCTCGTCGGCCTCGCCATCCCCGCCGCCCTCTACTGGCTCCTGGCCCACCGCGACACCGCCCACGTCCCCGACCACATGATCCTCGCCCCGGAGCCGTCACCCGACCGCCCGTACGCCACCGAACCCGGGTGACGGCAGGGCCCCCGGACAACGGCGGGGCCGGATCAGGCCGGGGGCAGGAGCTTCTTCTGGGGCTTGCCCATGGCGTTGCGCGGCAGGGCCTCCAGGAAGCGGACCTTGCGGGGCCGCTTGTGGACGGAGAGCTGGGTGGCGACGAAGTCGATCAGCTCCTGTTCCCCGATGCCGTCGGCAACGACATAGGCGACGATCTCCTGGCCCAGATCCTCGTGCGGGGCGCCGACGACGGCGGCCTCGCGGACGGCGGGGTGGTCGAGGAGGGCGTTCTCGACCTCGCCCGCGCCGATGCGGTAGCCACCGGACTTGATCATGTCGGTGGAGGCTCGGCCCACGATGCGGTGGAAGCCGTCCGGGTCGAGCGCGGCGATGTCGCCCGTGCGGAACCAGCCGTCCTCGGTGTACGAACCGGCCGTGGCCTCGGGCCGGTTCAGATAGCCGTCGAAGAGGGTGGGGCCGGTGAGCTGGAGTTCGCCGATCTCAGCGCCCTCCTCGGCGGCGATCCGGGTGCGGATGCCCGCCAGCGGGGTGCCGACATAGCCGGGGCGGCGCTCACCGTCGGCCCGGGTGGAGAGGGTGATGAGGCTCTCGGTCATGCCGTAGCGCTCGATGGGGCGCTGGCCGGTGAGCCGCTCGAGGTCGCGGAAGACCGGGGCGGGCAGCGGGGCGCTGCCGGAGACCAGCAGCCGGGCGGAGGCCAGGGCGCGGGCGGAGTCCGGGTCCTGGACGATCCGGTTCCAGACCGTCGGCACCCCGAAGTAGAGGCTGCCGCCCGCCGCCGCGTACGCCGCCGGGGTCGGCTTGCCGGTGTGAACGAGGCGGCTGCCCGTCCGGAGCGCGCCCAGGACGCCCAGCACCAGGCCGTGCACATGGAACAGCGGCAGCCCGTGGACCAGGGTGTCCTCCGCGGTCCAGGCCCACGCCGCGGCGAGCCCGTCCAGGTCGGCGGCCACCGCCCGCCGCGAGATCAGCGCGCCCTTGGGCGCCCCCGTGGTCCCCGAGGTGTAGAGGATGAACGCCGTGGACTCCGCGTCCGGCTCCGGCTTCGTCCACTCCGCCCGCTCGGCCGGGTCCACCGGGACGGTCTCGATCGGGGCCGCTATGGCCTCCCCGGTGAGCAGCAGGGTGGCGCCCGAGTCCCGCAGTATGTGGTCACGTTCGGCCGGGCCGGAGTCCGGCGGTACGGGCACCACCGGCACCCCGGCCAGCAGCGCGCCGACCACCGCGACCACCGTCTCCGGGGTCGCGGTCGCCCGGACCGCGACGACCGGCGCACCGGCGATACGGGCCGCCACCGCGCCCGCGGCACCGAGCAGTTCCTCGCGCGAGAGGGAGCGGCCGCCGACGCTCAGCGCGTCGGGGCGGTCGCCGCCGGGCGCGGCGAGGGACGTGAGGAGAGGTGCGGTCACGGAACTGACTCCTTCCACAGCGGGCCGGGGGTACCAGGGGTGTACCTCTTCGCGCCCGCGCGTCTTTCGGGGGCTAGCCCTACCGACAAAGCGTCCCCGCGACCGTACCGTCATTAAGCATGGACGCCCGTGACCCGGATCTGAAAAAAGAACTCGACGCGGCCCTGCAGACCCGTAAGGAGCTGGGTGCGGAGTACGAGTCGGAACTGGTCGACTCCTTCATGGAGAAAGTCGAGCAGCGCTTCAACGATACGGCGGACCGGCATGTCCGCCGCCAGCTCGCCGAACAGCAGATGGCCGCGGCCCGCGGTACCCGCCCGTACGCCACCGGCACGCATCCGGACCAGCCCCACGGAATGGGCGTCGGCGAGCGCTTCGCCTTCGTCGGGATCTCCCTGGTGCTGGCGATCCCGCTGTCGGCGATCGGCGTGGTGAACGAGGGCCTGCCCGGCCTGCTGATCACCTGGGCCGGGATCTTCGGGGTCAATGCGGTCCACGCGGCGGGCGGCTTCTCCTGGCTGCGCCGGGAGCGGAGCCAGGAGGAGAGCCGGGAGTAGGTTCCGCGAACGCCGAACCTCCAAAAAAGACTGCGCGGGGACCGCCGCACCCCGGTGCTGGGCACCGAGGGCGGGACGACGGCGGTCCCCGCGGGGGACGCGGGCCGGGTCAGGGCCGGACTTCCGCGTCCAGGCGACTGTGGAGGTCCGGGAGCCGCTCCGGAGGTCCTGTCGCCTCATCCTGGGTGTCGGTGTCGTCCTTCCGACGCCCACTAATCTGCCGGAGCTGTGTTAACCCTGTGCTGCGGGCGCGTGACACGTACGTACCACTTCCCCGAAGCCCTGGCCGGCCTCCCTCGAAGGGCAGTTGGGCCCCGTTCGGGTCCCGTTCGAGCCCCCTGATGAGCCCCCTGATGTGCGCTTACTTGACGCCGCTGGCCAGGTACGCCAGCAGGTCCTGCCGGCTCACCACGCCCTTCGGCTTCCCCTCCACCAGCACGATCGCCGCGTCCGCCGTGCCCAGCACCGCCATCAGGTCCTCGACCGGCTCGCCGGAGCCGACGTGCGGCAGCGGCGGGCTCATGTGCTTCTCCAGCGGGTCGGTCAGCTCCGCGCGGCGGGCGAACAGGGCGTCCAGCAGCTCGCGTTCCACCACCGAACCGATGACCTCGGCGGCCATCACATCCGGGTGCCCGGCGCCCGGCTTGACGATCGGCATCTGCGAGACGCCGTACTCCCGCAGCACGTCGATGGCCTCGCCCACCGTCTCGTCCGGGTGCATATGGACCAGCGAGGGCAGTCCGCCCTGCTTGCCCTGGAGGACGTCGCCGACGCGCACCGAGGGGCCGTCCTCCTCCAGGAAGCCGTAGTCGGCCATCCACTCATCGTTGAAGATCTTGGACAGATAGCCACGGCCGCTGTCGGGCAGCAGCACGACCACCACATCGTCCGGGCCGAGCCGCTCGGCGACCTTCAGCGCGGCCACGACCGCCATTCCGCAGGAGCCGCCGACCAGCAGCCCCTCCTCCTTGGCCAGCCGCCGCGTCATCTGGAAGGCGTCCTTGTCGGAGACCGCGACGATCTCGTCCGCGACGGTCTGGTCGTAGGCGGTCGGCCAGAAGTCCTCACCGACGCCCTCGATCAGATACGGGCGGCCGGAGCCGCCGGAGTAGACCGAGCCCTCGGGGTCGGCGCCGACCACCTGGACCCGGCCCTCGCTGGCCTCCTTCAGATAGCGGCCGGTGCCGGAGATCGTGCCGCCGGTGCCGACGCCCGCGACGAAGTGGGTGATCTTCCCCTCGGTCTGCTCCCACAGCTCGGGGCCGGTGGACTCGTAGTGGGAGAGCGGATTGTTCGGGTTGCTGTACTGGTCGGGCTTCCAGGCACCCGGCGTCTCGCGGACCAGCCGGTCGGAGACGTTGTAGTACGAGTCGGGGTGCTCGGGGTCCACGGCCGTGGGGCAGACCACCACCTCGGCGCCATAGGCCCGCAGCACGTTGATCTTGTCCGTGGACACCTTGTCCGGGCAGACGAAGATGCACTTGTAGCCCTTGCGCTGGGCGACCATCGCGAGGCCCACGCCCGTGTTGCCGGACGTCGGCTCGACGATGGTGCCGCCCGGCTTGAGCTCACCGGAGCGCTCGGCCGCCTCGATCATCCGGACCGCGATCCGGTCCTTCACGGAGCCGCCGGGATTGAAGTATTCGACCTTGGCCAGGACGGTTGCCCGGATGCCCTCGGTCACGGTGTTGAGCTTCACCAGCGGGGTGTTGCCGACCAGCTCAATCATCGATTCGTAGTACTGCACACCTGCTCCTGGTCCGGTTCCGCGGGATCTCCGCGTCGGGGCGGCCGCCATCGCGGCGCCGTGCTGTCAGCTTATTGCGCGCCCCCGCCCTGCGACCCAGTGCGTTGGGAGGAAGGCTGTGCGGGGCAACAAGTTGTTAGCGAGGCGTACAAAGGAGAAAGAAGCGCGTGCGCGTGCGGACGGAGGTGGGCTGGACCCATGTCGATGTCGAGGGCGAGGGTGGCGCGGCGGATCGCGGCCGCGGCGGCGTACGGGGGCGGCGGGATCGGGCTGCTGGGCGGGGTGACCGCCGTGCTGTTGCTCACTGAGGTGTCCCATGCGAAGCGGGTCGTGGGCGGATCGGACGATCCTCCGCCGCGCGCCGACGGCCGATATGGCTTCGCCTTCGCCCGCAGGACCGGCCAGCCCCCACTCCGGCTGGCCTTTCTCGGCGACTCCACGGCCGCCGGGCAGGGCGTCCACCGCCCTAGTCAGACACCGGGCGCGCTGCTCGCCTCGGGGCTCGCGGCGGTCGCCGAGCGCCCGGTGGACCTGCGGAACGTGGCGCTGCCGGGGGCGCAGTCCAGCGATCTGGAGCGCCAGGTCACGCTGGTGCTGGAGGATGCGGAGCTGCTCCCCGACGTGTGCGTGATCATGATCGGCGCCAATGACGTCACCCGCCGGATGCCGCCCGCCAAGTCGGTGCGGCTGCTCTCGGACGCGGTGCGCAGACTGCGCGAGAGCGGCTGCGAGGTGGTGGTGGGCACCTGTCCCGACCTCGGCACGATCGAGCCCGTCTATCAGCCGCTGCGCTGGGTCGCGCGGCGGCTGAGCCGACAGCTGGCCGCCGCGCAGACGATCGGGGTGGTGGAGCAGGGCGGGCGTACGGTCTCGCTGGGCGATCTGCTCGGCCCCGAGTTCGCCGCCAATCCGCGCGAGCTGTTCGGCCCGGACAACTTCCACCCCTCGGCGGAGGGGTACGCGACGGCCTCGATGGCCGTTCTGCCGACCCTGTGCGACTCGCTGGGCCTGTGGCCCGAGGAGGCGCCGGAGACGCTCGACGAAGGCATCCTGCCGGTCGCCAAGGCGGCGGCCGAGGCGGCCGCCGAGGGTGGCACCGAGGTCACCGCGGCTCGCGGGCCCTGGGCCCGGTTGCTGCGGCGCCATCGGCCCGCGACGAAGGAGCCGGCGAGCGTGTCCGGCTCCACCGACACCTCGTCCCCGAGCTCCCCGCCCCCTTCGGGCTCCTGACCCCGGCCGGGGCCCGGCCCGCCTGGGGCCACAGCCCCCAGCCCACCCGGGCCTGCGGCCCAGCCCACCCGGGCCTGCGGGCCCCGGGCCGGGGCCGAGGGCCGGGCTGCCACGCCGTCGCCGGACTCCGGCTGCCCCTTGGGCGCGGGCTGATCCGCCCGGCCGGGCGCGGGTTTCGTCTCGCGCCTGCGGCGCAATTGAGCAGCGGCGGCGGAGGTGCCCGGCCAAGCCCTCGCCGCCGACCACCGGGCCGGAAGAAGCGAGGGCCGGTGGCGGCCCCCGCCACCAGGGGCAAGGCCGACACCGGACAGCAAGCGGGGCCGCGCCACGCCCGCACCGCCGGACCGGTAGCGGCTCCGGTGGCCGCGCCCCGGCCGCCATGCCCCTTGGGCGCGGGCTGATCCGCCCGGCCGGGCGCGGGTTTCGTCTCGCGCCTGCGGCGCAATTGAGCAGCGGCGGCGGAGGTGCCCGGCCAAGCCCTCGCCGCCGACCACCGGGCCGGAAGAAGCGAGGGCCGGTGGCGGCCCCCGCCGCCAGGGGCGAGACCGACACCGGACAGCAAGCGGGGCCGCGCCACGCCCGCGCCACCGGCCGCCGGGGCGGTGGCGGCTTCCGTGGGCCGGGGGCAAGGCCGATGCCGGGGCAGGGGGGTGGGGGTACCCCTCTGGAAATCGCTTGATGAATTAGTTGCACCAGATCAAGTACTGGCCGCCGGGGGCGCCGGGCCCGGAAGCGCCCGCTCGTCCGGGCAGCGGGCGCCCGCCCCGCGTTCGGGGCCCCGGCGGCGGCGCCCGGGCGCGTATCGGCGGCCGGGTAGGGCGCGAGGGAAGGGCGCCGCGGGCGGGGCGAACCCGGGGTCGCTGAGCGTACGCTTGGAAAAAAGAGTCCCGCGTCACAGCCCGCACCCCGTGACCCTGCCGATACGTACGGGTAACTTCCCTCAGAGTCCAGCCCGCACCCCCGCCCCCATGGAGCCGTGATGCCCGAAGCAGTGATCGTCTCTGCAGCCCGTTCTCCCATCGGCCGCGCCTTCAAGGGATCGCTCAAAGATCTGCGCCCGGACGACCTCACCGCCGAGATCATCCAGGCCGCGCTCGCCAAGGTCCCCGAGCTCGATCCGCGCGAGATCGACGACCTGATGCTCGGCTGCGGAGCGCCCGGCGGTGAGCAGGGGCACAACCTGGGGCGGGTCGTGGCCGTGCAGATGGGGATGGACCACCTCCCCGGCTGCACGATCACCCGCTACTGCTCCTCCTCCCTCCAGACCTCGCGGATGGCGATGCACGCCATCAAGGCGGGCGAGGGCGACGTCTTCATCTCGGCGGGCGTCGAGATGGTCTCGCGGGCCAAGAAGGGCACCTCGGACGGGCTGCCGGACACCCACAACCCGCTGTTCGCGGACGCCGAGGCCCGTACGGCCACGCGCGCCGAGCAGGGCGGCGAGGGCTGGCACGACCCGCGCGAGGACGGCCTGCTCCCCGACGTGTACATCGCCATGGGCCAGACGGCCGAGAACCTGGCCCGGCTCAAGGGAGTCACCCGCGAGGACATGGACGAGTTCGGCGTCCGGTCCCAGAACCTCGCCGAGGAAGCCATCAAGAAGGGCTTCTGGGAGCGTGAGATCACCCCGGTGACCACCCCGGACGGCACGGTCGTCAGCCAGGACGACGGCCCCCGCGCGGGTACCACCCTGGAGGCCGTGCAGGGCCTGAAGCCGGTCTTCCGCCCCGACGGCCGGATCACCGCGGGCAACTGCTGTCCGCTCAACGACGGCGCCGCGGCGCTGGTGATCATGTCCGACACCAAGGCGCGGGAGCTGGGCGTGACCCCGCTGGCCCGGATCGTGTCGACCGGCGTCTCCGGCCTCTCCCCCGAGATCATGGGGTACGGACCCGTCGAGGCGTCCAAGCAGGCGCTGGCCCGCGCCGGGATGTCGATCGGCGACATCGACCTGGTGGAGATCAACGAGGCGTTCGCCGCGCAGGTCATCCCGTCCTACCGCGACCTGGGCATCGACCTGGACCGGCTCAATGTCAACGGCGGCGCGATCGCCGTGGGCCACCCCTTCGGCATGACCGGCGCCCGGATCACCGGCACGCTGATCAATTCGCTGCAGTTCCACGACAAGCAGTTCGGCCTGGAGACCATGTGCGTCGGCGGCGGCCAGGGTATGGCGATGGTCATCGAGCGCCTGAGCTGAGCCGGGCGGCCGAGCCCGGCCGAGCCGCCCCGCGTCTGAGACACTGGTTTCGATCGAGCCGTGACCGAATCTCCCCCAGGATGTGACAAAGGTCCTGGGGGAGAGGCGTCTGCCCAGCTCAGCACCGGTGACCAAAGACTCTCCCGGTACCGAATTCTGCCCATTTGGTGATGGTATGCACTGAGGTCGAGAGGCGATAAGCCTCAAGCTGAGGTAGGAATTCGGGGGATCAACAGCCAACCGGGAGTACGTCAGTGAGCCCCACGACTCTTGCCCTCCTCCTGGCCGCGGTGACCGCCACGGCCGTAGGGGCGGCCGCCCTGCACACCGCGCGCGGTATGCGCCGGCAGCTCTGTGAGCTGCGCGCCGAACTCGCGGCCACCGTCGCCGCAGGCGCCCAGGCGGGCAGAGGCGGCGAGGAGAACGGTGTGACGGTGCCCGCACCCCGCGCCACCCCGGCCGCCGAGATACGCGCGGCCGTGGCCGAGGCGCTCGCCGAGGAGCGGGAGCGCGAGCTGGCCGAGGCGCGGGCATTCTGGGCCGCCCAGGAGGCCAGGGACTCCGCCGGAACGGCCGACGCCCACTCGCTGCTGGGCGGGCCGGGCGGGTACGGCGAGGACTCCGTCCAGGACGCGCAGCTCTTCGTGCCCCGCCAGGCCGATCTGGCCGGGCTCGAACCGCTGCTCGGCCTGGACGCGCTGGGCCCCGAGGCGCTGGACTCCGCCGGGGACCAGGAGCCCGAGGTCGAGGCCGAGGTGGAGCTGGAGCTGAGCGTCGAGCCGGAGCCGGCGGCCGAGCCCCGGGAGTCGGCCGAGCTCGCGGCGGCCCGCCGGCGCCATCCGTCCCACCCCGACTTCTCCCCGTCGTCACCCGTGGCCGACCACGACCGCACGGTGACCCGGATCACCGAGCTGGCCGACGCCCGCACCCCGCTGTCCGATGTGCGCCCCGGGCCCCTCGGCACCCTCGATGTCTACGTCTTCGCCGACGGCACCACGATCTGCATGACCCCGGGCCACCGGGAGACGGCCGAGCGGCTGGCGGACGCGCTGCGCGAGGGCACCACCCCGGTGCTGCTCGGCGGCTCGGGCGTCTCCGGTGCGTATGCGCTCACGTTCGGTTGCGGCGAGGACAATGTGTACGTCCTGGCCGACCGCGTCATCGCCTCGCTGTAGGCCCCGGCGCACCCGCGCGGTAAGCCCCGGTACGTACTCGCGGTAAGCCCCCACAGGAATCAGTAAGAACAAACCGGCCAGAACGGGGAAGCCGCCCGGCCCCGGAACCGGCGCCCTCAGACCCCGCAGCGCCCGGCCGTCTCCACCACGAGCGCCACCGCCTCGGTGACCCCCTGCGCCGTCCGGCCGCCCCCGGCGCCCCCCGGCGCACGCTCCAGCGCGTGCACCAAGTCATGTCCGGCCACCGCGACCTGGTCGGCGACCACGAACAGCCCCGCGTCCGGCATGATCCGCGGCGGGGTTCCCGGCTCCTCCAGACGCTGTGCGCGCGCCGACAATTCCCTGGCCAGCGCCAGCCCTTCGGCCGCCGCGCCCGCGCGCAGCCGGGACTGCGGAAGGGCCCGCAGCCGGTCGGCGAGCCGGTCGACGGCGGTCAGGAGGGGGGTCGTATCATCCACGCTCCGAGCGTATGCGCCACTGAGGGACTGTTGCCAACGGGCGAACACTCAGGCACGGTGAGCTGAAGGAAACCCGGGCCATGGACCCGGGGGCCGGCATGGAAGCGTCCGGAGGCGCCGATGTCCCAAATCTTCTCCGACGAGACTCACCGGAACCTACTCTCCCGCATCCCACAGTGCACGGGCCGTGAAGTTGCCGACTGGCTGCGCACGGTCGACGATGGCCCCGCTTTCTTCCGCTTCGAGGAGAAGGTCAGCTGGTTGCGCGGCGAGCACCAGCTCGCTTACGGCCACGCGAAGGCCATCATCCATGAACACGACTTGAGGCGTGCGGCACGCAAGCTGCTGTAGCCGCTGCCCGGAGGCAGAAGCGTGTATGACAGACCCACCGAACCGGGCGGCTTAAGCCGCACAGGAAGAAGGGCCCGCGGAGGTCATCGCCTCCGCGGGCCCTTTCAGGTGTTGCGGGTCCGAGCCGGTGGTGCGGATGAGGCCCGCACCACCGGGCGCTAGTCCCTGAAGATCGAGATCAGCCGGAGCAGCTCCAGGTAGATCCACACCAGCGAGAGCGTCAGCCCGAAGGCCGCCAGCCAGGACTCCTCGCGCGGAGCGCCGTACCGGACGCCGTCCTCGATCTGCTTGAAGTCCATCGCCAGGAACGCCGCGCCGAGCACGACACCGACGAGGCCGAAGACGATGCCGAGGCCACCGCTGCGGAAGCCGAGGCCGTCCCCGCCGCCGATGGCGGCGAACAGCAGGTTGACCGCCATCAGCAGCACGAAGCCGATGGCGGCGGCGAGCACAAAGCGCTGGAATCGCGCGTTCACCCGGATGAGACGGGTCTTGTACGCGACGAGCACACCGACGAACACGGCCATCGTGCCGAGCACGGCCTGCATCGGGATGCCGGACCAGCGCTCGTTGTACACCTGGCTGATGACGCCGAGGAAGAGGCCCTCGAAGAGGGCGTAACCCATGATCAGCGCAGGCGAGGCCGTGCGCTTGAACGCCTGGACGAGGCCGAGCACCATCGCCACGAGCGCGGCGCCGAAGCCCACGCCCACCGGAAGCTGCGCGATCCACGCGGCCGCGGCGGCGACGATGACGGTGCCGAGCGTCATACCGGTGCGCATGACGACGTCGTCCATCGTCATCCGGCCGGTCTGCAGCGGGCCCGCCGGCGGCGCGCCGTACATCTGCTGCAGCTGCTCGGGGGTCAGATTCTGCTGGTCGCCCGCCGCATAGGGGTTCGTGGGCGCCTGTGTCTGCGCGTACGGATTGCCCTGACCGGCGACGGGGCTCCCGGCCTGCGGCGCCGCGCCGAAACCGGCGTAGCCGCCGCTGCGGCTGAACCCCCGTCGCGAGAAGACCGGGTTGCTGCTCCTCATCTCACTCCTCCATGGCCGCCGGGCGCGACCTTGACTTAAGAGTAATAGGTAAGCAAAGAAAGCACCCTAGTGCCCAAGGAGGATCTTTTCACGCAGGGAGAGACCGCGCGAGGCCCCTGCGGGCCCCGCGCACGCACATTGGGCGACCATCCACACACGCTGAGTGCGCCCACCGGATCTGAAGGTGCCCGGAACCGGACTTGAACCGGTACGCCCGCGAGGGGCAGCGAGGTTTAAGCTCGCCGTGTCTGCATTCCACCATCCGGGCGGCGGTTCCCCCTGGGCCGTACGGAGCGCATACGGCCCTCCCCTGGAAGAGAGCAGCACGAGCCTATCCGGGGACATGCCCCCGCACAGTGAATCCGCGGACCGAGGTTGTCTTATTTTATTGGCAACTGAGGGTGCATCAGCAGCGGGGCGGGGTACCCGAAGATGCCGACGGCCATTGGACCTGCCGATATGCCCTGAACCCCCATTAACTGGGGATTGACGCAATCTCGACGCCCCGCCCGGGGTGTCTTCTCCTCCTCAAGGAGGACTCCGCCACCACCACCTACATCGCGAGACCCCCCGCAGAACCGGAGCACGGGCTGATCCCGTCCCCCTTCACAACCGGAACCATGGAGTGACGTCCCGCCCACTCCCGCAGAGCACGACAGGAGTCATCCACCGTGACCACCACCCCCTTCGGCGTCGAAACCGCCCACCGCACCTCAGCGGCGGCCGCCCGGGCCACCGATCTCTCCAAGGTCTACGGCGAGGGCGAGACCCAGGTCATCGCCCTGGACTCGGTCTCGGTCGAGTTCCGCCAGGCGGAGTTCACCGCCATCATGGGCCCCTCGGGCTCCGGCAAGTCGACGCTGATGCACTGCATGGCGGGCCTCGACACGATCTCCAGCGGCTCGGCCCGGATCGGCGACGTCGAACTGACCACGCTCAAGGACAAGAAGCTCACCCAGCTGCGCCGCGACAAGATCGGCTTCATCTTCCAGGCGTTCAACCTGCTGCCGACGCTGAACGCGTTGGAGAACATCACCCTCCCGATGGACATCGCCGGTCGCAAGGCCGACTCCGCGTGGCTGGACCAGGTCGTGGCCACGGTCGGCCTGGCCGGGCGGCTCAAGCACCGGCCCAACCAGCTGTCGGGTGGTCAGCAGCAGCGCGTGGCGGTGGCCCGCGCCCTGGCCGGCCAGCCGGAGATCATCTTCGCCGACGAGCCGACCGGAAACCTGGACTCCCGCTCCGGCGCCGAGGTCCTGGGCTTCCTCCGCAACTCGGTGCGGGAGATGGGCCAGACGATCGTGATGGTGACCCACGACCCGGTCGCCGCGTCCTACGCCGACCGCGTGGTCTTCCTCGCCGACGGCAGGATCGTGGACGACCTGCGCAACCCCACCGCCGACTCGGTCCTCGACCGTATGAAGCGGTTCGACGCCAAGGGCCGTACGAGCTGACGCGAGGCGCGTCCATATCTGCTTTTGCTCGGTTCGCCTCGCACTCCCCTCCCCACCCCTCAGGACTGACACTCATGCTCCGTACAGCCCTGCGCAATGTGCTTGCGCACAAGGCCCGGTTGCTGATGACCGTGCTCGCCGTAATGCTCGGTGTGGCCTTCGTCGCCGGCACCCTGGTCTTCACCAACACCATCTCCGACGCCTACCAGAAGAGCTCCCAGAAGGGCTTCAAGGGCGTCGACGTCGCCATCACCCCCGACAAGAAGGATGACGACTCCAGCAACCCCGGTGACGCCCCCCGGCTGAGCCAGCAGGTGCTGGACAAGGCGGCCAAGGTGCCCGGCGCCGGCTCCGCCTTCGGTGTCGTGAAGGGCAACTCCGCCCTTGCCGACAAGAAGGGCGACCTGCTCGGCGGCGGCTTCTCCAACCTCGGCGGCAACTACTACCCGGGGACCGACGGCAAGGACCCCCGGTACACGATGACCGAGGGCCGCGCCCCCAAGGCCGCGGGTGAGATCGCGCTCGACTCCAAGACCGCCGAGCGCGGCAAGTACAAGACCGGGGACTCCATCCGGGTCTCCGTCGACGGCCCGGTGCGCACCGAGAAGGTCGTCGGCGTCTTCACCACCGACGACGGCAATGTCGCGGCTGGCGGCACCCTCGCGCTGTACGACACGGTCACCGCCCAGAAGCTGTTCGCCAAGCCCGGGCAGTTCGACGAGATCGACGTGAAGGCCGCCGCGGGCACCTCGCAGGCCACGCTGAAGTCCGCGATCGACAAGGTCCTGCCCGAGCAGGCCAAGGCCACCACCGGCAAGAAGCTCGCCAAGGACCAGGCCAAGGCGATCGAAGAGGGCATGAGCAGCATGCAGACCGCGATGCTGGTGTTCGCCGGGATCGCGCTCTTCGTCGGCATCTTCATCATCGTCAACACCTTCTCCATGCTGGTCGCCCAGCGCACCAGGGAGCTCGCCCTGATGCGCGCGGTGGGTGCGACCCGCCGTCAGGTGACCCGCTCGGTGCTGATCGAGGCCACCTTCGTCGGCGCCGTCGCGGCCGTGGTGGGCCTCGCCGCTGGTGTCGGCATCGGCGCCGCGCTGCGCTCGGTGCTCAACTCCACCGGGGCCAGCGTCCCGGACGGTCCGCTGATCGTCGCGCCGACCACCGTGCTGGTCTCGGTGCTCGTGGGCGTCGTGGTGACCGTGCTCTCCGCCTGGCTGCCCGGCCGCCGCGCCGCCAAGATCCCGCCGGTCGCCGCGATGAACAGCGTGCACGCCGCGCCGACCACCCGTGGTCTGGTGGTCCGCAACACCATCGGCTCGATCCTCGCCGCGGCCGGTATCGCTCTGGTGGTGGCCGGTGCGGGCATGGGCGGCGACGGCCAGGGCCCGATGGCGTTCGGCGCGGCCGTCCTGGTGATCGGCGTCTTCGTCCTCACCCCGCTGCTGTCCCGCCCGCTGATCGCCGCCTCCTCCCCGGTGCTGCGGCTCTTCGGGATGCCCGGCAAGCTGGCCCGGCAGAACGCGGTGCGCAACCCGCGCCGTACCGCCGCCACCGCCTCCGCCCTGATGGTCGGCCTCACCCTGATCACCGGTATGACGGTGATCGCGGGGAGCATGCAGAAGGGCATCGACAAAATGGCCGCCGACGGCCTGAAGTCCGACTACGTCGTCAGCATGGGCGGAACCAGCCCGCGGCCGCTGTCGCCGGATGTGTCCAAGACCCTGACGAAGCTGCCCGAGGTCACCGCGATCAGCCCGCTGCGCTCCTCCCCGGCCCGGGTCGCCGGTGACACCGACACCCTGACGGGCGTCGACCCCAAGGCCATCAAGGACCTGGTGAACGTGGACTTCACCGAGGGCTCGTTCGGCGCGCTCGGGGGCACCAAGGTCCTCATCGATGACAAGATCGCCGACAAGCACCACTGGAAGGTCGGCTCCACCATCCCGGTGACCTACGAGGACGGCAGCAGCGGCCGGCTGACCGTGGGCGGTGTCTACGAGGGCAACCAGATGATCCGCGGGGTCATGCTCGACAACGCCACGGTCACCCCGCACATGACGACCGTCGCCGACTTCCAGGTGATGCTGAAGACCAAGAGCGGCGCGACGCAGGACACCAAGGACCTGCTGAAGAAGACGCTCGGCGACAACCCCGCGATCAAGATCCAGAACAAGCAGGACACCTCCGACGAGATCGCCAGTGCCTTCACCCTGATGCTGAACATGCTCTACGGGCTGCTCGGCATGGCCGTGATCGTCGCGGTGCTCGGGGTCATCAACACCTTGGCGATGTCGGTCTTCGAACGGTCCAAGGAGATCGGCATGCTGCGGGCGATCGGCCTGGACCGGGCCGGTATCAAGCGGATGGTGCGGCTGGAGTCCCTGGTCATCTCGCTCTTCGGCGGGGTGCTCGGCCTCGGCCTCGGCGTCTTCTTCGGCTGGGCGGCCGGTGAGCTGATCGCCACCGAGCTGCCGAGCTACGAGCTGGTGCTGCCGTGGGCCCGGATGGGTCTGTTCGTGGTGATGTCCGCGTTCGTCGGCGTGATCGCCGCGCTGTGGCCGGCCCGGCGGGCCTCCAAGCTCAACATGCTGGCGGCCATCAAGGCCGAGTAGCCGCGAGCCGATCGGCGAACCACTACCGGACGTCCCCGTCCGCCCCCTCTCCGGGGCGGACGGGGACGTCCGCGTTTCAGCCGCGCCAGTCGCGGGCGCGCAGCGGCAGCCCCGAGGTCCCGCTCTCGGGGGTGCGGACGGCGAGGATCTGGTTGACCCCGATCCGGTTGCGTTCGAAGGAGAGGGCGGAGGCCGCCATGTAGAGCCGCCAGACCCGGGCCCGGCCCGGGGAGGTCAGCCGCATGGCCTGGGTCCAGGACCGCTCCAGGTTGGCGACCCAGCTGCGCAGCGTGAGCGCGTAATGCTCACGGATGGCCTCCACATCGCGCACCTCGAAGCCCGCCTCCTCCAGCTGGGTGACGGTCCGGCCGACCGGGGCGAGCTCACCGTCGGGGAAGACGTAGCGGTCGATAAACTCGTCCACGTGGTACGCCTCTTCGTCCGGCTGGGGGCGCCGGGCGATCTGGTGGTTCAGCACCCGCCCGCCGGGCCGCAGCAGCCGGTGCAGGATGGCGGTGTACTCGGCGTAGCGCACGGAGCCCACGTGCTCGGCCATGCCGATGGAGGAGATGGCGTCGTAGGGCCCGTCCGGAACCTCGCGGTAGTCCTGGACCCGGATCTCCACCTGGTCGGTGAGCCCGGCGTCCGCGATGCGCTTGCGGGCGTACGCCGCCTGCTCCTCGGAGAGCGTGACGCCGACGGCGCGCACCCCGTACTCGCGGGCCGCGTGCAGCACCATCGAGCCCCAGCCGCACCCCACGTCCAGCAGCCGCTGGCCCGGCTGCAGGGCCAGCTTGCGGCAGACGAGGTCCAGCTTGGCGCGCTGGGCGTCCTCGAGCGCCGAATCCGGTCTGTCCCAGTAGGCGCAGGAGTAGACCATCGAGGGGCCGAGCACCAGCTCGTAGAAGTCGTTGCCGACGTCGTAGTGGTGGCTGATGGCCTTCTTGTCGCGGCGCAGGGAGTGCAGCGGGCCGAAGCTGGTCCGCGCCTCCTCGTGGGGCGGGGCCGGCGGCAGCCCCGGCCCGGCGAGCGCGATCAGCTTCCGGGCGGCGGTGCGCAGCGCGGGGTCGCGCAGCGCCTGGAGACCGGTGCTGAGCCGGGACCGCGGCGCGGTGGCGGGGCCGCGCTCCCACAGCAGCCCGGACAGGCGCTCCAGGGCGTCGTACAGATCGCCCTCGACATCGAGGTCTCCGGCGACCCAGGCACGGGCCAGGCCCAGCTCGCCCGGCCGCCACAGCAGCCGGCGCAGCGCGCGGCGGCGCCGGATGACCAGGGTGGGGGCGCCGGGCGGGCCGGCCTCGCTGTGGTCCCAGGCGCGGACGCGGATCGGGAGGGGCTCTCCCAGCACCTCCTTGGCCAGGGTGGCGATCCGCCCAGCGGCGTCGGACATGTCACACCTCCGTGATGGCGAGTCAGGAAGATTCACTCACCACGTAAACACCATGGAACCCGCTTTACAGTCCCGCCGACACGTCTGGAATCGGTAAAACAGCTTCAAAAGGCGGGCCATCTGCGGGCAGACGAAAGGGCGTCCGCCCCACGGATGGCGGACGCCCTCGGCGTCGGATGTGCGGGTCCGGCCCGGAGGTCAGGACGCCTTGGCCTTCTCGGCCGGTGCCGACGGCTTGGCCGCGGCGGCGGCGCTGACCGGGGAGGCGGCCTCGTAGAACTCCTCCCGGGGGTTCTCGATGGCGCCGAGCGAGACGACCTCGCGCTTGAGGAACATCCCCAGCGTCCAGTCGGCGATCACCCGGATCTTGCGGTTGAAGGTCGGCATGGCCATGCCGTGGTAGCCACGGTGCATGTACCAGGCGAGACGGCCCTTCAGCTTGATCTTCATCTTGCCGAAGACGATCATCGCGACGCCCTTGTGGAGGCCCAGGCCCGCGACGGCGCCCTTGTTGGCGTGCTTGTACTCGCCCTGCGGGAAGCCCCGCATACCGGAGATCACGTTGTCACCGAGGACCTTGGCCTGGCGCAGCGCGTGCTGGGCGTTCGGCGGGCACCAGGCGCCCTCGCCGACGGCGAGGTCCGGCACCTGGGCGTTGTCGCCGGCGGCCCAGATGTAGTCGGTGCCCTGGACCTGGAGGGTCGGGGCGGTGTCCACATGGCCGCGCGGGCCGAGCGGCAGGCCGAAGCGGGCCAGCGCCGGGTTGGGCTTGACGCCGGCGGTCCACACGATGGTGTTGGAGTCGACCTCGAGGCCGTTCTTGAGGACGACATGGCCGTCGATGCAGGAGTCCATCGAGGTCTTGAGGTAGACCTCGACACCGCGCTTCTGCAGGTGCTCCAGACCCCACTGGCCCAGCTTCGGGCCGACCTCGGGGAGGATCTTGTCGGCGGCGTCGACGAGCACGAAGCGCATGTCCTCGCGCTTCACGTTCGGGTAGTACTTGGCCGCGTCGCGGGCCATGTCCTCGATCTCACCGATAGTCTCCGCGCCGGCGAAGCCACCGCCGACGAAGACGAAGGTGAGCGCCTTGCGGCGGATCTCCTCGTCCGTGGTGGAGTCGGCCTTGTCGAGCTGCTCGAGGACGTGGTTGCGCAGGCCGATGGCCTCCTCTATGCCCTTCATACCGATGCCGTTCTCCGCGAGACCGGGGATCGGGAAGGTGCGGGAGACCGCGCCGAGGGCGATGACCAGGTAGTCGAAGGGCAGCTCGTACGTCTCGCCGACGAGCGGCTGGATGACAGCGACCTTGCGGTCCTGGTCGATGGTCGACACTCGGCCGGTGAGGACCTCCGCCTTGGGGAGCACGCGCCGCAGCGGAACCACGACGTGGCGCGGGGAGATGCTGCCGGCCGCAGCTTCGGGGAGGAAGGGCTGGTACGTCATGTACGAGCGGGGGTCGACGACCGTGACGGTCGCCTCGCCGTACCGCATCTTCTTGAGGATGCGGCGTGCCGCGTACAGGCCTACGTACCCACCGCCTACAACGAGGATCCTGGGACGCTCCGTGGTGCTCATGTTTCGAGTATCCAGCACCCTCCGAGGGGGACCTCGTGAGCCCCTTCACAAGCATGGTGACGGTATCTGCTACACTCCGCCGCCCCCGTGACGGATGCCATATCGACGGAGGGGAACCACACGGCGGATCGGCACGTTCCCGCCCCCTCTGAGCAGGGCTTGTGGTTGAACTCGGGAGTAGACCAGGCGGTCCGCACCGGGGCCCGCGACACCCCCCTGACACCTCACGATCCGGTCAGCGACGGGACCCGGCCACCGAAACCGCCCCGGAGGGCCGCATCGGTCGGCCACCAGGCGCCTTTTTCATGTGAAGAGTTTCACGAACTTTCTCGGAGGCGGTTCACGGACGGCCCCCGAAGGGGGTTCCGTGGCCGCTCATACGTTATTCCGCCCGCTCAGGCGATGCTCCAGGCGATGCCGTCGAGGATGTCATGCTCGCTCACCACGACCTCCTGGGCGCCGGTCCTTTCCATGATCGAAAGCAGGATGAGCGCCCCCGCGCCGATCACATCGACCCGCCCCGGGTGCATCACCGGAATCTCCGCCCGCTCGGCGTGGGTGGAGCCGAGCAGCTTCGCGGTGATCTCGCGGACCTGGTCGACGGTGATCCGCGAGTGGTGGATCGCGGAGGAGTCGTACTCCTGCAGACCCAGCGCGATCCCGGCCACGGTGGTGACCGAACCGGCCAGCCCGACCAGCGCGTGGCCGTCCGCGGGACGGCAGGCACGGGTGAGCGGCACGGTCCGCTCGGCGAGGTCCAGCGCCGCGTCCACATCGCCCTTTATCGCGGCGAGCTGATCCTCCGTCGGGGGATCGGTGATCCGGCCGTCCGCCACCAGATGGCGCTCGGTCAGCCGGACGCAGCCGATGTCCACGCTGCGGGCCGCGCGCACCCCCTCGCCGCCCTCGACGAACTCCGTCGAACCGCCGCCGATGTCCACCACCAGATACGGCCCGGCCACATGATCATGACCCATGAGCTCCTTGGTGGCCCCGGTGAAGGAGAACTCCGCCTCCTGGTCCCCGGTGATCACCTCGGGTTCCACGCCCAGGATCTCCACGACCCCGCGCACGAACTCCTCGCGGTTCTCGGCGTCGCGGGAGGCGGAGGTGGCCACGAAGCGGATGCGCTCGGCGCCCAGCTCCCGGATGACCTGCGCATACTCGCGGCAGGCGGCGAAGGTGCGCTCCAGGGCCTCGGGGGCGAGCCGGCCCGTGCGGTCCACGCCCTGACCCAGCCGGACGATCTTCATCCGGCGGTCGAGCTGGCTCAGCTCCCCGGTGGCCGGATCGGCGTCCGCCACCAGCAGCCGGATCGAGTTGGTGCCGCAGTCCACGGCGGCGACGCGGGTCATGCGCGCTCCTCCCGGCCCGTGCCCTCGGCCTCGCAGGGGCTCACACACGGGCCCTTGCGCCACCACTCCGGCAGCATCGCGAGCGCCTCGTCCCCGAGCGGATTGACCCCGGGCCCGGCCGCGAGGGCGTGGGCGACCAGGACGTGCAGGCACTTCACCCGGTCCGGCATCCCGCCCGCGCTGGGGAAGCCCTGGAGCACCTCGATGGCGTCGCGGCGCGCGATGTAGTCCTCGTGGGCGGCGCGGTAGGCGGCGGCGAGCTCGGGGTCGGTGGCCAGCCGGGCCGTCATCTCCTTCATCACGCCCTCGGCCTCCAGCGTGCCGATCGCGGACGCGGCGCGCGGACAGGTCAGGTAATAGAGGGTGGGGAAGGGCGTACCGTCCTCGAGCCGCGGCGCGGTCTCCACGACGTCCGGATTGCCGCAGGGGCAGCGGTGCGCGATCGCACGCAGACCCCGGGGCACACGGCTGAGCTGCTCCCGTACGGCGTGAATGTCCGCGTCGGTGGGCGCGGTGGGCTCCGTCTGGGGCGGGGGCGTATCCATGAGTGGGAAAGTTCTTCTTCTTCGTTTCGATTCGTCACCGGGTGCGACTGGTGGCCGGAGCGCGGCGCCTCAGCGGCGCGCGCTGCCCGCCCCCGCCGCGTCCGCCGTGTCCACGGCGTCCCAGAGGTTGGAGTACCAGGGGCGGCCGGCCGCGCCCTGGTCGGTGGAGCGCTCGGTGGAGCCGCTGCCGTCCACCACGCTGTAGCCGGTCTCCCCCGGCATCAGGAAGTGCAGCCGCTCCCGGGCCTGCTGCTCGGTGTAGGCGGGGTCACGCAGCCGGGCCTTCCGCTCCCGCAGCTTCTTCACGTCCTCACGGGCCCGCTGTGCCTCGCTCCGCTGCTCGGCGATGTCGGAGCGCTGGGAGATGTACTGCCGCATCGGGTAGGCGAGCGCCACCACGAGGGAGCAGACGACCAGCGCCAGCAGGGCCGCGCGGCCGGTCAGCCGGCCCCGGCGGCGCTTGGTCCGCACCCGGTAGACCCGGGCGGCGGCGTGCTCGCCGAGCGCCTTGAGCCTGGTCGCGGTGGAGAACCGTTCGCGATCCGCCGGCACGTCGCCTCCCCGGTGATGACTTCGCTTGAGTGACGCGTAACGCCGTCCCCGGTCACGGTACGGGACCGCGGCCGGGGACGGGTGTCAGACGTGTCTGCTACTTGAGGTCGTACGCAGGTCAGCCCTTGAAGCGCGGGAAGGCCGAGCGGCCCGCGTACACCGCGGCGTCGTCGAGGATCTCCTCGATGCGCAGCAGCTGGTTGTACTTGGCCACCCGCTCGGAGCGGGCCGGGGCGCCGGTCTTGATCTGGCCGCAGTTGGTGGCGACGGCCAGGTCGGCGATGGTGACGTCCTCGGTCTCACCGGAGCGGTGCGACATCATGCACTTGTAGCCGCTGCGCTGGGCCAGCTCGACGGCGTCGAGGGTCTCGGTCAGCGAGCCGATCTGGTTGACCTTGACCAGCAGGGCATTCGCGGTGTCGCTGTCGATACCGCGGGAGAGCCGCTCGGGGTTGGTGACGAAGAGGTCGTCGCCGACCAGCTGGACCTTGTCACCGAGCTGCTCGGTGATGGTCTTCCAGCCGTCCCAGTCCTCCTCGTTCAGCGGGTCCTCGATGGAGACCAGCGGGTACGCGGCGACCAGCTCGGCGTAGTACGAGGTCATCTCGGCGGCGGTGCGGGACTTGCCCTCGAACTCGTACGACCCGTCCTTGTAGAACTCGGAGGCGGCGACGTCGAGCGCGAGCGCGATGTCCTGGCCCGGCTGGTAGCCGGCCTTCTTGATCGCCTCGAGGATCAGGTCGAGGGCCTCACGGTTGGAGCCGAGGTTCGGCGCGAAGCCGCCCTCGTCGCCGAGGCCGGTGGACAGGCCGCGCTCCTTCAGCACGGACTTCAGGGTGTGGTAGACCTCGGCGCCCCAGCGCACGGCCTCGGAGAAGGACTCCGCGCCGATCGGCGCGATCATGAACTCCTGGATGTCCACATTGGAGTCGGCGTGCGATCCGCCGTTGAGGATGTTCATCATCGGGACCGGCAGCAGATGGGCGTTCGGGCCGCCGAGGTAACGGAAGAGCGGGAGGTCGGACGCCTCGGAGGCGGCGTGCGCGACCGCGAGGGAGACGCCGAGGATGGCGTTGGCACCGAGCGAGGACTTGTCCGGGGTGGCGTCCAGGTCGAACATCGCCTGGTCGATCAGGCGCTGCTCGGTGGCGTCGTAGCCGACCAGCTCGGGGCCGATCTGCTCGATGACGGCGAGGACGGCCTTCTCCACGCCCTTTCCGTTGTAGCGGTTCTTGTCGCCGTCACGGAGCTCGAGGGCCTCGAAGGCGCCGGTGGAGGCGCCGGACGGAACGGCGGCACGGCCGGTGCTGCCGTCGTCGAGGCCGACCTCGACCTCGACCGTGGGGTTGCCTCGCGAGTCGAGGATCTCGCGAGCTACGACGACGTCGATGGACGGCACGAGGTTCTCCTTCGTATGGGTCTGCGGTAGCAGCACGAGCCTAACGGGCCGGGAGGGCTGCACCCCGCGTTCGCCCGCCCCACGAGACAGGGGCGTGACACAAAAAGCCAGATTCTGAATCACATATCCAGATTTCTGGTGAATCGGAAGATGAAGGAGCCCCGGTGGGGCGCGCCATAGGGGCGGCACGCCCCGACCGGGGCTCGTCTCAGGGTGCTCGGGCGGCGGCCTCAGGGGACTCGGAGGGGTCCTCGGGAGACTCGGGAGGAGTCCTCAGGCCGCGGCCGCGACCGTGACCGTGGCTCAGCCGAGGTGCAGCTTCTGGCCCGGGTAGATCAGGTCGGCCTTCTCCACGATGTCCTCGTTCAACTTGAAGAGCTTCTTCCAGCCGCCCTTGACGTGGTGCTCCTTGGCGATCTTGCCAAGGGTGTCACCGGACTTGACCTTGTACTCGCCGTCACCCTTCTTGATCGGGCCACGGGGCTGCTCACGCGTGGCGCGCTCGGGCGCGGTGTGCGGCTGCGCCTTCGGCTGGGCAGGCTGGGCGGCCGGGGCCGACTTGGTGGAGGCCGAGGGCTGGTCCTGCGAACCGGAGGGCGCGGACGGCGCGGACGGGCTGCCGCCGGAGGTCAGACCCTTGCCGCAGACCGGCCAGGCGCCCTTGCCCTGGCTGCCGAGGACCTTCTCGGCGATCTGGATCTGCTGGGCCTTGCTGGCCTTGTCCGCGGTGGGGGCGTAGGCGGTGCCGCCGTACGCGGCCCAGGTGGAGCTCGAGAACTGCAGGCCGCCGTAGTAGCCGTTGCCGGTGTTGATCGACCAGTTGCCACCGGCCTCGCACTGCGCGACCTGGTCCCACTGGGAGCTGGTGGCCGCGGAGGCGGAGGTCGCCCCGATGAGGGGCGCCGCCACGGCGGCACCGGCGAGACCGGTGAGCGCGGCGATACGGGTGGCCTTGGAGGGACGGCGGTGCTTCCCGTTGGACTTCAGCATCGTTGGTTCGTTTCCTCACCGACGCCTACGAGGTGAGCTGTCGGGTTCGGACGTGAGTTGCCCGGCCGGTCGCGATGATCGCTCCCGGCTTCACCCCTAGCCGACGAGCCCGTGTCCACAGGCCACTCGGCACCTACCTTGGGTCCCCCGCTCCTGCCTTCGGCGCTGACGCGTCGGTTCCCCCCGACCGCCGGCAGGATTCGGCGTGACGATCGACGGTGCCCGCGGTGGCGAGCGGAAAGACGTTAAACACACCTCCCGAGAACGTTCAAACACCCCAATGGCAGCGAATGGGGCTGTAATTGATCTCACTCGGCCCACATCGGCGCAGGTAGGGCCGGGTGAGGAGAGATCGGACACGAGGTGCGGCCCGGAAATTGTGACGAGATGTATGTCTCACCGGAACCAGATCGGGCAATTCCCCCCGAATCACTGCGCCCTGATGGAGAGGTCGAGTCGCTGACCAGGGATGATCAGGTCGGGGTCGATTCCGATGAGGTCCTCGTTGCTCTCGTAGAGCCCTTCCCAACCTCGGGACACATTCCGGTCCTCGGCGATGCCTGACAGGTTGTCACCGGGGCGAACAGTGTAATCGTCGTCCGTGGGGCTCTGGTCGCGGTCCGCGGCGTCACGCGAAGCGTGGCGCCCGGAGGGCTGCCCGTCCGCCGCATCGCCGTCCTCGGCCCGCTCCCCGGCGTCCGGGGAGCCGCGGTGGCGGCCGGAGGGCGAGGGGTCGGCGGAGGGATCCGACGAGGACCCCTTCGAGCCGTCCGACGCCGAGTCGTCCGAGGCCGGGTCATCCGAGGCCGAACCGTCCGACGTCGGGGTGTCCGATGCCGAGCCGTCCAGTCCGTCGGGGGACTTGGAGGTGCGGGGGGCCTCCGACTCCTCGGTCGATCCGGACGAATCCGGCTCACCGGCGCTGCCGGACGTCCCCGAACGGTCCGACTCCGCGGAGGAGGAGCCGTCCCGTCCCCGGTCCCCCACCTCGCCCCGGCCCGTCCCCGGGTCCGCGGTGGCCGTGCCACCGGGGTCCACATCGGGGGCGCCGGAGCCGTCGGTGAGCCCTGCACCCAGCGCACAGCTCGGCCAGGCGTCGGGGCCGCGGTCGCCGAGGATCGACTGGGCGACGGATATCTGCTGGGAGCGGCTGGCCAGGTCGGGGCGCGGGGCGTACTCCGTGCCGCCGTAGTCCTTCCACATGTCGAGGGTCAGCTGGAGTCCGCCGTAGAAGCCGTTGCCCTCGTTGGCGCTCCACATGCCGCCGCTCTCGCACTCGGCGACCTGATCCCAGGTGGAGGTCTGGGCGGCCTGTGCGCCGGACGCCCCGAAGAGGGGCAGGGCGATGCTCGCTCCCGTGACCCCCGCCGCGACGATGATGGCCGGAGCCTGACGGGGGCGACGGTGTCGACCATTACCGGAACGCATGCGATTGCCCTCTCTATGGCGAACTCGGTTGCCGGTGAACATAGCGAGGGCACTCGATCATCACAAGCCGATGTATCCCAGGTCACGCCGAGGTCACATGGCTGATCATTCGTCACCAATGTCCGTACGTACGGGGCTTGGACGCCTCAGCGGTCCGCGGAATTCCAGGTCACCGGGAGCGTGCGCAGCCCGCGCATGATGAGCCCGCCGCGCCACCGCAGATCCTCCGGATCCGCCGCGAGCCGCAGTCCGGGCAGGCGCCGCAGCAGGGTGGCGATCGCGGTCTGCGCCTCCAGCCGGGCGAGCGGGGCGCCGAGGCAGTAGTGGATGCCGTGGCCGTAGCCGAGGTGCTGGTTGTCGCGGCGGGTGAGGTCGAGGACGTCGGGCTCCGCGAACCGCTCGGGGTCCCGGTCGGCGGCGGCGAGCACCACCAGCACCGGCTCCCCTTCGGCGATGTGCTGCCCCGCGAGGGCGAGCGGCTCGGTGGCGAACCGCCAGGTGGCGATCTCCACGGGCCCGTCGTAGCGCAGCAGCTCCTCGACCCCGGCGGCCAGCAGCCGCTCGTCCCCTTCTTCCAGGGCCCGCCGCATGACGGCGCGCTGCTCCGGATGGCGCAGGAGTGCGTAGACGCCGTTGCCGATGAGGTTGACGGTGGTCTCGAAGCCGGCGAACAAGAGGATGAAGGCCATGGCCGCGGCCTCGTTCTCGGTGAGGTGCTCACCGTGGTCGCTGGCCCGGATCAGCCCCGAGATCAGATCCTCCCCGTCCTCTTCTTCCCTCCGCTCCACGAGCTCCAGGCGCTTGCGGTGGATCAGCTCGCCGAGATACGCGCGGATCCTCTTCACGGCGCGGGCCACTCCGCCGCGCGGGCCGCCGCCGTGCCGGATCATCGCGCCGGCCCAGTCCCGGAAGTCGTCCTGGTCCTCGCGCGGCACCCCGAGCAGATCGCAGATCGCATAAATAGGGAGAGGGAAGGCGAACTCATGGATGAGGTCCGCCTCTCCCCCTTCCTCGAAGGCGTCGATGAGCTGATCGGTGAGGGTCTGCACCCGAGGGGCGAACGCGGCGACCCGGCGCGGGGTGAACGCCTTGGACACCAGCCGCCGCAGCCGGGTGTGGTCCGGAGGGTCGATATTGAGCAGATGTGTCATCAGGTCGGCACGTTGTTCGCCGGGAATGCCCACCTTGCCCTTTGCGTGGGCCGCCGCGCTGTGCCGCTGGGGGTTCTTGGAGAGCCGGGGATCGGCCAGCGCCTTCCTGGCATCGGCGTAACGGGTCACCAGCCAGGCGTCGACACCACTGGGCAGCGTGGTCCGGTGCACCGGGGCGTGCTCGCGTAGCCAGGCGTACGCAGGGTAGGGATCGGTGGCGAACTCCCAGGTGAAGAGGGTGGGAGCGGAGCTGTCACGGGGCTGTTCCGACACGCCCCGACGATACCCGCGCCCAGTCGCCCCCTCCGGCCTGTCGGAAGTAACGGGCAACACGAGAAATAAGTGAATAAGCAGAACAAAGAGAATAAGGGAGTAATGACCGGGATGAATGTCTAGCGGAATTCCCCATTCATCTCCACACACCCTTCACCACCCGCGCACAGCGCGGGTCGAATGCCCGGATATCTGATGGCTGCGACCGCCGTTCGGTGGTTGCCCGCGCCGCCCCGATACGAACCCCCGGGACATGCCCTGACGTCGGTCAACGCGGTGAACTGACGGTGTGGCTGAGACGGCGTCAGGTGAACGAATGGGACTGGGGCACATGCACGGGGCCCAGTGATACCGGTGATACGATCACCGCGCTTGCCAGGCGAGCCAAGGGCGCGTAAGACACACGGCGATCCGGCACATCAGCCGAGAGGATCCCCACTCTGAGGAGCATTATGCCGCCAGTTGGGCATATGGAGCCGTTCCGGCGCACCGACGCCTGCGCGCTGCCGTCGGCAAGACGAGTGCGATGTCCCCGGAACCCGCGGGCGCCGTACGGGCGCTGACTTACCGCTGCTCAGGCACATTCCAGACGCATAACGCACCACACCTCCCTAAAGTCCCTGGCGGTCTAGTCGTTTAAAGAGAGTCTTAATGACGCAATATCTACAGGATCCAGCACTCTGGGCCCTGATCGCTGGCACGCCTCTCGCCGCAACCGCCATTATTCGCGGGCGAAAGGCGCGGGCGAATCTGCGCCAGGAGAAGGCGGAGCTAGAGAAACGCGCGGCCGACCTCGAGAACAATTACGCCGACGCGGTGCAGGAGGCGCACAACCGCGCCGAAGAGGCCACCAAGAGCGCGCTGAAGTCCGCTATGCGTACGCTTCAGGGTCTCGCCAACGAGCAGCAGTTGGCCATCTCCAAGACGCAGGACAAATACGGCGAGCATCAGCTTCTCCAGGACCTCCTGGAGATCGACCACATGAACTCGCAGTTCGGGCGGCGTGCGCAGTCCATCGCGGTGCTGTGTGACGGCTGGCTGGGCCGGCAGCGTGCGGTCGCGTCGGTGTACGACGTGGTCCGCAGCGCCAAGGGCCGTATCCGTCACTACACCCGGGTGGAAATCCGCTCACAGAGCAACTTCGCACTGGTCAGCCGGGCCGTGGAACCGGTCGCGCTGGCGCTGGCCGAGCTTTTGGACAACGCGACCAGTTACTCCGCGCCCGACTCGCCGATCGACATCACCATCCGCACCGTCCCCAAGGGCGTCTGCGTCATCATCGACGACGCCGGTGTCGGTATGAACGAGGAGGAGAAGAACCGGGCGGACAAGCTGCTCTCGGCCACGCACGCCACCGGTGTGACAGGACTGGGCAATCCGCCGCAGTTCGGTTTCGCGGTGATCGGTGTGCTCGCCGCGCGCTACGGCTTCACGGTGTCCGTCGATTCGGCCTCTCCCTACGGTGGTGTACGCGCGGTCGTGCTTCTCCCCGAGGACCTTCTGACCAATATGCCCGAGCCGGAAGAGCAGCCGACGACCCACGTTCCCGCCGAGGCCCAGCAGCCGCAGCCGAGCGGTTCCACCATGACCGGTTCCACCGTCAGCGGTTCGACCGTGAGCGGTGCCACCGCCGGGGGCTTGCCCAAACGTCGCCGTAAGGGCTCGATTTCCATCGTCCCCAGAGCGGACTCCACCAGTGCCCCGGCACGGACGAGCGAGGAATCCGCATCGATCATGGGCGCGTTCCAGCGCGGCACGCAGTCCGGACGCTCAGCAAACCCGAACAGGGAAGGGCATGATCCTCAGTGAACAACGACCTGTCATGGATGCTTGAGAGCGCCCTGGAAGTACCAGGGGCTCGTCATGCGATCCTGGTCTCCGCCGACGGTCTGCTGATGGCCCGTTCTCAAGAGGTCAAAAAGGACGAGGCCGACACCGTCGCCGCGGCGATGAGCGGCATCCAGTCGCTGAGCCGCACCATGGCCGGCTTCTGCGGTGGCACCCATATGACATGGCGCCAGACCCTGGTCGAGTTCGACGGTGGCTGGGTCTTCCTCATCTCCGCGGGTGAGGGCGCGTATCTGGCGGTCTCCTCCGCCCCGGACGTCGACATGGCCGACATCACCTTCCGGATGCAGCAGCTTGTCGGGCAGCTCGGCAAGGCGCTGTCCACACCACCTCGCGAAAACACCGGAATTCAGGCATGACGGCACCAGGCGAGCAAGAGCCCCAGTCCGCTCAATTAGTGCGACCGTATGTCATCACCAACGGTCGCGGGCTTCCGGAGAACGACCAGTTCAACCTGATCACGCTGGTCACCGCCTCCGAACAGAGACCTCCCAGTCAGCTCGACCCGGAGAAGCGCAGCCTCTTGGAGCTGTGCGCGGGTGGCTATCTCTCGGTTGCCGAGATAGCGGGGCATATGGGTCTCCCGATCGGCATCGTGAAGGTCCTGCTGTCCGATCTCTCATCGGACGGATACCTGATCACCCGTGCCCCCGCGCCTCCCGCGCAGCTTGTCGACGTTTCGCTCCTTCAGGAGGTGCTGGATGGGCTCCAGGCCCGTTTCGGATGACGACGTCTATCTGAACGAAGCGGTGCAGATCGCGGCCAAGATCCTCGTCGTGGGGCATTTCGCGGTCGGAAAGACGACGTTCATCGGCACCATGTCCGAGATTCCTCCGCTGCGCACCGAGGAGCGGATGACTCAGGCCGGAGCCCACGTCGACGACCTCATGGGCACCCGAGGCAAGACCACGACCACCGTGGCCATGGACTTCGGCCGTCTCACGCTGAGCGAGAGGCTTGTCCTGTATCTGTTCGGCACGCCCGGACAGGAGCGCTTCGTCCAGGTGTGGGAGGACATGACCCGAGGCGCTCTCGGGGCACTGATCCTCGTCGATCCCGAACGCATCAAGGAATCCTTCCCGGTGATCGACCTGGTGGAGCACTACGGACTCCCCTATGCGATTTCCGTCAATCACTTCGACGGCACGCCGGTCCGCCCCGACGCAGAATTGCGCGAGGCGCTCGATCTGCTGCCCGAGACCCCCATCGTCACCTGTGACGCACGTGACGAGAAGTCATCGGCCAATGCCCTGATGGCGCTTGTCCGTTACCTACAGGAACGTACCCGCTAGGAGCACCTGATGAACACGCAATCGGATTTTTCGGCGGTGCCGCCACCCGGCTGCCCCGCCCATGGCAGCGGCAAGCGGGTGCCGCTGTACGGGACGGAGTTCGCCGCCGATCCGGGTGCCTATTACACGTATATGCGCTCATACGGCCCGGCCGCACCGGTCGAGCTCTCCCCGGGTGTCGAGGCCACGCTGATCACGGATTACTCGGCGGCGCTTCAGCTGCTGCAGAACCCCGACACCTTCCGGAAGGACTCGCGCCGCTGGCGCGATTACAACGAGGGCAAGGTC
Source organism: Streptomyces sp. NPDC007875 (assembly GCF_042868035.1). Taxonomy (NCBI): domain Bacteria; kingdom Bacillati; phylum Actinomycetota; class Actinomycetes; order Kitasatosporales; family Streptomycetaceae; genus Streptomyces; species Streptomyces sp. NPDC007875. The sequence goes on along the minus strand of NZ_JBIADZ010000035.1, from coordinate 20,741 downwards.
ACCCGGGACAATCCGGTCGTCCCGCTGCTGGAATACCGGCCGAACTGCATGTTCACCGATGGCGCCGAGCATATGCGACTGCGGCAAGCGGTGACCGACAGCCTGGCCAAGGTGGATACGCATCGACTGAGCCGCCATGTCGAGCGCGTCGCGGACTATCTGATGGACCAGTTCATCTCCCGCGGCTCGGCCGATCTGCTCAATGACTATGCCAAACTGCTGCCGCTGTTTGTTTTCAATGAGCTCTTCGGATGCCCGGCGGAAATCGGCGACCGGGTTATCTTCGGCATTTCCGGGATTTTCGACGGAATCAATGCGGAGAAGGCGAACGAGGTGCTCGGCCAGAGCGTCAGCGAACTCGTCGCACTGAAGCGCAGGCAGCCCGGGGAAGACGTCACCTCCTGGCTTATGCAGCACCATGCCCAGCTGACCGATGAGGAAATGGTTCATCAGCTGGTGCTGCTGCTGGGTTCCGGCGCCGAGCCCCAGCGGAATCTCATCGCCAACGCGCTGCTCCTGCTGCTCTCCGACGAGCGGTACGCGGGAGCCGGGCTGCTGGTCGAGGACGCCCTCGACGATGTGCTGTGGAACAGCCCGCCGATGTCCAACTACGCCCCCCATTACCCGGTTTCCGACGTGGACTTCGCCGGGACCCGGCTGCGGGCGGGCGATCTGGTGCTGGTCTCCATCGCGGCGGCGAACACCGACCCCGCGCTGTCCGCCTCCCGGCAGCAGCTCAGCAAGCGGGCGCACCTCGCCTGGAGCGCGGGTCCGCACGCCTGCCCGGCCAAGGACACCTCTCAGCTCATCGGTGTGGTGGCCATCGAAAAACTGCTCAACCAGCTGCCCGATATTGAACTCGCGGTGCCCGAGTCGAGCCTGACTTGGCGCCCCGGTCCGTTCAACCGCGGGCTGACCGCACTACCTGCCCGATTCACTCCGATACGTACGGACAAACAGCCCGTTGCACAGCAACAGATCCCGACGGGCGACCATCGCGGCCACGCCCAGAATAAGCAGGAGAAGGGCGGCTTGTGGAGTTCGTTCCTCTCGTGGTGGAGAGCGTGATCCACACCACATCCGGAACCCATTTCATACCGCATGAATGTTCAACTGAACGGGTAGGCACTATCGCGCAATTTTTGTTGGCCCATTCCTAAGAGGAGCTGTCGTGAGGTCTCCCGCCGCCGACGACGCCACTGTCGGTCGACGATCCGCGGTTTCACTCATATCCCGACCGCACCACCCCCGCGGCCAATCGAACACCTACCCTAATTTCGCGGAAGCACACGCGATGGGAGCCGAGATACCCGCCCCACGGGGCGGGTATCTTCTCGTGGGGCATGACCGCCCGATAACCCCGCCGCACAAACCCAAACAGCCGTTCCTCTCGATTCAGCGGGAGGTTCGATGAACGGATTCCGTTCGGGTGAGACGCTGCTCGGCGACCTCGCCACGGGCCAGCTGACCCGGCTGTGCCAGGTGGCGGGGCTGAGCGAGGCCGATACGGCCGCCTACGCAGGGGTACTGATCGAGAGTCTGGGCACCTCGGCCGGACGGCCGTTGGCGCTGCCACCCCCGTCACGGACCTTTCTGTCCGACGACCACAGCCCCGTGGAGTTCTCCCTGGCCTTTCTGCCGGGGCGGGCTCCGGACCTGCGGGTCCTGGTGGAACCGGGCTGCTCCCGCGGTGACGACCTCGCGGAGAACGGCCGGGCCGGTCTGCAGGCGATCCACGCCATGGCGGACCGCTGGGGGTTCTCGACCGACCAGCTCGACCGGCTCGAGGACCTGTTCTTCCCCCACTCCCCCGAGGGGCCGCTGGCCCTGTGGTGCGCCCTGGAGCTCCGCCCCGGCGGCGTCCCCGGGGTCAAGGTCTACCTCAACCCCTCGGCGAACGGCGCCGACCGGGCCGCCGAGACGGTACGCGAGGCGCTGGCCAGGCTGGGCCATCGGCAGGCGTTCGACTCGCTGCCCCGGGCGGACGGCTTTCCGTTCTTCGCCCTGGACCTCGGCGACTGGGACGCCCCGCGGGTGAAGGTCTACCTCAAGCACCCCGGCCTGTCCCCCACCGAGGCGGGCTCCCTCCCCCGGATGTCGCCCGCACCGGGCCGGGAGCCGCTGGAGGAGTTCTTCCGCACCGCAGGGGATCTCCCCGCCGCCGAGGATCTCACCGCCGATGAAGGCGCCGACCGGCTCACCGGACGCCCCGCCCTCACCTGCCATTCCTTCACGGAGACGGCGACCGGACTGCCCAGCGGATACACCCTCCACGTGCCCGTCCGCGACTACGTCCGGCACGACGGCGAGGCCCGGGAACGGGCAGTGGCCGTGCTGCGCAGCCATGACATGGACAGTGCAGCGCTCGACCGGGCGCTGGCCGCGGTGAGCCCGCGCCCCCTCGGCGACGGGGTGGGGCTGATCGCCTACCTGGCGCTGGTCCATGAGCGCGACCGGCCGCAGCGGGTGACCGTCTACGTCTCCTCCGAGGCGTACCGGACACGGCCGCCCCGCGAGACGGTCCCCACCCGCGACCGGGTGCGGGCACGGCTGTGACATCCGCCGAGACACCGAACAACGAAAAGACAGGAGCAACGGTCAGCGTGGAGCCGTACAGGATCAAGGTCGTCGAACCGATACCCTTCACCACCCGGCAACAGCGCGAAGCGGCGCTGCAGCGTGTGAACTACAACCTCTTCGATCTGCGCGCCGAAGAGGTGACCATCGACCTGCTCACCGACTCGGGCACCGGAGCGCTCTCCGCCGCCCAGCTCGCCGCGGGGATGGCCGGCGACGAGTCCTACTCGGGCTCCCGCTCGTTCTACCGGTTCCACGAGACGGTCACCGAGCTCACCGGTTACGCGCATATCCTCCCCGCCCACCAGGGGCGCGCCGCCGAGCGGGTGCTGTTCTCCACCCTGCTGGAGCGCGGCGACCTCGTGCTGTCGAACACCCACTTCGACACCACCCGGGCCAATGTCGAGCTGAACGAGGCCGAGGCGCGCGATCTGCCGTGTCCCGAGGCCAAGAACCTCGACAGCACCGAGCCGTTCAAGGGCAACATCGATCTGGAGGCGCTCGCCCGGACGCTGTCCGGGCCCGACGGCTCCCGGGTCGCCGTGGTGGTCATGACGATCACCAACAACGGCGGCGGCGGCCAGCCCGTCTCCATGGACAACCTCAAGCGGACGGCGGCGCTGTGCCGTCAGCACGGTGTCCCGCTCTTCCTGGACGCCGCCCGGTTCGCCGAGAACGCCTGGCTGGTCACCCGCCATGAGGAGGGCTACCGCGACCGCACCCCCCGGCAGGTCGCGGAGGAGGCGTTCCGGCTGGCGGACGGCTGCATGATGAGCGCCAAGAAGGACGGCATCGTCCACATCGGCGGTTTCATCGGCACCAACGACCCGGAGCTCGCCCAGAAGTGCGAGCTGCTCCTCATCGCCACCGAGGGGTTCGCGACCTACGGCGGTCTGGCCGGACGCGACCTCGACATGATGGCGCAGGGGCTGACCGAGGTGACCGAGCCGAGCTATCTCGCCGAGCGCGCCGAGATCGCCTCCCACCTCGCCCACCGGGTCCGCGCCGCGGGCGTGGACATCGTCGAGCCGCCGGGCATGCACGCGCTCTACCTCAACGCCGGGCGGTTGCTGCCGCACATCCCGCCGCACCACTACCCCGGCCACGCCCTGGCCTGCCAGCTCTACCTGGAGGGCGGCATCCGCTCGGCCGAGCTGGGCTCGCTCTACCTCGGTGAGGAGGACGAGCACGGGAACCCGATCAAGAGCGCGCCGTACGAGCTGGTCAGGCTCGCCCTGCCGCGCCGGGTCTACACCCGCAGCCACTACGACCACGTGGGCGAGACGCTCGCGAAGATCGCCAAGAACGCGGACCAGGTGTACGGCTTCCGGATCACCGACCAGTCGCCGATCCTGCGCCACTTCCGCGCCACGCTGGTGCCGGTGCCCATCACGGGCTGACCGCCGCACCACAAGGGACACGGACGCGGGCCCGGCACCGGACACCACCGGTGCCGGGCCCGCGTCGTAGGCCCGTGTCGCGCGCCCGCGGCACAGTGGGCAGCCCGTAACCCCGGCCCCCGTGGCCGGGCCCGCGCCTCAGCCGTTGCCGAACGAGCCGCTGCTGCCCTCGGTCCAGATCGGCCGGCCCTCGGCGCCGCCCTTGCCGGAGTCCCGCGTCCCCGAGCCGCCCAGCTCGGACGGCAACCGGCGGCCGCGGTCCCGGTCCAGCTCATCGGGCTCGCGGTGCTGGGTGACATAGCCGACGCCGGCGTCGTCGTCCTGATGCCCCGGGCCATGGCCCGCCGCCCGCGCCTCGTGGTCGGCCTCCTGGGCCTTCTGCCAGGCGCCGGCGCGGGGCTGCGGATGCTGGGGCGGGACCGGTTCACGGGCCCGTAGCCGTATCCCCCACCACACGGCCCCGAAGCACAGGATGACGACCACCAGACCGACGATGAACGGCCCGGTCCCGACCAACAGGTCCCGGGTCATGGCGAGATCCTCGGTATACGTATCCATGACGGCCGGGTACCCGGACCCGCCCGGATATCACTCCGGCCCCACGGGCGTCACACCCCGCCCGCGTCACCGCCCCGTGCCACCGCGTCGCAGCACCGCGCCGCGTCACCTCCCCGCGGAGCCCTCCGCCGCCCGTATCGCGTCGCGGTAGGCGCGGGCCGCCGCGCGCAGCGCCGCCTCCGGGTCCACGCCGTCCGCCTCGGCGCGCACCGCGAGCGCCAGCAGCTCATAGCCGACGCCCGCCCCGACCGGCAGGGCCACGTCGAGAGCGGCCGTACGGGCGCGGAAGGCCAGCTTGGCGGTCAGCGCGAGCGCGGGCTGGCCGAGTGGCACCCCTTCGGTGACCGAATCGCGTTGCTTTTCGGCCGCCTTGGTCCGCAGCCAGTGCCTCTGGACGTCCTCGGCGGTCTCGGCGGCCTCGTCGCCGAAGACATGCGGATGGCGGTGGATCAGCTTGTCCACGATGCCGCCCGCCACATCGTCGATCGAGAACGGGTCCTCGGGGTCGTCCTGGGCGATCCGGGCGTGGAAGACGACCTGCAACAGCACATCGCCGAGCTCCTCCAGCAGCGCCTCGCGGTCGCCCTCCTCGATGGCCTCGACGAGTTCGTACGCCTCCTCGATGCCGTACTTCACCAGCTCCTCGTTGGTCCGGGTGCCGCTCCACGGGCACTCGGCCCGGATCCGGTCCATGACCTGCACCAGATCGAGCAGCCGGGCGCCCGGCAGATCGTAGGAACCGGGCAGCAGCTCCAGGTCCGGCATCGCCTCACGGCCGGATCCGGCCAGCCGGGCCAGCCCGTCGGTCAGCTCGGACTCGCCCTCGGCGGAGGTGAGCACGACGGCCGTGCGGCCGCCCTGGGCCACGCAGTAGTCGACCAGCTCGCGGGCGGCCGGTGAGCCCGGCTCGACCTCGACGCCCGCCTCCCGCAGATAGGGCAGCTGCGGATGGTCCGGATCGCCGGAGAGCACCCGGTCCGCGCCGTGCAGCGTCTGCCAGGCGGGCCAGGACAGCAGCCCCGGCGCCACCCGGTGGGTGGTGGTGAGGAGGACGATGCGGCCGGTGGGGGCGGCGGCGTCGGCGGGGACGGGCGAGTCAGCTGCGGTCACCCTTGCAACGTAACTTACGCCTGCTCCGGGGTGCCGCCGGAGGTGCGCAGCCATGCCTCCCTGGCGAGGACGGCGGTGCCCTGGGTGTTGTCCCACTTTCCGTAGCGGGGGTTCACCCTGATGTCGAGCGCCTTGGAGGTCCGGGCGAACACCTGGTTGACCTTGGAGGTGCCCAGCTTGCGCAGCAGGGCGTTGCGCGTGAGGTCCATCCGGACGGCCTCGTCGATGCCGCCGGGCGCGATGCCCTGCTGCAGATACAGGGCGCGCAGGGCGGTGGCCCCGCCGCTCTGCGTCTCGGCGGCGGAGCGGGCGCGCTGGATCTCGCGGCGGGTGAGGCTGATCCCGTTGTCCTTACCGGCCCGCTCGATCACCCGGAACTGGATCATCCGGATCAGCGTGTCCTGGCTCAGCCGGCCGCTGCCCGCGACCATTTGAGCCGCCCTCGGGTCATTGCGCTGCGCCTCCCGGACGGCCTTGACCTGCCCCTGGAGCTCGGACACGGTGATCCGGCCGCCGTCCATGACCGCCGCGGCGCCGGGCCGCGGGGCCTCGCCGCACGCGGTGAGCAGCGGGGCGGAGAGGAGGAGCGCGGACGCGGCGGAGACGGAGAGCGCAGTATGGCGGCGGATCATTGAGCCTCCCGGCAGAGATCGTGCGGCGCGACAAACGATCTGGCGTTGATCGATGGTATGGAGTCGGCGCGGCCTAGGCCACTGCTTGGACAACGATTCACCACGGTCTTGGTCAGCCTCCGGCCGCCATCGGCCCGAGCGGGCCTAGCGGCCGCCGGAGCGCACGGGCAGCTCGGCCGTGGGGCAGCCGCCCAACACCCGCTTCATCGCGCCCTTCTCGGCCTCGGTCACCCACAGCCCGTACGCCTTCTTCACGGCCACCTGATGCGCCACATAGTCGCAGCGGTACGCCTTGTTGGGCGGCAGCCAGGTCGCCGCGTCGCCGTCTCCCTTACGGCGGTTGGCGGACGCGTCCACGGCGATCAGATTCAACGGATCGTTGGCGAACGCCAGGCGTTTGTCCCGGTCCCACTTCTGGGCGCCCTTCTGCCAGGCGTCCGACAGCGCGACCACATGGTCGATGTCCACCTTGCTGTGGCCCCGGACGAACCGCACATCGCGACCGGTGTACGGATCGTCGGTGAGCGTGCCCGAGGCGACCAGGCAGTGGCCGTCGCGGAACCTCACGTCCTTCAGGTCCCGCTTGAGGATGTCGTCGCGGGTCCCACAGCCGTTGTCGTCGGTGTCCACCCACGAGCTGCCGAACTCGCTGCGCTCATAACCCGTCTTCGGCGCACGCCCTTTGACTGTGAGCGAGGACACAGCCGTAAGGGCCGATCCGGACGCCGCGGGCGCGCTCGAAGCGCCCCCGCCCTTGCCGCCACCCTGGTCACCGTCCTGGTCGCCGGCCTTGCAGCCGCCGACCGCCAACAGCGCGACCAGCACCGCCACAGAACTCCGCATCGGTATGCGAAACCGTCCCTGCAACCTTCCCGCCCCCTTCGCGTATCTTTTCGCACAGACCGCCCACACGATAAGGACCCTGGATGGATACGGCCGCAACCGCTCCGCCCGGCACCGGCGCCGAGAGGGCGACCGCCGTCACCACGGGGCGTACCCGGCTCGTCGCGCGAGCGGGTTTACTGCGGCATCCGCGGGCCGATCCGTACTGGCTGGCCCTCGCCCTCTTCGCCGCCTTCACGGCGCTGTCGGTCTGCCGCTACCGCCGCATGGCCACCATGTCCTGGGACCTGGGCATCTTCGAGCAGGCGATACGGGCGTACGCGCACTTCCAGGCCCCCATAGCCGATCTCAAGGGCCCCGGCGCCAATATCCTCGGCGACCACTTCAGCCCCATCACGGCGCTGCTGGGCCCCGTCTACCGGCTCTTCCCCGGCCCCGTCACGCTGCTGGTCGCGCAGGCGGCGCTGTTCGCCGTCTCCGCCGTCCCCGTCACCCGCGTCGCCGCCCGGCTGCTGGGGCGCGGCCGGGGGCTCGCGATCGGCATCGCCTACGGGGTCTCCTGGGGCGTCCAGCGCGCCGTCGACTTCGACTTCCACGAGATATGTTTCGCCGTTCCGCTCATCGCCTTCTCCCTGGAGGCGGTGATCCGGGGGCGCTGGTACCCGGCGATGCTGTGGGCCGCCCCGCTGGTCTTCGTCAAAGAGGACATGGGCGCCACCGTGGCCGCGATCGGCGCGGTCGTGTGGATCCGCGCCCGGCGTGACCCCGAGCGCGGCCCCCGCGCCGTCCCGCTCGCCGTCGTGCTGATGGGCTTCGGCGTCATGGTCTCGGCGCTCGCGCTCGGCGTCGTCATCCCCGGCTTCAACGGCGGGGGCTCGTACGACTACTGGGACAAGGTCGGCAACGGCGGTGAGCAGACGGGCACGATCCCCTTCGGCACCGCGCTGCGCACCCTGCTGTGGATCCTGCTGCCGACCACCGGTCTGCTGGCGCTGCGCTCCCCGCTGCTGCTGGCCGCCGTGCCCACCCTCGGCTGGCGCTTCCTCTCCCACGACGACCACTACTGGGGCACGGACTGGCACTACAACGCGGTGCTGATGCCGGTCGTCCTGCTGGCCCTGGTGGACGCCCTGGACCGCACCCGCGCCACCCGGCGGCCCTGGCTCGCCTCGTACGCCCGTCAGCTGCCCGCCGCGGTGTGCGGCGCGGCCCTGGCGCTGTCGTCCTCCATGCCGCTGTACGGCCTCACCCAGGGCGCCACCTACGACAAGCCGCCGCAGGCCGGCGCGGTGGAGCGGCTGCTGGACCGGATCCCGGACGGGGCGACGGTGGAGGCCAACGTCGGGCCGATAAGCCGGCTCACCAGCCGCTGCCGGGTGCTGTGGGTCGGCGCCACCGAGGACGTACAGCCGGACTACATAGCCCTGCAGGAGCCGCCGGAGCGCACCGTGCGGCAGGTGGTCGACTACGCGGGGCAGCTCCACCCGGACACGCGGTACACGCCCGTCGGCTCCACCTCGGGCTACTTCGTCCTCAAGCGGGTCTGAGCGGGATCGAGCGGGGGTTCCGCGCCGGTTCGGCCCGCGGCTCAGCTCATGGGCTTCGGGGCGATGAGGGCGAACGGCGCCCCCTGCGGGTCCTTCACCAGGGACATCCGGCCCGCGATCATGTCGTACGGCGGGCGGAGGACCGTGCCGCCCTCCGCGGACACCTTGGCCGCGGAGCGGTCGGCGTCCTCGACGGCGAAATAGACCAGCCAGTGCGGGGGCACCTCCGGCGGCATCCCCTCCCGCAGCGGCTGGAGCCCGCCGACCGTGCGGCCGTCGACGGAGAGCGCGAAATAGCCCTCAGCGCCCTCCATCGGGGTCGACTCCAGGCCCAGCGCCTCGGCGTAGAACGCCGAAGCCGCCTCCCGGTCGGTGGTGTTGAGCTCGTTCCAGATCAGCGTGCCCGGCTCGTTGACGAGACCGGTGCCGGGGAAGCTGAGCGGCTGCCAGACGCCGAAGACGGCTCCCAGCGGGTCGGCCGCCACCAGCATCCGTCCCAGGTCCATCACGTCCATGACCGGCAGCAGCACGGTGCCCCCGGCCCGGCTGATGGCCTCCGAGGTGGCCTGGGCGTCGGCGGAGCAGAAGTAGGTGGTCCACACGGTCGGCGGCGGGCCCTCACCGGACATCGACTGCGCGGACATGGCCCCCGCGACGGGCTTGCCCTTCAGGGTGCACATCGCATAGCCCCCGGCCTCCGGAGGGCCGACCTCCGCCTCCCAGCCGAACAGCCCGGAGTAGAAGTCCAGGGCGGCCCGTTGGTCGGGGATCATCAGATCGATCCAGCAGGGCGTTCCGGGCTGATAGGACGTGACTTCGGGCATGGGGCCGCCTCCGTATCGCCACCTCCGGCCGGGCGCGGCCGGATGGGATGGCCCCCTTCGGCCCATTCTCCTCCGGCCGGGGCGGCACGCCACTCGACGGGATCGCTGCGGCGCGCACCGGTCGGTGAACCGCCGGGCACGCGGCTGTCCGGCCGTTCTTGAGGCTGCCGTGAAAACCGCCGGGCGGCGGCCGGCCCGAAGGCCGACCGCCGCCCGGCGGTGGTGAGGAGAGGGTGTGTCAGGCGCCGCCGACGGCGCTTCCGGACACCCACTGGCTCCAGTCCATGTTCCATCCGTTGAGGCCGTTGTCCGGCTGGATGGTCTTGTCGTTGGAGTTCTTCACGACGACGACGTCGCCGACCTGGGAGTTGTTGTAGAACCAGGCGCCGTCCGTGTTGGCGTCGCCCGCTCCCTTGGTGTCCGACAGGCCGACACAGCCGTGGCTGGTGTTGACGTTGCCGAAGATGGACTTGGCGCCCCAGTAGTTGCCGTGGATGAAGGTGCCCGAGGTGGACAGCCGCATCGCGTGGGGCACGTCCTTGATGTCGTACTCGCCCTTGCCGTCGTCATCCGTGAAGCCGACCGTCGCGCCGTTCATCCGGGTCTCCTTGAACTTCTCGGAGATCACCATCTGACCGTTGTAGGTCGTGTTGTCGGGGCTGCCGGCCGAGATCTTGATGGTCTTCAGCAGCTTGCCGTCGCGGACGACCTTCATCTCCTTGGACTCGGCGTCGACCGTGGAGACCTGCGAGTGGCCGATCTTGAAGTTGACGGTCTTCTCCTGGACGCCCTTGACACCGGGCGACGCCTCGACACCGTCCAGGTCGAGCTTCAAGGAGACGGTCGAGCCCGCCTTCCAGTAGTCCTTCGGACGCAGGTCGAGCCGGTTCCCGTCGAACCAGTGGCCGACCACCTGCTGGCCGCTGCTGGAGGTGACCTTGATGTGCGACTCGACGTCCTTCTTGTTGGTCACCGCCTTGTCGAACCGGATCGACACCGGCATGCCGACGCCGACCGTGGAGCCGTCCTCCGGCGTGAAGTTGCCGATGAAGCTGTTGGAGGGCGAGACGGTGGTGAAGGACGAGTTCTCGGTCGCCTTACGGCCCTTGGAGTCCTCGGCGGACGCGGAGATCTTGTACTGGGTGGCGCGCTCCAGCTGCCCGCTCGGCTTCCAGGACGTCTTGTCGGGCGATATGGTCCCGGCCACGGTGTTGCCGGTCGCCGCGGACGTCATCGTGACGGAGCTGAGCTTGCCCCCGCTGACCGTGACCTTGGTGTCACTGTTGATGCCCGCGTTCGTCGCACCGGCCTTCGGCGTGATCTTGATGTGGGCGTCCGACGCGTCCTTGGCCGCTGCCTCGTCGACCTGCGACTGCGACTTGTTCCCGTCGTTCTTGGCGTCGTCACCGCCGCCATCCCCGCCGCATGCGGCGAGAGTGAGTACGCCGCCGAGCACGGCAGCCGCGGCCACCAGCCCCTTACGGCGCTTGCCGTCCGTCATCACACGCTTCTCCATTTGACCTGGATCTTGATCTGGACCCCAGAAACCCCGGACCTGCCTGAAAAGAACGCCTGTACCTTTTGGCCGGTTCCACGCACAGTAAAACTGTGCGCAAGGCCACTTAGCAAAGACACCGGACAAGCCTAAGACCCGCCGGCACCCGGACCCGTACGGCTCTGCCGTCTTCGCCCCGTCTTCGCCGCCCTGAGCCCCCTCGGTGCCGCCCTGAGCCGCCGTGTGCGCCGCCCCGGGGGCCGCCGTGGGCGCCGCCGCCCGGCTCCTCAATCGTCCTCGTCCAGGTCGGCGAAGGCCCCGGACCACTCGGCGGCGCGAGGATCGTAGTCGATGTGCTCGCTGCTCCAGGACGCCTGGGCCAGTTCGACCCCCGGCACCTCCTCCACCAACTCGAACGGATCGACCAGATACGCCAGCGCCTCGGCCTCGTCCGATTCCACCATGCGGCGCGCGTGTCCTCGCTCCTCCGCGGCCAGGGACTCATCGCCGTCGATCCGTTCGTACGTCGCGCGCCGCAGCCCGTCCGGATCGGTGATCTCCACCACGAGCTCCACGCGAAGCCGGACAAACCGGGATGTCTCGGTACTCGTCATGCGACGGAGGTTAGGGGTCCTACCCGTCTCGCTTCCGCACGACCCGCAGTTGTCACTACGATCGGCGCACGGGGTCAATTTGCCGCAGCCTCAAGGAGGATGCCGTTGTCCGCACGCCGACCGCTGCTGACGGCCGCCGCTGCCGGTTCGCTGCTGTGCGCCCTGTGGTTCGTTCCGTCCGCCAACGCGACGGTGGAGGACCCTGGGTCGTCGTCGGCGACCTCGCAGACCTCGCCCGGATCCGGGCCCAGGACCGAGGCCGTGCCCGACGGGGATCTGGCCGACACCGGCAGTGTGGACGTCACCCCGTATCTCTTCGGCGGCACGGCCTTTCTGGGCCTGGGCGTCGCGATGGTGACGGCCTCCGTACGGCGGACCCGCCCGGAGGCGTACTGACACCGCTGACGCGGCCGGTCCAGTCCGGGCGGACCGCTCGATCCACGTGGCCTCTTCCGTTCACGCGGCCGGTTCAGTCCAGGCGGCCCGTCACCGACTCCACGGCCTCGATCAGCTCTCCGGACCGTACGAACGCGTCCGCCGCGGCCAAGTCGGGCGCCAGATAGCGGTCCCCGCCCGGCCCCTCGACGCCCGCCCGGCGCACCGCCGCCAGCACCGCCCGGCTCGCGGGCGCGGGCTCCAGCCCCTCGCGCAGCTCGACGCCGCGGGTGGCGGCGACCAGCTCGACGGCCAGGACGCGGGCCAGGTTGTCCACCGCCGTACGCAGCTTGCGGGCCGCCGACCAGCCCATCGAGACATGGTCCTCTTGCATCGCGGAGGACGGGATGGAGTCGACCGAGGCGGGCACCGCCAGCCGCTTCATCTCGCTGACCAGCGCCGCCTGGGTGTACTGGGCGATCATCAGCCCCGAGTCCACGCCCGGGTCGCCGGCCAGGAAGGGCGGCAGGCCGTGGGAGCGGTTCTTGTCCAGCAGCCGGTCGGTGCGGCGCTCGGCGATCGAGGCGAGGTCGGCCGCCGCGATGGCGAGGAAGTCCAGGACATACGCCACGGGGGCGCCGTGGAAGTTGCCGTTGGACTCCACCCGCCCGTCCGGCAGGACGACGGGGTTGTCCACGGCGGAGGCCAGCTCGCGGTCGGCGACCAGCCGGGCGTGCGCGAGGGTGTCCCGGCCGGCGCCCGCGACCTGCGGGGCGCAGCGGATCGAGTACGCGTCCTGGACGCGCGGCGCGTCGTCCTGGTGGTGCCCGGTGAGCCCCGAACCCTCCAGCACCCGCAGCATGTTGGCGGCGCTGGCGGCCTGCCCCGGGTGGGGGCGGATGGCGTGGAGCTCGGGCGCGAGGACGCGGTCGGTGCCGAGCAGCGCCTCCAGCGAGAGGGCGGCGGTCACATCGGCGACGGTGAACAGCCGGGCGAGATCGGCACAGGCCATGATCAGCATGCCGAGCATCCCGTCGGTGCCGTTGAGCAGCGCGAGCCCCTCCTTCTCACGGAGCTCGACCGGCTCGATGCCGTGCTCGGCCAGCAGCTCGGCGGCCGGCCGCACCACCCCGTCGGGGCCCTCGGCCTCGCCCTCGCCCATCAGGGTCAGCGCGCAGTGGGACAGCGGCGCGAGGTCCCCGGAGCAGCCCAGCGAGCCGTACTCGTGCACCACGGGGGTGATCCCCGCGTTGAGGAGCGCGGCCATCGTCCCGACCACGACGGGCCGGACCCCGGTACGGCCGGACGCGAGCGTCTTCAGCCGCAGGAACATCAGCGCCCGCACCACCTCGCGCTCGACCCGCGCACCCATGCCGGCGGCGTGCGAACGGACGATGTTGCGCTGCAGCTGGGCGCGGAGCTCGGGGCTGATGTGGCGTACGGCGAGCGCGCCGAAGCCGGTGGAGACGCCGTAGACGGGCTCGGGCTTGGCGGCGAGATCGTCGATCACCTGCCGTGAGGCCGAGATGGCCTCGATCGCCGCCTCGGAGACCTCGACGCGCGCGGCGCCGCGTGCCACGGCGATGACATCGTCGGCGGTCGTTCCGGACGTCCCCACGACCACAGAGTGCATATCCATATTCAGGCACCCTAGAGAGTGAATCGCCCCCTGTCACCCCGCTGGACCTTCCCTCACCCCACCCCTTCCCGAACGGGGCCACCCCCACCCCCACCGGGGCTCGGCCCGCCGGGTCCGAGGGGGCGCGGCCCCGCCAAGCCCCCGGGGGTGGAGCCCCATCTTCCAGCCCCTCCGGCGATTGAGGAGCGGGGTCCGGGGCGGAGCCCCGGTTCGGGAAGGGGCGGGAACGGTGGGGAACGAAACGCGTCTCGCCCCCACGCCGGGGTCCGGGGCGGAGCCCCATCGGGGCCCTCGGGGCGGGTGGGGAACGAAACGCGCCGTGCGCCTCAGCGGCGGCCACGGAAGCGGCGACGCTCCGGGGGGTGGGCGGGGGACGTGTCAGCCAGGCGGATCACCGAGTCCTCCGTGCCCCCATCCCGCCCCGCCACCACCGGCTTGAGCGAGCGCGCCGCCTTGGCCCGGTACTGCGCCGCGTCCGCCAGACGGAAGAGGCGGCGAGCCGACGGCACGGGGCCGATCGGATCGCCCGTGGAGGCGATCCCGCAGGCGACCCCCTCGCCCATCTCCAGCTCGGCGGCCCGGCGGCACAGCTCATCCGCCACCCGCACCACCTCGTCCGCCGGGGGCCCGACCCCCAGCAGACAGAACTCATCGCCACCCAGCCGGGCCACCAGCGCCCCGGGCAGCATCGCGCCGCACAGCGAGAGCAATGAGCCGAACCGTTCCAGCAGGCGATCGCCGACCGCGTGGCCCAGGGTGTCGTTCACCCGCTTGAGGCCGTTGAGATCGCAGACCACCAGGCTCACCACGGTGCCGTCCGCGTGATACGCCTCCAGCGCCTCGTCCAGCCGTATGTCCACCGCGCGGCGGTTGCCGAGGCCGGTCAGCGGATCGGTGAAGGCGAGGCGGCGGGCCTCCTCCAGGCGCTCGGTCTGGGCCAGCCCGGCGGCGGTCACCGAGGCCAGCACGGTCGCGAAGTCGGCGTCGTCGCGGTCGAAGACGGGACGTCCGGCCGCCCGGGCCACATACAGCTCGCCCCACGCCCGCCCGTGCAGCACGATCGGGGCCACCACACAGCTCCCCCGGCCGCGCCGCCGCAGGGCGGCCACCCTCCCCCAGCTACCACTGGCAGGCGCGCCCTGGTGACCGGGCGGGGTCGAGCCGGGGCGTACGCCGTCCGCGGTCTCGACCCAGGCGTGCGGCTCGCCGCCCGCGGCCCAGTGCTCATGCAGGAACTCGGCGATCTCCGGGAAGTCGTGCACCGGATACGACTCGTCCTCCGGCAGCGGCTCCTCGCCCGCCATCAGCTCGCCCACGTTGACCAGCACCCGCAGCCGCCCCCGCGCACGCTCCCACACCGAGATCGCCGCGAAGCCGCCGTCGAGGGCGCGGCGGGCCGCCTCGGCCGCCGCGCCCACCGACTCCTGCGGGGTGTGCGCCGCCGCCATCCCCTGGGCGAGCCCCACGACGGCCCGCAATCGCCCATCGACCCCGGCGGGCCGTCCGCCGATCTCCCCGTTGTCCGTCACGACGGCCTCGCATTCCTCACGGCCATGCATCGTTCGCTCTGCTCTCCAGCGTAAGAACGTCGAGAACAATCCGCTGCGGGCCGTTCACCCCGGGTATCCGAGCGAACGGTCACCCCCGGTGACCGCGCGCTCGCCGGGCCGGGGCCACTCCCCGGACCCGGTCGGCTTCCCCGGTCCGGGATCCCTACTCCCCCGGCCCCCGGCCAGTCCGGCGGACGGCGGACGTGCTTCTCACTCTCCGGCCGGCCCGGCCAGTCCGGCCGACCCGCCCCTCACTCCCCCGGCCAGTTCGGCGACCGCTTCTCGTTGAACGCGGCAACACCCTCCGCGCGGTCGCCGGAGAAGGCCACCGTCCGCCACGCCGCGTCCTCGACCTCCAGACCGGCCCGCAGATCCAGCCCCTGCCCCAGCCGCAGCGCCTTCTTGGCGGCCCGCACGCCCACCGGGGAGTTGGCGGCGATGGCCCGGGCCAGCTCCAGCGCCTGGGTCCGGTCCTCGCCCTCCGCCGCCAGCCGGTCCACCAGGCCCAGCTCATGGGCCTCCGCGGCGGCCACCCGGCGTGCGGAGAAGATCAGCTCGGCGGCGCGTGCGGCGCCCACCCGGCGCGGCAGCAGCTGGGTTCCGCCGCCGCCCGGGATCACCCCGACCGACACCTCCGGCAGCCCCACCACGGCGGTGGGGTCGGCGACGATCACGTCACAGGACAGGGCCAGCTCGAAGCCGCCGCCCAGCGCAAAGCCGTGCATCGCGGCGATGGCGGGCATCGGCAGCTCCAGCACCCCGGTGTAGGCGGCGCGGGAGACCGGCCGGTGCCGCAGCATCTCGGCGTCGGAGAGCGAGTTGCGCTCCTTGAGGTCCGCGCCCACGCAGAAGGCCCGCTCATGGGTCGAGGTCAGCACGACGGCCCGCACGTCACGGTCCTCGGACAGTGCCGCGCAGGCCGCCGTGATGCAGCGCGCCATCTCGGAGGAGACGGCGTTCATGGCCTTGGGCCGGTCCAGCACCAGCTCGGCCACGAAGCCGTCCCTGCGGACCGCGACCCACTCCCCGTACCGCTGCTCACTCATCACACACTCTCCCGGTTAACGACCGTGAACCCCATGCGGCGATCATTTCAGCTCCCCGGGGTGTGCGGAACCTGTGAGCCACCCGGACCGGGCCTAGCGGGCCCGCCGCCACCGGTTCAGAAAGCCCAGCAGGACCGACTGTTTCTGCCCGTCCTCACCCTGCTCCTCCAGGTCCGTCCCCTCCAGGGGCTCACCTCCGGACACGGACGCCCCCTCGGTGGCGAGCGGCAGCGAGAACGGCGGGATGGGCGGCGGCGGAGGCGCCCCCTGCGGCATGCCCTGCGGCATGCCCGGCAGCGCCCCTTGCGGCGCCTCGGGCCGCTGGTCCTGCGGGTCCCGCTCGCCGGGGCGGGCGGCGGGCGGGCCGGGGCGCCGTCCCCCCGGCCTGGCGACGGGGGCGAACCGCACCGGCAGGGAGACCACCCCCCGTACGAAGATCCCGGACAGCCACTTCAGCTCCTCGACATCCCCGGCCAGCGCGAGGTCCGGGATCCGGTCCAGCAGCTTCTCCAGCGCGACGGAGGCGATCAGCCGGGCCGAGCCCCGGCCGGGGCAGGCGTGGGGGCCCGCGCCGAACGCCAGATGGGCCCGGTTGCCCTGCTTGTGCGGGGACCTCAGCAGGGCGTCCCGGTTGGTCGCCGCGAAGCTGATCATCACGGCGTCGCCCGCGCGCAGCCGCTTCCCGGCGAGGTTGGTGTCATGGACCGGGAAGTAGAGCCCCATGTTGGCCAGCGGCGGATCGGTCCAGAGCACCTCGTCCAGGGCGTCCTCGACGAGCATGCTGCCGCCCATCAGCTCGCCCGAGAACCGCTCGTCGGTGAGCAGCACCCGCAGCGAGTTGCCGATCAGACCGGGCACCAGCCCGGTCACCATCCCGATCAGCAGCAGGAGCTGCTCGACCAGCTCCTCGTCGGTCAGCCGCGCCGGATGGGCGATCAGCCAGGACGTGATGTCGGCGCCCGGATCGCGTCGCTTGAGGTCGATCAGCTCGCGCAGCGCCGCGCCCGCGGCCCGGTCCCCGCCCGCGGGATCCGAGCCGTCGATGAACGCCACCACGCCCCTCAGCAGCGGGTCCATGGACTGCTGCGGGAAGCCGAAGAGCTGGCTGGTCACCAGCACCGGGACCAGTGCGCAGTACGTCCCGATCAGCTCGGTCTCGCCCGCCTCGCAGAACTGGTCGATCAGCGAGTCGGCGATGCGCTCGACATAGTTCCGCAGCGCACCGGAGTCGATCCGGCCGGTGCAGTCCTCGATGGCGCCGCGCAGCCGCCGGTGCTCCTCGCCGTCCACGAAGTCGGCCTGCGGCCGGGGCCTGATGACCTGCGGGGCATAGCTGGTCCCGGGCAGCACGCCCTCGTTCCTGGCCCGCCAGTGGCGGGGGTCCTTGGAGAAGGTCTCGGGGCGCCGCATGATCTCCAGCGCGGTGTCGTACCCCAGGCACAACATGGCCGGGACGCCTCTGTCCAGCTCCACCGGCGCGAGCTGGCCGTGGGTCTCACGCAGGCGCCGGTAGACCGCGAAGGGGTCTCTTCCGAACTCGGGCGCGTGGAGCGGCTCGGCACCGGCCCCCTCATGGGCGGGGCAGCCCGGCGGAGGTAAGGCGTCCGGACGCTGAGCACTCGAATCGTAAAGCGGGGTCACACGAGCTCCTGGACACCGCCGGGCCCACCCCGCGGGCGGACGCGGACGGTGCTACTTCGACGACAGGACCTGGGATCCACCGAGTGGATCTTGCGGACGTAGGCTAGCCCAACAGGCCCGGATCCGCGCCCGGTTCAACGATCCGGCCGAAGCCACCGAAGGGATCCGGACGACAGTCGCCCGCCATGTCCCGCCCGGCGGCGACCCGGGGTCATGCGCGACGGCGCCCCGAGGTCATGCCCGGCCGCCCGCCCGGGGTCATGCGCGGCGGCTCAACAGCCACGGCTCCACGACCCCCAGACCACGCACCGGCCGCTGCCACATCGGCTGGAGCGCGAACCGGTACGAGGGCGGCTCCTCGCCCTCCTTCTCCGCCGCGGCGGCCGCCTCCGCGGCCTCCGCCTCCGACACCGGGGCGTCTCCGGTGCGGCTCAGCTCCTCCGCGAACGCGCCGTCCACCAGGACCGCGTTCTTGGGGGCTATGGACGTCAGCCGGCTCGCCAGGTTCACCGTCGTTCCGAAGACGTCGCCCATGCGGGTCGTGACCGTGCCGAACGCGATCCCGACCCGCAGCTCCGGCATCGTCTCGTCATGCGTGAGCGTCTCGATCAGGCGCAGCCCGATCTCGGCGGCGATGCCCGCGTCGTCGGCCGCGTAGAGCACCTCGTCGCCCAGCGTCTTGATCAGCCGCCCGCCGTGGGCCGCCACGAGGTCGGCGGCCGTGGTCTCGAACGCCTCGACCAGCTCGCCGAGCTCCTCCTCCTCCAGCCGCCGGGTCAGCCGGGTGAAGCTCACCAGGTCCGCGAAGCCGACCGCCAGCCGCCGGTCCACCATCTCCGCGTCGTCCGCCGCCTGCACCACCCGGCCGGTCGCGGCCGCGAGCTGGCGCCGGTAGACGTAGACCAGGAACTCCTCAAGCTCCGGCAGCAACAGCTCGACCAGCGGATACGCGATCTCGGTCCGGGTCATCCCGGTCTCCTGGGGGTCGGTGAGCCCCTCCAGGAACGAGTCGATCTGCCAGTCCGCGAGCCGAGCGCTGGTCTGGCCGGTGGACCGCGCCACCTGGATGGCCATCGGCTCGCTCAGCAGCCCGGCCTCCACCAGACCGGACAGCCGGCGCAGCGCCAGTACATCGGCCTCGGTCAGCGCCTTGGCCTGGCCGATGTCGGCGAAGCCCATGGCCCGCCAGAAGCGGGTGGCCAGCTCGACCGAGACGCCCGCGCTGCGGGCGGCCTGGAAGGGGGTGTAGCGCCGCTCGGCACCGAGGATGAGCTGCTCCAGCCGGAGCGCGATGGGATCCGGCTGGTCCTCCTCGTCGGGGGCCTCCTCGGGAGCCTGGGCGGCGGAGCTCTCCCGCGCCCCGGTGTCCCGTACGGCCCCGTCCGGCGCGGCGGCGTCCCACGCCTCGCGCTCCTCGGCCGTGCCGGAACCCGCGTCGTCGGCGGTCACCGCCCGCCCCCTGTCAGATCCCTGCGCACTGCCCTTCCGTTCCCTCTTCCCGGTTGGGGTTCCGAATCGCCCACAGCCGCCCCGAGCTGGACCGACCGCGACCACGATACGTCAGGTGTGCCGTAGCTCACTCTCCACGGCAGGGGTTCATTCCTCCCTCGGTACGGAGCGTAGATGCACGATGTCCCCGGCGGAGACCGGCTCCTGAACCCCGCCCTCGGTGGCCAGAACCAGCCGTCCGTCGCCGTCGACCGCGACCGCCTCGCCGACGCGCTCCCGGCCGCCCGGAAGCTCGGCGCGCACCTGCCGCCCGAGGGTCGCACAGCCCGCCGCGTAGGTCTCCTGGAGGCCGCTCGCCCCGGGGTCGCCCTCGAAGCGGCACCACTCCCCGTACCACTCCGCGATCGAGCGCAGCACGGCCCGCAGCAGCGGATCGCGGTCGGTGGAGATCGCGTCGGCCAGGGCCAGCGACCCGGCGGTGGGCACCGGAAGCTCATCGGCGCGCAGCGAAACGTTCAGCCCCATGCCGATGACCACCGCGTCCCCGGCCCGCTCGGCGAGGATCCCGCCGAACTTCCGCTCCTCGCCCGCCACCGTCACCAGCAGGTCGTTCGGCCACTTCAGCGCGGTGTCCACGCCCGCCGTGCGGCTGAGCGCCCCGGCGCTCGCGACCCCGGCCAGCAGCGGCAGCCAGCCCCAGCGCTCCGTGGGCACGCCGGCGTCGGCGGGCCGTAGCAGGATGGAGAAGAAGAGCCCGGACCGGGCCGGGGCCGTCCAGGCGCGGTCGAGCCGACCGCGCCCCGCGGTCTGCTCCTCGGCGACGAGCACCGCGCCCTCGGGGGCTCCGGCCCGGGCCCGGGTGACCAGATCCGTATTGGTCGAGCCGGTCGCCTGCACCACCTCGAACTCGGTCCACAGCCCGCCGGGGCGCACCAGACCCCGGCGCAGCGCGGTAGCGTTCAAGGGGGGCCGCTCGAGATCGGACCAGCGGCCGGGCCCGTCACCTGGGCTCCCTGAGGTGTCAGAAGGCGTCATGAGGGCCAGCCTAGGGTCAGGAGGTGTGGCCAACGACGCAGTGCCACCAAGCGGAGCCGCCGATACGCTACGTGCCGGTAGCCCAGCCGGCGCAACGGCTGCCGAACGGTCCGTAACCACCGAACGTCCTTAGGCCCCACTGATCACGATTCCGACCCCATACCCCGTTTCCACCGCTTCCTCCGATTCCCTCCGACCCTGAAGAAGTCCGCCGTATCCAGAAGTCCGCCGTATCCACCCCCAGGACGAGCAGGAGCCGCATCCCGATGTCCGAGCCGGAGATCGCCCCCGAGATTCCAGACCGTCACACCACCGCGGGGAAGCTCGCGGATCTGCAGCGCCGCATCGAAGAGGCGACCCATGCGGGGTCCGCGCGCGCGGTGGAGAAGCAGCACGCCAAGGGCAA